>JBGSUV010000138.1:0-120172 GCA_041753315.1 Pirellulaceae bacterium | reverse complement strand
CAACTCCGCATCAAACCAGTCTTTTCGATGGTCGAAACATTGGCCCGTTGTCGAGTCTTTTCCCAATCGCATGGCTTGTCGAGCAACACGATTCATGACATGCACCACGGCCACTTCATCAGGACGAAATTGATCCCTTCGATTTTCTCGCGACACGTTTTTGTCCTCAATCAAATGAATGAACTCAGCTCTCTAATAGGTACTGACGGAGAAAATTGACGAAACTTACGCGAGGTAAAAGATTCTTTTCCAAATAATTTCGCATGTCGTCGAAAACCTTCGGATAACCGCAGGTCTATCGCTCGAAATAGATTGCTCTATGCCTATAGAGTCTCGAGCTGCAGTCGAACACGGAGCTAGCACGGCAGCAGAAAAGGACGTTGACCATCGAGAAAGGCGCCGACTGGAGGTTTCAGGCAAGCGACTGCCTTGCGCCACGTGCCTGCCTCCGTTCTGTTAGTGCACACAAGAGTGGAGACTTAGTTGAAGTACGCGATCTAGGCAAACATCTCCTGATCTCGCGGCACCGGTATGCGCGGGGACAGTCCCTAGTCAATCACCCTGCGGGCGGGGACATGCGCGCGGGACAGACCCTAGTCACTCGGGGACAGACCCTAGTCACTAGTCCTAGTCACTAGTCATTAGTCACACGGTTCACACGGGGACAGGTTCGGTGTGGGTGGGACCTGTGCTGCTCGGCAAGCTGCTCGATATGAAGGTGCGAAACATATTGCCTCGCCACCCTCTTCCTCCCATCTTCCGACTTGTGGACCTGACCCGGATCATATCCCGCAAAAACGAAAACTGTATCGGACAAACGATAGCTTGCTGGCGGTTGTGTCACCGGTTCACTGGCAAGTCCAGAAATGACCTGTTGCTTGGACGCTTAAATACCACCGTTAACTGCTCGGAACTGCTCTTTTGGAACCTCACAAAAATCTCTATGGTTCTTTCGGTTTGCGGCAACAGAACGAAATGCCGCTCCTTTCCCTTTTCGCATGTCTTAAAGAAGCGTTATGTGGAGTGAATTAACGAGCGACCGCGTTCAACGGAATGGGAAGACCGATCCGCCAATTTACGCATTGATTGCAACAACACGATTTCTGCTCTTGCTAAACCTGTCGACCAAACAAGTAATTCCTTTAGAATTTCATCGCCCAGAGTACTACGGGGTTTCGTGGTTTCCAGATTCGCCTCACCTGGTCGTCTCTCACTCCAATCTTGACAACGCAAGCCTGACGAGTCTGTCCGAGTACGCGGCTTCGGAAGTGGGGACGCTTACGATGGGTGACATTGCTAGCCCTGCATTCTTGTCCCAACCTCATCAACTAATCTGCGTGCCCGATGGACGGGTCATCTGCACAAATACTGGACGCAATGCAATAACAGTCTTCGATTTCAATTGCCCCAACACGTTCCAAGAAGTTCGCGTGTCCGCCTCACGCTGGGATCGTCTTTCGTTGCAACAAAATGTCGGCGATCATCTCAATTCAGTCTTCCTGAAAGGGGATCGACTCTACACAATCGCCCATGGATTCTCCAAAGGCTCCAAGCTGATCGAATTCAGTTACCCCACGTTGGAAACGGTTTCCATCGAACCCATACGCTCTTGCACTGGAATGCACAACATTTGGATTACAGACGCAGGTGAGAGAATTTGTTGCAATAGCGAAACAGGCAGCCTAATCAACATTCGCAATGGGCAAGTCCTGTGGTGTGCCGGTTCGCCAATATTCACTCGTGGACTTGCAGCCACCGCTGACATCGTTCTGGTTGGTGAAAGCCAAAAATTGGGTCGGGATTTAAGACACAGTTCCATGAGCGGATTGTGGTTGATCGATCGAAATACATGGTCAACACTCGACTACTACTGCTTGGGACCCTACGGAAGCGTGCACGAAGTCCGTCTGCTGAACGCTGTCGACGAAGCGCATCACGGTCTTCCATTCAGTGGACTCGCAGCTTTGTTGAAGCAGGATGCGCGCGAAGAGTTGGCTAGCACTCGCATCCAAGCGTCAAGACAGTCACAACGCGACCAAACTGCATGGAGCGAATTCCATACGGTCTATGGCGAACCCGTTGCCGGTGAAAACAATTCTCGGTCCATTGAACCGGGACGCCTTTGCTTGTTGATCCAACCAGGTTCCGCAGGCAAGAAGGAGTGGGAAATGAACTTCCGCTATTCGATCGACCCAGCAGCACCCGACGCACATGTTTCCGTCGTTAACTATCGGGGACACGGTGGGGATACCGACATGCAAGCCCTTCTCATTCAGCGGCAAACGGATTGCGAAGGAACTTTGAGCAAATGGTGCCACGACGGAAATGATTGGCGCCAGGAAGCGGGCGTAGGCATACGTGGACTACCACTCCGAGCGAAGGCTAAAGTAGCCTTGCGCGGGTCGTTGATGGAGTTGACTGTGAATGACAAACCCATCGTAAGCGTTCCCGTTGACGCAGGGCATGAGGGCAACGGAGTGCTCGGTCTACGATTCGCCGGTGCAACGGTATACCCCAATGCCTGATGTAGCAAATCCCTACTTCACCATCTAAAGTTCTACTAACCTTAGAGCTCTACTAGCTTAATAACGCGTCTTTTAAATTTCGCGGATTCCTTAAGTTCGACTTGTCCCGACCGCTGGAATCACCTATTACGCGAGTTGGACTCGCGGTCTTCATTACGGTGAAATCACCGGCGCCGACAGGTCATATTCCAGAGCATTAGAGGTTGATTATGCCGCGTTCCTTCATTTGGTTGGTCGCATGTACACTCCTGTTCGCAGCAGGCTGCGCTAGCCAACCCTCAAGCGAACCAACCACTCTGAGTGAATGGGGCAAGTTGTCTCGGCCTAAATAGACAATTGGCGGGCTGGGCACCCGCGCCGCCAAAGTCATCAAGGAAGCACAGTGAATCGCAGAGCCAAACGCTCCCTCGCGAACTTGCTTATGGTCCGCTCGGGACATCTTCCTTCATTAAGCCCTTCAGAAAAAACTCCGCCTTTTCGCCAACCGATGAAAGAAAACTCTCTTTTCAGGCAGGGCTCCTGTCCCAGTTTGCATTTCTCCAAGTCCCCGACGACAGCTTATGTACAAAGCTACCGAATAAAAAACGGCAAGACAGATTAACAATGAACTCAACCGACCCAACTCGGTTCCCAACCAGCTCGATAGGGCTTGGTGAGCATCGCGGCTGCCTGCGGTGAGCCGCTTAAATTCATCTCGGCAGCCTCCCACCGCAATGTCTCTCCAGGCAAACGTATGGCGATCGTTCCTAATAAAATGGTCTCCGAGAGTGGCCCCGAGTAATCGAAGTGCGACGTGGCCTCTCCCTCGCCGCGACAGGCGTCGACCCACGAAGTGTAATGATCGACTCCCGGAACTACCGGTATCTCAAACTCGGCGAATTTCTCTTCCGGGAACAACTTGGGCATGCCGACGTGGGGGATGACCAATTGCCCCAGTTCACCCATCAGCACCGATCCCGAACCGGGCAATGAGTAGCTCTCGGGCAAGCCAAGCGCCTCGCGCGGTGGAAAGTGCCCTGCCCCGTCATACCAAGTAACAGCAATTGTCGACTCCGCGGTCAGCTCGGTTCCTGGGAACTCATATCGGACCGTCGATGACTTGTTCCAAATCTCTTGATTGATGGGGGGAGCTTCGGCGCGAATAGATTTCGGTGCAGTAAGTTGCAACGCCATACTCACGGGATCCAAAATATGGCAGCCAAAATCTCCCAACTGCCCGTTGGAGAAGGCCTGCCAAGCCCGCCAGTTGAACGAATGATAAATTTTTGACAAGTAAGGGCGTTCGGCCGCGACTCCCAACCAATGATCCCAATGCAGGTAGTCAGGAATTGGTTCTCTCCCCGGCGGTCGGTCGTCTGCGAGTATCCAACCCATGGCTCCACTTTGCCAAGAATGGACCTCACGAACTTTGCCAATGACTCCATCACGAACCAGCTTGACCGCCGTCCGATAGGCCTCGTGCGATTGGATTTGATTTCCCATCTGCGTCACCACCTTGTGCTTTTGCGCGGCCAGACGCATCTGGCGCGCCTCGAAGACCGTATGCGTCAACGGCTTCTGACACTGCACATGTTTTCCCAGTTGCATGGCGGCCAGCGAAATCGGCGCGTGCATGTGATCAGGGGTCGAGACGATCACGGCGTCGATGTCTTGGCTTGCATCGAGCAAGTATCGCCAATCGGTAAACAACGTGGCCTGCGGATAGGCCTCGGCGGCTTGTCCCAAGTGGGCTTTCGATTCATCCACATCGCACAGCGCCACCACCTGCGCATGAGGGCTGGCCGCTGTCGCCGTCAGATCGGACCAACCCTTTCCACCGGTGCCAATCGAAGCCAAGTTGACTTTGCTGTTGGCGCCGTACACCCGCGAGTAGCTGAGTGCCGAAGCAGTCATCACCGCGCCGGCCATCCCAGCTTGTTTCAGGAATTGTCGCCGATGGGTCGAGTGCAACACCGCCATGATGGATACCTCAAAAAATGTGAGAGAGTCTGTCGAAGTGGATCTTGCTAATGCTAAAAATCCCGGTGGTGGACCTTACTAAAGCCCCCCTCATTCTAATCTTTTTCCGACTGATGAAACCTGGGAGCATTCGCAAGCTCCAACAAGAAACACGAAGCTTTCAGCAGATTAGCTTCGTTGCCGGGGGCCCTGTGAGGCCGCCCCCACCGCTTTAAACATCTTGTTTGACGTACGCTTGTGGTTTTCAGGAGGGCAACGCGGGACTGTGCTTGCTTGGCTTGTGAACGTGGGACGCTGCCCGAAAAGCTTGGCAGGATCCTCGCCCTCCCGACTGCATATTTCATCAGATAAATCACGATGGAAGCTGCTACAATGATTGGTTCGGAACAATTCGAACGCGGCATGCCTCTCTTGACCAGAGCTTCATCGTGAAAGCACTACTTTCTCCCTGCATGGCGATCTTTTTCTGCATGCTGGTTGGTTTCAGCGAGCGGCTTCGTGGGGATGATGCGGCCGACTACATTGAGCATGTAAAACCGCTTCTCGCCAAACACTGCTATGCCTGCCATGGAGCGCTCAAGCAAGAGTCGGACCTGCGACTCGACACCCGCGAATTGATCCTGCAGGGTGGCAGCAGCGGGCCGGTCCTGGTCGCGGGCAATGCCGAGCAGAGCGAACTGCTCTCACGCGTTATGGCTGATGGTGACACTCGCATGCCACCCGACGGCAGCCCCTTGCCTGAAGAAGAGATCGAGCAGCTGCGGTGGTGGATCGAACGGGGTGCGGACGGCCCGCGCGACGAAAGTCCCGAGAAGGAGCCTGGCGAACACTGGGCGTTTCAACCATTGACCCGGCCTGCACCACCAGTCCTAGCCGACTGCTATTCGTCTACTCTTACTCATCCCATCGATGCGTTCGTGGCCGCAAAACGGGACGAGCTATCGATCCGGCCGCTGCCACTGGCCGACAAAGCAACACTGCTCCGCCGACTGTATCTCGATCTGATCGGTCTGCCACCATCGATGGAAGATCTGCAGCAGTTTCTCGAAGATGACTCTCCGGATGCATTCGAAAACGTTGCTGACCGTTTGTTAGCTTCACCTCAATACGGTGAACGCTGGGGGCGGCACTGGATGGATGTTTGGCGATACAGCGATTGGTACGGTCGCCGCTCCGTCCCCGATGTGATGAACAGCTATCCGATGATCTGGCGATGGCGGGATTGGATCGTTCGCTCACTGAATGAAGACAAACCCTACGATCGAATGGTCACAGAGATGCTTGCCGGCGACGAGCTACTGCCGACCGACGAAGCGAATGTGGTCGCCACAGGCTACTTGGTTCGCAGTTGGTTTAAATGGAATTACGAAACATGGAAGAAAGACCTCGTCGAGCATACCGGCAAGGCTTTTTTGGGAATCACTTTGAACTGCTGCCAATGCCATGACCACAAGTACGATCCCTTTTCGCAAGAAGACTACTTTCGTTTTCGCGCCTTCTTTGAACCGCTCGAATTGCGACATGATCGTGTGCCGGGAGAGCCCGACCCGGGAAAATTCCGTAAGTACGAGTATGTCGAATCCTACGGTCCCATCAGCAGCGGTTTGGTGCGGGTGTTCGACGAGTACCTCGATGCGCCGACCCGGATGTTTGCCAATGGCGATGCACGATTGGTCATCGACGGCCAGCCTCCGGTTCAACCTGGCGTTCCAGCGTTTCTACAGACGCAAACGCTCCCCATCGCTGCACGGCAACTTCCCACCGCTGCGATCTATCCGGGCATCCAACGTTTCGTCCAGGACGAAGAGCTTGCCAAGCTTCGAACGCAAGTCCCGACGGCAAGCGACGAACTGCAAGCCCTGCATCCGTCCGCCGAGTCCACCGTAGCGTTGCAAGCAGAACTAAAATCCGCCGAAGAGGCTTTGAAAGCGGCTCGTGAACAAGCCTACGAACGACTCGCCGCGTCTGAGTTGCAATCACAGTCGCAGCCCCAATCGCATCAAAGTATCCTCGAAGGCAAACAATCGCTGGCGATCGATGCCAAGCTTGGACGCCGGTTGCTTTCGCATCCGCTACCTGGGCTGGCGACACTCCGCGATGGTTCGCAGGTGTCGTACCTGATCGAGATCGTGCAGGACGGACACACCAACTTGCAGTTGGCACTCGATACCCGCCAAGGTTTGACGGGAGGCTACATCGCGTTCGAGGCAGGGAGTATCAAGACCTATGCACCAGGGGGATTTAATGAATTCACTGCCGGCAACTACGACTTAGCGGCTGGGCAGAATCGCTTTCAAGTTCGTTTGCAACTCGAAGTGGCCCATAACCGTTTTTTGCTCAGCGTGATCTCGCTGACCGATCAAAGCCTGCTGGTCGATGCCGTGCCCGCCGCGCTCAATGGCTGGAAGCCGCAAGACGATGGGAAGCGTGGCCTGTTCATCGATTGCCGACCCGGGACTGCGGCCATCTTCGATGCACTGGCATTTGTACAACCCGACGGTGTGTCACTCCTGAGATTCGATTTTGAAACGCAACCGGAAGAGGATGGCCTTGAGATCGTGCCGACCAGGGCGAACGCCGGAACAATGGGCTGGAGCGCAACCAACTTTTGCCAGCCACCCGCCACATCGAAAGTCATCTCGGCCGTATCGTCCGAAGCCAACGTCCAAGCCGCGTTGGCGCGAACGATCGCGGCCCGACATGCCCTGCGACTCCCTGATCTGAAGCGCCACGCCGCTACCGCCAAATTGGACGCCGCCGAACAGGAACTCGCCAGCCTCCAGTTGCGGATCGCTACCGATATCGCCCGCTACGAGGGGCAGTCGCCGTCGTCGACGACTAAGTCGATTAACGAGCGCATCCAAGCGCAGATCGAACACGCTTGCCTGGTCGAACGTCAGGCAGCGGTGGCAACTGCCGAGGCAAACGCGTTGGTAACCGAAGTTGGGGTTACGGCAGCCGAGCTCCAGTTGACGGAGAGTCGCAAACATTCCGATGCAGCGGCCATTGAGTCCACACAGCAGGCGCTGCTCGCCGCGCAACAACTCCACTCAGCTGCGAGCGAACGTCTGCGCGGGGCCCAGGTTAAACTGACCGAGGATTTGGGTGAGTACACTCCGTTGTCTCCGAAGTATCCGGAGCTGACCAGCGGTCGCCGTACCGCCTTGGCCCAGTGGATCACCAGCCCCGATAATCCGCTGACAGCTCGGGTCGCCGTGAATCACATTTGGCTCCGACACTTTGGTCAAGCCATTGTCGACACCACCGACGACTTTGGCCGCAACGGCAGTCCGCCTACGCACCCCGAGTTGCTGGACTGGCTGGCATCTGAGTTGGTCGACTCTGGTTGGTCGATGAAGCACCTGCATCGGCTGATCGTTACCAGCCAGACCTATCGCTTGGCCAGCATGCTGCCGGTCGATCACCCCGAGGTAACATCAGCGAGCGCATCTCGGGGGCTGGATCCCGACAATCGCTACCTATGGCACTTTCCGGTCGGGCGAATGCAAGCCGAAGTGGTACGCGATAGCCTCTTGGCGGTGGCAGGAACGCTGGACAACACCATGGGTGGACATGAGCTCGATCACCAACAAGGACTGACGTCGCGCCGTCGCAGTCTGTACTTTGCCCATCATGGCGAAGAAAAAATGGAGTTCCTGGAATTATTCGATGGGGCCAACCCAAGCGACTGCTATAAACGCACGCTGTCGGTGCAGCCCCAACAAGCTCTGGCCTTGACCAATAGCGAATTGACGCAAGCCCTCAGTCGCACGTTGGCCCAACAACTCTGGAGTATCGCCCAAGAGACCCTGTCACGCGGCGCAGCCAAGTCAAACGCTCGGCGGGGAGAGACGGCTGAAGGCCCGTCTCAGCAGCAGTTACACACCGCTGACCAGGAGATAGTGAGCGATTCACAGAATGTGCCTGAATCGTTAGTGCACGAACTAGATCAACCGATGGCCCGATTTGCGCGGCTCGCATTTCTGCAGATCCTGAATCGCGAACCGTTGGCTGCTGAGTTGCAAGCGACGTTGACTTTTTTGGACGAGCAGTCGCAGCGATTGGCAGAGCCCACAGTGCTCAGCGATACTCAGTTCGACGCACAGGAACGTGCCCGCGCCAATGTGATCCATGCTTTGATGAACCACAATGACTTTGTAACGATACGCTAGCAGTGTAGAACAACTGTCCTCAATTGTTTTTGAGAAAAGTGTAGAACAATTGTCCTCAATTGTTTTAAAAAACAAATAAACAGTTGAGGACAACTGTTCTACACCGTTAGTCCTAAACAGTTGGGACAACTGTTCTACAATGGAGGTTTTCATGAAAAGGAACACAACACACTTCTGCGGCCGAACACGTCGGACGTTTTTGAGTAATCTCGGACTGGGATTTGGGGGCATTGCTCTCAACGCCATGCTGCACCGCGAGCGCATGGCGCTCGCCGCCGAAGGCCACAACCCACCCAACGAACCGCTGCCGGCCAAAGCCAAAAATATCATCTGGATCTTTCTATCCGGCGGTGTCAGTCAGATGGAGACCTTTGACCCCAAACCGCTGCTCAATTCGCTGCAGGGAAAAACCTACGACGAAACCACTCTGCCCAACCCACAGAAACACCCGCTGTTTCTCGAGCGTTCGCGGTCGGTAGTGGGGATGGATCGCGAGTTGCACTCGAAGATTTTTCCGTTGCAAGTCGGTTTCAAGAAGTATGGAGAGACCGGATTGGAGGTCAGCGATTGGCTGCCACAGATCGCTACCTGCGCCGATGATTTGGCGGTTGTGCGTTCGATGTGGACCACCGACAACGATCATGCCGCCGAGTTCCAGATGCACAATGGACGTCACAAGCTGGACGCCCCCGAGCCCACAATCGGCGCTTGGATCAACTACGGACTTGGGACCCTCAACGAGAACCTGCCTCAATTCGTGTTCTTGGGCGAGTTCAAAGACCAGCGAGTCAAAGAGAACTTTGATGCGCACTACCTTGGACCGACCTATAGCGGTGTGCACATGCACTTGGACGCAGCCAATCCGCTGGCCTTTGGTAAACGGGGTGCCGATGTGACGGCTCGTGAACAGCGTGGAGAATTCGAGTACTTGCAGCAACTAAATCGCCTCACCGCCGCACAATACCCGCTGGATGAACAGTTGCAAGCCCGCATCAACGCGTATGAACTTGCCTTCCGCATGCAACAATCGGTGCCCGAGACCCTCAACCTGTCCGACGAAACGGCAGAGACGCAGCGACTTTATGGACTCGATAACCCAACCACTGCTCTCTATGGCCAACGTTGCCTGGCAGCTCGGCGATTGGCAGAGCGTGGCGTGCGATTCACGCTGTTGTACTTGAGCGACTTTGGCGAATGGGATTCACACACTGACCTGCAAGTGAATCACGCGCGTTCCTGCCAGCGCATCGACCAACCGGTGGCGGGGTTGCTCAAGGATATGAAGCGGCGAGAGATGTTTGAAGATACCGTGGTTGTCTTCACCACCGAGTTTGGTCGCACGCCGGGAGTCGAATACGGGATGTTTAACAAGGCAGCCACCGGTCGTGACCATCACCCCCACGGTTTCACGATTTGGCTGGCGGGGGCAGGAATTAAGCCCGGCATACACGGTGCTACGGATGAGCTTGGCTTTCACGCCATCGAGCATCCGCACTATGTCACCGACTTGCATGCCACGCTTTACCAGCTATTGGGGATCGACGCGCGGCGACTGGAAATCCCCGGCCGCAAGCGATTGGAAATGGATTACGGACGGGCGATTCAGGAGATCCTAGCGTGACTGAAGGACATGGCAGCACGACTTGGCAGATGATCCGTTAAGATGATGTTGATTGCTCCCTAATCTAGCTTTCGAGAGAGAGGACCAGCATGTCCGTCGGTATCGATCCACTGGTCGACTTCGCATGTAGAAAGTTGCTTGGCAGTCCCGAGCACCCAGCAATCACCCTTCACTTTCTGAATGCAGTTCTGACAGGTGGTTCGAAGATTGTGGATGTGGAGATCCTTAATCCGATGATCGACAAGGAATTCGAGGACGACAAGTATTCCATCCTCGACGTCAGGGCAAGGGATTCGAATGGCCGGCGATTCAACATTGAGATTCAGCGAACAATTCACGCCACGCTGGCCGAGCGTCTTGCGTTCTATACTGCCTGCCAGCTTGTCGAACAACTATCGTCCGGTGACGGCTACGATGCCCTGCGACCGTCAATTGGCATCTGCATTTTGGATCGCGTTATGTTTCAGGATGTGAATGCCGTGCACTTGGATTTTCGCTTGCATGATCCCAAGCTTGCGTTAACATTGACTGATCATCTTCAGATTCATCTTCTTCAGTTACCCAAATATTTCTTTCCAAGTAATAGTCAATCAATTTCGGTTCCCTTAGAACAGTGGTGTTATTTTTTTCGCCATGCCAATGACGCTAGCGATGCAGAGTTGCTTCAGTTGTTGCCCGATACCGTTTTTGAAGAAGCTATTGGAGTCCTTAAGATGATTGCCCGCGACCCACAGCAACGCCAACTATACGAATTGCGTTTGAAAGTCGAGCGCGACGCTAGAGCAAATCTTGCCAGCGCAATACAGCAGGGGATCGAGCAGGGGATCGAGCAGGGACGACGCGACGGGGTAATTAGCAAAGTAAAGCTGCTCCGCGATCTACTAAGGGTGACGACTCCTTCCGATTCCGAACTCGCCGAAATGGCAATGGCACAACTCGATCAACTTGACGTGGACTACGAACGGCAACTAAGAGCCATATCACGCCAGTGACAAACTATTTTGCGAAACAGATCAATCCATGAAATCCCGTCTCTGCCGCCTGTTGTGTCCCATTGGAGCACGCGTCGGGGTCATCAGAGTGTATCGCCTATCTCTATTAACTGGCTTACTGTGCTGCCTGCTTGCCGGGCCGCTCATCGCACAAGTGGCAACGGAGTCGACGGCAGCTGGCGGCGATGATTCCAACCCGCTGCAGATCGAAGACACTACGCAGTTTGCAAGACCCGCCGAATCCTATCACTACTTGATATACGACCGAGCACTACCAAGAGACGGTGGTGGACTGCTGTCACTTACCGTCAAACAACCGCTACCCATCGCAAATCGCAATGTCGCTGAGCCCATTCCCATATCCGAAGCGACGATTCCGCAACATGATCCCGATCGCATCCCGCAAGCGTACGAGCTCTTCCGGTCGGGGAAGTCCATTGTCGTGGAGGGGAACAGGGTTTCGTTGCGGAGCGATGGAACGGAACAGGAAAGCGTGTTGATCGAGGGTCCTGATGTTTCCGAGCTACGTTTCGCATCCAAATTCGCAAGGACTGCACTCTCCCCGAGTGGCCGCCAGTTGGCTGTGGCCCTGCTGACGGTGCAAGACAACGACGGCTCCAACGACTTTCCACTCTACGACATTTATGTGCTGGACCTGTTCATCCCGGTGGTCGCCTTTCCCAAAGCCTTGAATCAGATCGAATCAGGCGACCAGCACCAGCCAAAACGAATTCGAGAAGGGGTGCGCGGAAACACTTCGTTGGGCGGTGCGTTTTTTCCACATGCGCATGCTCCGCCATTATTTTGGGCCGACGAACAAACAGTGATCTTGGCGACCCCCAACGCGCGTTCGGTGAACTCAGCAGGGACGGTAATCGACCTTGTTGGCGATCAAGTTGAGTTCGACTTGAGTCGATTCGAAGGTCAAGTTGTGATGAAGGATGGCGAGCTTTTAACCCCCACGCATGACTTGATCGGAGTCAAAGTCGAAAGCCTTGCGACCCACACGTTTTGCGAGCTGAAGCTGGGCAGTGGCTTTTTCGGAGTCCAGTCCGTCGATTTCTGGCGGCGGAGTGATGGGGCGATTATGTTGCGCAACCGCGGAAAGGACATGCTGATCGACTTGGAGCGGCAAGCAGCGATCGAGGACCGCAAGTTATCGCCGAGATACGAGTTGCGGGGCGATCGCTTTGAACCTGCCTTGTGGAGTGGCGACGATTTGCTTTGCGACAAGTTGTACTACAAACACGTGGCAGTATCCCCAGACGGTCAGTGCGCTGCATGGTATTCGCGGAGTGCCAAAGTTCCGAACAAGACCAACCTCGACAACACGTCTCAATACCCAACCACCCTTTGGTTCTATTCACCAGCGACGGGCAAAGTCGCCATGGCCGAAGGCAATTTTCATAGCCAGGACTATAGTTATTCGCGTGGCGATTCCGAGTTCAACACCAGCCTCCGTTGGCTCGCCGATCCCGAGTAGTCCTTACAGTTTCTCTTCGGTCAGGTTGCTGAGTCTATCATCGCGGTGAGCGTTTGGGAGCTCAGAAAGAGCCGGTATGGGTTGCCGGGCAATTCGGCGAAGTCCCAACGCTGATAGAAGGCTTTAGCCCGATCGTCGATGCAGTCCAAAATGACCACCACGAACGCGAACGTTTGGCCCGCTTCATAGCAATCCCGTAATGCCTGAGCGAAAAGCTGTTCGCCCAGTTTTTTACCTTGATGATTCCGACTAACCCCCAACCAAGCCACAATCGCCACAGGCAGCGTTCTCCGTGGCAGCTTCCGCACGAGATCAACTGGCAGATCGCCGAAATCGACTTGGCCTGTTGCCAGCGTATAGAGACCAGCAATTGAGTGATTCTCATCCACCAAGACTTTCGTAGCAGAAAGCCGCTTCTCCTGGTGCTGCAAAGCCTTGGTTCGGACCCAAGCATTCACATCGGTCTGACCACAGTCGAAGTAGCGGCGCGCATGAATTCGGTGCAAAGCTTCAAG
This sequence comes from Pirellulaceae bacterium, assembly GCA_041753315.1. GTDB lineage: Bacteria > Planctomycetota > Planctomycetia > Pirellulales > Pirellulaceae > Aureliella. The sequence continues at coordinate 106,905 of JBGSUV010000138.1, read as the reverse complement.
TTGAAAACCTTGTGGGAACGTGATACTGCCGTTCACTGTTCGCCTTTCATCAGCCTTCCTAGTTTCTTCTGCGCAGGCGTCAGTTTGCCTGGCGATTGCAGCGCCTGCCAAAAGGCAAGTTGCTCGTCAGGACTTAGCAAAATCGTTTGATCGGCGGCACTCGCAACCTCTCGGCGTGCTTGGGGGACCGTGACTACTCTTACGTAATCACTGACGCTGATGCGTCGTAATTCTGCGGCGGCCGTCAACGCTTTTTTGCTGTCGGCGTCCAGACGTACCATCAAGGGGCTGACTTTGGCAACAGTGGTCTCAGTTGTGCGTTTGGTCATCGTAAGAACTCCTATTTAATAGATTGTACTGCAAATCGCAGTACAATCAAGATCAAACGCCACTTTGGACTCGTTGCCACTCACAGCAGCACTTCATGCACAACTCGACCGTGCACGTCGGTTAAACGCATGTCGCGACCACCAAAACGGAAGGTGAGTTGTTGGTGGTCCAACCCGAGTTGATGCAAGATGGTGGCGTGTACATCGTGGATGTCCACCGCGTTTTCAATGGCACTCATCCCCATTTCATCGGTCATGCCGTACGTCATGCCGCCGCGCACGCCACCTCCGGCCATCCAAATGGTGTAGCCACCGACGTGATGATCGCGGCCATCGGTCCCGGCGCTGTGGGGAGTCCGCCCCATCTCGCCAGCCCACACAATCAACGTATCATCGAGCAAACCGCGGCGCTTGAGATCAACGATCAAGGCGGCTACCGGCTGATCGGTGATGCGGGCATTCTCTTCGTGGCGTAACTTGAGTTCTCCGTGCTGGTCCCACGGGGAATTGTTCGCATGAGTGCTCGGACACGTGATCTCAATGAACCGCACTCCCGCCTCGGCCAAACGCCTCGCTCGCAGGCATTGCAACGCATAGTACTTGTCAAAGTCGTTCGCGCGGTCCACACCGTACAGCGCGCGCGTTTCGGGGGTCTCGCCGCTGATGTCACACAACTCGGGCACCAGCGACTGCATCCGCGCGGCGGTCTCGTAGTTGCGAATGCTTGACTCAATCGCTTCACTGGCAGCGCCGCGTTCCAACGCAAACTGGCTGTCACGCTCGCGAAGAAAGTCCAGCTTGGCTCGTTGAACCAGCTCGGGATCGGCAGGCACAATGTTGTCGACGGGAACTCCCTGGGCCCGCACCAAGGTGGCTTGATGCGTTGCTGGTAGAAACGAACTGGCAAAGTTCTGGAAGCCGCCGTTGGGAATCCAGTCATTGTTCAAAAGCATGTAACCGGGCAACTCATCGTTCTCGCGTCCCAGCCCGTACGATACCCAAGAGCCCATGCTAGGCGCTGCTGCCACCGAGCGACCCGTGTGCAAAAGGAGCGACTGCGCACCGTGCAGTGGTGTCTCGCCGGTCAACGAGCGGATCACACACAACTCATCCACGACTTGGGCCACGCGCGGAAACAAATCGCTAACCCATAGTCCCGACTCGCCGTACTTGCGAAACGACCAGGGGCTTCCAAGCCACTTGCGGCCCGCGCTGACGGCTTGAGAAAGAGGATCAGGTCGCCACGACGCGGCCTGACCGCTGCGGCGGGTGAGTTCCGGCTTGGGATCAAAGGTATCGACATGCGACACCCCTCCATCCATAAACAGGAATATGACCCGTTTGGCTCGCGGTGCAAAGTGAGTTCCCTCTTGCCCCAGCCCTGTTTGCGGCGAGCGAGCAGCCAGCCCCGCAAAGGCCAACCAACCGAAGCCCAATCGCGAGCGACGAAGCATTTCACGCCGTGTCCAATTACGGGACATAGATGAACTCCTTGAGGTTAAAGATCGCATGCGCCGCGTCCTGCCAAGCCAGCGAGTCATTCAATAAATCGACTGAGCTTCCGCGGAGTTCAGCACTTCGCTTCAACAATCGCAGCAAACCGTCGACTTCATCGGCGTTGATGTTTCGCGATAAAGCTCGCTCCAACATCCATTCGGCGCGTTGCTCAGCGGTCTGAGCTCCATCGGCGAGCTGTCGTTGACTCCAATACTTGGCCATCTCCAGCACAAAGGGATCGTTGAGCATTGCCAGTGCTTGATCAGGAACGTTGGTCACATCGCGCCGCCCCACCGTTTGTTTGGGGAGCGGCTGATTGAACAAAGCCAAAAATCGCGGCATTTCCATCAAGGTCATTTCAGTGTAGATGCTGCGCCTTCCGTGACCATCGAGAGGTCCCTTGAACAAGCGTTTCTGAGCGTCCTCGGCTGTTCGATGAGGTTCAATCGGCGGACCAAACTGACTGGGCTCGAGTCGCCCTGACACGGCGAGCAGAGCATCTCGCAGGGCTTCGGCTTCGAGTCGCCGCATGGGGAGATGATGCCACAGTCGGTTCTCTGGATCGCACTCGATGGCTCGCGCGTCTGGAACACTTTGTTGTCGCCATACCGAGGAAGTCACCAACATGCGAATCAGTTTCTTCGTCGACCAACCTTCGTCCACAAGTCGCTGCGCCAAATAATCGAGCAATTCGGGGTGAGTGGGCAATTCACCCAAGTGCCCAAAATCGTCGGGCGTGCGGACCAAGCCCACGCCAAACAGATAATGCCACACCCGATTCACATAAACTCTAGCAGTCAGTGGATTATCCGCAGCGGCGATGGCTTGAGCCCATTCCAAGCGGCCGCTCCATGGAGACGATTCGAGAGGCGATGATTCGAGAGGCGATGTTTCGGTAGCGGACGATTGCTGCAGAAAGCGAACTTGGCCTCGTGCTACTCGCTCCCCCAATTCGGTGTATGAACCGCGGATCGCCAAACGCTCGTCTTCGCCTTCGTGCCAATCGGCGGCCGAGCCCACGGTGCGATCGGGCTGAAGCTGCTGCTCCAATTGTCGATAGGAAGCGACGAGGCTACTAATTTTGGGGCTGGCCGCGATATCGTTAGGGAGCAACTCTAGGTTCATCGCTTCGTTCAGTAACCGCACATCCTCAGCAGTGCACTCGTCGCGGCTCCAACGCTCGACGGCTCCGCGCACCAGCCGCGTCAAGCGACGCGTCCAATTGGGCTCAGCGGCCAGTTCATCGAACAAGGGCACAAACCGCGTCAACTCATCTAGAGGTGGCTGGCCAGGGGGATGTTGATAGATCCTCGACACGCCAAACCAAGAGCGAGCGTCACCCACCTCGGCTTCGCTCACTCCACCGTAACCAACGCGCGGAGGAAAATAGTTGTTCAGCGACTTTGTTGCCAGCTCGTAGTACACGCGTCGCGGCAGTCGATCGATACTCCCTTCCAGCGTGTCAAAGTTGCCAGCCACCAACGTTTGCCAGCTGGGGAACGAAGCAACTGGAAACTGCATTCGCTCCGGATTCAACGCTCGATCGACGATAAACGACGACGACGCAAATTTACCAGCGACCAGTTCCAGGGAAAACGTGACTGGCTCAAGGGGATCTTGGCTTGGACTCTGCAGACTCCCCGCCAATCGCTGCGACCAGACATGCGAGTAGCGGCCGGCGGGAAGCAAGTGTTGCAGCAGTTGTTCACCTTCGGCATGGACCACCAATTCACCGTCGGCAACCAGCCCATGTTGCATGCCGAATCCATCCCACCGCCAACCATGGTCTTCCTCGGGATTACCCAAGTCAGCCACCAGCTTCAGGTTCGTTCGATTTAACTCCGCGCGACGTTCATGCTCCGCCAAAAACTCTGCCTGTGTTAGCGGAGCGGCATGCGATCGCCTCCAGAACTCGGCCAATGTTCCAGGGAAAGTAGCTACCGCTGGTTCATCGACCGCCAGCGATGGCAACCAGTCGACCGCGCCGCCGACAGAGTCCACTTCCGTAGCAGCTAACCACAACTGCGCCAGCTCCTGTTTCAACTGCTGCTTGATGTGACGCATCTGATCGACCGTGGCCAAGTTGGGATCAATGACATCGATCGCGCGGGCGCTGTAACGGGTACTCATCAGCATCCCAGCCAGCGAATAGAAGTCTCGTTGCTCAACGGCGTCCAGCTTGTGGTCATGGCATTGTGCGCATGCCAGCGTGGTGCCGAGAAAGGCTTTTCCCAAGGTATCGATGGTGTTGGCGACCGCTTCCTGTGTAACCCCTTCGGCAGCCGAGTTGTCCCCGTGCCGTCGCTCGCCGAGTCGCAGCATCATCGGCCCGATCAGTGCTTCGTTCACACCCGACTCGGGTTCAATGCGTGGCTCAAGTAGGTCTCCAGCGATTTGCTCGAGTATCATCCGATCGTAGGGGATATCGTCATTGAACGACCGGATGAGATAGTCGCGATAACGCCAAGCGTTTTTGGCGGGCACATCCCACTCATAACCATGCGTATCGGCGTAGTGAACGACATCCATCCAATGACGAGCCCATCGTTCACCGAACTGCGGACTGCTGAGCAAGCGATCGACGAGCGTTTCGTAAGCCTGCGGCGAATCATCCGACTCGAACTGCCGCACGAGTTCAGGCGTGGGTGGCAAACCGACTAAGGCGAAGCTCAGACGTCGAGCCAACGTCTTGCGATCGGCCTCAGGAGCTGGGCCCAACTGCTGCCGCTCCAACTCGGCCAACACGAAGCGATCGACGTCAGTTCGCGCCCAGGTTTCTTGGTTCACCGCGGGTATCGTTACTTGTGCAACCGGTTGCAGACTCCACCAGGCAAGTCGTTGCGAGAATTCAGTTTCCCATGTTTGTGTTGGGTCCAGTTGCTCTAAGGGAAGATCGCGCGGATCGGGGGCTCCCATCGCAATCCAGGTCGCAAAGTCGTCGAGAACCGACTCGGGTAGTTTGTTGAGTGCGGGTGGCATGGCAGATACGCTGCTGTCGTGCCGCATCGCCAGCATGAGTGGGCTTTCGACTGGCAGCCCCGGCAAGATGGCCGGAGCTCCCGAATCGCCTCCTGTTTGCCAGCCCGCCTGCAAATCCAATCGCAAGCCACCTTCGAGCGTCTGTGACCGGGCGCTGTGGCACTGGTAGCAGTGTTCAACAAGGACGGGTCGGATTTTTCGCTCAAAGAATTCGATACCATCATTGGCCATCGACAGCGAACTCGCGAGGACCAGCCAGCTTGTCAGCAGAAAAAGCGACCTGAGCATGGGAGGGATCTTAAGGCGGGAGGTGGAAGGCGGGTGACCTCTATTATTCTAACGGTTGCAGCCGCAACAATCCATCGATGAAAAGCACGCGTCCCACGGATCGCAACTAATGTGTAAGCTGTTATCAGATACGTCGCCAGAGCTGACTTTTGAGATGAGTACTGGGTTTTCATGAAACAGTTGGGTCAACTGTTCTACAATCTACAGTTAAACAGTTGGGTCAACTGTTCTACAATTATCTGCAGAGTAAAGTTGTCTAAGGAGAATCGTCATGCGTAATGGGTTGAAAAATACAGCGATCGGTCAAAATGGCCCAAGGACTAGCGCGGTGAGCATACTTTTGGGATTGCTGTTCGTGGTTGTCGTTGGGTGCAATCCAGAAGGATCAAAGAATGATCGCGAGGTGGATGTGGTGGATAACGAATTGCGTACACCGGATTCAGTGGTCGAGCCCGATGCAAAATCCATTCGCTTTTCTGCGCTCACCGGCAGTTCGCCTGAATGGGGGCCGGTACCCGAAAAGAAGCTTTATGCAACCAACAGCTTGCTGGGGCAAGTCGCACCCGACTTGGTCGTCGCTGAGTGGATCGGATCAGAACCCAACTGCGATGGCAAATTTGTGTTGATCGACTTCTGGGCCACCTGGTGCCCACCATGCCGCAAAGCAATTCCGGAACTCAACGAATATGCCGCCCACTTCGCCGAGGATCTGGTCGTGATCGGTATTTCCGATGAGCCTGTGGACAAGATCAATGCCATGACTGAGCCAAAGATTGAGTATTTTTCAGGAACCGATCCTGAAGGCAGCACGAAGAAAGTGGTGGGCGTCGAAGGAATTCCACACGTGTTGTTGGTCGATCCTGCCGGCAAGGTCTGCTGGCAAGGTTTTCCAGGGTTAGAAGGTCATGAATTGACCGCAGATGTCATCCAACAGAAGATCGATGCCTTCGGCAATCAATAACGTTCCACGTGCGTCGTGAAATGGCAGGGACCGCTAACCTCGTCCACTACGAGATTCTTGTCCGCCGATTGCCTGACAGGCCTTGCCAAACAGCGACTCCACCACAAGAGTGGATTTACATTAGATCTCTCGATTTCGGCCCCAGCGAGTAGACTGGGGAAGGCCATTACGTTAGGGTAGACGTACGGTTTTCTGTTGATGGTTAACGTATTCGCATCGACAGAAGGCCACTCCCCCCACCACGTCCGCCGTCCGTCTCCTTCCTGGATAGGCTTGCCCATGCATCGAACGCCATTGGTTCGATTTATTGCGTTGATCGCCCTGCTCTGCAGTGGCGAAGTTTGGGCGTTTCGTCCCTCCGAACCGACTCCGGCGGATGGTGAAAACATGTCGCAACCGGCTACTTGGCCAGCGGAAATGCAAACCGATGGTCGCCGTTTTGAACTGGACATCCAGCCGCTGCTGACCGCACGGGGTTGCAACTCGGGTCCCTGCCATGGCAAAGCCCGCGGACAAAATGGCTTTGCCTTGTCACTGCTCGGGTTCGACGCCAACATGGACTTCCATGCCATCGTCAAAGAAGCCCGCGGTCGACGGCTGTTTCCGTCCGCCCCCGATCAGAGTCTGCTAGTGCTCAAAGCAACCGGGGAATTGCCGCACGGAGGTGGTATCCGGATTGAGCGCGACAGCGAAGACTATCGGAAATTGATCGAGTGGATTCGTGAAGGCACAGCCCGTGTCACCGCGGAGGACCCTCGACTCGAAAGCATCTCGATTACTCCGAAGCCACATCCGATGACCGTCGGACAAGTTGTCAACTTGAAGGTCACGGCGCATTACTCAAACGGCACCATTCGCGATATCACCGAAACGTGTGCCTATCAATCGAATGAAGCCTCGGTCATTTCCGTCAAGCCCGACGGCTCGCTGCGTGCCGGAACAATCCCGGGTGAAGCCACGGTTATGGCACGCTACATGGGGCACATCGCTACGTGGAGTTCCGCCATCCCGCGGCCTGAGCCAGTGGACGCAGCAGCTTACGAACAGTTGCCGGTGAACAACTTCATCGACAGCCTGGTCTACGACAAGTTATCGGAGCTGAATGTCCTCCCCAGTGAACCATGCGATGACAGTCAGTTCCTGCGGCGGGCTTTCCTGGATGTGATCGGACGCTTGCCTACCCCCGACGAAGCGCGAACGTTCTTGCACTCAGAGGACGCGAACAAACGCCAGCAACTGGTCGATGATCTATTGCAGCGTCCAGAGTATGGCGACTTTTGGGCGAACAAATGGGCCGACTTATTGCGGCCCAACCCGTATCACGTCGGCATCAAGGCCACGATGAGCCTCGACGGGTGGCTTCGCGACAATTTCCGCCACAATGTTCCTTACGATCAATTCGTGCGCAAGTTGCTCACCGCGCAAGGCAGCACTTGGCGCAATGGGGCGGTGACCATCTTCCGCGACCAACGGCAGCCCGACGAACTTGTGACCATGGCCAGTCAACTGTTCCTTGGTGTGCGATTGGAGTGTGCCAAATGCCACCAACATCCATTTGAAGTCTATGGCCAAAGCGATTTCTACGGCCTGGCCTCATTCTTCTCCCGCGTACAATTCAAGGGCACGGGTATCTCAGCGCCAATCTCCGGCGGTGAAGAGATGGTGCTCGTCAAGGCGGCTGGCGAAGTGCGACACCCGCTAACCCAAGAGCCGGTCCCAACCAAGACCCTGATGGGAGAAGTGGTCGATGTTGCCGCTGGTGAAGATCCGCGGGAGGCGTTGGTTGACTGGATGGTCTCGCCAGAAAACGCTTACTTCGCGCACGTGGCGGTCAATCGCGTTTGGGCCGATCTATTTGGGATCGGCATCGTCGATCCGGTTGACGATCTGCGGGCCACCAACCCTCCCTCCAATCCCAAGCTATTATCCGCGTTGGCAGAGCACTTTCGCGCGGTCAACTTCGACCAAAAAGAACTGTTGCGCACGATTTTGACTTCACACGTTTACGCTTTATCATCTCGGCCCAACACCACGAACTTCGCCGACAACCGTAACTTTTCGCGACATTATCGCCAACGATTTCGTGCGGAAGTGTTGATGGACGCGGTGGCGGATGTCACGGGAAAACCGGGTGACTTTAGTGGCATGCCCCCAGGTACGCGGGCTATGCAGTTATGGACCCACCGCACCGAGTCGGATTTCTTGGATGCATTTGGTCGCCCCGATCCCAACCAGGATCCACCGTGTGAACGGAGCCCCAACGCGACCGTTATCCAAGCACTGCACATGATGAACTCGCCAGCCATTCAAAGCCGCATCGTTGCCGATGGCGGCACCTGCCACCGTTTGGCGGACGCCCCTGACCGCTCGCCGGAGAGCATCATCGACGAACTCTATTTACTTGCCTTTGCCCGTCAGCCATCGATCACAGAACAAGAGTCGTTGGTGAGAGAGTTCGCGCGGACCGATGCCAATCGTCGTCAAGTCATTGAAGACATTTTGTGGTCACTCATGAACTCACCCGAGTTTCTGTACAAAGATTAGGAATAATGCCATGCTTCGACGCTCATGCTTGCAACTCGGTATTGCTGGATTGGCCGGTGGCTTCCACGAACTGCTGCGCCTGCGCACCGCGGCGGCCAGCGATGGAGTGACACCCGTCAAGCAACCGAGCAACTGCATTCTGATTTGGATGGATGGTGGACCAACGCATTTTGAGACGTTTGATCCGAAGCCCGAAGCGCCGGCGGAAATTCGCGGCGAGTTCAATCCGATCTCAACCAATGTGCCCGGGATCCAGATCTGCGAGCACATGCCGAAGTTGGCATCGATTGCCGATAAATATGCGATCATCCGCTCGGTCTGCCATAATCAAGCCAATCATGGTGCGGGCAATCACTACATGATGACCGGCGCGCCGACTCGGATACCGGTTGGTTGCGGCGCCTTTGTTAGTTTTCATCCGAGCATGGGTTCCGTGGCTGCCAAGGAGCGGGCCGCACCGCACGGTCTGCCCGGCTATTTTTCAATGCCCAGTATGTCTCGCTCGGGTGGCCCCAATTTCCTCGGCGCCAAGTACGCTCCGTTTGTTGTTGCCAATGATCCCAACAGCGAACATTTTCGAGTGCGCGATGTCGAGTTGCCAAGTGGCATCACTCCACCTCGCTTCCAAGCGCGACGCGATCTCCGCAGTATCGTTGACCGCATGCCTCGTTACGACGACCCCGCGACAGCCGATCCAGTAGCCGCGATCGACGAATACTACGAGCAGGGCTACGAATTGGTTACCACCCCCGAGGCCCAAAAAGCGTTTGATATCCACAGTGAGCCGGCCGAAGTGCGCGAAGCTTATGGACGCAATGGTTTTGGGCAGCGTGCGCTGCTTGCTCGACGACTGGTCGAAGCCGGAGTTCCCTTTGTGACTATCAATGACGGAGGCTGGGATCACCATTCGGATCTCTTCGGGGCATTAAAGACCCGCTTGCCGACCTGGGACCAAACCGTTGCCGCCTTGATCAACGACTTGGACCAACGTGGGCTACTAGAAACCACCATGGTGATTGCCTTGGGTGAATTCGGGAGAACGCCAAAAATCAGTACGCTCGCAGGTCAAACCAAACCCGGACGCGATCACTGGGCCAATGCCATGTCAATTCTCTTTGCGGGCGGTGGAACGCCAGGCGGGCAAGTCATTGGAGCCACGGATCGCCAAGGTCACTCGGCCATCGAGCGCGTATTATCCCCCGAAAACTTTGTATCGACCGTTTACTTGAAGATGGGCATTAACCCCGATAGCGTCTACTATACGCCGATCGGTCGACCAGCTCACCTGGTAAGTGACCCCACGCCCATCAAAGAACTAATGGCCTGACCAGCGTAGAACAGTTGTCCCCAACTGTTTCAGTGTAGAACAGTTGTCCCCAACTGTTACCAGTGTCAAACAGTTGCCCTCAACTGATTAGGAATCAACAAACCTCAACTTTTTTGTTTTCTTCACCTGTAGATCAGTTATCCTCAAGTGCTTTAACCAGTCGAAAGCACAAACCATCAACGGCGAAATCAGAAACAACTGAAGACAATTGTGCTGCACTGGAAACAGTTGGGGACAACTGTTCTACAATATGCGCTGGAAACAGTTGGGGACAACTGTTCTACAATAAGAGCCGAAAACAATTGAGGACAATTTCTCTACAATCTACAATGTACACATCCAAAAAGCTGAGCCAATGTGCGACCCACTGAGGATTGCCACTCTCCTTAAATTTTTCATACTCTGCTGGATCGTAACCGCGAGTTTAAACACAGTCGTGCTGGCGGAAGGGCCGCAGCTGACAAGCATTTTCCCGGCGGGCGGCCAACGCGGTACGACTTGCGAAGTGTCCCTCGCTGGTTCATTTCCAACTTGGCCTGTGCAGATCTGGTGCGACCAGGCCGATTGCGTGTGTACTGCCACAAGCGATTCGGGCAAACTGACCATCGCTATCGCCGCCGATGCAGCACCCGGAGTCCGCTGGCTGCGCATCTACAATGACCAGGGTGCATCTGACCGACGTCCTTTTCTGGTCGGCGTTACACCGGAGATCAATGAAATCCCACCGGATGACAAACAACCCGACCAGGTGCAACACATTGATCAATTACCCTTGACGATCAACGGCAAACTCGATAAACGCGGCGCTGCCGACAGTTTTTCAATGAACCTCAAACAAGGCGAGCAATTGGTCGCCAGCTTAGATGCCAATCGCGGTCCTCGCTCTCCCGTCGACGCCACCCTGCAACTGCTTGACGCTAAGGGCATTGTGTTGGAACAAAACATGGACTGCCATGGCCTTGATCCACAACTCACCTTTGTGGCTCCCTACGACGGTCAGTTCCATGTGCGTGTTTTCGGGTTCCCAGAAGCGCCCGACAGCACGATTGCTTACGCGGGCAATCCTGCATACATCTATCGGCTGACATTAACTACTGGGCCGTATGTGGAAGCGACCATGCCACTGGCAATTGCGACTGGAGAAGCCACCGAACTGAAGCCTTTGGGCTACAACCTCGATGGCTTAGCAAGCCAAAGCGTGACGGCGGAAGAGCACACGGTCAAGGCATTGTCGAATGCAACGTCGGAGCACAGGTCCGTGCATTTCCCCAGCGCCAGCGGCTGGCTGCTGTTGCCAGTGAAGCCGCTGCCGGTGTTGAGCGAAAGCGACTCTTCCGTGACAACAACCGACCCACAGAAACTGCCAATCCCCTGTTGCATCACTGGGCGTTTGACTGCTCCCAAAGAGTTGGATCGCTATGCCTTCGCAACCCAGGCGGGTCTTCGCTGGAAATTTTTACTTGAGAGCCGCGCCCTCGGCTATCCACTTGATGGCGTGCTAACGCTACGCGATGCGGAGGGGAAGGAGTTGGCGAGGCAAGATGATTCCGACGGCAAGCCCGACCCGTTGATTCAGTGGCAGGCTCCGAGTGCGGGTGAGTTCTCAATAGCAGTCAGCGACTTGTTTGGAGAAGGTGGCGAGCACTTTGTTTATCGATTGACAATTGAAGAGGATAAACCTGAGCCGAGGCTAACCATCGCCAGCGAACTGCTGCAAGCAACAGTTGGCAAGAGTCTGGAGATACCGGTTACCATCAATCGATATCTCGATTATGGCGATGAGTTGGAGATCACTGTGACAGGACTCCCCGCCTCGGCAACGGTCACACCCATGACGTCGATAACAGGTAACGACTCGAGCAAAAAAGTTACACTCAGTGTGGCGGCTTCTGAACCGTTTCAGGGTCCGGTCCAGGTGAAAGGTCGTTCGGCTAGTTCTGGCGTGGAGTACTTGTCGACTGCGTCCGACACCTCGGAGAGTGGGCACTCTGGGATTTGGTTGAGTGTGGTTGCGCCTTAGATTGCACCTCGTAGGGTACTCGTTAGGTTGCTGTGCTTGTTTTTCTCTAGGATTCGAACATGCGACCATTGCCTCGAAAGCAACATGCACATTCACACGTATTTGCCGGTTTTGACGCACTGTCACACGAAGGTCTCGTGGTACATTCTCGCCGCAACTTGTTCAAAGCGAGCGCTGCCGGTTTAGCGGGATTGTCGCTCCCCAGTTTACTGCAACATCGCGCACAAGCAGCAACCGGTCATGATGCGGGACACAAGAGCGTCATTTTACTGTGGATGACCGGCGGTCCTAGTCACATCGATACGTGGGATCCGAAACCGCTACGGCCGTTGGAGAATCGCGGCCCGTTTGGAGTTATCGCGACCAAGCTCCCTGGTGTGCAGATTTGTGAACACCTTCCGAAGCAAGCAGCAATGCTCGATCGCTTCACCTTAATTCGTTCAGTCGATGCGCGGGCAAGCAATCACGAGCCGAACGTGGTATTTCAAACCGCCAATTTAGCCGCGGAACCTAGAACCAATCCAGAAGCGCGTACCTACCCAGCCATCGCTTCGTTGGTAGCCAAACACCGTGGAGCCAATCAACCCGGAATGCCGCCGTATGTTGGCTTTTATCGTTCGCCCAGTCACATTGCATTTAGTGGAGCGCTGGGGCAGCAATACAATCCGCTGCAAGGGAACGATGCAGCGAAACTGCCCATCTTAGATTTGGTTGGAAAACCTACCGGAGAATTCAACACCGCGCGTATGTTCCAGTTTGCGAGTGGAATTGACTTTGAACGCATCGATGACCGTCGTCGATTGTTACGTGACCTGGATCGAATGCGCCGCGACATTGACACCTCGGGGACCATGGAAGCGATGGACGTCTATCATCAACAAGCAGTTGACCTGTTGGTGGGAGAACAGGCTCGAAATGCTTTTGATTTATCGCTGGAACCAACAGCCAATCGGGAGCGCTATGGGACACATCTTTGGTGCCAACAAGCATTGCTTGCCCGGCGTCTCGTAGAGGCGGGAGTCGCCTTCGTTACGATCGATCTCAGCTACCATACGGCCAGTGGGACTTGGGACAATCACGGCGACAATATTCCTCCGTACGGCGGAATCAGTCGCGGGTTGCAACCGTTACTTCCCATTTTTGACCATCTCATCACCACCCTCGTCAGCGACCTCGAAGAACGGGGCCGGTTGCAAGATGTACTCATTATTGCCATGGGTGAATTCGGACGGACTCCCATCCTGGGAACGCAAGGCAGTAGCGATGGCCGCGATCATTGGCCTAACGTGATGTCGATGGCTTTGGCAGGTGGCGGCCTGACGCATGGACAAGTGATCGGTGCGACTGAAAAAGATGGTGGAGAAATCCGCAGTCGCCCAGTGACACCGGGTGACCTGGCCGCCACGATCTATCGTTACTTCGGCGTTCCATTGGACACACAGTACATCGATCCGCGCGGGCGCCCGCGAAACATCATAGAGCAGGGTTCACCGATCCACGAACTGGGAATCTAATTTGGTCGTCACTATCCCAAGTTGCAGGAAATCGAGCCACACTCCGTTTGATTTGATCAGCGTTGGCAATCGCAATGTGTGACGTGTCAACCGTTTTGATATGATAGAGTACTGCCAAATCGACTACCTTCCTGCCGTGGGTGACTTTGAATATGTTTGACTGGATCCAAAGTATTGTCAATTTCGATTCTGCCATGGGAACGCCTTCATTGGACCCTGAACTACGTAGAGTACTTCATGGGACCTTGCGCGACTGCAAGAAGATCTATGCGGAATTGGCTCAGCGCTACGTCCAGGAGTTTCCGAATCGCATTACGGTTCCGCAGGACAAGTTCGTCGAACAGATGCATGATCTGCATAGCGGAGTGCTCCTCAAGACTTTGATTGATATCGCACATTGTGACCGCCGCTGGACCGACGGTGAGAAGTTTGTGGCTCGCGATATTCTAAAGCACGTATGGGGTGTCAAAGTAAGCGATGCGGCCTTGCAGGAGTCGCTACAACAAGTGGTCGCGCATACCAACATGTTGAAATGGTCGGAGTTGCTGCGGCCTATTATCCAGATGCCCGAGCATGCAGACATTTTGAATCGACTCCGTGTGGTCGTATTGCGTCTGGCCAACATTGTCTCCAAAGCGGATGGCGATGTCTCTGCTCAGGAGTTGAAGCAGCTTGAGGTCATTCGACGTGAATTTGAATCGGCCACGACAAACACGCCCTCCAACCATCAAGCTGGCGGGACTGGACGAGTGCCCCAGTCGAACATCAAACTGGAAGTGGACGAGCGTTTGGTGCAGACCGTACATGGTCCGAGTTCGACGCCCCGACGTGCGATTCAGAATCCAACTCATCCTTCCAAGCCTCAGTCGACTTCGGGGGCCAAACCGGCTCCTGGATCCAAACCGGGCTCTTCCGCAAGTGCGGGAGCGATTACCGACTCGACAGCCGCGGATGAAGCTTGCCAGGCAGCGCTCACCGCGGAACAACGGAAGAAAATGTTTGATCAGGCTCGCAAGGAGCTGAATTCTCTGATTGGTCTTGATGCGATTAAAAAGGACATCGATCAATTTGTTGACTATCTGCAAATCCAAACCGCGCGGAAAGCAATGAAGCTGCCCACGCCGCCGATGAGCCTGCATGCGATTTTTGCTGGCAATCCTGGAACTGGGAAAACAACGGTAGCGCGAATCATCGGCAATCTGATGGCAGGCCTTCAGATCTTAGAGCGAGGGCACACCGTGGAGGTCGATCGTGCCGATCTGGTTGCCCAATATGCTGGACAGACTGCACCCAAGACGCATGCGTGCGTCGACCAAGCGCTGGACGGAGTTTTATTTATCGACGAAGCTTACTCGTTGGTACCAGAACGTGGCGAAGATGCTTATGGAACGGAAGCTGTTCAAGTACTTTTAAAGCGGATGGAAGATGATCGCAATCGGTTGGTGGTAGTTCTCGCAGGTTATCCTGAGTTGATGGAGAAAATGCTCAAGTCCAATCCGGGCTTAACATCCCGTTTTCAGCGCACGCTCATCTTCCCAGATTACAACGCCAAAGAACTGCTGTATATTTTTTACACGCTTAGCAAGCAGAATCACTATCGGCTACCCAAGGAAACGCAACAGGCCTTGTATAGTGGATTCAAGTCCATTCTGGCCAACAAAGATGAGCATTTTGGCAACGGACGGCTAGTACGGAACTTGTTCGAACATGCTATTCGCCGCATGGCCACGCGCATCGTGACCGTCGCACCGCTGACCCGCGAAGTACTCACCACGCTGGTTCCTGAAGACATCGACTTTCAAGGCCTCAGTCGTCCCGCCGCCAGCGCCGCATCATGATGCGCGCACCTCATTCCCACGCTCCTCCCCACGTTTCCAGAGCTCTGCCTGGGCTCCCTCGTTCCCACGGCTCTGCCTGGGAACGCGCTGCTCCGAGGCTCCTGCCTCGCCTGGGACCGCTTCTCTCTCATCTACATGCGCAGCGATGATCACGTATAGCAAGGACTGTTTGTCGTGTCGGCACCTGTACATTTGCTCGCACGGCTTTTCATCTTTAACTCTAATGTCTAGCCAGTTCCTACCCCGCGGTTCAGTTCGCTCTTTGAGGTATCGGGGGCCAGCCAGATGGCGATGATCCCCAACGCATAGACGAATGAGCAGATAGTGCCAACTCGGGAGTAATCTCCGCTCAACGCGGAAAACAGCCACCCTGCCACTAAGACTCCCGCCGCCGTTGCAAATCTGCCCGAGTTGTACGCCAAGCCACTTCCGGAGGCGCGGACATGTGTCGGAAACAACTCAGGGAGAAAAACGGCCAGCCAACCAAAAAACAGAGTCGCCACCAGGCCTTGGGCAAACACGATGGGATGAAACGAGGGCTGCAGCGGTGCGGTCCACTGAACATGGCGATGGTTAGCCCAGTGGCTGCGAAACTGATCAACAGGTAACTCCAGCGTCTCCCCAGCCAGCTTGCCAGTTGGGCGCCGAGAAAACTGCCGAGCGTCGCACCGAGAGCCCACCAACCCTGCGTCGCAGCTTTATAGCCTGCGTTGGTCACGCCTCCGATTGAATCGGCCCAGGGAATCATCCATTTACTTGCCGACCAGGCTCCCACCATCGGAATGGAACTGATCAAGATGGCGATCAACGTGATGCGCAAAAGCGGCGGACGGGTTAACAAGCTCAAATGCGTCTCAGTCCGTTTGGCTTGCCCGCGGGCGGCCAGCCAAGTAGGTGATTCGGGCAGCGCCACCAACACGGCCAGCCCCAATATCGCTGGAGCTCCAGCTAAATAAAAGATCCAATGCCATGCGTCGGCGGTGATGGGCCAAACGCGTGCCAGCTGGGACAGAAGCAAAATGCCAGCGTTCAATCCAGCGCTCATGACTCCTGACACCAAGGGCCGCGATGCCTTGGACCAGCATTCGGCTACCAGTGTGATCCCGTTGGGCCACACGCCTCCGACCCCTAACCCCACCAAGAAGCGAAGCACAAGCATTTGCTCCTGAGTTCGAGCCCACGCTCCCAGCGCAGCGAACACCGAGTAGAACAGGATGCTGATACCGAGAGCCCGCGACCTACCATATCGGTCGCCGAAGTAGCCCAGCACGATGCCACCGATGGCGGCACCCAACAGCAGCGCGGCCGTGAACTTCGCAAACCACTCGCCACCAAGCGTAGGAGTGTAGGCATCGCCCAGCAGGCTTTTGGAGACCGATAGCGACGCGACCGGCATCAGGCCCAATTCGACTCCATCGAACAGCAGGCCCAAGAACGCAGCAGCCAGCACAGCCAGCTTGGCTCGCGATGATAATTGAGCGGTGGGTGTTGCATTATTCATTATGCCAACCGTCGTAAAGCTTGATCACCGCGCAATTATCGAGCTCACCATAGCCGGCTGCTTCGGCCTGTTCGAGCAGGCGCCGATGTGTTTCAGAGAGGGGCAACTCGACTCCCGCCGTTGAGGCGGCCTGCAGAATCAGACGCACATCTTTCAGGTGTTGCGAGAGCCTTGCTTGCACGCTGAAATCGCTGCTGAGCATTTTGGCCCCTTTTACATCCATGGCCCGCGAGTACGCCGCACTGGCCTGTAGGACCTCTAAGGCAGCCGCCGGTTGTACACCGATCGATTTGGCAAACGCAAGTCCTTCAGCCAACGCAATTCGATTGAGACCGAGTACAAGATTGCTCACCAACTTCATCTTCGATGCACTACTTGTTGCACCTGTGTAGATAACTCTGCGGCTAAGAGCCTGCCAGAGATCGCTGCAGGCTTCGAACGTCGCGCGATCGCCGCCGACCATGATCAACGCCTCGCCCTGCCGCGTCTGTTGGCTTGAACCTGAGACGGGAGCATCTAGATAAGCGATTCCACGCTCCGCAAGCCACTGGGTATGTTCTAAACTTGCTTCTGGTTCTCCAGTGGTCGTGTCGATCAAAATCTGGGACGCGTGCAAACCAGTCTGCAAATCAGCGAGCACTTCGGCCACCACATCGCTTGAGTAGAGACTTAGAATCACGCGTTGGCAATCAGCAAACGGATTATCACTCCACGTCGCCCCCGCCGCAGTTAACGGCGCTGCCTTCTCGGGAGACCGATTCCAGACCGCGACGCGGTAGCCATGTTCTAGCAGTCGCTCGGTGATCACGGTCCCCATTAACCCGAGTCCGACAACACCGATGGGCTGTTCTTGTGGTTGCATCACATCCCTCGATAAGTTTCTCGAAACCGTTCACGGCAATGTCGAACAATTGTCCCCAATTGTTTTTGTGTTTTGTACCCTGCTTAAGACAACCACTACTCAGCCACCACCGGATTGCGCAGCTCACCAATACTTTCGATTTCAATTGTCACTTGGTCACCCGGTTGCAGAAATACAGGTGGCTTGCGGGCGAATCCAACTCCGTGAGGCGTACCTGTCAAGATAACCGTTCCAGGCAATAGCCGCGTTGAACCGCTGAGGAATTCAATCAACGTGGGAACATCGAAGATCATGTCGTTGGTGTTCCAATCCTGCATCGTTTCACCGTTGAGCACCGTTTTGATCGACAATGCATTTGGGTTCGGAATTTCATCTTTCGTAACAATCCACGGACCTAACGGACAGAAGGTGGCAAACGTCTTGCCACGGCACCATTGACTTCCACCTTTCTTGATCTGCCAATCGCGTGCGCTCACGTCGTTTGCACACGTATACCCCAGCACGTAATCTAAAGCTGTCGACTTGCTAGCGTTGTAGCATTCGCGCCCAATGACTACTGCCAATTCACATTCGTAGTCAACTGCGTCACTTGGCAAGTGTCGCGGTAGAACGATCGGATCGCCAGGATGCTGTACTGCACCCACGTTTTTCATAAAAAGGACCGGGTATTCGGGAATCGCGTGATTTCCTTCGGCAGCATGCTTGCGATAGTTCAAGCCGATGCACATGATGTCACTGGGCATGAACGGCGCGAGTAGCTTGGCAGGTACCACGACTTCGCCCGAGTCATGGAATTCGCTAAGAATATCACCTTCCACGCGGGTAAAATGACCATCATCGTGTCTACATCCATAAGAGGTGTGGCCGGAACTGTCTTGATAGCGAATGAGTTTCATATTGGGTCACCGATTTGACTGAGGGAAGCTAGTGGGATAATCTGAACATTGGCCGCACTGACCGTCAACCTCCCGCCTCGTCGTATCCCACCTCTCGGATCGCTGCAATCCGACGGCCTCCAACCTCCCATCATTGCCAATTCACATGTTGAAATCACTTCTGGTTTCGTGTTTTGTACTACTCAACGTCGCCTCGACGCTGGCAGCCGCCGATCGCTTTGCCCAAGCCATCCAGCCCATCGTCAAAGAGGCCTGCCTCACTTGTCATTCGACCGCTCAACAAGAGGGTGAGCTTGATTTGGAACGTTTTGGATCTATGGATGCCATCAAAGCGGAGGCACCTGTATGGGAAAGCGTGCTCGAGCAACTGGCCAATAACGAAATGCCACCCAAGGGAGAACGACAGCTAACGAACGACGAGAAGAGTGCCTTAACCAACTGGATTCGGCAGACACTGGATGAAGTTGCGTTGGCCAATGCGGGCGACCCCGGGCCGGTGATTCTGCGGCGGCTGTCAAATATGGAATACACATACACAATTCGCGATTTAACCGGAGTCGACTCACTCGACCCGGCCCGCGAGTTCCCCATCGATGGCGCAGCGGGTGAAGGATTTACCAACGCAGGAGCAGCCCTGGTAATGTCGCCATCACTTTTAACCAAGTACATGGACGCCGCCAAAGAGGTTGCCAGCCATGCGATGTTGACTCCCGATGGTTTGCTGTTTTCTCCGAGTACGACATCGCGCGATTGGACCAACGAGACATTGCGGGCCATACGCGACTTCTATGCAAGCTTTGCCGATGCCGGCGGCGCTACAGCCGTTAACCTACAGGGAATTCAATTTGATACGAACAGCGGCGGACGATTATCGGTGGAGAAATACCTGGATGTTCTGGTGCGCGAGCGCGAGGCACTCAAAGCAGGCACGTCGCTCGCTGCTATTGCAGCTAATTACGGAGTGAATGCCAAGTATCTTGCCAAACTGCACCAAGTGCTGAACGAGCCGCAGCCATCCATGGTGATCAGCGGTATCCAGCAACTCTACCAACAGGCCAATCCCAACTCGACGGAATCCCTGATTCAAGCGGTAAATGCCTGGCAACAGTCGCTGTGGCGTTTTACTAGCGTCGGGCATATCGGAAAAGTAAATGGCCCTAAAGCGTGGCAGGAAGCGGTCGATCCAATCGTCGCGCAACAGGAATTGCGTGTTCCTTTCCCAGCCCCGGTTGATGGTGGCGATGTGACGGTTTACCTTTCCGTTACGGATGCTGGCGATGGCAACGCGGATGATTTCGCCATATGGGAAAACCCGCGGATCGTCGCACCGGGTCGTGGGGACATACCGCTGAAAAATGTTCGACATGCGGTTAAACAGCTCCACCAAAGCCAAGCGATCATCGTTGACAGCCTAACGAAGTGCTTGGCTGCAGCGGACGATGTGGAGCGCACGCCAACTCGCACTGATGTCGCACGGATGGCCTCAAAACATGGCATTGCGCCTGAGCTCCTGGTGAGTTGGCTTAACTACTTAGGCATCGGTTCCGCCGGAGAAGTCAAACTTGGGCCGCTGTTGACGGACCGCATGGCTGGCACACCTGATTACAACTTTGTCCAGGGGTGGAATGGGGCTGAGGCGCTGGGCGTCTTAGCCAATTCCTCGGATGCGGCGGTGCGAACGCCGGGAACCATACAGCCTCACAGCGTCGTCACGCATCCATCTCCCAGCCGAGCTTCCGTGATCGCCTGGAAGAGTCCGACAAGCGGCTCGTTGCGTGTTTCTGGATACGTCCAAGATGCGCATACCGATTGTGGCAATGGCGTGACCTGGACTCTGGAAGCACGTCGCGGCAACACGCGCGAGACACTGGCGAGCGGAGCCACTGAAGGTGCAACGCAATATGAATTGGGACCATTCACCGATGTGCAAGTGCTGAACGGCGATGTGCTGGCTCTTGTCATCGGTCCCCGTGACGGGAGTCACGTGTGCGACCTGACAGCCATCGATCTCACTATCAACGATGGAGAGCGCCAGTGGAGCTTGGCGGGTGATGTCGCCGCAAATATCCTCGAGTCAAACCCGCATGCCGACCGACATGGCAATCCATCCGTATGGCACTTCTGTAGTGAACCCGCAACATCGGAAGTTGCCCCAACCATCCCCGCTGACTCACTCCTCGCCCAATGGCGAAAAACCAAGGAGTCGGCAGCTCGGCAGCTTGTTGCCGCCCAACTGCAACAACTTCTTGCCAACGCTTCCCCACTTGCGGACCGCACCGCTGCCCAGCAGGCTGCCGATCAAGCGGTTGCCCAACATGTACTTTCATTAAATGGTCCACTCGTGGGTTCCGTGTGGCAAATGGTTGATGTACCAGCCGAACAGGAGTTACCGGCCAAGTACGGAATCGATGCTAGGCTCTTTGGCATCCACCCCCACGCAGATGCGACCGATACAAATTTCGCGAACGCTCACATAGCAGTGGGTGAGTTGAATCTCTGCGTGCAAGCTCCCTCAGTCCTGGAGTTGCGTTTACCGAAGGCCTTGGCGGAAGGTGCTGAGTTGGCCGCGACGGGGCGACTGGACGCCACTACGGGTAAAGAGGGAAGCGTGCAAATGCGACTATTGACAACCAAACCAGCTGACAATGAAGGGCTGGCGGCAGGCGTGACGGAAACTTCAATCGCCAGTGGGCAATGGTCCGACAACAACTTGCGAACGATGCACAGCGCACCGCTCATTGTCCATGATGGTAGTAGTGCGCGGCGAAGAGTCGAAACCGCGTTTGCAGATTTTCGCGAGGTGTTCCCTATAGCACTCTGTTACACCCAGATCGTACCGGTGGATGAAGTGGTCACGTTGACGCTGTTTTACCGCGAAGATGAGGCGCTGAGCCGCCTGATGCTGAACGACTCGGAAACCGCTCATCTTGATCGCCTGTGGGAACGTCTTCATTTTGTTAGCCAATCACCGCTGAAACAGGTCGATGGATTCGAACAACTTTACCAATTTGCCACACAAGACGCCGATCCCTCGGCCTTTGAACCGATGCGAGAACCGATCAAAAAGGCAGCGGAGATCTTTAAACAACAGGTGCTAGAAGCAGAACCTGCACAAGTCGAAGCGGCACTTGCTTTCGCCGCGCAGGCATGGCGACAGCCTCTGACGGAAGCACAAACGACAGAACTACGCAACCTCTATCACAAACTTCGTAGCCAGGAGTTGCCACACGCTGCAGCCGTGCAAATGCTATTAACTCGAGTCCTGGTGGCTCCTAACTTCTTGTATCGAGGTGAGCATGCCAAGCCTGGACTCGCCGCGACTCCGGTCGACAATTGGGAATTGGCTACGCGACTGAGTTATTTTCTATGGTCAACTTCTCCTGATGAAGAGTTGCGGCAATTGGCTACCGCAGGCCGACTGCAAGATGCAGATGTCTTGGTTGCTCAGATGCAACGAATGGTGCGAGATAAAAGGATCCGACGCATGGCCACTGAGTTTGGTTGCCAGTGGTTGCATGTGCGCGATGTCGAAACATTGGACGAAAAGAGCGAACGGCACTTCCCCAGTTTTGTCGATGTGCGAGGCGACATGCAAGAGGAAGTGGTGCGGTTCTTTATCGATCTGCTACAAGAAGACCGGTCGGTACTATCGCTGATCGATGCCGATTACAGCTTTATCAACGGTCCACTGGCCGCTCACTATGGACTGGATATGGATCCACAAGCTGGCTGGCAAAAAGTAGACGGCCTGCGCAATCAAGGACGTGGTGGAATGCTCGCCTTTGCCGCTACCCTCGCCAAGCAAAGTGGTGCATCGCGGACCAGCCCGATCTTACGAGGTAACTGGTTAAGCGAAGTGGTGCTCGGTGAACGTTTACCACGACCACCCAAGGACGTTCCCGTGTTGCCCGAAGAGGCGCCGCAAGGTCTAACCGAGCGGCAACTGATAGAACGGCACAGCAGCGACGAAAGTTGTGCAGGCTGCCATCGTCGCATCGATCCGTTTGGATTTGCACTGGAGGGATATGATGCCATTGGTCGACTGCGCACGATCGACACCGCTGGCTTGCCCATCGATACGGCGACGACGCTGCCCAATGGCGAGACGCTGGAAGGGATCGACGGTCTCCGCAACTACTTGATCACGACGCGACGCGAAGATTTCCTGCGGCAGTTTTGTCGCAAACTCATTGGATACGCTTTAGGTCGGAGTGTGCAATTGTCCGATAAGCCGCTGATTGAGACGATGCTGGCCGAACTAGAGGCCAACGAATACCGAGTCACCGCAGCCTTGAAGCTCCTCGTTCGCAGCCCTCAGTTCCAACAAGTCCGCGGACGCGATTATTTAACCAGTCATTGACCATCGAAGAAAGAGAAGAACCATGCCCAATCATCAGTTCATGCGCCGTGCCTTCCTGCGTGGAGTTGGTGTATCGATGGCCTTGCCCTGGCTCGAGTCGCTTCGCGTCTGGGGCGACGAGACTCGGACAAGTGAACCGGCCAGCGAAGCGCCGGTGCGTTTGGCTGTCTTATTCTCCGGCAACGGCTTTCATTCGCAGCAATGGTGGGCGAAGGGAGAAGGCAAGTCGATGGAACTGGGACGGGTCCTGGAACCCTTGCATGACTTCCGTGAGAAGCTCCTATTCGTCCGCGGTCTCTACCACGAAGAGGCTCGCAAAGGCAATATCCACAGCTCGCAAACCGGGAACTTGTTGTCTGGTGCTCCGATTGCCGCTGGCGGTGAGATTCGCTCGGGCACCAGCTTCGATCAAGTGCTGGCGCAGACGTACGGACGATCGACCAAGGTCCCGAGTCTCGTGCTAGGCTGCGAACGCTCGAATCCATCGGTGCACAAGAACTATTCGATGCTCTATAGCTCACACATCTCTTGGAGTTCACCGACCACACCGACGCCACTGGAAATCTATCCCGCACTCGCCTTCGATCGCTTGTTCAAGGATGAAGTGGCGCCGGGAGACAAGAGTGTGCTGGACGCTGTCTTGGAAGATGCCGAAGATCTGCGACGGCAGATCAGTCACAGCGATCAGCAAAAGCTGGACGAGTATCTCGACTCGGTGCGCGACGTGGAGAATCGCATCGACAACGCCGGGAAACGCGGAGAGCTGCAAGGCTGGCGTCCCACCCTGGAAGCACCCAACATCGAACGCCCTGCCGATGGCATTCCGCAGGACATCGCTGAACACATGCGGTTAATGTGCGATATCCTTGTCCTCGGTTTCCAGACCGACACTACACGGATCACTACGCTAAAGCTGAACAACGACCATAGCGCACTCCGCTTTCCGAACCTATCCAGCGTTGAACAAGCTGGACAAGGGATCGACTACATGATCCATCATTTGTTGTCGCATTCGGACGGTGAAGACTGGCTGAAGGTCAATCAATTTTTTGTCGAGCAGATCGCTTATCTGGCCCGCAAGATGGACTCCATTCAAGAGGGCTCGCGCACGCTCTTAGACAACACCATGCTCCTGCATTGCTCGAGCATGATGGCGGGCGCAAGGCACGACAATGATCAACTCCCGGTGATAATCTTGGGTGGTGCTGGCGGTCGACTGCAAGGCGGTCGCGTCATTGACTACAAAGACAAGTCCGAGCGCCAACTCTGCCGCTTGTTCATGTCGATGATGGATAAGATGAATGTGCATCCCGAGACCTTTGGCGATGCCCGCGAAATGTTAAACGAAGTTTAATTGGACAGCGCCTCTTGGTAACCTGGGCAATTTGGCGTCCTGAAGTTTTCGTAGCCACCCGCTGCCAAGCGGTGGAAAACGTTAACTATCGCATCCACCGTCTGGCGACGGTGGCTACCCAGCTTGCCAAGTGGCGTTGTCCAATTAAGCTCCACTACGGGTTGAGCGTGGGCAGGGGGGCGTGGGGGTAGTCGACCGGTTGATAGGCGATGGCCAACTCGGGCGTGAGCAGTTTTTCGCCGTTGCGTGCCTTGGAATTTAAGACGCGATCGAGAATGCCACTGGTGAGCAACGTCCGCTCGACCGGATACGTTGGCTTGCCCGTATGGATCATCTGTTCGATGGACTTCAGTAGAAACGCAAAGTGGGGATATCTAGGCGTAGTGCGTTCGTCAAAGGCAACGGCCAGCGGCTGAGGCTGGCCTTTGATTTGCAAAGCCACCGAAGTACCTGCCACACAGCTGAGCATCAACACGGCTCCGCGCAGTCCATCGGCGTATTCGAACAGGAACATGCCCGCTTGCTCATCGTCACGCGGGTTGGGTGTACCCGACTTGGGCACTGCAGCCAACGCCGCGTCGAGCGTCGACTGCGAAACGGTTCCATCGTCTACGACTTGCCACATCGCATTGCCCTCTAGGAACTGAACGGATACTACCCCCTGCTCTGCTCCAGTGCGACGCTCGACGTAATACTGCATGAATTCAAGTGCATGAATACCGTAGATCTCCAAGCCGCTGTAGCCGATTCCGACCACACTTTCGATCTCGCTACCCAGCGGAACGTCGATTGGTTCGTGGCGATAGCCAACGGGCAGCGACGAACCGGCCATCAATGGAATTTGCATGTCGCGAGCCCGATCATACATCCACTTGGCATCCTCCCAAACAGGCCCCAGATGCTTGTCGTTAAACACCGGGACCACGCGATCATACTTCTTAAACGTCTGTGTGATTTCTTCGAAAAATCTGCGGCGCGGATAAAGGTGTTGTCCAATTGCATTGTGAGGATAGTCGCCATGTTCACCAATGCTGAGGACACCATCGACGGGAATGCTATTACCTCCGACCGTGATCGCTTTCTCAATTGAGTCGAAGATTGGCACGCCATGTTTGGCACACGCTGCACGGCCCACGTCTCGATCGGAGAACTGATCGATGTAGACGCCTGAAAGTTTCAAGGCAGGGCCCGGCGGGCCAGTGTGTTCCCAGCCTGCGAGGATTTTCCCAAGGATGACGTCAGCATGCGAGTTCTCGAAGTAGCAGGTCACGACGGCCGCGACCGACTTGACATCGTCAGGGTGTATTGTTTCAGTCGGAGCGGCCTCCGCATGGGCTGACAGCCCCCAGCCACTGCCCAGCAAAGCGCTCATCCCCAATTTCAATGATGCTCGTCGATCGATTGCAAACATTGGACTGTCCCCCTTTTCGTTTCGGCTACAGCTCCATCCCCGTACCCCGAATCTTATTTTCCATTCGTCGTCTCCTTCAATTCGTTGGAAAGACAATCCTAAAGCGAAATGAATACCGGTGCTGAGGCTTCCAACGAATAAAAAGGAGACCTCGAATCTCCCGTGTTGCCACTTTTCATTTCGGAGCTTGGTAATGCTCCTTCGTTATAAACTATTACTAGTTTGGATGTACTGCGGGGAGTCGCACCCAGTCTTTGAGGTGGGCATGTTCGAAAATCATTTCGCTCTGAATTTTCAGATCTTGTCCCATGCCCGCGCTGTCCGCTCTTTGAAACATTGCATAGGCAATGGCGACATCCACGTAGGCGAGTCCGACAGCATTGAAGTAGGCCCGCTCTGTGGGCGATTCGCGTCCAGGTTTGTCACCAGTGATCAGTTCGACCAGATCGGCGTGAATATCCTGATCAGCGAGCACACCTTCTTTGTACATGCGACTGAGTGTTTGAGTGCATCTTCGCCTGTTCACCGGCTCCAATAAATCCGATCGTCTGCGAATTTTGTCTTGCCAAATGCTTAGCTGCAATCGCGCCCATTGTGCCGACTCGCACATTTGAGCACAGTGTGCCCTCCATAAACGCAATCGGGAGACCATGTTCTATCTCAGACAGAATGATCACAGCCGACAAATTCTGGATGCCGTACAACACGGGGTTAGGAGGAAAGACGGATACCCACTTCACTCCACAGATCTTTTGCGACTTGAACGTGGCAGGTAGACAGTTGATGCGTTCTTGAGTTTCGTCGTTGAAGATCTGCACAATTTTTCCAGGAAAGAGCACATCGCCGCTGCGGAACGCTCGCATGGCATTCTCTGCTGCCTCGATGGCCAATTCAAAATCCAGACATCCCGCACCCAAGAGATCTTCTTGAGAGAAATAGCGGCAACGGATTTCGTGTGGATGGGAAACAGACATCTTCGAAGCCTCCAATATTTTGGCTACAAAAGCGACTCGGTAGTGTGATGCAGATGCAAAGCTACTTGCAATTTTAGTGCCAGCGTTCGGAGCGTTCGGGGTCAGGCCTTGTGTTGAGTTTTCACGGCGCAAAAGACTTTAGAGACGAGAAGTCACTCGTAAGCCGCGCACACACCGCGAATCCAGTTTGCCGAAACAAACGATTGGTGCACTACTTCGTCGATGTTGCTTGTTGCAAGAATGCCCGGATCGTACCAGCCGGGATGGCAAAACCGGTGCCTTCCGTTTCGCCTTTCAGTTCGATGATTCCGATCACGCGACCACGACTGTCAAACATGGCTCCACCGCTATTGCCGGGATTAATAGCGGCTGATGTTTGAATGTAGTTCAGTCCGTTAATCACTCTGTCGGGATTGCTGACGATACCACTGGTCATGGTTCGACTCAACATCGCAGCCCCTAGCCCTGGACTGCCGATAACGATGACCGATTCGCCGGTTTCAATTGGAGTTCCGTCGGCCAACGCGACAAAGGGCAATGGTCGAGTTGTGGCGATTTTCAGTAGTGCGATATCGAGTCGCTCGTCGGCATGGATGAGTTCTGCTTGGGCCTGCGTCTTTACAAATTCCTTTCCTCCAGGCTGGCCGTTGTAAATCACGGTAATCTCGTCTGAGCCGTCGATCACATGGGCGCTGGTCAAGAGGTAGCCCGATTTTCCAATGAAGAAGCCGGAGCCGAAACCGTCTTCGGCGACAATGGAAACCACCGCATCGAGATATCTCCGACCAATTTCTTTGGCAGTCAGAGTAGCGTTCCTGGGTTTGACGTACAGGGCATCGAGTTCTCGCACCGCAACAGCAGCGCGTTTGGGTTTATTGGGACTCGAATTTGGTGTGGGCCGCGGCATGCGTCGCTTGGCCGTACGCTCTTCTGGAGTTAGCTTTAGTTCGACGGCCCGCAGGTAACGTCCACTTTCTGCTGAGCAAACGAACAGTAGGTTTTTTCCATCCGGCGAAAATTCCAGTTTCTCTAGCTTGTCTCCGTTGAGTCCTGCTGCGGTGATAAGGAGCTTATTGTTCAGTATTTCGCCTGTTTCAAGATGGTAAATCAGGGCCGAATTTTCACTTGGAACCGCCAGCCACGGTAGCGTCGGATGAAAAGCCAATTCCGTGGTAGAGCCCTTGCCGCGGGTTTCATAACGGACCAAGTTCTCTTTGAAATCTTCCGTATTCCAGCCAACCAAATCGCCGTTAAACTGCGCGTCCCCCGTAAAAGAAAGGTAGACGATGCGGTTGCCATCAGGCGACATTCGTAGACCAAAACCATTGTCCCCCGGTGCAGCGTTGACTTGACGTAGTTTTCCCTGGTCGCGTAAATCCCAGGATAATAACATGTCGATCGGTCCATAGTCAGGAATTTCGATTAACTGCCAACCTGGATTCAAGTGAAAAGAACTTCCGCGAATGTAAATGTCTTTGTAGCCGGAGTAGATTCGCTTGCCATCAGGCGAAACCTGAATCCACTTGCCAAAAACTTCCATGGGAGTGACTTCACCCGAGTTCTCATCGATCTTTAGCACGGAGTATTTAGGCATCTGGTTTTGATTCTCCACCGCGACAAAAGTCGTGGGATGCAAGGGGTGCAGCGCCAGATCACTCACTTCGGCGATGTTCACTCCCGCCAGCTTCAATCCAATACTCCGCTGCACCTTCATCGTTTTCTTATTGATGAGATCAAGCGTGAGGCCGTTGTCACGACCTACGGCCACCAGATATTCATTCCTGTCCTTGAGCAATCCATATCGTTTGGGCAGAGTGAACTTGCGTTCGATCGACCGTCCACTGGCAGGTAGTATGTTGAGTTGATCACCTTGCAAAAGGAGCAATTTCGCATTGTTAGCAGTGGGCGTGATGGTGTAATTGTCGATCTCCAAAGGGACGCGATGCAAACGATCCAATTTCGATTGATCACCGTCAATCGAAGCGAATAATTGCGAGTCAACGACTTCGGTCGCGAGCCTGACGATTGTATTTTCGCCACCCATCGACACCCGCAGTTTGATTGTATGGCTACCAATCATTTCATCCGTCACACGCCATTGCAGTGCCCCTTGGGGCGTAACCGTCAACGCATGAAGATCAGACATTAGCTCGAACTTTGCCTGTGGTAACTTCCATTGATATCGAAATTCTTTGCCAGCAGAAATCAATTCGGGAAATCCCATTTGCAGTTGCGTCTCCAGTTCAAGCGGAGAATGCGCATCGACGGGCGGTTTGTCGATCCTCGCTGCCTCAGTTTTCTCCGAAGTGGCAGATGAGACTTCGAGCTGCGGCACTTCTGTGGAACCCTCGGTCGTTGAGGCCTTGGGCGATTCGAACGCAGCCGTTTCTGCGGCTAATATAGCTCCCCCCTCAGCCGTCAGTACAAACATGTGCAGGCGTTCGCCATGCGTGTATGCCATGGGATGATCCAGGCAATATCCGCGCATTCGGTAGAGGTGCTGGCATATCTTGTCAATTTCCTGGTATTCGTCAGGGAACTGAATTCTCCGCATTTCCAACTCGGTAAAGGAAGTTGTCAATCGGTGGGCTCGAATGATGTTCTCGTCGAGTGCATAAAATAGTTGTTGCGAGTGATCGGGGATAATTAGGCGGCCAAATTCTTTACCCAGTTGTTGTAACGGCACTCCGCCCAAAATGATATTTTGCGAGAACCAGTAGCTGCCGGGAAACACCTGGTAGATATACGGTGTCTGCCCTATACCGCCACGGTAGATTGGTTCTGGCTTGGCGTTTGACTTCGTGAATTCAAGATAGTTGTGAGCTGATACGCTGCCGGAGGGACTGAGATTAAAAGACTCCTGCGTAATAAGAAGCTTGCCATCAGCACTGACGGATGCCAATGCGGGGCGACCGAGTGGCTGACTACGATCTTGACGAACATCAATCACATATGCGTAGCTGTCTTTGTAAGATGCCTCCACACCTTGGCCATGACAGGTCACGATCAATTGCTCGGCAAAACCCTTACCTTGTCCAGCAGCGATGTGAACAACGTTTAGCTTCTCGGTCAATAATTCATCGATCAACTTCCAATTCTTGCTGCGTGAAAAGACGCTAATCGTGCCTTTGCCAAAATTCGCAACAAATACTCGATCACCACGGCAGATGATCGAACGAGGCGAGTCGCTAGAGATAGTATCGATGACGCGTCCTGCGAGCACGTCGAAGACTGAAATCAGGTTCTCGGCCTGGTGAGAAATTAAAATGAACTTCCCATCCTCAGTCATGTCGAAACTCGTCGCCGGACTGTGCAGCTCCAGCGGCTCAAATCTCACGATCTTATCATCGACAACGACTGCTGCTTCCGTTTTCGCCGCCGTGGCATGGTCGCTCTCAGCCACCTTATGCTCCACGGCATTTGCCATTGGTTGTGAATAGACGTAGAACAAGGGCTCGAGCGTCGGACGTAAACGGTCGACCCCCAAATCTCTCTTCGAGTCTGCCGAGAATTTCTCCAAATACTGCAAGCCAGTTTCCAAGTAGACATCTGAACCATCCAACCAGGTAGAGCAGTAGACGCCGATACGTCCCTCACCTGGCTCTGTCCATACGTAGGCTTCGAAATTGGCGTTGTCGACCTTCGCCAATCGTGAATTGATAGGCAAGTCTTTGGAGTAAACATGTCGTCCGTCTGGTCGTAAGTGACGGTATAACCGAACGGTGCCTGGGAGGTTCTTCGTCGCGATCAAGCCCACGATGACTTGCTCATCGTAGTTTCCCGACTGCCGCCACTTGGCTTGTTCCTTTTCGCCAACCGAGTAAACATGCTCGTGGGTCGCCCTTTTATAGAAACGCTGCAACGGAACCAAATCGTCTGGTTCACTGGCATAGAGAGTGGCAGCTGAAATGAACAGCAACGCCAGGACGAGTAAGCTTCGCATTGAACGTCTCCCGCGAAATGGGAATGCCCTTTGTCGACATATATCATGAATTCACTTGCGGCTTCAAGTATAACGCACTAATGCTCAAATACCTGCCCAACCCTGACAACAGGTCTATAAAACCCCGTTCGAAGAACAGGCCCCCCCAAAAAAACTTGCTTATATGCCAACTATGTCTGGACAGTGCCTCGATCATCTGGATGGCATTGTCCAAAAAAAGAGATATGGGCTGCGTTGAAAGCGACTCAAGCGATATGCAAGCGAGTAGAATTGAACCCCTGCATTTCCGCTTATTCCCTCCCACACCTTCCCCAGCACCCGAGCGAACCATGCCACACTTCGTAAAGCGTCGGAGTTTCTTAAAGTCGACAAGTACGCTGGCTCTCGCAAGCAGCCTCGGACTCCTAAAGACATCGCGAGTTCTAGGCGCCAATGAAAGATTAAACATCGGAGTCATCGGAGTCGGAGGACGGGGTGCAAGTGACTTGGCGAGCGTAGCCAGCGAAAATATTGTGGCGCTCTGCGATGTCGACGAAGGAGCGTTAAACAACGCCGCCAGCAACCATCCGGCTGCCAAGAAATATTTTGATTATCGCGAGTTGTTGCAGCAAGATAATCTCGATGCCGTGGTCATCGCAACTCCCGACCATCATCACGCGCCCGCCACGGTCCGCGCCCTCCGCCGTGGCTTGCATGTTTATTGCGAAAAACCGTTGACCCACACCGTAGCCGAAGCGCGGTTGATTACTCAACTGTCGGCCGAGAAAAAACTGGCCACACAAATGGGCACACAGAATCATGAGCATCCAGGCTACTTGAGGTTAGTCGAACTGTTGCAATCCGGAGCGATTGGACAAGTGCATGAAGTGCATGTCATCACCGATCGGCCTGGTACTTGGTGGCCACAAGGAGTTGAACGACCAAGCGAAAAGCCCCTACTGCCCGCTGGACTCAACTGGGATCTCTGGCTGGGCCCAGCTGCAGCCCGCGACTACCATCCAGCTTACGTTCCATTCCGTTGGCGGGGATGGTGGGATTTCGGTTGCGGCGCGATTGGTGACATGGCGATCCACCTCATGGATCCGACGTTTTGGGGATTGAAGCTGGGAGGGCCGGTTAAGGTTACCTCCGACGGTCCACCGGTAGGCAAGCATAGTGCTCCAACCTGGATGGTGACGAAGTTCGAGTTTGGCGCACGCGACGACTTGGATCCCGTGGACGTTTATTGGTACGAAGGAGAAGCCAAACCGCGCGCCGATATCGCGGCTGAGTTACCGATGAACGGCTCGCTGTTTATCGGTGAGCGAGGTCGCATCGCCATCGCCCATGATGGCATGCCCAAGTTGCTGCCCCAGGAACAATTCGCTGACTTTAAAGCCCCTGCCCCTTACCTTCCCCCATCACCGGGACATCACATGCAATGGATAGAAGCTTGCAAAACGGGAAGTCGCACTGGCAGTCCTTTCTCATACGCTGGGCCGTTCACCGAAGTCGTCTTGCTTGGCAACGTGGCTTATCGCGTCGGTCAATCGATTGAATTTGATCCGGCATCGATGCGGATTACGAATCTTCCCGAGGCCAATGCCTATTTGAGTAAACCGTACCGCGATGGATGGGATATTAACTAATTTTATCGGAGCAGAAAACCATGTCGCTACGTCTGCTTTCCCTTCTGCTATTGAGCTCGTTTGCGCCAACGGGATTCTCACAGAACATCCAGCTCGTCGAAACCAATCAAGCCCTGAAGGTAACGCGCGGGGAAAAAACGATTTTGGTTTACAACAAAGTGTCCCCCCCTGCCCCCGAAGGTATCGAGCGGGTTTACGAGCGAAGCGGATTTATCCATCCACTCTTTTCACCCAACGATCAATGTGTGACCGCCTCCTTTCCGGCTGATCACCCTCACCAACAGGGGATTTTTTCTGCTTGGGTGGATACGACTTATGGCGATCGCGCGATCGACTTCTGGAACTTGGCCAAAGCGACAGGCGACGTACGACATGACGAAGTTCTGATGACTTCCCAGGATGGAAACTCGGTGGCATTTGAGGTCGCTTTAATTCATCGCGGAACGCAAGCTCCCGCAGTCGACATTGTGCGCGAGCATTGGTTGGTGCGAGTTCACGATCGCGGGGCAGACTCGTATTGCTTCGATATCGAATCATCGCAATGGGGCATCACCGATGTGCCGCTCGTCGTAAACAAGTATCACTATGGCGGCATGGCCTTTCGAGGACGCACCGAGTGGCTCCTTCCCACGGATGGCTACGCCAAGCAACATCCGAAACTGCAACTGTCTCCCGTGCAGCTCATCAACCATAAAAGAGAAGATCGCCATGCCGGGAACCACACACCCACCGACTGGGTCGCCTTGACCGGCCAAGCTGGAGGCGGAGAAGGTGATGAAGCGGGTAGCGAAGCCATCACGCTCGTCGTTTTCAGCCATCCCACCAATTTCCGAGCTCCGCAGCCGGCTCGTTTGCATCCCACCAAACCTTACTTTTGCTTCAGTCCATGTGTGAACGAGGCATTCGTCATTGAGAAAGATCAACCGCTCACTTCCAAGTACCGTTTCCTGCTTCGATGTTCCCAGCCCGATTCAGCCTGGATTGACGCAGAATGGAAACGTTGGATTGGCCCTGCGCCCGTTTCCGATTAGATTGAGTAGAGACAATTTATGATTCTAGGAAACTCGAGGGATTTATGACACGGAAGCGCGCCAAGACGGAGAGATTCGCCCTGCTGCTGGCTCTCATTTTGGGCTTCGGACTGAGCACGCGGGCCGAGGCTCAGCAAGCGATGGAAGAGGTACCGGAACAGCCAGCCAAACCGCTGGCGGTACCGGTTCGTCAAGGTCCAAAACTGTTAACTCCGGGCGAATACGGCATCGGTCGTTATGTGGCTGATTTTAGTTTCACCGACCTGGAGGGCACGCAGCGGCAGTTGCATGGCGGGTCGGACGATCAACTGACCGTGCTCGCTCTGACCAGCACCAGTTGTCCACTGAGTAAAAAGTATCTGCCGACGCTTGTGGAACTCAACCGAGAATTCGCTCTGCGGGGCGTGCGTTTCGTACTGGTCAATTCCGTAGCCACCGACAAGCCAACGGAGATGGCAACAGCTGCTTCCCAGTTTGAACCAGCCATCGCGTATTGCGTTGATCCCGACGGACAACTGGCCGCGCATCTCTCAGCAACCAGTACCTTCATTGCCTTCAGAAGTGCATGTCCGCGGCCGGATCACCATTGCAATTTTCGCAGATGTGCGTGTTACGAGTACGTCCTGCTTTCACAAGAACAGAGCCAATCAGCGTGCGTTCTTTAAAGTGTTGCCACTCAACTGTGCTGATGTCTGGATGATCAACGAATACCAGCCAGTCGAATACGTTTCGAATCCAGGTGCTTTCGCATGCGCAACACAGCTCGGCTGACCCTTATAGCCCGTGATAAAGTAACCTTTGTCCTCCGCCAGCACACGATCGAATTCGGGTAGCTCCAATACACCCAGCTCGCGACAGCCGCCACTGGAGGCAAGGATGTTCTTTTTCCCGTCGACGATCAGACACAAGGTGGACTTACGTTCCTCCGGTGCAATGGGGACATTCTGCAAAATATTTTCCGCCAAACTGGCCCAATTGAAGATAACGCCCAGCACCCCGAGTTTCTCACCTGTGGCCAATCCGTTGTAACGCACCGAGCAGGAATAAATCAGACTCGGTAGTTCGCCAACTAAACTGGAAAGGTGTGCCGATTGAAATCCGTACTCCGCCCCCGTCGCGGTCGCCAAAGCCTGCTTGAACCAGGGCGTTTCCGTAACGTGTTTACCCGCAGAGGCGAATTGGAGCGGACGTCCGTTGGCGACCACTCGGCCGTTTAAATCACACAACACCAAATCGTGGTAAACGGTGTAGGCATCGAGAATCACTCCCAGCCGTTGACTGGCAAACTCCAGCGTCTCCGCAGTGGGTGAGGCCAAGGCATCGGTCAAACTGCTATCCGTGGCCCACCACCGCACGTCGCACGTTCGCTCATACAAGCAGCGGTCAATCAGGTCGATATTCGTAAGAGCCAGATCGCCCAACCGCGTACCACGTACTGAGTTGTTAATCGTCGACAACAAATCGGTGATGCTCGCATTGGTAGTCGATACCAGATGGTTGGCGACTTGCATGGTCGAGTTCGAGAGTTCTTGCATTTCGCTGGCAACCACGGAAAAGGCGGTGCCATGCTGTCCCGCACGTGCCGCCTCGATTTGCGCGTTCAGTGCCAGCATCCGCGTTTTATCGTTGAGATCGCGAATATCTCGAACGGCGGAGCCCACCACGGCAGCCAGTTGTTTAACAAGTCCTTCCAAACTCGGCGGATGGGCTGCGCACAGCGGCTGAGCTCCGGTTGATAATTTCTGAGTGACTGGTAGAACGGCGTTGGATGTTTGATCGGGGGCGGCGGACGAAAGTCCCGGGGCGCTGGTTGCCATAAATTGCAACTTCTCCTAATGAAGTCTAATTAGCGACTTGCCAAAACTGTTGCAAATGGCAACCAATTCCATGCAGCAGGAAAGAACCCTGTCAGACAAGGCGAAATTGGCCGCTGCATATAGGCGTCAGCTTTGGCAATAGAACGAATAGCGATGCAAGCAACTGCAACGCAAGGACCCAAGTGACCGTGCGTCCGCCAACGCGCGAAGAAACCTGGAAGTTCTGGTCAGTGTCTCCATCGCCCCAGTATGGCCAATAGCTTCAATCGCATTGCAGCGACTTGCAGAGTTTCAAGTGCCAGGGTCCGTCTATACCGTTCGTATCAGACTTTCCAAGAAATACTTCGAACCTACTTTCGGATGAAGTGAGCCAACGGGCGATTGTCTCGCAATTCAGCGCTGGTGTGCCAAAGTACTTCCAGAGGCTCATCTTCCGGAGAGTCCCTATCAAGCACACGCACTCCCGCTTGAATGCTTGGCCAATCCGCACCTTGCTGCTCGACAATGCGAGTGATAGGCATCGACAGTTCAATCTCGTACCCCGTTTCGGTGCGTCGTCCCATGCTCCTTACATCGGAAGCAGGCCGCCCACGAAAGTCGGTCACTTCACAATCCGACCACTCCGCAGTGGTTGGCGCAGTAACCGTTGCAGTCATTGTTTCGCGTCCCAGTTGTGTTGCCTGAAGTCGGGTAAGCTGGAGACGCGGATCGATCACCAGCGTTACGCGATCGGCATCCGTAACAAGTTCGTCGGTTACTTTGGCCGCAAAGTAGATCGAGCGATCGTCGTAGCGCATCGCAACTTCATAGGAGCAGTCCGTTGTACCACTCCACTGCCCGACAGCTCCGGTAAAATCCGGTGTGCTGCCGCTGGAAAACCACTTTCCGTTCCATTCGGAAAGATTCCCATCAACAGTCACCGTTTGTGGCGGCAACTCAAACTCTCGGTCGATAATGACGGGAACGGTCCACTCCGCTCGTAGTGGATTCGCCTCCTCGGAAGCCACCTTAACCAACATGCTTGTGGCGCGAAAGCGTTGAAGGTCGACCGGCTCTTTCATCTCAAAGCGAACCACTTTTTGCAGCGACTGGCCACTCTCTGCACGCAGCTCAATGGACTGGCTTTCCATCGTCAATCCGACCAGCGGCAGCCCCTCGATTTTTCCCTGAATCGTAATCGGCAACTCAAATTTGTTATCAAGCGCGATTCGCAATTCGCCCATTTGAATGTCATCACCCGAGATCAAAATCGGTTCTACCGTAATTTGCGCAGACTGAAGAAACCCGCGAAAGCGTTCTATGCTCTGCTCCGTAACAACACTAGCCGGCTGGATACCGTCGAGCAGTAAATTGGCGACGCGTGGCCCGTCTTGTTCCATGGTCAACCAAGTAATATGGTCGAACTCACCATAAGGAACGCCGCGCAGTTGAGAACCACCACCAGTTGTTGCCAATGAATAGTAATGTCGTCCCTTGCGTTCATATTGCACATAATGATGTACATGACCTGCGAAGACCGTGTGTGGTCGTTCGCCGAGCAAGGCAGTTACTTTCGACCAATTGGTCGAGTCGGGATTGCCCGCTTGCTGATCTCGTTCGCTGGTTGTCCAAATCGGCTTGTGAAAAAACAGCAAGGTCCAACGGGCGTCTACGTGCTTGCTGAGATCGGCTTCGAGCCATTGCAGCTGCTCGTCGCCAATATGTGCTGAGGGGTCTTCGCTATTGAGACAGACGAAATGGACTCCTTTGTAGTCAAACGAGTACCATTCTCGTCCAAATTTCTCGCGCCAAATCTGGTGCATTTTGGGATTGGTTACATCATGATTACCAGGCACAAAGAAGAACTTCATTTCCATTTGATCGATAAAGCCGAGGAATTCACTCCACTGCCTTTCGATTTCAGCATCGTCTTCCGTATACCCTTCGATCAAGTCTCCGACGGAAACCACAAAGTCAGGACGTAGCCAATTGACCCGCTCGACCGCTTGCATCCAGATGCCTGGACGATGCCCACCAGTATTGTCTGTCATGATGGCGATTGAAAAACGATCCGGATCGGTTAGGGCTGGCTTATTCGACCACGGCTTGGGACCTTCAATATCCGGCAACAACAAACCCGTTCCAATGGGATGCGTCGCATCTTTTTCACCCTGTTCGTCATGCGAGTGTCCGTGTGGACCATCGTGAGCGATGGCTACGGCTGAATTGTTCAACAGCAGCCAACACAGCGCGAGACAGATGGCATTCGCCATAAAGAAAAACCGAAACCGTTCACGGCAATGTAAAACCATTGTCACCAATTGTTCACGGCAATGTAGAACAATTGTCCCCAATTGTTTTGTACCCAGCTTGAGGCTTAAGGCAACCATCGCAAGAAACTGAACAATTAGGGACAATTGTTCTACATTGGTTACGAAAAATTTACGTTGTGTAAACGACAACATGTGTATTCCCTGTGCGACAAAGGATTCGATGTTCCAGCTCTAGAGATCAACGGGGCGAGCGTCCTGCTCTCAGTCTAGCCACCAGACGCACTGCTCACGCGAGTCCAATCATAAAGATTCGTTGAAGACCCTTCGGAGAGCAACAACGCAAAACTAAGCAGGTGGCCAAGTGTTGTAGGGATAACCTTCACCACAAAACAACTTGGCGACCTGTTCAACGGTAGAATGGCTGCCAGGTCAACCAGCGTGGGCCATAGTGTGGAATAGGCTTACCCATCTCGAGCGCACCGAGATCGGGCGCACGACCCGCAAAATCTTCGTTCACTTGCGGGATGACCACTCCCGCATCGATGGCCGGGCTCGACGCCTTCAAATTAAAATTCAAATCCATCGCGTGATACACTGCATGCTGCTGGTTGCGATCGGGGGCTACCAGTTGTTCGAAGATATCAAAATCGACCTCGATACTGTGTTGCTCTTGCCCCGTGGCTTGACGGAACTCCGTCAGCGTCCCAAAGATTTGCCAGTCCTCTGGCTTAGGTTCATACAACTGCCGTCCATTGCTTGCTCCCAAGTAGGCATATTGCTCCGAGACGTCCCGGTTTGGACGGTAGCCGTTGTAGTCACTGCTATGATCTGCCGTCGCATTGGCGACTCGCAGAATTCCTCGCTCGGGAATATCTCGCCCCAAGTAGAGATTATTGCGGAAGTGCATGTTCGCTGCCGGATCACCGATGCGATTTTCGCAGATGATCGTGTTGTGATAAACAAACAGGCCAGCCGCTTTCGCCGAAAATTTGAATGCGGTTCCTGACGGAACGTGATGCAGGATGTTTCTGATGAAGTAAGCCGGGCCGCCAAAAACGGGTTGCGAACTATAACCGCCATGCGCCGCGTTGACGCCGCGATTGTTGTACACGCGGATGTTGTGCACGCCACCGTCCGTCTCTACAAAGTCGTCATTGAGTAGATGCATGTCGTTGTTATAAATATCGATCGACGATGCCCGCCGCTCCGGATCGCTCTCCGGAGTTCCATAAGTGGAAATCCCAATCGCATCGTGAAAATAGGCGATTGCGTTATGTGCGATCACATGCCCTGGCCCGTAGACTTTGACGGCGTAGTAGCTGGTGACTTGATGCGAGCCATATCGCGGCTCAGCCCATGCTGGACCGTCAGGCGATCGTTGGCGACCGCCCCAGCCAATCAAGCGAAAACGATCATCACGACCAAGAAACAAATTATCGGCAATATAAAAATCACTCGATCCCGCGTACTCCGTCCAAACGCCAAAGCCGATGTTCTCGAAGCGGCAGTTCTTTACAGTCAACGCCACCGCTCCGGTAACCTCCTTCTGCCCAGCGAAAATGGCGACATCCGTATTGCGAAAGGTCAGCCCATCAAAGATGTGATGTTGTGAAGCCATGACATCAAACAAACGGTGGTTGCCAGCACCATCGAAGATAACTTCGCCATCGCCTGCCGCTTTGATCGTGATCGGTTTCTCCGCCGTGCCTTTGAGCGTCAACGACATGGAGCCATCGAAAGGAGTCATCAAGGGATCGACATAGTTCAATCGTTCTGGTCGGTAAAGTCCCGCATGCACCAACAGTGTATCACCCGGTTGGGCTCGCCGTTCCCATACCACCGACCAATCTCCCAACCCAGCGCCGTAATAGGCTTGAAGTATCCCGGTAAAGCTTGGCTCCTGTCGCGGTCCAAAGTAGTCGGGCGGGTAGACATGCAAGACCCGTCCACCGTTATAGGGCTGTGGTTCACTCCGCGTCTTGACGGTTACCGTTTGCTTTTTTTCTCCAGTGACCCCATCGGGATCATCCAATTTGAATTGACATTCATATTCCGTCCCGGGCTCAAGGTTGAGAATCGAGCCAGCAAAACCATCGGGAACGGTGTAGTCGAGATTTTCACGGCGGCGATAGACATTTTCTCCTCCGATACGGACCAGCGGCATCGCTTGCCTCCAAGCCGCTTGGCCAACTTCCCGAAATTCAACCGATACCGTCGCATTGCGATTTGCATCTCCCGAAATCGACCATTCGAACCCCAGATTCAACAGCGTCGGATGCTCGACATGAAAACTCCCCGCGGTGGTCGCGTTTTGGGCTCCCACTGTGATCGCGTCCTGGGCCCCCGCCGTAGTCGCGTCCTGGGAATAGAGCGTTAGTGGGACAAGGGAAAGCAGTAAACCTGTCAGGCTGATGTTCTTCATCGGAGACTTCTTTCTAGATGAATTCCAAGGCGACCTTATTAAGATCGATACTCTATTTCAACAAGGTTAGCAGCATGACCAAGGGTGTCGATGCGGAGATACTATGCGGTGTCTTCGCAACCATCTGAATCCAAGTGCCCGGCACGCCTGCAACCTGCTGGTCTCCAACGGTCAGCTTTGCTTCGCCCATTACAATCTGAATGATCGCAGGCAGTGGTGCAACGTGCTCAGCCAAGCCTGCACCAGCCGCAAAGGCGAACAGCACAACTTTTACATTCTCATTGTCAGCCAGAACCACACTTTGCTTGCCAGACTCGGGCGGTACAAGCTCTTCGACGAGTTGGCGGATTTGGTAACTGTCGGTGTGCATCATGGAGTCACGTCCGTTTCTATTCAAGGCCTATAACCGCCCTCTGCCTACGATCATCAGATTTGAAGCAGACGAACGATCCCAAAAGCGCATTCTATTCGAATTCCTAATTCAAATCGATAGTTGGCAATATCCTTGATTCTGCACCGTTGACGTGCGCAAAGGATCAAAGCAAAATTCACACGGGGAGATTAAGTTTCGTGCCAGGCCTACTCAGCCTAGTCACTCTTCCCCTAGATACATGGCAGCCTCCTCACGGACTGCAAGTCTTACTTTGAAGGCGGGTACATGTGGATAGCGTGTCGATGATCTGTTGGGACGCCGCTGACCCACCTTGAATTCCATAAATTGCCAATAGCGAACGCGCTCGCGTCATGGCCACGTAGAGAACTTGCGCGAGCAGCTTGCCCTCGGGTGCTACAAAGTGATCCACACAGGGGATCACCACGAACTCCGATTCATAGCCTTTATAAGAGTGGGGAGTGGTAACTAACAACGTGTTGGACTTGCGTGAAAAAGAGCGACTGTTCTGAAATGAGAGCTCAACACCCCACTTAGCCAACTCAGGAGCAAGTTGCGCCTTTAAGAGATCGTCCGCACGACCATTGTACAACATGCAGATGCTACTCGGCAGAACTCCATCGACAGTGATCAAATGCTTCAAATGCTTGGCGATCATGTCGAGCTCTTCTTTGCGAGTTCGAAAGCAGTGAAAGATGGGCGATGGACCATTGACTTGACTGAACAGCGTTTCCCACCACGGCTCGCCGTCGCGCGAAGTGGCCTTCAATAGCCCCAATGAAACCAGCTCCTGCTGGTCGGGCAACCCGGTTCGACCCAGCGTTCGCTCCAGCACATTAATGGCTAACTCCATGATTTGCCGTGTGGAGCGAAAGCTCTCGCGCATGATGGTCGAGCGGCCACGCAGATCGAGCCCAAAGTCGGACCACTTCGGTGTTGGGGCGTCATATACATTCTGCGCGTTGTCGTAAAAAATATGCGCCGAACGGCTGTTTTGATCTTGCTCGTCGGACTGCTCGACGACGGACAACAACAGTCGCAACGTGGATGGGCCCATGTCTTGAGCCTCATCAATGAACAAAGCCGAACATCGTGGAAGCAATGGGCCTGCTTCCTGCCGTCGGAGAAACTCCGCTGCCGCTTGATCGTAGTTGAAACCAAATGGCTCAAGTGACATGTTGGCCAATGGCAATAAACCAGCCAGTACATCTTTAATATGAAATAGCTCGACCTGCTCCCAAGGGAAATCGCTCTTTCCCAATAGTAGGCCGTCGTTTAGTCTCACCCACGCCGCCTCGATCGACTCACAGAGCAGTTTATGCAGACTGCGATTCGCATAGACAGCCCAAATCCGTGCGTCAGGGGTTGCGCCGAGCCGCAGCGCGGTTTTGGCGAGCCAATTGCACAGCACAACCGACTTGCCGCTGCCCGCAACTCCCCTCACCAACCGCGGTTTGCCATCAAGTGCCAAGTTACTGATGCGCTGCTGCTCGCGTGAAAGCAGCGGTTTCATCTCCTCGCGCTGCCGCATCTGGTCACCGATGCGGTATGAGGAGGACTGCGAACGTGAATAGTCTGCGGCCGCCTCAGCCGTGACCAGCGGACATTGCGAGAATGCCGATGACGTCGACGATCCATCCGTCGTCAGTGTCGCCAGGTAGGGTTGCGAGTGCTTGTTAAGTGGATTGAGAACTTCCCGCCAATGAAGTGAACCGTCCTCCTGCACCAATTGCGAGGCTTTGAGCTGACCGATAAGAGGCGATAGGTAGGGTTCCTCCATTTCACTAGCGCTTGCCAGCACAATGACAGCTTCCCGCGCTCGACTGAGCGCCACATTGACGAGCCGCTTCCACTCAACGATTCCCCAGATGTGACTGCCTGCATTGACCGTATCGAAGATGACGATATCGGCTTCGGAGCCTTGTTGACTGTGAACGGTAGATGCCTCCCATGACTTGATCTTCCAAGCTGCGAACCAGTCGCTGGCCGCCTGAGCCTGAGCCTTGAAGGGGGTGACGAACAACCCGTGTGCTTCGCGCACCTGCGTGTTCTGGAAGAACTTTTCCAACAACTGCTCGGCGATCGGTCGTATCCAGCTTCGATTTCCAGGACCTCGCTCAGCACGAATCTCTGCCAAATCGGCTTCTTCGGCGTCCAGTACATACCAGATGGCTCGCGAGTAGTCCGCCAGCCACGGGGCCAGCGCTGATGGTTGGGCCGCTCGATCGGGAGCTGTCTTCAACACTTGGTTGTACTGGTACTTAGAGACCACGCTGCAGACTTCAGGATGCATGCGCCGCTGCTCGGACAGTAAATGCACAGCGGCCGGCATCTGGTCCGTTCGATCCAAGTGCGTTAGTCCACTACTGGCGAGCCAAGTCTGCTGCCGTGTTGGCAAGACGCGGGAAATCCTACTAATCGGAGCCAACTGCTTCGAGTCGCCAACCAAGACGATGCGGCGCGAAGCCAGTAGCGACAGCGCAGCCACGGCCGCTCGCGAAATCAAACCTGCCTCATCGATGAAGATC
This sequence comes from Pirellulaceae bacterium, assembly GCA_041753315.1. Taxonomy (GTDB): domain Bacteria; phylum Planctomycetota; class Planctomycetia; order Pirellulales; family Pirellulaceae; genus Aureliella. The sequence continues at coordinate 64,238 of JBGSUV010000138.1, read as the reverse complement.
GTTGTAAACGGCGCCTGGCCTTCCTCAATCATCTCGCGGATGAGCGGATAGCGAAGGTAGCTCATGGCTTTAAATACGGTGGTGACAACTACCTGCTTGCCGGGATCGACGAAGAGCCGATTGCTTTGGTCGCTGGTGCTGGCGCGGAGCTCACCAATCTGCTTGCGCGTTAAGGCCTTCTCTTCCCAGGAATCAAACAGAGGAAGTTGTTTTGCAAGCTGATCGATTTTCGCCAGCGTCTCGGACTCGGTACCAGCCAGCATGCCTTGCAAGTCGTCCCGCGCGAACGATTGCAACGACGCTCCCTGACCAATGCGTCGCAAAGTGTCGTTGGCCAATTCCTTCGGACAGAACTCTGTGGCGGCCCGCCCCACGGAGAGAGCCACGGCATCGGTCGCCTTGTTCGTCGTCGAAACGACGAGAATTCTCTCTTGTGCAGCGGGAGCGGCTAAGACCCGCGCAATTTGCTGTCCAGTAGTCCACGTTTTGCCAGTACCCGGCGGCCCCCACAGAATACTCCAAGCATGGTTCCACCAGGCATGCAAACTCGGCAGCCCCGCTTGTCTGACTGGGGACACTGTGGGATGCACGGAACCTTCGGTAGCAGTCAGTCGATCCACCAGTCGTTCGCGAACCACTTCATATTCATCGCCATTGTAGATTGCGTCCAGGACCGACAGGAATTCGAAAGGCCGCACCAGAAATGCCCCTGTGCTCGGAGCCTTCTCTGGGTTGTCCAGCACGATGAACAAGCAACCGCTCGTTTCGTCGACCTCGACAACTTCGCCCGACCAAACAAGTTCTTCTGTGTAGTCTTGGTCGTACAAGCCGGAGAGTTCGGCCAGTCGCTGAGCCTTGCTGGCTGGCTCGTCCAAGCCGCTGGGACAAAAGGCCTTGGCTCCCTCCCAAGTCCAATCGAAATCGATACTACGTCCAACTTGCACAACGTAGACAGTGCCGCGATCACGCTCGGCAAACACGCTGACTTTGCTGCATTCGAGACGCTTCCAGCGCGAGCTGTCGCGATGCTCCTGACGAACAGCGGCCGCGGCATGCTGCAGCTTCAGCGGATCGCCAACCGGCAAATCCAACTCGACGTCGAAACGCGACATCTCCTCGACGTAATCCGCTTCAAACTGATTGGATTCGTCGGATACATGGAGGCTCGGAGCCCCTTCGCCGCTGTCGTTAAGTTCGTCCATGACACCGTCGACAACTTGGTGAGAAAGCGTACAGCAACAGCAAGATCGTCCTTTGGCAAAGTGAAACGCGACTTCCCATTGTAGCAAACTTGAACTCGATTGCTTAGACTAGTGTCGAACGATTGTCTCTATCGTTTCCAAAGCGATTGGGGACAATCGCTCGACACTAGATGGGGAACGGCCGTAGTTTTAACAAGTGTCCCTTATGTCAACTGAAGATCGCAAGAGTCAGCCTGGTGACCCAACGTGGGAGATCGCGGCCATGTTTCCTCAACAAGGCTGCTGGTCTGAAACCGAATACTTGCGATTGGACTTTGGTAGACTGGTGGAATTTGACCATGGTAGGCTGGAAGTGCTAACGATGCCGACGGAGCTTCACCAGGCCATCGCATTTTTCTTGTGCCTTCGACTGCAACTTTTTGCGGAGGCCTCGCAACTGGGGGTTTCGTTCATTGCCCCCCTTCGCGTCCAGCTTTGGCCTGGCAAGTTCCGAGAGCCGGATGTGCTCTTCATGCGAGCTGAGAACCGCCATCGCCGCGCAGCTCTTTTCTGGGAAGGCGCTGATCTTGTGATGGAAGTGGTGAGCGAGGACGATCCGCAGCGGGATCTTGTGGTCAAACGCGAAGAGTATGCGCAAGCAAAAATTCCCGAATACTGGATCGTTGATCCCCGTGACCGAAGTATCGTTGTCCTCGTGCTTGATGAGCCCCAAGCCGCTTATGTTGAAAGTGGCCGTTATACAGAGAACCAAACCGCCCACTCCGCAACACTTCTTGGTTTCAGCGTCAGCGCTAGCGAAGTCTTCAATCGCCCCGAAGCGACCTCTTAGCTCCTGGGCTCTTCAATCCCATGCATCGCTCGCACTTTTTGCACCCAGCAAGATCTACGAAAACCTTCGTTGACACCTACGAAGTGTTTCGTAATAATCAGGCCACATGACGTTGCTTGTTAGCGCTGGAGACTGCTCTTGAAATCTAAATTACCCCGCCCAACCGACGGTGAACTGCAAATCTTGACCATCTTATGGGAGCTTGGCCCAAGTTCCGTACGGCAAGTGCTCGATGCCATGCCGTCGAAGCCAACTCCCGGCTACACGACGATACTGAAGCTGCTGCAAATCATGACCGAGAAGGGATTGGTGGTGCGAGATGAATCGGAACGCACCCACATCTACCGCGCTAAGCGAGCCAAACAACAAACCCAAAAACAGATGCTGGGCGAAGTGCTTACTCGTGTGTTCGGCGGTTCGACTAATCAACTGGTAATGCAAGCCCTTGCCATCGGACGGCTGACACCCGATGAATTGGTTGAGATCCGTGAGTTACTCGATGGAATGGAAGAAGGTGAGTAGATGGAAATGTTATCGAACTTGTTGAGTCCGGCGTTTGAGCTACTGGCGATGTTCCTGCTACACTCGCTGTGGATCGGCTCTCTGGCCGGAGGCGGTGCTTGGTTGTCCATGTCAATTCTCAAAAATGCGAGCGCACGCATTAGGTGCAATCTGTTGCTCATTTGGCTAGCGGCAATACCTGTCTTGTCCATCGCAGTCGCAGCCCGACAGTCGCAGTCGCTCCATGAAAAACCGCTTGCCGCTGCGGCACGACAGAATCTCGATTTTGCAACAAATCGATTGAGACAATCGTTCTACACTTTGATGGCTTGAAACAAGGCTCCGACCGTCCCAGGAGATGTATGGTAACCGGTGGTCCCGATGAAGATCACCGCTTGCATGCCTGCTTCCTGCATCAACTTCTGCAAACACTCACTGGTCAGCGTGCCGGCAATGCAATTCGCCCAAGAGCTGGGAGTCGCCTGCGAAGGACACTCGCTGGCGTCAACGCGAATCATATCAGCCAAGTACAACCGACCTGCTGGTTTCAGTACGCGCACAATTTCGCGAAAGACACAAGACTGTTTTGGCGAAAGATTGATCGCGCCGTTGGAGATCACCACATCCACACTGTTGCTCTCCAGAGGCAACTCCACAAAGTCCCCGCATGAAACCTCAGCGTTGGCCAAACCCATCAACGCGAGATTGCTTCTTGCTTTATCGACCATCGCTGGTGTGAGGTCGATACCGAAAACTCGCCCCGCCTCCCCAACAGCCAGCGCCGCGATACACAGATCCGCACCGGCACCACAACCCAAGTCAACCACCGTTTCGCCCGCATGAATCGGCCCGATTGCAAACGGATTCCCCACCGCTGCGGAGGACTCCCAAACCGATTGCGGAATCTGCTCAAGCAGTTGTGGGTCGTAACCCAGTTGCTGAGCGTTTTCCAGCCCCTTGCTCCACCCAAACTCCTGCTCAGGATTCATCGCTAGCTGGGAATACAATTCCTTCACCGCCTCCGCAGAGGATTTTTCCGGAACCGCATGGTCAGATAGCCTAGTCATGTTGAACCTCTGCTTCTTCTGTATAGCCTAAAAATTGTCCTACATAACATAGTAGATCAGTAAGTTAGTCATCGTATGGGCGATGACGAGTGGCCATAAGCGACGAACGATACAGAATGCGATTCCGTAAACTACGCCCATGGCCAGGACTGGCAATATTTGGTTAGGACCCTGATATACGTGATAACTAGCAAATAGAACTGCAGATATCGAAACTGCGACTATTGATGATCCGAATAGTTCTTCCAAGCGAGTTATCAGATATCCCCGCATAAAAAACTCTTCAACAATGCTGTTCGCGAGCAGCCCAATGACGCTCAAGAGAAACACTCTCCAACCGTAGTCAACCCTTTCATAGGGAAGATACTCTTCGAAAACAAGCTGTGGAGTAATAGCCTCAAAGAAAGTCGCTAGCGTCCACACTACAATGGCAAGAACTGAATCCAATATCCATCGAGGCGTAACGAGCCCAAACTTTTGCCAACTTTCTCCTCGAAGGACAATCACCAACAGCAGCACAGGAACAGTCCCAAAGAAGTTCGCAATAAATAGAACCTGTTCTGTGACTACGCTTCCTCCAATCGCCGTATTCTGGTAGCTCTCCCAGCAATACAACAATAACGGGACGTAGTAGAAGCAAACCATGGCCACGAGTTCCCACTTCAGCGACAGTCGACTGCGACTTTGCTCGAACAGTGATTTGCTATCACTCCCTACCGTCGTCGCCTGTGCCTGCGGCTCCGCGTTGGGCTCCGCCTGGCGTAACTCTACTTGCGACTGCACTTCCTCGGGTACATCCACATAGCTGCCGCAGTTATCACACGTTTCGACACCTCCTCGCCGATCCGCGGTGAACGCCAACGATGCACCACAGTCGCTGCATTTGAATTTGATGAACCGGCTGGATTGGCTAAGCCGAAATTCCTTTTGAGCTTCTTCGAACTGCTTGATGACCTCTGCGGCCCGACGGGCATGATCTTCGTCAACTTGAAGCTTGATTCCAGCCACAGCGTTCGCAAGCAACCAGTTCATTGCAACAACATGTTCATCCTGCAAAACGGACTGAATGCCCTGCTGGAGAAGATGAGTTTGGGCCTGCTGCGCTCTCGTCGGCGAATCATAGGTGGCAACGGTTACGAGTATTGTCACTAGACGCCCTCACTCAATGTTAGAACCAAGCAGGCGGAGCCTCATGCGTTAATGCTGGGCGAGCGATACAGTAACTGGCCCTTCACCCGAATCTCGACGTCGACTAAATACTTGGCGATGGCGTGATGACAGGGCTCAATCCCCAGTCCCGGTGCGTCGGGGGCACTCAACTCCCCGCTACTATCGAGCTGCAAATGATTCTCGGTCATTTCAATCGCTAGCGACTTGAGTTCGGTGGGGTATTCGCAAATCTTGTGCGACTCAAGCCCTGCGAAGGGTTGCAGCGAGGCCGATAGGGCTAAATTGGAAGTAAAAGTGTGATTGACATAAGTAACGCCGCGGGCCGCTGCATAATCAGCCACGTCTTTGGCCACCGTGATCCCGCCGATGCGACCTGCGTCGATCTGCACGTACTTCAAACCGGCCCAATCGATCATGTGCTTGGCCATATGAAAGTTGTGGCAGCCTTCACCGCCCGCCAGTCCCACCGGCTGAGATTGCTCGGAGAGCGATTGATACTCGGCCAAAGCTCCTGAAACAAAGGGTTCTTCCAGCCACTGCGCTCGCACCTGTTTTAGGATCGGCAGCCGCGCCCAAGCCCGCTCGACGTCATCCCTCCAGATCGTCCCGGCGTCAATCAACAAGATGCCGTCATCGCCCAGCCCAGTTCGCGCGGCCAGCAATTGCGCTTCGTCAGCAGCCACGTCGTCTGCACCAAACGGCCCCCAACCGAACTTGGCTGCGCGAAAGCCAAGATTTCGAATGAAATGAGCCTTCGACATGGTCTCTTCAGCCGTGTCACCGAACAACACGGAAGCGTAAGGGGTTTTGGGATACGAACGCTCATAGCCCAGCAACTTCCAAACCGGCTCATTCAACCTGCGTCCCAATAGATCCCACAGCGCGATATCGATCCCCGACAACGTGTGATCGGCTTGCAACAGATCCAGGGAATTAGCGCGAACGAGATGACCGATGCGACGGATATCTTCGACACCATCCAGCGACTGCCCCAGCACGGATGCTTGAACCGGTTTGCAAGCACTATGCGACATCGGACAAATCAAACTGGCGATCGACACCAGCGGCGATGCTTCGCACTCTCCCCAACCGACGTAGTCCCCTGCCCCGATACGGACCAACAAGGCATCTTGACTGCCATCGCCGATGTCCAAGATCTCGGGCATCGACAGATAGTAAAAATCGATGGAATCAATTCGCATTGGCTAAGAGCTCCGGCATGACCCGTCCTGCCACGTCGGTCAAGCGGAAGAGGCGTCCTTGGTAGGGATACGTCAACCGCTCGTGATCATAACCAAGGCAATGCAGAATCGTGGCATGAAGATCGTGAATGTGGATGGGATCACTTACGATGTTGTAACCGTAGTCGTCCGTCTCGCCCACCACAGCTCCACTTTTCACGCCGCCTCCAGCCATCCACATGGTGAAGCAACGGCCGTGGTGATCTCGACCATAATCTTCTTGCAAGGAACCCTGGCTATAGACGGTCCGCCCGAACTCGCCCCCCCAGATCACCAGCGTGTCGTCCAACAGACCGCGGCGTTTCAGATCGGTAATCAAAGCAGCTTGAGGTTGATCGATGTCCTGGCACTGTTTGGGGATATTCGACGGTAGGTTACCGTGATTGTCCCAGCCGCGATGATAGAGCTGCACAAAGCGGACGCCACGTTCCACCATGCGGCGGGCCAATAAGCAGTTGGCCGCGTAGGTGCCTGGATTCTTCGCTTGGTCGCCATACAACTCAAACGTCGACTCCGGTTCGTCGGACATGTCGGTCAAGCCGGGTACGGAAGCTTGCATCCGAAACGCCATCTCGTATTGTTCGATCCGCGTGGCAATCTCCGGGTCACCCTCCTGCTGTAGGTGCAATTCATTGAGTTTAGCCAAGCTATCCAACATCTGTCGCCGCAACGGTCGATTCACGCCGGCGGGGTCGTTCAAATACAAAACGGGATCACTGCCACTGCGGAACTTGACACCTTGATGATTCGAAGGAAGAAAGCCACTGCCCCACAATCGATCGAGCAAACCCTGATTCGCATCGCTACCCGTTCCGTGGGAAATCATCACCACAAAGGCAGGCAAGTCCTCGGCCTCACTCCCCAGGCCATAACTAAGCCATGAACCGAGTGAAGGGCGACCCGGTTGCTGAGAGCCGGTTTGCATGAAGGTGATGGCTGGATCGTGATTGATCGCTTCGGTGTGCATGGAGCGAACAATGCATAGCTCATCAGCGATGCTGGCTGTATGCGGCAGCAACTCGCTGAACCAAGCCCCATTGTCGCCGTGTTGCGCAAACTTGAACTTGGGTGCCACCACCGGAAAGCTGCTTTGTCCGGAGGTCATGCCGGTCAATCGCTGGCCTTGTCGAATGCTATCTGGCAGCTCCGAACCATGCAACGATTGCAGTTTCGGCTTGTAGTCCATCGTTTCGAATTGTGAAGGACCGCCGGATTGGAAAAGGTAGATGACGCGTTTTGCCTTGGGTACAAAATGTGTCAGCTGAGGCGAAAGTTCCGTGGCCCGAGCGGTTCGCTCGCACTGCGGAGCGAGAGCGGAAAGAGCGGCGGCACCCAAGACGGAGCGTCTTAGAAAATCTCGCCGCAGCCAGCACTCGCGTAATTGCACATCGTAAGCGTTCATCGTTTCGACACCGTTTCATCCAAATTCAAAAGTGTACTACCCACCATGGTCCACGCGGCCACTTCGACCGTATCCAAACCGTCCGCGGCCCGAGTCGCGCCGATCGCATTGAGAGCTTCTGCCGCTCCGACCTGCTGACGGAACTGCTGCACTGCTTGTTCGAGCAATTCCTGCATAACCGCCAATTCAGCTTCGGTCGCTTCTCTTGCCAGGCACCGCTGATAACCAACCTGAATTCGCTCGGCGGTTGTGCTGACTTCCGCCACGAGCATCTGCTGGGCGAGCATCCGCGCTGCTTCGATGTAAGTAGGATCGTTCATTAGCACCAGCGACTGGAGCGGCGTGTTGGTGCGTGGGCGACGTGCAAAACAGACTTCGCGATTGGGGGCATCAAAGTTCATCATTGCCGGCGGCGGGCAAGTTCGCTTCCAGAATGTATACATGCTTCGTCGATGCAAACCTTCCCCGACATCCGGCACATACTTCGCGCGACGTTCCACACTGACGTCTTCCCACAGTCCTTCGGGTTGATACGGTTTAACGCTCGGTCCACCGACGCGAGACTGCAACAAACCACTTACGGCAAGTGCGTTGTCGCGAACGGTTTCCGCAGCCAAACGAAAACGTGGACCACGGCCAAGCCAACGATTCTCCGGATCTCGCTCCAACCCCTCGGGGCTGATCCTTGAGTCCTGTTGATAAGTCGCCGACATGACGATCTTCTTCTGCAACGACTTGACATCCCAGCCACTGTTGATGAACGACAAAGCCAAGTAATCCAACAACTCAGGATGGCTCGGCGGTTCGCCGGTAATGCCAAAGTCCTCGACGGTCTTGACCAACCCTGTTCCGAAATAGTGTTGCCACCAACGATTCACCGCCACTCGCGCCGTGAGTGGATGGGCGGGGTCGACCAGCCACTGGGCTAATCCCAAGCGATTGTTCGCATCCTTGTTAACCGCACTCACAAACAACGCCGGTACAGCGGCTGTGACTTGATCTTGCGGCTTGTCGTATTGTCCCCGTTGCAGCACAAACGTCTCGCGCGGCGGCTGCATGTCGCGCATGACACTTACCGCTGAAAAGGAGTCCTTCAGCGCCTGCAACTCACCCTCAATCCCCGAGATAGCTTTGCGCAACTCAATCGACTCTTCGTCTACATGGGTCAAAAAGAAATCGTGCAGTTGCCGCGTTTGCTCTTCAGTTCGCTCGATGGCTGGCGTTGTCAATAATTTTTCAAAACTCGTGATCGGTTGACCAGTGAACCATTGGGCAATTTGATCGTCAAACAAAGTTCCTTGCACGATCATCAGTTCATCGATTTTTCCGCGGAAAGGTAGCGAAGCGCCGCGCAGTCCAAGATGAAATGGTTTCGGCGTTGCGAACGATGCCGTCAGCGAATCATTCAACGTCTCCAGGGGCGCCAGTTGATTGTCGACGTAGATTTTCACTCCTGCCGCTTGGCTGCTACCGCTGTAGACCAGGACCACGTGGTGCCAGGCGTTGAAGGTCAGCGTCTGTTGCGTCGCCACTTTGATCGCGTTATCCGGCCAACGATTCACCAGATGGGAAACCAACTTTCCGTTTTCAAGCAACAGGTCGTAACCGAGATGCTGGCTGGCATCATCCATTTTGGAAAATACCGCCATGGTCTCATTTGAAGTCGGATAAATCCAGGCACCAATTGCAAAAGCTTGCTCGCGATCCAGCGCGGCAATTTGCTCCAACTCCACATGGGCGGCGCCATCGAAGGCTAAACCGCTGCCACTGTGCCCTTCTTCAAACGCGACCTGTCCAATCGCACGACCAGTGGCTGTCCCTCCGACCGAGTCGTGCAGAAGCTGATTTTCGGTACCTTTTGGCGGTGAATCAAACGAAGACTTTGGAGATGGCTCTGACTGTGGCTCCATGGAAAAGTGATGGAGCGGCTTGTAGGCGTAACGCGTTGTTATTCCTTCACTTGCGTCGCTGGCGAGCCCTTGACTCAACCATTCGGCCAACCGCTGGTCGACTTCGAGGCGACGCCGGTCTAGCAACTCTTGTTGTTTTGTCAGCGATTGCTGCAACTCTTGCAAACGCGTCTCCTGCTCAGTCGAAGGAACGCGCACAAAAGGTTCCGCAGCCAGGAACTTGCTGTAGCTGGCTTGCTTTTCGTCGAGGCTATTAAAGTAGGCGTAGAACTCGTAGTACTCTTTTTGCGAGACAGGATCGTACTTGTGATCGTGGCAGCGGGCGCATTGCAGCGACAAGCCAAGAAAGACGGTGGCGGTAGTATGAACGCGATCGGCCACATACTCCACCCGGTATTCTTCTTGAATGATTCCTCCCTCGGTGTTGTGGCCTTGATTTCTCAAAAAAGCGGTGGCGATCAACTGGGACTGACTTGGATTGGGAAGCAAATCTCCCGCCAACTGTTCTACGATAAACTGATCGAAGGGCATGTTGTCATGAAACGCTTCGATGACCCAGTCACGCCAGGGCCACATAGTCCGATCTTCATCGTTGTTATAGCCGTTGGTATCGGCGTAACGAGCCAGGTCGAGCCACTCCATGGTCATCCGCTCGGCGTAACTCTTCGAGGCAAGCAAACGATCGACCACTTTCTCGTACGCATTGGCGGACGTATCGCTGACAAAGTCCTCGACTTCTTGCGGTGTCGGCGGCAGGCCGGTCAAGTCGAGCGTCACGCGGCGAATGAGTGTGCGTCGGTCGGCAGGTAGTGCTGGGGCAAGCTGCACCTCCGAAAGTCGCTGGCGCACGAAGTAGTCAATGGCATCGGCTGCAGCAATACTTTCTGTGGCGTGCTGGGCTGGCAGCTGTTCGTACATCGAGCGTGCGGGTGGCACAAATGCCCAGTGCGACGCGTACTTGGCACCTTGCGCAACCCACGCCTGTAACGTCGCTTTCTGCTCGCTGCTCAAGGGACGCTTGTGTGCTGGCGGCGGCATTTGCGAATCGGGATCTTGAGACAGAATCCGCTCGATCAATTTGCTATGCTCCAGATCTTCCGGCGCGATTGCTGCCGAGGCCAGTGCGCTTTCGCGGTTATCCAGCCGCAAATCGGCTTCCCGCGTCGCCTCGTCGGGCCCGTGGCAACTGAAGCAATGGTTGGCCAAAATCGGTTGGATATCGCGACGGAAATCGATGTCCGCCTGCTGCTGGCCAACTGCCCCAGCTGTGAAGCTGGCACTCACGCAAAAAAAAATGGCCAGGAGTCTGCTCGCGATCGTCATAAGTCTCATTGGATTCAAGCTACCGCTTTGTGCAATTAAAAGGTTAGTTTTGTGCAATCAATGGAACCCTCTCAGTACTCGTCACCGTAACTCGTGCTCGTGCTCGTACTCCTGCTCCTGCTCCTGCTCCTGCTCGGTGCTCGGTGCTCGGTGCTCGGTGCTCGTGCTCGTGCTCGTGCTCGTGCTCGTGCTCGTGCTCGTGCTCGTGCTCGTGCTCGTGCTCGTGCTCGTGCTCGTGCTCGTGCTCGTACTCGTACTCGTACTCGTACTCGTGCTCGTGCTCGTGCTCCTGCTCCTGCTCCTGCTCCTGCTCAGCACCGCGGTACTCGTACTCGACTAATGGGTTTCGAGTACGAGTACGAGCACGAGCACGAGTAGGAATGCATCGATTTGCGCAAATTCAAAGTTAACGCGTCGGGTTGGGGTTAACGAATAGTCCCTAGGTAATTTCCGGTACGACATACCCTTCGCGGTATTCGCGTTTTAGGAACGCGTTGGCTTTCTCCGCCCCTTCGCCGGTGAACTTTCCTTGCTCCACATTGTAGTCGAGAATGGGACTCAAGCTAAGATCGGTCATGCCAACGGAATGAGCGCCGAGATGCAACTTCATCTCTTCGTGCAACTCTCCCCACAATGGCAGTTCCTTGGCTAGTTCGGCAGCCGCAGCGGGCGAATACGCTTGGCCCGCACGGTAGGCCACGTTGGCCAGATTGCACCAGCCAGTGGATGCGTTGCCCAGTTCCACATCGGTGTTCAGCGTGCTAACATCGCGACTGCGGACACAGTCGATAAAGTTCTGCTGATGGAGTCTCCCGCCACTGTTCCCCTTGAACTCGCGGATCTTCTTGCCATTTTTGTCAAAGGCGACTGCGCTGCCGCGCTGTCCTTCGAAACGACCACCTTCGCAATAGGCGATGTAGCCACTTCCTGGTCCAGGATGCTTGGGTGAGCCTTTGGCGTCGCCGCCGGCGGTCAAGTTGGTGAGACCAATCACGGTGGGGATCTCGCCGGTATCGAAGTAGACAAAATGAACATTTGGAGTTTCTCCCGCATCGGCCCAGGCCACGCGTCCACCGGCAGCCATAATCCGCGACGGAAGGATCACTTTGTCCAAGAAGATATTGTTGCGGGCATCGTCGAGCACGTGCACGCCCCAATTCCCCATCTCTCCGGAGCCGGTATTAAAATCCCAGTGCCAATCGTACTGCAAATTGTCGCGGAAGATCGGCTCATCCTGAGCAGGTCCCAGCCAGACGTCGTAGTCAATGGATTTATCGATCTCCAGCGGTCTACTTCGCTTGCCAATTGGCGCGCGGACTCCATAACGATTCACACGACAACTCAAGATTTTCCCGAGTCCCTGCTCCTCATGCAGAAACTTCTTGATCTCCGCTTGCATCGGGTCCGACCGCTGCTGCGTTCCAACTTGACAAATCCGCTGATACTTCCGCGCCGCCTTGACGGTCTGTTCGCCTTCCCATTGGGAATGCGACAACGGCTTTTCTACATACACGTCTTTGCCAACTTCCATCGCCCAGATCGAAGCCAGGCAGTGCCAGTGATTGCAGGTCGCAACGATGACGGCATCGACATCGTTGTCATTCAGCAACGCGCGCGGATCGCTGAACGTTTTCGCCTTCGGAAAAATCTTGGATGCCGAATGAACCCGTCCTCCATCGGGATCACACAGCGCGGTGACCGCCACTCCGGTCATTTCACCGAAGACACGCATATGCTCACCCGCGCGACCACCGCAACTGATAAAACCCAAACGGATTTCGTCGTTGGCCATCGCGCGCGCGGTAGACTGTGGAAAACTCCAAACTGCCGCAGCGGCAGCGGATGTGCCTAGCAGCCTGCGACGGTTGAAATGTTGATCGGATGTTCTTTTGATTGACATGCGGGGCCTCGAGAATCAAATGGCTGAGTAGAATGCGAGAATTTTCAGCTTCGCTTGGTGGTAGAGGACGAGTCAACGAGTCCCGCCGTCCTGATCTGAAGCTCTAGATCATAGATCAACACAGCCACCGAGTGCAACTTAAGCCATCGGTAGCTGTTCGAATGATCGATGCATCACCACTACTGCGACAGAGCACCCAGCCGCCGCAAGATATTCAGCGTAATTTGGACCACCGCCGGATCGTTTCCGGCCAGCCCATGTGCCCAGTCAGTACTGCCCACCGTCACCACAGTGCCTCCTCGGGTATAAGTCCCCAACACGGCAGCTCCGACTCGATCCTTGGGAAACGGCTCATACCAGTAACAATCCCCCGGAGCCCATTTGGCTGGACATGAAGCCAATATAACAAAGGAATCAGGAGTTCCATCGCGATGCGTCGGAAACGGTAATCCATCCCGCCACTCCATCTCGCAGCCATCGCACTCGTAGCCCACGATCGTATGCTCGCCACCGAAGCGACTGTCGCGCTGCAAGTTCGTTCCTTCAAATAGCCAGTGGTCGGGGCGATGTACCAAATACGAGGCCGGTCCATCCATGAATTCGCCATGACTGCGATGATAGCCGCCCCACAGAAAGCCAACGCCAGTCAATTCGTTTTCAGGCCGCCCCACCAGATGATGACTCCAAGTCGTACTCAACAATCGCTGGTCGCCAACGCGAAACAACGGATCACTGTTGTACGATTGCTTCCAACAGGTGAGTGCTCGCCCGGCGTCTTCGCTCCTCACCTGCCAACAACAGGTATTGCCGCTGAAGAAAGCCACGTTGCCTCCATCACCAATGAACTTCTCAAGATGATCGCGCATCGGCGACGACCAGTATTCGTCGTGTCCAACGCTAAGTACCAGTTGATATTGCTTCAGCATGTCGGGATAAAATTCGAGATCACTGTTGGCAGCGTATTCGAGTGTCACGCCGTTGGTCTCGGCCCACTTAACAAATGGCCATTCCCAATTGCCATACTGCGAAGTGAGCGGTCGATCAAAGGAGACGCGGTGCCCTTGGAGCCCATCGCGGTCATGATATGCGTACAGACTGTGCCCACCCCAAACTGTGTACGCGTTGTACGTATTGGTTGACAACTGCAACAAGATTTTTGAGCTTTTACCGGGTTCACTGGCGCGCACGATAAAAAACAACGTGCTTTCGACTGTTTTTTCGTCGACCCGAGCGCTTAACTTCGCTTCATAATAGCCGCTCTGCCACTCAGTCGGCACAGTGATAGAAAGTGCTGCTGGCCAGTTGCAGCCATCGGAAGAAGCGCGGTCGGGAATAGGCTGAACGTTGCATGCGATATTTTCTTTGACCATTACCGTCTCTCGTTCCCGACCCAGACGTTGGATGGTCATATCAACTTGCGGACTACTCGACGAAAGATGAAACGCCAGCGTTTCGCCCGCAATGCAACTAACGCGATCTGCGTAGCCGACTACAAACGGTGCTGCCGGCTGCATCTGCTCTCCGCGCACACCATCGACCAAAAGACTAAACAAGACGAGCGAGAGCCACATGGATTTCGACATAATTGGGCTTTCCAAACGAGGTGGGTAGGTTGCCGTTGAGCCGTTGTTTACGCCGACAGTGATTCGGATGTGGGAGTTGCTGTTCGCGGGTCATCCAACGGCCTGCGCCCAAAAATAAGCCGAATGGTGAACTCTTTCAAGTCGATCGCCAAACTGAATAAGGTCGGAACCAGTACGAGTGTAAATACTGTTGAGACGAGTAAGCCGCCTAACACCACACTACCCAGGCCGCGGTAGAGCTCACTGCCTGAGCCAGGAAACAATACAAGTGGCAGCAACCCAAGGACTGTCGTGATGGTGGTCATGAATATCGGACGAATCCGCGTTCGAATACTCTCCAAAATCGCTTCTTTCGGAGGCATATTATCCTCGCGCATGTGGTTGAGCGACTGGTGAACGATCAAGATCGGATTGTTCACCACAGTTCCAATCAAAATGACAAATCCCAGCATTGTGAGAACATCAAGAGTCTGCAGGTAGATCAAATTCAAGGCCTGCAACCCCAATAATCCGCCCACTGCCCCCAACGGAACGCTGAGAATGATCACCGCAGGATAAATCCATGATTCAAATAATGCGACCATCAACAAATAGGTAATCACCAATGCCAGTACCAAGTTCATCCACAAGGCGGACCAGGTATCGCGAAGTTTATCTGCGGTACCCGCTAGATTGACTCGGTAACCGGGGCCAAGCTCGCCACTTGCAACCAACGGATCAACGATCTCGCGCTGGATCTGTTGCATCGCATCCTCCAATGCGATCTCGGGAGGCGGAGAAACTTCGATGGTAATGGCCCGCTGCCGCTCACGATGGTTCACCTGTTCAGGACCACTGCTGAGGGGTGTTTCGGCCAAAGTGCCCAACGGGACAAGTTGACCATCGGGTGTTGCTATGGGTAAAGCACGCACGTCTTGCGAGTGACCGGAAAATGCAGCATCTCCAATCAAAACCAAGTCAATCTTGTCGCCAAGCAAAAAGTAGTCCGTCGCATAAGCACCATCGATCAAAGCATTGATGGTATATCCCAAATCCGTACTGCTAACTCCCATCTGCGCCGCTTGCACTAAATTGGGCTTGATGTGCATTTCGGGACTAGAAAGATCAAGGCTGGGGATGGGGCGTGCCTGCGCCGTGGGGAAGACTTGCATTGCCTGCCCGAGAACTGCTCCTCCCAACTCAGTAAGTCTCTTGAGTTCCGGTCCGGTAATCTCGATGTTGATCGTTCGCCCTGCACTTAAGCCTTGCTCGAATAGACTCGATTGCTTGGCGACCGCGAAGGTGCCCGGCAGTCCTTGACTCACCTTCTGTACGAGCGGCACAAGTCCACTTACTTTAGTTGGGTCTTGCGACCGCAATCCCATGAAGACTTGCCTGCCGCGGGCAACAAAAAAGAAGTCTCCGATCAACGGAAATTCCAGCTCTTGTGCCTCGGGACTACCAGGATCGATGTCCCAGTACGGTTGCAGTCTTCGCTCGACTGTTTCCCCCATCTCCATCAGCTCGTCCAAGTTATAACCAGGCGGAGGTAGGAGGATCCCAAACACCAAATTGCGATTTCCGGTCGGGAGGTACTCCACCCGCGGAATGATCTGAAAGCTAACAAATAACGAAATGCCAACGATCCCAATAGCTGTTGCCAAGCGTCGGGCAAGCGAACGCTGAATCCAAGCATTGGTGCCAACAATAGAGTTTACAAACAGGCTTCCACTTCGTTCCAAGAGCCCAACCGGATCAAACCTGCGTTTGGATTTAGCCACCGGTAGACTGCGAGTAGGTCCAAGCGTATCAGGTGCCACGCGGCGACCACCAAACAATCTGGCAGAAGCCATAGGAATCAGTGTCATCGAGATGAGCATGGAGAGTCCCACTGCTGCGCTGATGGCCATCGCTATGTCGCGAAATAGCTGCCCCGCTTCCTCTTCGACAAACACGATCGGCAAAAACACGGCAATCGTCGTCAAGGTCGACGACAAGACGGCACCCCAGACTTCAGTCGTCCCACGAACGGCCGCAGTGAAGGGAGGTTCACCGTTGTCCCAACGTCGATAAATATTTTCCAGTACGACCACAGCATTGTCGACCAACATACCGACGGCAAAGGCCAAACCGGCCAAGCTGATCACGTTGAGTGAACGTCCCAGCATACCAAGTATCAAAAACGTACCAATGATGCTCGTGGGAATCGCCAATCCTACCACTAACGCCCCTCGAGCAAACCAGAAGCCAGAGCCAATTATGATCAGCAAGGTCAACACGAAGAACCAAGGTGAAATGTAAGCCGCAGCCAGGGCCGAGCTGATAATCAATGGAATGACGATCAAGGTTCGTATACCCAAATGCAAGAAGATCATCAGCACAATCATCGTCAGTGCTCCACCGACGAAAATATTCTCTTGCACCAAGTTCACTGACGAATAAATGTACTCGGTCTCATCGTATACCTGCGTTAGCTGCAACCCTTTCTGTTTCAATATCCCCGCGTTCAGTTCTCGGTTGACTTCCTGCAGGCCGTCCATGGCATCCAGCACATTTGCACCTGTTTCGCGAAGGGCATTGACGGCGATACTTGACTCTCCAAAGCGGCGCACGAGACCGTCCGCCTTTTTGAACCCCAGTTCAACCCGCGCCACGTCGCGCACATAAACGGGAAAACCGTCGCGAATCGCCAAGAGCTGCTCTTCGACCATCTCAGGTGAATCAAATTGCCCCAACGTGCGAACCACATAGCGGCGTTTCCCCTCCCAGTAGTCTCCTCCCGAAGTATCTTGGTTTTGACCTCGTAACACATTGCGAACGTCCGAAATGGTCAATTGGCGCGAGGCCAATTTCACCGGATCGATGATGACTTGAAGCTCGTCTTCCAGTCCGCCGATAACGTTCGACTGTGAAATCCCCGCCACACGTTCGAACCGTGCTTCAATTTCATCTTCCGCAAAGCGTCGAAGTTTGGTGACATCCAAATCGGCGGGTGGAAGCAACTCATTGACTTGCTCATGCTCTCTCGCCAAGATGCGAAGACGCAGCATCCCCAAACCTTCGCTGCTGGCGTTACGCACGCGCTCGATTTGTGGCTTTAGGTCTGGATACTTGCTGATAAAATTCTCAAAGTCCTCCGCGGTTGGATAACGGGGGCTAAGAATGAACCATGCGATGGGACTGTTGTTGGCATTGGCGGTGCTGATAACCGGTTTGTCAGCATCCTCGGGATATTCCGGAACTTGCTCAAGACGACCGATGACATCAACGACCGATTGCTGCATTTCGGTCCCAACCAGGAATTCGAGGGTGATCATCCCCATCGAGTCGGAACTCTCCGAGGACATCTTGGTGAGTCCCTCGACCCCTTTAAGCTGCTCTTCCTGCTCGACGATGATCTCTTGCTCAACTTCTTGTGGGCTCGCTCCAGGCCAACGGGTTTGAATGGTGATCGTTGGCGTCTGCACTTCCGGCGTCAACTGCATTGGCATGCGGTATAGTGCGACGATGCCAAACAGCGCCATCAGCAGTACACCCACGATAACTTTGGCAGGATTCTTGACGAAAAAATCTATCAGATACATGACACTACGTTTGTTTTAAGTGGTTAACAATTTTGCCATCTAGATGGCAATCTGGGCGCATCTCTTTGTTCTTCAGTTTTGCCCGTTATGGCTATTGTTTTTCCGTCCATGTCACGCGACTGGGCGGTGCCCCTGGTCGCGATGCCGGAATGCGTTCGTTACCGCGAACAACCACCCTGGTTTCGACAGATAGTTTATCTGCGTCCGCTTCGCGTTTTGGAGTAATCCCAATCCAAGCACCGTCTTCAATGCCTTGATGCACTGCCACCGAAATGGCATTGGCTTCCATCGAACCGGGGGCGGTACTGGATTTTGCAATAGAATCTCTGTCAATGATCCATACCGATGTTAACTCTCCGTCCAAAACAAGAGCGTCTTTAGGAACCACTAGCACATCTGCTGGCTCGGCCGACGCCAGAATTGCTTGAGCTAACATGCCAGCTTTCAGCAACATTTCGCCTTGCGGGTTCATTTCGTTCGTAATGCGGACTTTCACGGGGAACGTCCGCGATCTCTCGTCCGCTTCAGGTACGATCGCGTGAACGTTGCCTGCTAATTTGCGCTTCATTTGCGGCAACGCGGGGACTACGACTTCGACTTCATCGCCAACATGAATAAAGGGAATGTATGCTTCCGGAACTTTTGCAAGTACGTCGACTTCATCAATGGCAATGATCTCAGCGACCGGTTCGCCACGCGGTAGCCACTGCCCCACTTCCGTGTGCTCGACCGTAACGTAGCCCGCAAAGCGGGAGAACATCGTGTGCTTGATCTTTTGATCCTTCAATTTTTCTACCACTGCCTTTTGCATTGCCTCGCGCGCTTTCGCTTGTGCAATCTTTTCCCGACGTGGCCCATCGATAGCCAATTGATAAGCCGCCTTGGCCTCTTGATAACGCTGGTCGGCTTCCAACCAGGTGGAAATGGCGTTCTCGTATTCGGATACTGAAATCGCGCGAGTATCCCCCAAATCTACGAATCGCTGTTTGTTTTTCTCTAGGTATTCAGCCGCAATCCGTGATGCATCCAGCCTGGCTTTGGCCTGTGCAATCTCTTCTGGTAAACTACCGTTTTCAAGTTCAGAAAGTTCTTCTCCTCGTAGCTTTAACTCAGCTTCCGCTGACTCAATCTCCAGGGAAATGGTCTGGTCAAGCAGGCTAGCAAGCGCCTCGTCTTTCTCGACACGGTCGCCCACGCGTACTTTGAATTCAACCACGCGACCATCAACGGCAGATCCAATCACGGCGCGATTGGTTGGGACAATTGTCCCTAGAATCGCTTGCTTAGGCGTTACGCGTCGCTGTTCCGCTTGAACCGTCTCAACCACAGCTGGGCCACGCTGTGCATACGCGGGTGACATGGCACACGCGAATAGAATGAACTCCGCGACGACGCCTACCTCGACAACACGTTTAAAAGCAACCTTTCGACCAACCGCTCTGCGACTCACTTGGTATTCCTTAGCTGAGGTTTCCCAACACCACTCGTAACGTTTTCTTCAATTCACTAACTTGCTTGTCGGTCAGTCCTTCGACGGCCTTCGCTCTCACTCGCCGCGCGCAACAGATGGCTTGCTTCCAAATCGCTCGCGCTTGAGGATTGACCTGGATCTTTTTGCAACGGCGATCGGCGTTGTCCACCGTGCGCTTGATCCACTGCTCGCGCTCCATACGGTCTAAGACCCCCACCAAAGTGGCCGGCTCGATCATCATGTGCGTGGCCAATTCAAATTGTGGCAGGGGACCTTTGAGAACCAGCCACCCGAGCACTTGGCACTGTCGGAAGGTAAGACCATGTGGCGCCAGTTCGTCGTTTAACGCCTTCTGAAAAGCTTGGGACGCTAGCACCATCCAGTACCCCACGCTCTCTTCGAAGTCGTACTCAAGCCCGAGCCCGGCATCGCCGCTAGCTTTGGTTTCCTCAATTGAAACTTCCGAAGGAAGCGACTGATCTGCCTTCACTGCCTGCCCCTGAGCCAGAATAGAAATTTAGTTAGCACACTAACTATATTACCTCAGTGACCGTTTTCAAGTCTTCTCGCTGATTTATCTGCCCAATAGTAAAAAACGCTCTCGGGCGAACCAGCACCGCTTTGAACACCATTGATTGTGATTTATCCATTAAACATACAGTTCGGGTGAGAGAGGCTCCTGCCGAGCTTTTCCGCGCCGCCTCCTCACGTCCACAAGCCCAAACGAGTACAGTCTATTTGCTTGTGAACGACAGGCGGCGGCCAGAGATGGCTCTGCAAGAGCGTCGCCCCTCACGTTTTACAAAGATGCTCTCAATACAAGCTGGACCAAATCGATCGCCGATGCCCGCTCCCATGCAAACTGCTAAATTATGCTGTGCAATCGTACCCACTATTGCGACTTTTTTTGTTCTTAAAGAGCTTTTCGAACGATAGCCCATGACTGATTTCCTCAACAGCACCGAATTGGGGGCGCAGGGACAACGCACGCTACCGGCCTCTGCATATACTTCCAACGCGTTGTTTCAGCAGGAAATGGAACTACTGTTCCAAACCGATTGGCTGTGCGTCGCGCGAGAAACAGAGCTTCCCACAGCGGGCAGCTACATAACCCGTCAGATCGGCTGCGAATCGGTACTCATCGTTCGCGATCAACAGCAGCAGATCCGCGCCCACTTTAACATCTGTCGCCATCGTGGCACTCGGTTGTGCGAAGGAGTTGCGGGGAAACTAGGGCGAACCATCCAATGCTCGTACCATGCATGGACCTACGCGCTAACGGGTGAACTACTGGGTGTCCCTGATGAACACCAACTTGAGGCGTTTGATCGCGGTGACTATGGATTGCATCCCGCTGCGTGTCATGTGTGGGGTGGCTTCGTATGGCTTTCCCTTGCACGCCAGCCACCGCCCTTTGTCGAGAGCCATGCGGCTATCATCCCGCGCTGCAATCCCTGGAAACTCGATAGCCTAGTGCGGCTTGGCCAGCGTGAATATCAAGTGCAAGCCAACTGGAAGTTGATCGTTCAAAATTACAGCGAGTGCTATCACTGCGCTCCGGTGCATCCGACTCTTGTCAAACTTTCGTCGCCAAACTCCGGTGGCAACGATTTAGTCGACGGCGCCATCCAAGGTGGATTTATGGAAATTGGTTCTCCTGCTGGTTCGTTAACGACCGACGGGCAGCGCTGTGCAATTCAAATCCTCCATCCCGATTCGCAACATTTGCAACGAGTTTACTACTATGTGTTATTTCCTAACATGATGATTGCGTTGCTACCCGACTATGTAATGGTCCACACGCTCTGGCCACAATCGGCAAATTCGACTGTGGTGGAATGCCAGTGGTTGTTCCATCCATCCATGTCCGATGATGGAGCGGATTCCGTAAATAGACCGAGCAGCCGGTTTGACCCACAGCGCGGGATTGCATTTTGGGACCGCGTGAATCTCGAGGATTGGCATGTGTCGGAACTGACACAGCAAGGTGTTCAGAGCTCTCGATATGAGCCAGGCCCCTATTCGAACCGCGAGTCGATGTCCGCGTCGATGGATCGTTACTATTTGAAGCGGATGAAAAGTGTCTGCAATGACGACCTACGCGATACATAAGCAGGTCGCGACGCTCAGTGCACGACAAATTCATTGAAGCTAAATAGGCCTCGACAAAGCGCTGACAATCCATGTTGTTCAACCAGTTGATGTGACAGTTGAAATTCATCGCTCGTGGGCTCGCGGCCGATGCTCAGTTGCCATGCGTGGGTGACTTGCCGCCCCAAGTCGCCGCCAACTTCGGAAGCAACCCGCTCCGCCATGGCATCCGCCATGCGGAGTACAAATGAGTTATTGAGTAGGCTAAGCGCTTGCAGTGGCGTCGTCGTAACAGCTCGACGCGGCGCCGATGCAGATGGATCGGGGCAATCAAATGTATCGAGCAACGCACTGCGCCCTCCACGCGGATTAAAACGATAAACCGTCCTTCGCCAAAGCGACTCGCCGGCTAAATCGATGGGCTCATAATAGGTCGTACCACTGTTTTCGACTACGGAAACGTCTTTGAAACTTGGTCCCCCCGCCTCCCTATTCAACTGGCCTGCCACACTCAGCATGGTATCACGCAGTACCTCAGCCTCCAATCGACGGACAGGTCCACGCCATAACAACCGGTTATCCGCATCAATCGCTTCACCAGCGGCACGAACTTCATTGGGTAGATCCAACGCTGTCTGTTGATAGGTGCGCGAAGTCACAATTCGTCGATGCAACTGCTTGAGTTGGTATTTGTCGGAACGAAACTGGTCAGCCAGGAAATCAAGCAGTTCGGGATGCGTTGGACGACCTCCATTGAAGCCAAAATCATTGGGAGTATCGACGATGCCTACGCCAAAGTGATAGTGCCAAACTCGATTGACGATGACGCGTGCGAATATGGAATTGTCGGGATGCGTTATCCATTTGGCCAATTCGCGGCGCCGCTCCGCCTCGGGAGCATCGGGTGGCAGAGGTTGACCGTGAGCTAAGCTTGCGAATATATCGAGTGCCCGCGGCGCCACGATTCGATCAGCAAGGTCAGGATCACCGCGCAAGAGCACTTTGGTCGTCTCACCTTGTACTGGAGTAAGCGTGTAGACAATCTGCTTTGCCGACTTGAGTTGTTTTTCGCGTTCGACCGTCAACTGCGCGATATCGGCTTGCAGCGCCGCGCGGCGTTGACGCTCCGTCACGTCCAACCACTCGACGATTGCTTCCTCCGATACATATTCGGCGAAGCTATCTCGCGACTGGATGACCTCTTCAACCGAAAGAGGGCGAGCATAAACTGCGGCGCGATAGAGCTTGGCTGTCAAAAATCGATTGCCACCAGGGGGTTGATGCCGTAGGCCAAACAGGATGTCGGTATTATCTTTTTGGTAACGATGTAGCGGCGATTTGGTGATGGAATGCCCATATTCGACACCGTCGCGGTAGGCCCGAATGGTCCCATCCGATGCGTAGGTAAATACAAGGTGGACGGGGCGCCCTGCGGCTTCTTCTTCCGATGGTCCATCAAACGGATCGGTGCGAACAAAGCTATTGCTACCGGCCATCCATTGCTGTGGATCTCTTTCGCCAAACACAATCGCGTCAAACACCGATCCGTCACGCGCTTCGATGGACATCGCAGCACCTCCCGCCTGCTGCAGGTTTTCGAGTTGTACCCAAACTTCCAAACTTTTTTCGAGCAAGTCAGTTTGAAGCGGTGAAGTTGTCACGAAACTCTTGCCATCGAGCACCAGTGCGCCGGCTTCAATACGTGGGGTACCATGAGGTTCCCCATGCAGCGTGCCCACGCTGTCGTTCATGTCGTGCTCAAACTCCCAGAGTGCGTAGGGCGTTGGCAGCGAACTTTTGATCACCTCCCCTGCTCTTCTCTGCTGCAGAATTGCCTTGCGTGACTCGAGATCGATCACCGACAATTGCTGTTGCGCGGCCTGCAAGCGTTCGTCAAGTTGCGTTAGGAGTATTGCATCGGACTCGGATGTCAGCGTACGCTCGCCAAACCCGAGTCCAGAAATTGCCGAAGCCAACTGATAAAATTCGGTTTGTGAAATGGGATCATATTTATGGTCGTGGCAGCGTGCACAATTAATCGTCAACCCTAAAAAGGTCTGGCCGATGGTGGCGAGCACATCCTCTATTTCATCTTGTCGTGCCAGTTGCTTCATGCGCTGACTTCCACCGACCACGGTATTGTGCAGGCCAGCGGTCCAAAAGCCCGTGGCTGCAGCGCCTGTCTTTCCGCCAGGATTTAAA
This sequence comes from Pirellulaceae bacterium, assembly GCA_041753315.1. GTDB lineage: Bacteria > Planctomycetota > Planctomycetia > Pirellulales > Pirellulaceae > Aureliella. The sequence continues at coordinate 40,783 of JBGSUV010000138.1, read as the reverse complement.
TCGCCGATCAATTGTTGCCGAACAAACTCATCGTACGGCATATCTTGGTTCAGTGCGTTGATCACCCAGTCGCGGTAGGGCCAAGCGTTTTCGCGTGGGAAGTTGCGTTCAAAGCCGTCGCTCTCTCCAAAGCGGACGACGTCAAGCCAATGTCTTCCCCAGCGCTCGCCATATTCTTGAGATGAGAGAAGTTCATCCACGATAAGTTCGTAAGCTGTGGGCGACGGATCTGAAGCAAACTCGGCAATTTGTTCCGGTGTGGGTGGCAACCCTATCAGATCAAAGTAAAGTCGACGCATGAGTTCGCGTGGACCAGCCATCGGTGCTGGTCGAAGCCCCTGCGCAAGCAACTTTCCGTGCACAAAGGCATCGATCGGGTTTCCAGCCGTTGAGGGTTCGCGGGAACCCAGCGGTGGCGATGGGGGTCGTATACTGGTCAACGGTTGCAGTGCCCACCAGTCTCTTCCCGCGCGGGTTTCGGTCGTATGCGCAAAGCGATCGATGGGCGATGCACCCCATATCGCTCCGTTTGTCAACCAACTTTGCAGTTTCGCCTTATCGTCTGCGCTAAGCGGATGTGAAGGCGGCATTTCGTCGCTGGCAACTCGCTGCCACAACAAACTTTGGTCGACACTGCGCGGCACGATGGCAACGCCACTATCTCCCCCGCTCATTGCCAACTGCGAATCCGACAATGAAAGGCCACCTTCGGGCATCGAACCCGAATGACATTCCAAACAATGCGAAACGAAGAGGGGTGCGATCGAGTTGTCGAACACAGCCACTAATTCAGCGGCCTCCCCCTCTTTGTTTTGTTGCCCTGCTACGCGGCGAGCGCCAACGCTGACGATGGCAAGCAACAAAATGAACACGACGTACACCGAACAAAGGGGCGTTGCACCAATGCACAAGTTTCTCGCCATGTCTGACCGCTTTGGTCTTCGGCACTGTAGAGCCACGGCGTTTCTAAAGATCGAAAACTTGTGCATGGGCACTCGACTCCAACTGTGAAAGATATGGATCCACCAGTATAGCCCATATTATTGGCATAAGCGGACGTGAATCAAATGTCAGTTCGATCAGTAAATTCTTGAAGCCGCTATCTCGTAAATATCGGTACCCGAGTCCGAAAAAAAATCGGAATTCCATGCTCCTCTTGAAATTGTGACGTATGGTTCAAATAGCGGGTTGGCGTATACCCACCTTTGTCGCCATCGCTCACATAGAACTCACATTGCCCAGATTTTACCGAGTTTCAACTTGCGTCCAACTGACAGTCAATTTGATTTGCACTCCAAGCATAGAGTGGTTCGCCGCTTGAAGCGGTGTGGTCGCACTTCACGCAGCCAGTTTCGTCGGGGAACGGCGGTGGTGGAAACGGCGATCATGTTGCCAATCATCTTGGTTGTGCTATTCAGTTCAATTGAATTGGCTAATGGAATATTCCTGAAACAAGCTGTCACGATCGCCGCCTATGAAGGTGCTCGATCAGCAACGCGACCAGGTGGAGCTGATGTAAATGCGACCGATCGGATTGCCGAAGTACTAACGGCTCGTTCCGTCAGTGATTACACCGTCACGATAACTCCGACCGTAACTTCGTTAACTCCTCGTGGTACAGAGATATCAGTGACAGTATCAGCCGACGCAAGTAACTACACATTGAACCCGCTCCGGCTATTGCAAAATCGCATCATGGAGAAACGCATTACGATGGTCCGCCTCTAAGGCAGAGACCCGACCGACAAACAATTACCCAACCAACCGGAACACTTCACTGTTCGGTTAATTTAAAACGGTGTGCTCTATTCGTTCTTAGTCTCGTAGCTTATTGGTTTCGAAGGTGCAACTTGAAAAAATCATCACTACTTTCGATTGCGGTACGAAACAACCATTCGATCACATTGCGAAGCACCGGTGGGCGACGAGGCTCTGCACTGTTTTTGATCGTAGGATTGCTGGTCGTATTTGTGATAACAGCGGCAATTACCGTCGATTATGCCTACATGCAACTCGTGCGAACTGAGTTACAAGTCGCCACAGACGCGGCGGCCAAAGCAGGGGCTGAAGCGTTGGCGCGAACGGAGGACCTCGAGTTTGCTCAAGCCGAGGCGGTTCGATATGCATCGCTCAACACCGTTGGCGGACTACCCTTGGCAATCAGTACGACAGATGTCAGCCTTGGGCGATTGGTCGAAGGAAATAGCGGTCGCTGGGAATTTAACAATGGCGGCTCACCACAGAACGCTGTTCGCGTCGATTCCAAAACCGGTGGCGCAGCCCTTCATCCGTCGGTCCCGTTATTTTTCGGCCAAGTGCTCAAGAAGTCCGATTTTTCACCGCAAACGCATGCTACGGCCGGTCAGCAACAGGTCGAGGTCTGCCTGTGCCTGGACCGTTCTGGGTCGATGCTCTTCGACATGTCGGGAACCGACTGGGTCTATCCGCCCAATAATCCAGGGCTGAGCAACTTTACGGCTTGGGGAACCACCTGGCGTAACCACTTGTCGCCGCCTCATCCGACCAACAGTCGCTGGGCCGTATTGGCAAGTGCAGTACAAATCTTTATGGATGAGGCAGCCCAGTACAATCCACCGCCGCGGACTTCGCTTGTCACATGGAGTTCGAATTACACCATGCCGATAGCTCCGTCGACACAGTACCAATCTGCCACGCTCAACGCTGCTTTGCCTCCTTTCGCCAATGCAGATTACCAAGCTCAGCGTGCTGTCATCACCAGCAGCATCAATCAACTTGGTTCGCAGCCGATGATGGGTTCTACCAATTTGTCTGCAGGACTCGACATGGCGGTGGCTCACTTGACTGGATCACAAGCATCACAGCTCTCGAACAAAGTAGTTATCCTGTTGACAGACGGACAATGGAACGATGGACGTGGCCCGCTGTTGGCTGGAGCTGACGCTCGCGATGCAGGTGTTTTGGTGCATGCGGTAAGTATGTTGACGGACATTCAGCCAGAAGTTCGACAGATGGCTGAGATGACCGGCGGTCGCTATTACTCCACGCAAAATGCCGACGAACTACGTGAGGCGTTTCGCGAATTAGCACAGAGTCTACAGATTGTCATGATCGAATAATTTTGTCGCCCCCCCGACCCAAACCAGATGCCCGTTAGCCATGATCAAAACTGCTAGTCTTGCGCAAGTCAAACGAAGGAGACAACGTCGCCATTCCAGGAATGGTGTGACGACCGTGGAATTTGCGCTCATGGTCCCCATTATCCTGGCTATCTTTGTCGCCGCCGTTGAGTTGACGCGATTGAACTTCCTAAGGCACTCTGCGGCCAACGCGGCTTACGAAGGAGCGCGTGCGGCCATTGTACCCGGCGGAACCGCCGCCCGCGCAGAAGAAGAAGCGAGGCAAATGCTCGAGCTCGTGATGGCCGACAATGGCGTTGGAATCAACGTCCAAGAAACGACCGAGCGAGTCACCGTGACGATCACCATTCCTCTCAATCAAAACTCCTGGGGACTCGGACGATTCACTTCCAACATGAATATCGTCCAGTTCTGCACGCTCTCGCGCGAAAACTTGGAGTAGAGCTCCGGACGACTCGTGGCGTTGTGCTAAAAGCGGATATAATGGTGGGACTCCAACCCACCTCCCACCCTCAACTCCGCCAAGTCTCATGCACAACCAGCCTCTTCGCTTCTGGATTGCGATCTTCTTTCTATTATTTCCCGCGTTTCACAACCTCAAAGCGGACGAAAACGCAGACATCCTCAAACTTGAAAATCAAGTTGCCTGGTGCATCGTCCCCTTCGATGCCGCCAAACGCGGACCAGCCGAACGAGCACTTATGCTCAAGGAACTTGGTATCCAACGCTGTGCCTACGACTGGCGCGAAGAACATGTGCCCACCTTCGAACAAGAGATTCTAGAGTACCAAAAACAGGGCATCGAATTCTTTGCCTTTTGGAGCGTACACGAAGCCGCATTCAAACTGTTCGAAAAGTACGATCTTCATCCTCAGATTTGGCAAATCCTCGCCGAACCTCCCGGAACAACCCATGCCGATAAGGTCGAAGCAGCGGCCCAGCAATGGCTTGACCTGGCCAAACGAACTCGGGCCATGGGATGCAAGCTGGGGGTCTATAACCATGGAGGATGGGGTGGCGAGCCTGAAAACATGGTCGCCGTCTGTCAGCGCTTGCACGAACTCGGGCAAGATCACGTGGGGATCGTCTACAACTTCCATCATGGACATGGGCACATCGCATCCTGGGACCAGTCCTTTGCAGCCATGTTGCCTTACTTGCTGTGCCTCAACCTCAACGGGATGAATCCAAACGAGCAGCCCAAAATTCTCGGAATCGGTCATGGTGCCCATGAGCTCAGCATGATTCGCACGGTGGTGGCCAGCGGTTACGATGGTCCCATCGGCATCCTTGACCACCGTGAACAACTCGATGCACGTGAATCGCTAATCGAAAACCGCGACGGACTGGAATGGATCCGCAAGGAACTGACCGCCCCAGGCAGTGGCGGGCCCAAACCGTCCCCTGCGCAACAGCCGTCAAGAAAAGTCGGACAACTCCCCAATCCCACGCAACGCCACATCGCGGCGGGCCACCTCCTGCCCGGTTCACCACTCTACCGTCAAGCCCCGCTTACTGTCGAAGTGAGCGCCCGTCTGCTTGGACGAGACAATTTCAACATCTTGGTCGCCAGTGACACCAAACAGTCGGGCAATCACTGGGAACTCTTTTCGATGGCTGGCAGCGGAACACTCTCAGCCTACTTGCCCGGCATGCAACCCGATCACGTGCACAGCGAAACACGGATCTGTGATGGTCAGCTGCACCATGTTGCGATGATCTACGAGCCCACGCGCGTGCAACTGTTCGTGAACGGCAAGTCCGTGGCCGACCAAAAAATCACTCGACGAGCAGGAGCGTCGGGAGTTCCTGGCGGATTCGCCATCGGTCGCTTGGTCGAAGGCGATCTCGGCTGCAATGGCGAAATTGCATGGGTCAAACTCTCGCAAGGTGTGCGCGAACTTAATGCGAACACTTTGCTAGTTCCCGAGCGCGATGCATCGACCATTGGATTGTGGGAATTCAAACCAGATCCAACCGCACCTGGTACCGATGTGGACGCGAAGTCTATCACGTTGAATAACAACCCTGACGCAATTTCAGCCGAACCTCCCTACGAGCCAGAACTCGTGCAAAAGTTGGTTAGCAATGCTCAAATGCAAGGTGACGCAGTGCGTGGAGCCAGCGTGTTTGCCAGTGACAAGCTGGCTTGCATCTCATGCCATCAAGTTGGGCAACAAGGAGGAAACGTTGGACCCGCCTTAACGAAACTCTTAAAAAAGCGCGAGCCATCACACTTGGTCGAGTCACTATTGTGGCCGAATCGCGAAGTGCAGGCCGAATATGTGACGTGGCAAGTACTGACAACCGACGGCGAAGTCATTAGTGGCTACAAGGTCGCTGAAAGCGACGATGAATTATCGTTGCGTGAACCTTCTAGCGGTAAAACCATCACACTTGCTCGCGATGATATCGACCAACTGCGCGGTGGCGGTTCGGTAATGCCCACCGGTCTCTTCGCTGCGATCAATCCGCAACAGCAACTGGACTTGATACGTTTCTTGGGAGAACTGGGGCGGGTCAGCATAGAACGGGACGCGGAACTAGAACAAGTCGTTGCACATGCGCAAATGCGAGGACCAGCGGAGTTTCCTATCACTACCGCCCCAGTCGCTCCCGAGCGCTGGAGCAACGCGAGGCACGTCGTAACACGAGACCGACTTTACGATTTTTACACAAAACAGGCGGAACACTATCGCGGTTTCCACCCGATGCCAATGTTGCTTGCCCCTTTTCCAGGATTAGATGGCGGAGATCAAGGACACTGGGGAAACCAAAACGAAGAGGTCTGGGCAGATGACCGCTGGAATCAAACGGAACTGGGTTCCATGCTGGCAGGTGTTTTTCATGGAGATGGTCAAGTCGTTGCCCGCGGTGTCTGCGTCAAATTGGGGGAGCATGGCGAGTTGTCCACCTGTTTCGATCCCGACACGTTGACCTACCCACAAGTTTGGTCGGGAGGATTTGTTCAATTTGATTCTGTACGCCATGGATTCGTTAGCGGCTTGCGGATGGCTGGCCGCAGCGTGCCAACTCCAGAACAACCCGCGCCACCCAATTCATTTCAGTACCGGGGCTTTTATCGCCACGGTCAACGCGTGATCTTCTCCTATATGGTGGATGGCGTCGAATATCTGGATGCACCATGGTGTCATAACGGCGAGTTTGTTCGCGAAGTCGCACCCGCAGCAACCCATTCGCTGAGGGAGTTGATTGCGGGTGGACCTAAGCAATGGCCGCAATCGATCGAAACTAAGATTACACCAGGGCATTTACGTCCGTATGCGATCGATACCATCGAACTGCCCTACGAAAACCCGTGGAAAGTTCCGGTGTTTTGCGGCGATCATGACTTCTTTGCCGACGGCAGTGCATTGGTGTGTACCATGCAAGGCGATGTCTGGCACGTCACGGGACTCGACGCTCCTGCCGATCAAACCGGTGTTGCTCGTTGGCGACGTTTTGCGTCTGGACTTCATCATCCACTCGGAATCGTCATCGACGATGGCGAAGTCTATGTACAGTGTCGCGATCAACTGACACGACTTCGCGATCTAAATGGCGATGGCGAAGCTGACTGGTATGAATGCTTTAGCAACGCATTTGAAACATCCCCTGCAGGTCACGACTATATCTGCGGTTTGCAACGCGACGCACATGGAAATTTCTACACCGCCTCGGGCAATCAAGGTTTGCTTCGAATTTCTACAGATGGCAAGCTCGCCGAAGTGCTGGCGACCGGCTTTCGAAATCCCGACGGCTTGGGTCTATTGCCAGATGGATCGATCACAGTGCCCGTATCCGAAGGCGAATGGACGCCCGCTTCAGCCATCAATTTGGTACCAAACGCAAGTCATCGCGGCGCCGATCGGGTACTGCATTACGGCTATCGCGGACCACAAAATGGCATGCCACCTGAATTGCCGCTGGCCTATCTCCCGCGCGGACTCGACAACTCAAGTGGTGGACAAGTCCAAGTGAACAGCGATCACTTTGGAGCATTGGCAGGCCAATTGCTCCATTTTTCGTTTGGTGCTGGCACATGGTTCGCCGTGCTGAGAGATGAAGTTGATGGTCAATCGCAAGGGGGCATCGTACCGCTCGCAGGCGATTTTCTTTCCGGAGCGCACCGCGGAAAATTTAATCCCTTCGACGGCCAGTTGTATGTTTCCGGTATGGCCGGCTGGGGTTCTTACACACCCGACGACGGCTGTTTCCAGCGCGTGCGTTATACAGGTGATGCAGTACAACTTCCGGTTGGATTTCACGTACATGAAAATGGCATACGCATCCGTTTCGCGGAGCCGATCGATCCTCTCATCGCAGCCGACATTAAGAATCACTTTGCCCAGTGTTGGAATTATCGCTACAGCGGCGCGTATGGGTCGGTCGAGTATTCGACACTTCACCCTGGGGTAGCTGCCCACGATCCGCTGTCGATTGCTGCGGCGCATGTGCTGGACGACGACCGTTCGCTCTTTTTGGAGATCCCCGAAATCCAGCCAGTGAATCAACTCCACTTACGACTGCATGTCGATCGCGAGCCAGCTTTTTCATGTTCGCCCGTTGGTACAGGACATGATCTGTTCCTGACCGTTCATCGCCTGGACAAGCCATTCACTGCGTATGACGGCTATCAACCACGAAATAAGACGATTGCCGCCCATCCCTTGTTAGTCGACTTGGCGACCAATGCCGTGCGCGTGGTGAATCCTTGGACCAAGCCGATTGACGGTGCACGGCCGCTGGCGATTGAAACCGGCAAGAACTTGACCTACGCGCAGCCCGAAGTAACGGTTCGCGCCGGAGAAACAATTGCCCTAACGCTGTTGAATCCCGATGTCATTCCGCACAACTGGGTATTGGCCAAGCCGGGGTCGTTGCAGAGTGTTGGCGGCTTGGCAAATCGGTTGATTGCCCAAGCGGATGCCTACGCCAGGCAGTATATCCCGGAGAGCGATGATGTGTTGGTTCACACCGATGTAATCGAGCCAGGGTCAGAGCAGACCATCTACTTCCATGCGCCGGACCAACCAGGACGCTATCCGTTTTTGTGCACCTTCCCAGGGCACTGGATGGTCATGAATGGCGTCATGATTGTGAAATGAATTAAACCGACGCGATCAAACTCAGCGAGTTATCGTCGCAAGTTGAGAAGTTCATCGAACAGCTGTTGAGTGGCAGTAATTACTCGCGAGTTACTTCGATATTGCGTCGAGGCTAACACAAGTGTCACGAGGTCTCCACCGATATCCGTGTTGGATAGTTCCAACGCGCCTGCCACCACTCCGCCAATGCCGTTTTCCCCGGGACGGCCTTCGATCGGCAAACCCGTGTTGATGCCTTGCGCGAACAAGTTCTGTCCGCGTTGTTCGAGCCCTTCGGGATTGATAAACCGCGCCAAACGGACTTGGCCCAGGTCGCGGGCAATACCGTTACTAAACACGCCGCGGATCGTACCATCTTCCCCGATGACATAGCTGGTCAATGTTCCTGGTGGCGAGCCGTCTTGGCGCGCGGCTGCAAGGGTCGCGTTGTCTGTAGCCAAGCCAGAAACGGCGCTAAAATCGATATCAAATTCCATCGGCGATACGCTGGGAAGGTTAAATCGGTCAATCGCCACCGTCGAGTTGCTGGCAGAGATGAAGTTACCGTTGCCATCGAAAGTGAGTATTCCGGTTCCTACGGCAATTTCAGATCCCGTTCGTGGAGAATTGTCGGACGAATCAGCATACCAGCGATAGACGGTCGCCGAATCAGAGCGGCTTTCGAGCACCGCAGTGACTCGAGTTCGAATGGGCATGCCCAAAGTGTCGTAGGTTACAAAGTCCGCCACGGCGCTTTGACCTTTGGCTTGCTGAACGCTACCGAAAGCAAGGTTAGGTACATTGACAACTCCGCCAGCGTCAGTGATGCGGAAGCTGGTTAGGTCAATGTCCAATGCGTTGTCGAGACCGTTGTTGGATACGAATCGAAGCTGTCCGTTGCGAATGTAGGCGCCGGGCAGCAGTGTACCGGTTTCACCTGTGATATTATTTACAGAGCCAGTGATGGGATTGGCCGAATCGGAACCTTGAGTTTGAATGCCCATCGAGTTTTGCATGAAAGAGACCAAATCCTGCACCGTCGAGGTTGCAGTGATCTGAAAGGTCTTCGGCTCGAGACTACGTCCCCCTTTGCGAGCTTCAAAGGAAAGTGATCCAAGCGTAAATGGATTCACGTAGTCGAGCCCATCACGACGGGTCACATTCGTAAGCAGTGTGTTGCTGTTGATCATCGGGCCATCCAGATCGACCAACTTGTTGCCCGGTAGCGCCAAATTGCTAATCTCGGCATCGCTCTTACTGTCAGTGTAGTCGGTGCCGGGCACTATGGTATCGACGAGATAAAACGAGTTCTGGTCGGTAGCCGTATTGCGATAAATGCGAATCCCATCGTAGGCAGGAAAGCCGCCGCCTGAAGGGGGCGTGGGAGGGGTCGGAAAGTTCGTAAGATGAATTCTGCCGTCGACAATGTTCTGAGGTCCAAGCACGATCGAGGGCTTGGTCTCTGGATCACCCGAGTGGAAATAGGTGATCATGTAGCTGTAGTTGCCGTTTAATTGAGTGTCGTCAAGCGTAGCTCCTAGTGCAAGGGAGCCATCGTCAACATACGATCCACCGGTTGCAACCGTATCAAGCAACCGATAGTCACTCCCGCCCGCTTCGGTGCGATAGATTCGGAGTTGCGAGTACTCACCCGGCGCGGTGGGAAGCGGATTGAGCGTGATCGTGTTGTCACTGAGACCATTGCCAACTGGCACGTTGACGGTGAGCGGTGTACTGGCAGTTGCCTCTTGTCCAGAACTGTCAAGAAACGCAAAACGATATCGATACGTTACGTTTTCATCGAGTGAACCACTTCCTTGATTGTGTGCTACGGCAACGCCAGTCAAGCTTGGAATGCTCGCACTCGACAAACCAACGGAACTGGCGTCCGGGCGTGGCACGGCCGCGTCACCTAGAACTACACTTTGAATAACCTCTGCCGTATCACCAATATCACCATTGGGAGTCAACGTGCCTTCCATAACGACGTTGCGCGTGGCCTGAGCTACCGCTTCGCTGCCCAAGGGAATTGTCAGTGGAGCGAGTTGCGTTGATTGGATCCGAAACTCGTCGTCAATTCCATACCCGAGCAGTCGATTGCCGGTGGGGGTGACAAGTTGATTTTGACTGTTGAGACTGAAAATTCCGTTTCGAGTATAAAGCCGTTCGCGGTCGGCGCCTTCTACAATGAACAAGCCCTCACCTTGGATAGCCAAGTCGGATGGACTTGAGCTGATTTGCACGGTGCCTTGCGTGAAGTTGGGAGTGATTGCGGCAACTTGGACACCCAAACCGGTTTGACGTGGGTTGGTACCGCCCGAATCAACGGCAGGCGAAGCGCCTAAAGAAAGCGTCTGTAAAAACTGCGTCGAAAACACGACGTTGGAGGCTTTGAAGCCAACTGTCTGGGAGTTGGCGAGGTTGTTGCCCAGAACATCAATCTGAGTTTCGGCAGCGTTGAGTCCAGTGAGCGCCGTACTGAGTGATGATGCAAGTCCCATCGCGGTCTACCTCGAATACAAGTCGATGTACTCGAGGGCTTCGTCGCCGCACAACGGCGATGACCAGATTACCTCGAGCGTTAAATATCTACAATTTCACGGATATTCTTAATATCGACGGTCGACGCTCCAACATGAACTGATACTTTCCGAATGTCCGGGTTTTGAGCATCCGTTTCGACCGAAACTCGATCCACCACCCCCTCGATGGTATCTAAGTTTTGGTCTAGGGCAGTAATCGATTTGCCAATCATGCCACTCGCCATCGATAACTCTTGCCCCACAGCAAACGCAGATAGCGTTTCTGTCAATTGATTGGTCGAACCAATTTCGCGAATTTGACTGATTTGAGTCAACATCTGCGCGTTATCCATCGGCTCAAGGGGATCCTGATTTTGAAGTTCCGTTATCAGCAGCCCTAGAAACTGATCAAGATCGACATCGCTTAAGTCGTTCCCCTTAATGCCGTTCTTTGATGCGGTACCGGAAGAGGACGAGGCACCAACGCCTGGAATGCTGGTCATTGCGAGAATCCTGAGTTGTGGAAAAGCAGATGCGCTACGGCAGGAAATAGTCGAAAGCAACGTCTCCCGTCAAGCCGAACCGGTTCTAGGCGTGGACATCGATCCCATCGCTGGGTTGCCACGATGACAAGTCACTCCCCATTTGACTCAGACGCGCCGCACCGACCTGATTTACATTTGCTCTTGCCGTTCGGCGAGAATCATTGTCAAACCCTTGTTGACTTTGGCGATAGGCATCTCGATCGTAGGCGTGCTCTTGAGCCTTGTCACCAAAAGTTGCATCGGCATTATCATTGGTCGCTACGTCTACGAGAAACTGCGAGATTTCGAAGCCTTGTTCCGCCAAGCGATTCTTCAATACGGGCAGACTCTCAATGATGGCATCTCGCGCCGCGCTGGTCTCGGTGGTTAACTTCGCCGTCATGCTGCGACCTTCCAGTCGGACCTGAACATTGAGCGAACCGAGTTGCGGCGGATGCAATCGCAGATTGATTTGTCCTCCGTCAACGCCTAGTCGCGTAAAGCTCCTGGTGACCCGTTGTATCAACCGGATCTTCTCTTGTTGAGTCAGATCGATCGCTTCGCCTGGTTGCGCGATAGGAGCTTGGTTCGCAACAGAGGAACTTCTACGACTTGAATTGCCTCCTGCTGAAACCGGTGTGCTTTCGTCCGGCAGCCCGAGCTCGCTGGCAGCGGTATTCGATGAACTACCCAAAGCGTCGCTGGTCAATCCTGCTCCAACCAACCACGAATCACTGACGGCGGACTGCACAGGACTGGGGGTGCTTTCTACCACAAACGGTGCAAGTTCTGGGATGACCGATGCAGACAACTGCTCAACGTCGATTGAATTCTCTGCGCTCGAATCGACTGCCGAAGAGTCCACCGCCTGGACCGTTTCAGTCTCTATTTTTTCTGGGCTGAAATTCGCTTCCTTGGTCGCATTTCGTTCGTACCACTTTTCACGCCCGGCTTTTCGATCGCCTTTCGAACTTCGTTCAGATAGATCCGTTGGCTCAGTCTGTTGAGTTGTTACCAGAGGTTGCGCGTCGACATTTTCGACGGTGGGTTCATCCGAGGCTTCCCTGTTGACGATCTGGACATTTTGCAGGTCGGGCTCAACTGCGAGTGGCACAGCGGACGGCTCGACCACGTTCTGGTCTCGCGCCGCTTTCTCGGATGGGAAGAGCTCAGAGGTTGCTGTGTCTGTGGTAAGCTCGCTGGATGGTGTAGAAGAGCTCGCAACATCGCCATGGATGGGATTTGCACTGTTTTTCGACGATTTAAGTTCCGAAACAACCGGCGGCTCGTCAACTGCATGCGCGGTTGCCGACTCGATTTCCTGTTCGACGTCCGATACAGAATTTTCGGCAGCAGTCTCGGCCCCTGCAATCTCGGTTGAACTCACGTCGTCGATCGGAGTATTGTTCGTCAAAGCATCGCTGGCGGCGAGAGCTGCGGCGGCCGCCTCGGTTGAAACCGAGGTTTCGTCGTTGCCACCCTTGTCCTCTCGATCTGGATGATCTGAACTGGCAACCGCTTGTTCACTGGCGGAATCGTTGCCGTTTGAGTCTGACACCAGGGGTGGTTGGGAGTCGGCTTGTATTGGCGCCGTTGTCTCGATCGGTGCTTGCGACGATGCCGTTTGTGGAAAAGATAGCAATTGTTCGAATAGATCAGCACTACGCCGCGCAGCTGAAAGCCCCTGGACGGACTGCGCTTTAGGCGCAGCAAATTGTCCATTGCGCATGCCGCCCGAGATCGATGGCTCTCGATGCAACGAAGTTAATGGCGCGTTCATAAGTGTCCCCCCAGACCCAATGCACGGCGGTGCGCAGTGGCACCTACAATGGGGAGCTACTCAATGGGCGCTTGATCTCGCGCTCCGCGTATCAAACTAGACGCAGGCTCACCGGCTCGAGTTCTCATTAGAATCTCGTGGAGCATGTCAATCTCTTCCTCACTGGTAAACTCACCCATTATCTTCTTTCGTTTGTCCAGCGGCATCTCTTTAAATATTGTGACCACATCGTCCAATTGTTCTGCTTCCAGCAGTTTCTTAATTTGTTCTTTGGCTTGCTCAGGCCCTAGGACTTCGATGGTTCGCTGCACATCCTGTAAGCTGGCATCGAGTAAGTTTTTCTCTTTCTCCTCTAACATTTTGTAGAATTCTTCTTTGCGGCGGTCGAAGTCCGCTACTTCCTTGCGTAGCTCTGCTAGCATCTCATCGGTTTGTACTCGCATGCGTTTGACTGAAGCTTCACGCATTTGCAGGTTTTTGCTCTCCAAAGCGCGGGCATCTCTGACGTCTTCGTAAGTGGGGATCGGCTCTTCCCGCGCATCGTCAAGCATCTTCTGCAGTTGCTCTCCGGAGATATCGATGCCGTTGACAAGCGCCACAGCTTTGAGCAGCGTGTCTTGCTTGATGTTGCCACGTACTGCAGCTAGCGTGAATATGATCAACTGCGCAAGGATGGTGGCGACGCAAAATGCAACAAAGAATTTGACGAGTAGACGCATACAGGGTAGTCCTCAAACTGAACCAATCGAAGGGAAGGAGGATGTGCCGACGGATAGTGAAAGCTCATTACTATTCCGACCTATCTTTCCAGTACCTAAAACCGGCCCATTCGTCCAGCGCAATCTGAGCCTGCTGGTCGTTTGCGGCTTCCCATTCTGACCTTTGACGTTCTGCCAGTTTTTCGAGTGAGCGAACCGCCTGTTCTCGCTTGACGAGTGCAAGTCGGCGTTTTTCCGCTTCCCCTTGAATCAGTTGGACCTGAGAACGAAGTTGTGTCACTTGTTGCATCAAGTGCATTTGATAGCGTTGGGATTCGAGCATCAATTGCGGCTTAACTTCACCTTGAATCGAGCCTGCCTGGAGTGGTTGCTGGCTGGCATGCTCTTGCAAAATTCGTTCGATCTCTTCCTGTAACTTCGAAATAGCCAGCATCGCCTGGCGGTAACTCTCCGCAGCCGTATCGCGTTCCCGCTCCCGCAATTTCTGAACGTTTTCAAGCCGAAATTTAAATTGCTTCACAACAGCCCCAATGTAGAACAGTTGTCCTCAACTGTTTCAATGTCAATCACTCATCCTCAGCTGTTTAAACGTCAACCACTCATCCCCAACCTTCCAACCACTCACCCCAACCTTCCCCATCACCCTACTCCCTTTACGCCCGAATCCCCGGCGTTGCCTGTTTGGCTAATTCGAGCAGGCTGTTGATTGACGTTTTCCAAGCGGCAGACTCTCGCGCCGGCTGCGACAAGAACTGATCAATGGCAGGCTGCATGGCAATAGCAAGATCGACGATCGGATTGGAACCACGTTGGTAGGCCCCGATGGTGATGAGATCTTCATTATCTTTGTAGGCGGAGATCAGATTTCGAATGGTTGCGGCGGATTGCAAATGCTCCGTATTGGCTAAATGGCTTTGCAGCCGACTCAAGCTACCTAGCACATCGATAGCGGGATATCGTCCGCGATGAGCGATTTTGCGAGAAAGTACAAAGTGACCATCGAGCAGTCCGCGCAGGGTGTCGCTGATCGGTTCGTTGGTATCATCTCCTTCGACCAATACGGTATAAATGCCAGTGATGCTCCCACGCGGTCCGGTACCAGAACGTTCGACCAATCGCGGCAACATACTAAAGACGCTTGGCGGATAACCTCGGGTGGTCGGCGCCTCGCCCGCCGCCAAACCGATTTCTCGCTGAGCCATGGCGAAGCGGGTGACCGAGTCCATCATCAGCACTACGTTCAGACCTTGATCTCGAAAGTATTCAGCGATTGCCGTGGCTGTCATGGCAGCCTGCACACGCCGGAGCGCAGGTTGGTCGCTGGTCGCCACCACCGTCACACATTTTTTGCGAGTGGCTTCATCGAGTTCGCGCTGCAAGTACTCTTGCACTTCCCGCCCTCGTTCACCCACCAACCCGATAACAACCACGTCGGCATTGGTTCCGCGGGCCATCATGCCCAGCAAGGTGCTTTTGCCCACCCCTGAGCCTGCAAAGATCCCGATGCGTTGTCCGCGCCCCAAGGTTAAGAGCGTATCGATCGTCCGTACTCCAGTCGTGAGCACTTGATCGATCGGTGGTCGTTGCATGGCTGCCACTGGAGGCGCATCGAGCGGTGAGCGTGACACGCTCACCGGAGCTGGCAAGCCGTCAATGGGATTGCCCGCTGCATCGATGACTCGACCAATCAGTCCAGGCCCAACGGGAATCGTCGCTATGGAATCGATCAAGACGACTTTGTCACCCGGTGCGATGCCTTCGGAGCCGTCGAGTGAAGCCAAGAGGGTCGTTGCACCTTGAAAACCGATAACCTCTGCCGGTAGGCGTGATTGACTACGGCGATGAATCTCACAGACCGCACCCATGGGTGCGGGTAATGCGACCGCTTCGATCGCATTGCGTCCCACTGCCCAAATCGTGCCTTCGATTCGACTGGGGACCGCGGCAGCCAGCGTCGCATTTAACCGCGCAGCGTCGATCAGTTCTGGTAATTTAACTTTTGCCGGAAGCTTGGCCATCGGTGGAATCCCTGCTTAACGTGCGTCATCGGGCATGAGACTTAGCCCTTAAGTTGTTCAACCAATCGTTCGAGCTGGGTTTCCAATTGTTGATCAATGGAGCCATTAGTGGAGCGTACGACGCAGCCACCGAGTTTGACATCGGGGTCTGGTAACACTTGCGCGCTTCCAGCCTGCGGCAGCGTCTTGGAGAGCTTTTGCAGGAATCGTCCAGCGACGGCAAAGTCATCGGGATGAACGCTGATGCGAACATCGCGCGCATCGCGCATGACAACCAACGCCTCTTCCATCCACACTCGCAGCAGTTCGTTGTCGTCGCGCAGCTCACGCCGCACCAATTTTTCGGCAATGCGCGCGGCCAATTCGACCGTCTGATTGCGCCACAAAGCAAGCCAGTCGGTTGTTTCTGTGGTCAGCGATTCGACCGTTTTTTCACATGCCTGGATGGCCGTCTTGCAGCGTTCGTCACTCAACTTTTGTGCAGCCGCGGCGACCTTTTGTTCAAATTGGACTTGGGCTTCGGCCAAGCCATCCTGTTTGGCTTGTTGCCGAATCAGTGCAACTTGCTGTTCTGCCTGATGCAACAACTCGGCAGCTCGCTCCTGCATTTCCAACAAATAGTCGCGAGCTCTGCTTTGTACGTCTTCGATGTTAAACGATATTGGTTGTGGTGCGTCGCCTCCGCGAACCAAGACATCGTGTTTTAAGATAGACGCCATAATAAATCGTTTCAAACGAGAATGCTTAAGCTGCTTGACGCCGTTGAGTGCCGGCGGTTGCCAATACTTTTTCAGCCCGTTCTACCACTCGGTGTTGTGCTTCATCGACGTCACGCAAATTGATCACGCCAAGGGAATCAAGCCGTCGCGTCAGCGCCTTGGCGTCGCGAGGATTCAGAAGCTTCGTAAAACTGCGCATGAATTCTGGCGTCGAACCCGCCAAAGCCAGCAAGACCGTTTGCGAATCCAGACTGCTCAGCAGTCCTGCCAAGTGATGTGGAGACAAGGTGAGGATTTGGTCGAAGTCGACATGTTTCGTCGGCGCGGGGGCGTTTTGTGCGGAAGTAGATGTCGTCTGTTGAGATCGCGTAAAGGGCAGAATGTCCACTTCATCTTCGACCATTGATGTTAGAGATGGGTTGATGGTTGGCGCTAGCTGAACTGGGAGTTGAGCAACCGTGTCCACCGTCGTTAGCAGGGCATCTCCGTAGAGCTCGGCGATCGTTGACTGGGTTGAACGCTGCTTTGCACCGGATGAAAGCGTCGCCTGATGTGCATGGGTGTGTGCAGCTTTAGCGGAGTCAAGTGTGGCTGGCGCATCATCGCGCAACAGCTCTTTCCATTCAGCTTGAAGATCCGCTGGAGCCGCACTGAGGAGCGCATTGAGTCGACGCGAGTTTTCGAGTTCGCTCTCAATGCGATGTTGGTAGTCGCTCAGTCGTTCCGCCAGATGTTCATCGATTGACTTCATGGCAGTCGGATCAATATCTTGCAACTGTGACAAGCGTTGCAGAACGGCTCGATGTGTTTCCCGAGGCAACTGTCGCAGGACCTCGACAGCTTTATGTGGAAGCAGTTGGCTAACCACAACTGCGATGACTGCGGTTCTTTCGCCTTGAACAAATCGCACGAGTGCTTCCGTACTCAACTTTGTCCAAGCTGGGGCTCGATCCTGCTCCGCTGTCGTTTGCGAGCTGTCCACCGCCCAAGTGCTATGCTCGTGTGACTTTTCTACTGCGTGATCTTGCGCTCGCCCCTGCGCATGCGAAGCTATTTGTGAGAGAGGCGAGTCGGAAATCGCTCCATTGGCGGCATCACGCTGGGAGGCGATTTCATCGGCAGCAACGCGATAATTACTTGCAGTGGTTTGCGGAGCATCCCTCGTGCTGTCACTTGGAGCAGCGTACATAGCGCTCGAGCTTTCGCGAGGGTTACCGCCCTGCCCTGCCGACTTTTGAAATTCCGCCAGAATGGCGCGTTTCTCAGCCGCGGAGATGGGCCCAAGTTTGTGGACCATTCCGCGAACTTGCTTGGCCAATTCCGTTGGCAGGTGCAGAAGTAGCTGTCGCGCCGCGGCAGCATCGACGCTTGAGATCAAAATGGCGATCTGACGCACGCGGCTTGAATTCGGCAAAATGGCAGACGACATGTAGCGAACTCGAAAGTTTGCGAAAATCAGGAGATAAGCTAAAGAGTTAGATTTAGCTGCAACTGTTTCTCTGTGTCGAGCCCGATCATAAAAAATGCGTACTCTTTAGGAAGCCGACTAGCTCGCACTTGCCTTTGCTAGCTTTTCAGATTCTCCAAGCTCTCGCCAAAATGAGACGTATTTGGTGTGGTGCTTGACGTAAGTGGGGTCAAAAACGGCGCGGCGTAACTCCTCCCGCTGTTCTACGAAGTTGGCCAAGTCCTTGGGTTCATCGGGATGGTAGACTGGGCACGGGCGATCGTAGACGACCATCGCACCTTGATCCCCATCATCATGGAATCTGGATAGCCCGATCACACGATTGGAGACGTAAATCGCTTCGTTCAATTCGTGAGTTACGACGAGGATTGTGTATTCCGGCGTGCGGCCTTCACGCTCCGCCAACAAATTCTCTTGATAGAAGCCAAGAAGCATCATTTGCAAGCTTTCTCTGGTGGCTTCATCTAATGCTCCGAAAGGTTCATCCAGCAACAATAACTTCGGTTTCACAATCAGCGCCTGCGCGATGGCAACACGCTGTCGCATCCCGCCAGAGAGCTCCGACGGGTATTTTCCGCATGCCGATTCCAAGCTCACCCGCCTCAGAAAGTCTCGCGCTTGCTGCGTATGTTTTCGGCGCAATTCCAGCCACTTGGGAAACATGAACGTTCGAAACGGAATGCTCGTCTGGTCCAGCTTCAGACCGAAAGCAACGTTGCGTTCGGCAGTTAGGAAGTCATAGAGGCTGTAATGTTGGTAGACGATGCCCACGTTGCGCGAGGGGGAACGAATTTCTTCGCCACCCACTATGATCTCGCCTTCGCTGGGCGGATGGGTTCCGAGGATGGCCTTTAGCAAGGTGCTCTTGCCACAGCCGCTTGGACCAACGAGCGCGACGATCTGTCCCGGGGTGATGCGAATGTTGATCTGGTTCAAAACGCGGAAATCGCCAAATGCATGTGATACGTTTTTGACTTCCAGGGCTACGGATTTTCCATTCATACGGAACGACCTCAAAAAAATTCTGTTCGGTTCTGCGGCAACAACCCAGAAACTCATTCGCCAAACCAAGGGCACATCCAGCGTCGAAGTCGTTTTAACGACCAATCGAAAAACAAGCCTGACAAACCGAGAATTGCTAAATAGATGTAGACGACGTTCATGTTCATCAATCGTTGCTGCAGGCGGATTGTGTAGCCAAATCCTTCGCTGGCAAAGAGCCACTCGGCTGCGATCAAAAACACCATGGCGGGTCCCAAGTGAAGTCGAATGTTCTCAATCACCCGAGGTAGAATCTGAGGCCAGATGACTTCCCGGATAATCTCGAATTCAGAAGCTCCCAAGGTATAAGCTTTGTCGATCAGATCCGATGCGACATCTTTTTTAACCGCTTGAAAGATTGACTGCACCATCGTAAAGAAGACTCCAAAGCCAACCAACGCCACATACATCTTGAGATTGGTATGAAAGACGATCATGTAGACCGCCAACATCGCCGTAGGTGGGATCTTGGCCATGAAAGTGGTCGTCGGATTGAACAGCGCTTCAGCAGCCGGGTAAGCGCCCATCAACACGCCGATCACAATGGACGCCAGCGTGCCGGCGCTCAGCCCAAGAAAAAGTCTCCAGTAGGTGGTCTTCAAGTCCGTCACGAGCCAACTTGGTTTCGGATTGGCTTCATTTCCGCGGGCTTGGGTGATAGCCGTAAATCCTTCTCCGAACTTGACGAAACCAGGCACGACGTTTTGTGACGGGTTCTTTTTTGTCTGCCTGACTGACAAGACGCCGTAGGCGAACATACTAGAAGCAATGCCAACTATGATCAACGTGGTGAACAACCAGGCTGGGATAGGACGTCGAATCATGTGCCAATATCTCGTCGAGAACTAGTTGAGGTGGGAAGCCCATATCTTAGCAACAATTCACGTAGTCGCGTCTCTCCGAGACGCGAATTAGTCTCGTGCCCTGGCTCTGCTGGGACACGCTATGCACGGAGGCTCCCGCAATCCTTGGAAAACAGTCTCGTGCCCTGGCTCTGCCGGGACACGCGATGCACGGAGGCTCCCGCCTCCCTTGGAAAATCTACTACCAACTTCAATACCACTACCTACAACAATGATTCTGTTTTGGAATGTAGGCCAATGACTCCAATTGTTCTGTTCCTTGCGAAGTTTGCCTTCAGCTGTGGACAAAACAGTTGGGGACAATTGTTCTACATTGCCCTCAACGGTTTTGTAGCACGGATGGCAAAGCCGGAGCACGGATGTTCCAGACAACAGGCTCCCGCGGCAGGTTCTGTTCCTAAGTCGCCCAACTGCCTGACCGGCAAGGTCGGACGAACAGAAGTGTGCGCTAATTCTTCTTCGGCAGACGATAACAGACGGCTTCTTCCGCGTTTCGAATGTAGAGACGGTCACCTACGACCACCGGGTGATTCCACGTCTTGCTCTTCAGCGCCTGAATTTGCGCGAGCTCTTCGTGGCCATCGGGTGTGGCTTTTAAAAGGACCAATTGCCCCTCTTCTCCCAGCACCAGGAGCAGGCCTGAATCGGCCAAGAGCAGCACTTGCCCTTTGCCGTAGCGTCCCCGTTTCCATTTCCCTGCTCCATCCTTCAAGTCGACGCAGGCAAAAATCGCATCGTCGAATCCATATAGATAGCCATCGTGCACAACCATGTCGTTGTATTCAGGCTTCATTTTCCGCGACGTCCAGACCTCTTTGGCAACCATCGCGCCAGACTCATCCTCGACTTGAATCAACCGTGTACCTCGGCCCATGCCGGTCGGAATCAGAAGTTGATTGTCACCGACGAATTGTGGCTGCAATGCCCGGTAACCGTCGTGTTTCCAACCGTAATCCAGCACCGTCTTGCCATCAGCGGGGTCGAGTAATTGCACTCCCGCGTCGGTTAAAATGGCGAGCGATTCTCTACCCAGCAGATCAACGACTTGCACGGAGCCATACGACTGTTCACTGGATGCGGTTGACCAACAGAGTTCACCCGTGGCCGTATCGAAAGCCACGATGCCTTTGTCATCTTTGCCGGCGCTGTGCACAATGACTTTGTCTTCGTAGACCAGAGGTGAACAGGAGTAGCCCCACATCGGCGGTTCGCGATCCGCTACTTTGCGGAGGTCGACTTGCCATTGTATTGTGCCATTAGCGGCATCCAATTTCCACAGCCAGCCTTCCGCACCCATTGCAAAAACACTACCACCGGCAATGGTGGGTGTCGCGCGTGGCCCGAGCCCTCCCAAGGCTTCAAAAAATCGCGATTGGATGCTTTGAACCCAAATCTCTTTGCCCGTCTCCGCGTCATAACAAACAACCGCTTCGCTTTCACCGCGCTGTTCCTGCGTAACCAAGTACGAGCCCGCAACAGCAAATGATGACCAAGCAGGACCAACTTGTATCCGCCACAATTCTTCGGGCGGGTTTGCCTTCCAGTCGGCATCAAATACCAGCCCACGTTGCACGCCATCTCGCTGAGAACCTCGAAACCCTGACCACTCGGGTTGGGTAAACGCGAGGCGGACTTGTTCGAGGTCAGCGTTGTTGGAATTGCTGTCGCTTGAGTCGCCACCACGACTTGCGAGAAACCGCTCTTCCGCGGTCTCATTCCATCGCCACGACAAATCAAAAGCGAAATTGCCCCACACTCCACTATTTTTTAACGCAGTCGAAAATCCAAAGCCGACAAACGCAACGGCCAGTGCCACAAATGTTCTTTGGATGGATAGCTGCCTGGAAACGATGATCAAGCCCATCGCAAACGCTGCAATTCCCATAGGAAAGGTCATGACGATCACCGGGGCGCCTACCATGCTCTCGTGCAATAGCGAGACCACAACAAATAGTAACGCGATGACTCCTAACATCCCCAACACGCGTTCTAGCCAACTTGCGCGACTCGCCACAAGCCACCACAGTAAAATGAGAATGCTTAATAGGAATGGGCCAAATGCAGAGACCATCCAGATCCAGGAAGGACCATCTTGGATCATTCCTGGAATAAAACGAGCCAAGATCATTAACGGCAATAGGATGAATAAGCCCCACACGCGCAGAGGTTTAAGCTGCTTGCGAGTGGTGGCCGGAGCTTCCATTGAAACTGATTGATTCATATCGTGACCTGAATAGGATCGATCGCAGTGATAAATTGTGTGTGGGACAGAGTCACGAACAGCATTCGAAGCGGCGTTGTGCTTCATGCCGTCAAGGTGGCTTGTAATCCTTTATATTCGATCCAGATCAGAATTATTTGGCGGCACTGCAAATTTTCACGCAATCTACTCCAGACTAGTAACGGTACAACTACAACTGGCGGTGGCAATCAGTCTCGAGCGCGAATCGGTGATCCGGCATTCGACGAAACCAATTCGCAACCCGCGTTGCACAAGTTTGGCCCGTGCTTGCAATCGCGTACAAGTGGCTGGTCGAATGAAACTTGTCTTGAGCTCCACCGTTGCAAACCCATGTTTGTCATCCAGTGTTCGACCAAAAGCAATTCCCATCGCCGCATCGGCCAGCAGTGCGATCACGCCGCCATGAACAAATCCCATCGGATTATGCATGCGTTGATCGACATTCAGATAGACTTCTGCTTCACCCGCCTCTCCGGGCTGGACTTCAAGTCCAATGAGTTGACTGATCGGAGCCCAGTCGAGTGAATCATGCATATGTGGGAGCCTTGAATTGTGTCGGCCCTTCAGGCCTTTGCGCTAATAGTTCATTTTCACCGGGGCCTTCGACACCGGCAGAGGGTATACCAGCCCCTCGGGCCTAAATCCGATCACCCGTTGCTGTTTACTACGTACATAAGTCCGTCAATTTGTTCTTTGAGCCTAAGTAAAGCTCTTAGTCTTCCAACAAATTAAAGAAACTGAACGTGGCGCTCGGATGAAGCGAACTACTTTGCTTGTGGACGTTAGACGGCGCCCGAAAACGTTCGGCAGGAGCCTCGCTCGCCTCGCTCTCCCGACTGTTCCACCGTTCAATGTAAAACGGGCTGGTGATGGCACCAGCCCGCTAAAATTACATACTTGACTGGACGAAGCCTAGCGTTTTGCTTCCGCATCTGCCGTGCTAACACGAGCCGTTCCGCCAGAGATATTGTTGTTCGCTTGGGAAGGTTTTGGCGCAAGCCCTTCCGCGTCCGATAACAACAATCCACCGAATTCCCAACCATGCTCTGTCGTACGGAACATTAAGCCGCCGGGCTGAAGGAAGCGCGCGATCTTCTCGAACGGCGGAAGTGTAGCACCATTGATCTTGGGCGCCTTGTCTTTGATTTCCGAATCGCTCTGCAACAGGTTATCGAGCAAACTAGCAAGCATGCTCTGCGAATCCTGCAGCTTTCCAGCTCGAAACAGCTCGTACTGCACACGGTAGGCAAGGCTGTTACGCACGATTTGCCAAGCACTGGCGGGATCCTCCCCGAAGTGCGTATCAATGGCTGCCGAAACGCGAAGCAAATCTTTCTCTTCCGACAATGGCGACTCCTTGCCTGACTTGGCTTGCGTAATGGCATCTTCGATCACTTCTACGTGGGAAGCAAACATGAGGTAGCCGTCGTAAACCGTGATCGCCCAATTGTTGAGCCAAGGCTGTGGAGCCCCGGCGCCTGCGGCATTTTGCTGTGGAGGTGCGGCTCCAAAATCCCCGAAGTCACCACCGAGATCGATCTCTTGGTCATCCCGACGGACGACCTGCCAAATTGCATGCCCTTCAAAATCGACCAACTCGGCATCAGGTTCATTCCGCATCGCTCGATCGAGTACTTTCGACATCGCATCAGTATTCTTGACCTTTAACGCGATTAGATTGCGACGGGAATCGACGTCTGGCACGCCGGGCTTGCTATCCGAGATCGCATAGATGTCATTCGTCAACTGAGGCAAGACATCTTGTTTAATATCAATCCGAGGACCATTGGGATCGCGTTTAATCCCTTCGATGACTTCGTCGAACACATCCGGTGTGCCAGCGAGTTCATCCACGAGGCCTTTGGCTCTCCAAAAAGCTTCTTGTGAATTCCAATTCATCGCCAAGTAGGTCGAGACGTTTTGACCTACAAAGCCTGGAATACTCGCGTCCACCTTATTTGGGAAGTCCAAGATTCCAGCCGACTTTGGCAATGGCTTGTCGGCCAAGACGTAACCGCGGTGCTGCATGTCGACCCATTCTTGGCCGATCGAAACTTCACCACAAATGCACTTAATGGCTGAAAACCCTTGGTTTTGCAACACAGCAAGCAAGTCAGCATTGCTCTTGGAACGCTTGCCTCCAATCGAACGAAAGACTCGCGCCAAACCCAGTGGTCGCACGAAGTACTCAATCTGCCCTTCGCTACTAATGTTTAACTTCTTGCGCCCTTCGACAAAAACAGGATCATTGGCAAGAACTTCGCCTGCTACCGCATCACCTTTTCCGCGCGAGATCATTTCTTTGATTAGCTGCTCGTCGTCGGTAGCAATCAACTGGCCGGATGCGATGGCATAATACGAGTTTTCGGCCAGTAGTTGGTCCGCTCGTTTGGGCATCGTGTACTTGGTGATACTGACACCAGCATGTTGAATGGTCGCTTTGGCTGGCTTGCGTTGCGAAAGCTCTTTGTCCAACTGTTCAAGGAGACGAGCGTTGATTTGCGGATCGTCTTCGACGTCGACCAACATGGCTAACGCAAACGGCTTCCGAGGGGATTGGGGAAGTTCGAGCCACGCCAATGCAACCTGTCCGATCGCATATTCGGAAAGGTCCTCGGGCGTTACATTCAATCGCCATCCAGCTTCCATGAAACGATTCTCAATCGCTTGACGCTGCTCGTCAAAAAATGGCCGGACGGCTGGGTCGGATGCAAGTTGCGAAAGCTGCGTACGGTCCCAACGTTCGAGCAATGCTTCGGAGTTGGGGATCCACACCACAGCTTGCGTAGTCGCTGGAAGTAGTTCATAAGCCGGCTTCTGTTGAGCGCAGACGGCATTTGCAAGCAATACAACGGTTGAAAGCGCGCATAATACGCGACTGGATTTGCGGACCATTGTTAAAAGGTCTCCTGTTTGTTCGTTTACGTCCCTGTAGCGACAGCTCGCGCTGATCCAAAATTCGAAAAGAAGCGGATGAGTTGCATGTCATCTTACCCCATCAGTCATTTGCACGGAAAGGCGTTTCACGCATGCATTCCACCCCATTGCCTCTTTTTTTCCGACTAACACATTCAACTCAAACCACCCATAACCCCCAATCATTGCCAACCGTCGTTTCCAGGCAGCTGCGGTTTAGCCCGGAATTTGTTACGATTATTGCGAGTTATCACGGCTTCCGCCCCCCTGTAGTAGGCGCCTCGCGGTGCAAGTTTTGGGTAGTGGATCTTGCTAAAGATCCTCGGTATTGGAAAGCTCTAGCGATGGGAGCTTTAACAAGCTCCACTACTTTGATTATTTGGCAAGGGGAGCTTTAGCAATAGCAAGCTCCACTACCGACGACTCTGGTGACACAACACACTAGCACTCCCAAAGCGAATCCTTAAGATGTGCAGCATGTTGAGCTACCGCAACGAAAACTTGTCGCACGATCCAATTCACGGATATATTCGTTTCGTCGCGCCACGGGGTGTCGACGAAAGCGAAATTTGCGAAAGACATCTAATTGACCACCCTTGGGTGCAGCGGATGCGGCAAATTCGGCAACTGCAGACCGCTTGGTGGGTTTTTCCTACTGCGGAACATACTCGCTTTCAGCATGTGTTAGGCGTGATGCACTTGGCTAGCGCTGCGATCGATCGGCTATATGACTCGTTAAAACTGGTAGATCCGAGTACTCCCAGTAAGCCACAGATTGAGTGCTTAATGCGAATGGCCGGATTGCTACACGATGTCGGGCATGGTCCTTTTGGCCATTTTTTTGACGCGCATTTCCTCAGTCGCTACCAGTTAACCCACGAACGACTTGGCGCCTTGATCATCGAAAGCCAATTGGCCGGTGTCTTGCGACAACTCCAACGCGCTCCCTCAGGTGAGTTCGGGGAAGATAACTGCATCGATCCAAGCCAACTTGCGTGGCTCATCCAACGCCCCACTGGAGCGACAGATTGTGAGCAGCCACGCTGGCTACAACTCCTGCGCACTCTTTTTTGTGGTATCTACACGATTGACAATATGGATTTTGTCTTACGTGACGCCTTCATGACCGGTTTGAGTCCACGTTCGTTCGACCTGCAGCGCATCCTCCACTACAGTTCGTTTACCGAATTTGGCTTGACCATCCACGACCGCGGGATGCATGCGCTAGTGCATTTTCTATCGATGAAAGCGGAATTGTTTCGCAGCGTCTATTTCCATCGAACGGTTCGTGCAATCGACCTGGAGTTGGCCGAACTTTTCCGCGAGAGCCATGCGTATATCTTCCCTGGCGACCCACGCGATCACTTGGATGAATATCTTTACTTAACGGAATTTTCGCTACTCACCGACGCACGGCGCTGGAGCCGGAGCAGCGATCCAGCTCTAAACGCAATTGGCCAACGTTGGAATCGCTGGTTGAATCGCAAGACCGCATGGACCATGGTCTGTCAACGCACGATGAGTTTCGGTGAGAGTCAATCGGAGAGCAGCTCCGTGTTTTCGTCGCCTCGCGTTTTTGCAGAATCGATACGCGAGCGTTTGCCAGGTGATCTGCAAGACCTTCCGTTTAAGGTCGATTTAGCACGGCACATTCATCGCCCCCACACGGTTGGTGCCACCGCAGGTATGAATTTCTATTTCGACTCAGCCAGCAATCGCATTCGCCCCCTAACAACACATGGTTTATACCAGCGCCTTCCAATTAGTCACACCATCGCTAGAGTTTATGCTCATAACACACAGCACGAAGGCATATTTGCAAAAATACTGGATGATCTACTGGGCGCTCCAGGCGAAGATGATTTGACGAACATGTAAACCACTTTAACGGCTCAACAAACGCGGTTCACTGCCGAACATGTATCGACTCGTCGCGTGTTCACACTCGTTCTACCAACCCTACTCCACTCTACGCTTTTCAAATCCATGGAACTCACTTCGCTGACTGCCGTTTCACCCATTGATGGCCGCTACGCCAGCAAGACCTCACCACTTCGAGATACCTTCAGCGAATTTGGATTGATCAAGTTTCGACTGGTGGTAGAAGTCAAATGGTTGCAGCAACTTGCGCAACATCCGGCAATTGCTGAAGTCCCAGCGTTCAGCCCAGAAGCCAATGCCTTGCTGGAAAACCTGGTAGCCAATTTTAGCGCAGCCGATGCTCAGCGCGTAAAAGAGATCGAGCGTACCACGAATCACGATGTTAAAGCGATCGAGTACTTCATCAAGGAGAAAATCGCGAGCCTACCCGAGTTGGCACGCGTTGGCGAATTTGTACACTTTGCCTGTACCTCCGAAGACATTAACAACACCGCGCACGGACTGATGCTGAGGGAGGGACGCGCGCAAATTCTCTTGCCAACCCTACAGAAGATAGAGCAACTGCTCATTCAAATGGCGGTTGATTACGCCGAAGTTGCGATGATGTCGCGTACACATGGTCAAACCGCATCACCCACCACGGTCGGCAAAGAGATGGCCAACGTTGCCCAGCGACTTTCCCGACAGATCGTTCAATTGCGAGGTATCCAACTGCTGGGCAAGATCAACGGCGCGGTGGGAAATTACAACGCCCATTTGTCGGCTTATCCCGACGTTGATTGGGAAGCCCATGCGCGTAGCTTTGTCGAGTCGTTGGGATTGGCTTGGAATCCGCTGACGACGCAGATTGAGCCACATGACTACATGGCGGAACTGTTTGATGCCATGGTCCGGGCCAATACGATTTTGATCGACTTTAGCCGCGATGTGTGGGGCTACATCTCACTGGGATACTTCAAACAAAAGACCGTGGCGGGCGAAGTGGGCTCGTCGACCATGCCTCACAAAGTCAATCCCATCGATTTTGAAAATGCCGAGGGAAACTTAGGTTTGGCAAATGCCGTGTTGACGCATCTAGCACAGAAGCTGCCCATCTCCCGTTGGCAACGCGATCTAACGGACTCGACCGTGCTGCGGAACATGGGAGTCGGGTTTGCATACAGCCACATCGCCTACGAGTCCCTGCTAAAAGGAATTGGCAAGCTGGAGTTGAACCGCGAACGGCTGGCAGCCGATCTGGAACATGCTTGGGAAGTGTTGGCAGAGCCGATACAGACGGTGATGCGCAGATACAACGTTGCCCAGCCGTACGAGAAACTGAAAGAGCTGACGCGTGGTCAAGGAATTACCGAACAGAAGCTTCGCACGTTTATCGATGGACTCGATATTCCCGAAGCAGCCAAGGCTTCGCTAAGGCAGATGACACCTGCAACTTATATTGGCAATGCCAGCGCGCAGGCCAAGTCGGTTGCGCAAAACAGAGAATCTATCAATTCAAACGGATCAGGTGAGGGCGATTAGGGCTGCGTCAACATTTGAAATTGGGGTAGTGGACCTTGCGAAAGGTCCTGCAGTAAAGGGATCTTTAGCAAGCAAGATCCACTACGACTTACGCCAAAAATCCGCTGGAAGATGTAGTTCCTCGCAGACCATCTGCAAGTAGCTGTAGTCGAGTGTTCGCTCATGGAGATCGTACAGTGTGCTGATATCAGCCAAGTCGATCAAACGGCCCGATGCGGCTTTAAATATTAGCAAGTCTTCGCAGCTCAACACACGTAGTCGACCACCAACTCCTGGAAACTCGCAATCAACAGCTCGGTTGATCGCCATCTGGTGGTAAGACGAATTTGAAATCAAAAAATCAATTTCGCAATCGACGTACTCTTGCTCAAGTGTTAATTTCCACTGCGAGACTCTGACAAAACCGAGATCAATCACTCGTCCGCTCTTGGCAGGTCGCAGCTGGGCTTGGCGAAGACCAAATTCGAAACTAACATTGTCAGAGACGAGTACCGCCAAGTCAATATCTTGCGTGCTGCGTGGATGCCCCCAGTAAGAAACGGCAAGTCCACCAGCTACCACCGGGGAAACTCCCAGCCTTTCGACTTGACCATAAATATCTTCCAAGACTCGCAGCAGTAGACTAGGAGTCACGATGTCTGCCCCACTTCGCGTCCTGGTAACGTTCATACCAATCGCGATAAGCCGCTTGGAGATCACCGTCCGGGCCAATCTTTTGCCGTAGCCCCATCATCAGCATCGCGTGGCTCAACTCCATCGCTTGATGCCATGCAGCCCAATTTCGCCGGCTCTCCTCAGGTGTAGGAGGCAAACATCCCCGACTCTGCCCAACAACAGATTCGCTCTCAGGTACATTGCGGGTTGGTTCCAAGTTTCTCTTCATGCTTGGATTGTAGGGCTTGCTGATTCTCGGGAGAAGTAGATTGTTTTCAGTCGCCGTAAAACACGTGATTCGCTTTGACCGGTTCAATCATCAATGAAACGAACCATGTCTAACTCTAAAACGAATGACTGCGTTACACTTCGACCGTGAGATGGCCGAGGTAGAAGGGGTGTTCGGCGGAGATTTCGCGACCGTCGCTGAGGAATAGCCGTAGGCGAATACACCAACGGATCTTGAACAAACGACCTTCGTAACTCAGTGGATTGGAGGGCAAGACCGTCTCGAGGCGGTGCGGTTCGGAAAGCGGCGTCTGGCTCAACTCGTTGCGGGATAAGCTTCTGAAGAAAAGGATGCCTCGATCTTCGCTTCCCTTCCCCTCGGTGTACCAACCGACGGAAACTTCCAAGCGATCAATCAATTCACCCGACACACGTTGAATGCAGTACTCGAAGTCCAAGGTTTCTCCCGGCTCCAGCGCGTGTTGCAACGTCAACAAACGAAGCCCCAGCGCAGGCTCGGTCCGAGCCGCTATGGAACGCCGCGCGGATACACGACGACTGGAAAACTTCGGCAAAACGATGGCCACTTGACGGCGTCTCCTTGAACAACAATCTTCCAAACGACAGCATTATTCTGCCCCTGGAACGAGTGCATCATATCATTTGGCAAAGTGATTTGGCAGTCCAATTCCAGTGGCTTTTCTGGCTCAGCGACCAAAATATCGGTAGTTTTTTCTGAATTACCGCCCCGAAACTGAGCATCAATGCGTGCCATCTCAACCCGTTCGGTCCTCAGATCGGTCCCCTGCTGATAGGTCGATTCTTCATAGCCAATCAAACGAACAAACAACTCACTAAACCGCACCCGCCCGTATTGGCAAAGATATAACTGATATGTCCTGCCGGGCAAGAGCGGCAAGTCGCTAATCTCGACCGCCGTGGGGCCAATTCCCGCATGGCGGCGAAATAACCGGAAGAACCAGCGAGTCGTGATGTAACTTACCACTCCAAAGGGAATCAGGATGGCACTCAGGAACCAATCGGGGTTGCCACTGGCATGGTTCAGCACCGAAATGGAGATTAGGATCATCAACATGGAATTCCACGCGGTGGCGAACAACGTACACAACACCATGGGCGTTCGCTCACCCGCCTGGTGGGCAAGTCGATAGGCCAGGCGCGTTCCTGGGCTATCGGTGAGCTCCCGGAGACTGGGCAAGTTCAGCACGTCGATGTTGCTCTCGACGCCGTCAGCCCGACGCTTGTGCTCACGTTTTGCTTTGTCGACCAGCGTCGAACGTAACTCGGGTGATGCAAGCGTTTGAGAAACTTGTAGGATAAACCCGGTTAAACCGATCACGATGAACGAGCTGGAGGAGATCACCATCAGCCAGAAGCCAAAGCCGATCCGCAAAATTGTCGACTCAGGCCAAAATAACTGCCACGCCACGGTGGTGGTGAGTGATAAAATCCCCAGTAGCAGCAGTGCGCCAAAAAACGCAGCTTCGCTGACGCTCCCAACGACCCACCAGCCGCTCATCCGCGTCCCGCGTTTTTTCCCCCACAGCCGTACCCACTTTGCCACTTGAGGCCCCTCGGTGATGAATCTCTCTCAAACGATCAGCAGGCTATCATTCTTTGCACCTTCCTTCCAGGCTAGGGGCTACTTATGCGTTTTAGGCCTTGCCGCCTGCCTGATCAGCAACATCTCATCGCCAACCCTCGCCGACTGGCCACAAATACTAGGTCCCCATCGTGATGGCCACGCCGCCTCGGACGATCAACTGGAGACCAAGTGGCCCAACGAGTTGCCAGTGCTGTGGCGTGCCAAAATCGGTAGCGGCTTTGGAGGTTCCGCCATCGTGGGTAGCCAAGTGCTAACGCTGCAGCGAAGTGGAAGCAACGAGTCGTTGAGCGCTCATTCACTGCTCGACGGCCAACCGCAGTGGGAATGCAAGTGGCCGGCAACTTATCAAGGTCGCATCAATCCCGACGAAGGTCCCCGCTGCGTTCCTGTTGTGCAAGGCGAGTATGCGTTTTGTTATGGTGCCGCTGGCGATTTGACCTGCGTGCGCATTACGAACGGAGAACTTGTCTGGCGCCGAGCGCTGCGTAACGAACTCAAGGCCGACGATGGCTATTTTGGCGCAGGCTCTACGCCACTAGCTATCAATGGACTGGTGATTGTATGTCTGGGTGGCCAAGGGGCCGGAATCGTAGCGGTCGATCAAGCAACCGGAAAGACTCGTTGGTCCGCAACCGAGCATGATGCTAGCTACGCATCGCCGATTGCAATCCAATCAACCACATCCGACGACTCGCTGGCGCTTGTCGTCACGCGCTACGATACCGTTTTGCTTGATTCTCAAACGGGAAAAATTTTATCTTCGGTTCGGTTTGGCAGTCGTGGTCCAACGGTCAACGCCGCGACCCCAATCGCATTGGGAAATGGTCGATACTATTTGACCGCCAGCTACGGTGTGGGCGCTCTGACCTTGTCTATTAAGGACGACCAAACGCTCGTCGAGGAAAGTCGCAACGAATCCTTATCAAGCCAATACAACACCCCAGTACTAGTCGGCAAGCAACTGATCGGTATCGATGGTCGCGAAGACGTGGGAGTCGCCTCGTTAAAAGCGATCGATGCGACCACTCAAAAAACTCAGTGGCAAGCAGCTGATTTTGGGACCGCCCATCTTATTGCTATCGGAAAGCTCGTGTTGACGGTGAAGTTGGAAGGCGAACTTGGATTGCTCAACGGTGAAGCTCCGCGCTTTAAGTTACTAGCGAGCAGCCAACTTCCGGTCGGAACCTATCGAGCCTTGCCAGCTTATTCCGACAAAAAGCTGGTCCTGCGCCGCTCCATTTCGGCAACACAAAGCGAACTACTATGCATTGACTTGCCCTAGCCAGTGTCGAGCGATTGTCCCCAATCGCTTTTGGACGATTGGAACAATCGTTCTACGCTCCCGCAAATTGGAGAACGATGCTACCTAGGTAGGCTGGAGCGTTAAGGACTGTCCGAGACGGCTGGCGTTATTCCGTCAATCGCGGAATCTGGGAAGTTTCTTTGAGAATAAAATTCTCCCAATCGTCGTAAGTCATTCAATACATTTAGCTTACGCGTTTTCAATCGATATTGACCCAGCCCGCCCATCCGGTATAATCCGGCAGTTCAGTCAAGCTTGGTAAGCTTGGCGGGAGCGGGGATTGCTGAAGGATATAGGAAAGGACAGTAACTGGTGGAGATAGGCGTTTGTTGCCGTCTACAGTTCTGTTTAGTTTCAAGAAGCTAGGCAATCTGAGACTTGCAGATTGAAAGCATCGGCCAGGGACGGTTTCCGTACCTCTCTGAATTCCGTATGCGACTAGCGTGGCCATCGATCAGGAAGGATGGTGGGAGCATGTCGACGATAAAAACTGTTTTTACGACCGGCGAAGCAGCTAAGATCTGCAAAGTAAGCCAACAGACAATTATCCGTTGTTTTGACAACGGATCACTCAAAGGATTTCGGGTGCCTGGCAGTCGATTCCGACGAATTCCTCGCGACCAGCTGTTTTCTTTCATGCGAGACAACGGCATTCCAACCGATGCTCTCGAAAACGGCAAGAAGAAATTGCTGATCGTGGATGACGAGCAGGATCTGGTTGATCTCATGGCGGATGCGTTTGACCGCGATGGCCGTTTCGAAATCCGGACCGCAAATAATGGCTTCGATGCCGGCATGCAGGTCAAGGAGTTTCGTCCTGACATCGTGATCTTGGACGTGATGTTGCCAGACATTAATGGCAAAGAAGTTTGCCAACGAGTTCGCAGCGACAGCACGCTCGATTCGGTCCGCATCATTTGCATTTCAGGGATGATTGAGCAAGACAAGATCGGCGAACTGCGAACTGCGGGTGCCGATGACTTCGTGCAAAAACCATTCACCGTGGATCGCTTGATCGAACGTGTGTGCGACTTGCTAGAAATTGACAAGCCAGTGATTCACTAAGTGGATACCTGCGATGGGTAACGCATCGGCCGAGCCTCAGTTTAGTAGCTTTTCCGATGCAACTTGCCAACGATTGACGCAACTGCTCCTGCGTTGTCTCGCTTTGGACAACGATGGCAGTGCGCCAAGTTGGGCCATCGAAGAACTACGGGAGCTTGGGCGTTCGGACGCTACCTTCGCCGCCTGGTGTTCGAAACACGTACCCCCACTCGCCCACTCGCTCACAGGCGAAGGCACCTCCGACAGCTTGCGAGCCTATTCGATCGTGTACGAGCTGCCTCGGCAATTGGTGCTAAAAAACTGGCAATGTCGTCTATTTGCGGAGAGCCAGCCGCATGCGGAAAGCAGTCAACCAACAAGCGATGCGGAATGGTCCTCTCTAACGCAGCGCGACGCGGCGGCGCGCGCTGAGTCAATCCTGTTGGAACTAGCCAGTTTGGCCATCCGCCTTCACGGCTTCCAATCCCAATTCACCCGTGAACTCGAAGTGCGGTTTCAGCAATCGCTCTACAACTTTGCGTACGGACTTAGCCACGAACTGAACAACCCCCTGGCCAATATCGCCACGCGCGCGGGCGTCTTGGCACAGGATGAAACCAGCCAGCATCGCCGGAGCTTGCTGCATGCCATCGTCGATAATGCGATGCGCGGCTGTGAGATGCTCGGCGACTTAATGCTTGTTGCTCGTCCACCACTCATCGAACGACGACCTGTTGCCATCATCCCTTTTCTCGAAACGCTGGTCGAAAAGGCAAAGAAGTGGGTCGAACAACGGGCTGTCATGGTCGAACTTCAGATACAAGAATCGCCCCCAGATGGGCAAGCGGTTTTCGACCCCCAAGCAATGACTGAAACGTTATGGTGCCTGCTGCGAAATGGTGTGGAAGCGATGCCCGCAGGAGGTCGGCTCACAATTTGCACCACATATCGCGTAGACTTAAAGCATGATCGCTTTTCCAATTCCTGGTGGGTTATTCAAATCACGGACGAAGGAATGGGCATGTCCCAAGCGGCCCTGGACAACTGTTTCGACCCGTTTTACAGCGGTCGCGAAGCTGGGCGAGGTCTGGGTGTTGGCCTGACTAAAGCGCAGCGTCTGGTTTCCCTGCATCACGGTCGCTTAACTCTCGCCAACCGCACCGATCGAGCAGGATGCCGGGCCGTGATCGAATTACCCTCCGAACTACTCGCCGAATCACCTGTTAAGGAGTCCCCGAAATGACAAATGCAGCAATCAAGAGCTTGGTCGATAGTGGCACCAAACTCTATTTGGATTCCATCGATCCCGACTTGGTCGAACAAAATCTTGCATGGGGAGCCGTAGGGGCGACAAGCAATCCCATTATCATCGGCGACTTGATCGACAGCGGACGATTTGACAATCAACTATCCAAGTTGCTCGACTCGGGAAAAAGCGATGACGAAATCGCCTGGGACTTAACAGACCAACTTGTCCAGCATGCGCAACAGGCCTTCCTGCCGATTTGGAAGAAAACTAAGGGAAACGCGGGGTGGGTGAGTTTTGAATTGGATCCCTTGATCGAGGATCCCGACTCCGACATGCCTCATGCAGATCGCGTTGAGCGCTATATCGAACTTGGTCGACGATGGTCTGCCAACCACGAAAATCGAATGATCAAGGTTCCGGCTACCCCGGCCGGCTTGGACAGTCTGGAAGCACTGGCGGCGCACGGCGCCACCTTAAACGTCACGCTGGTGTTTACCATGGACCAATACGAAACGGCCCGCGATAACGTCTGGAAGGGAGCACAACAACGCAAGTCGTTGGACAACTTTAAGAGCGTCTACAGCATTTTTGTTTCGCGAGTCGACCAATACACCTCGAAGAAGCTCCCCGAGCTCTCCAGCGATGCGCAAGGCATGGTAGGCATTGTCAACGCCCAACGCATCTGGTTAGCCAACCAATCGTTTTGGAAGTCCCATCCAACTCCGCTCGAGCAAGAGATCATTTTTGCAAGTACCGGTACGAAGATTCCGTCGGATCCTCCGACCAAATACGTGGCTGCGCTTGCCGGAAGCGACATTCAAACCAATCCACCGGCGACCAACGAAGCGGTTTCGAAAAGCGATATTCGCTTCACGCGCCGCGTCGATCAGTTGCCACCGCAATCAGTGCTCGACGAGATCGATGCACACCTCGACATCGCCGACATGCATGAAGTGTTGATGCGCGAAGGAGTCGACAAGTTCGCAACGCCGCAGAAGAAACTACTGGAATTGATTGCCGAGAAACGTGGAGCGCTGACCGAATAATTCTGTCAGTCAGAAATTGCAAGTTCCACTGCGGGGTTCAATTCACGATTTGAAATGGCAAGTCGGTTTGTCCAAACTTCGGCCCCTTCATGTCTTCGATCGTCAGCTTGAGTGTGTATTTGCCTGGGCTGACGTTCTGTGGCATGTGCATGCGATAAGCAATAAAATAGTCGCGGCGGCGATTGCGGCAGACATGCGAGTCCATAGGCAAATCAACCTGAGTGACTCTTCGACCGTTGGAATCCACGATCTCATAGCTGCCTTGCAGTTGAGTTTCGTATCCACCGGAGTTAATTTGCTCGCTGACAAAGTTGTCGATTTCGCAGTACAGCAAAAATTCTTGATCCGGTTTGAAGTTGCTGGCTGGGAATTCTTGCACCACTCCGAAACTCTCAACCGACGTGCAGAATGCTGCGTTGTTGACTTCCAAGTTGCTAATCGCTGACAAGTTCTCATGGGCCTTGCGTTGGCTTAACATGGCCAGCGACCAGCGTCGACTGGCGACAGGTGTTCCGCTGGGATCAAGGGAATCGTAGAGAGCTTTGAGTTGGTGACGATAATACTCCTGTTCCATTGGCTGCAAGCCTTCGATGGGCTGCATGGCGGCTTCGACATCGCCAGCCGTCATGCTCAGCAAGCGTGCAATTGTCGCACGACGAACTTGTTCCTCTGGACTGAGTGCAGCATCGGTGGACTCCTCCAATTGAAACAGCGCCTCACGAATATGGTCCTCCCAACTCAGATCGACATTCGCTGACTTGCTGCCGTTGGCAGACGATAGATCGTAGTCGCTAACTGGTTCAGCTTTGCGTGAATGGGATGCAGCGACCACCTCAGAGTCTTGATGTTTCAGAGTTTTCGGTGGCGAGTCGTTACGATCCTGTGAAGCATACTTCACCGGCGGTACATCGCGGGTGCGACGCCTGGGCTGCGGATCCTGTTCAAGGAATTCTTCGGAATCATCATTCATGTTGAACATGACGACCGATTCGTCTTCGCTGCCTTCAATATCGTAAGCTCTAGTCGCACCTTCTGGCCGTTGACTTGCAGTAGCATCAGAAATCGACCGTCGGTTGCTGGATGCATTTGAGGCTCGCGTTTCATATCGTGAGCCAGCCTGTAGATCATCCGCTTGGGCATACTGATTGGCGACCGCTTTTTGCGTTTGCTGCATGATTCGACTGAGTGAAGCTTCGTCGCGCGGCACAGACTGATCGTTGCGAGTTAATGTCTCGATCGCCTGTTCGCGATCCATGCCGTTGATTGGCTCAGCGTCCTGCATCTCTTGGGGGCCGCGCGCGTCGCCTGCGAATCGCGCCTGACCTGGTCGCTTCTGATCGGTATGCAGTCCGGCTTGACTGCCAACACCCGCCTGACGACCACTTTGCTTCCGTTCGCTTTCGAGCAGGCGCTCAAAACTCGGTTCGTTGTCCAGCGGACGAGCCCAAGGGGTCTTGCAACCCACGACAGACACGGCACACAGTGCCAGCATGAGCGACAACACATGCCCGCTTGTTCGAGCGGACAACCGGGTTCCTATTTCTTCTTTGCGATTTTTGCTCGACATTCCATGCCCCTACCATAGCTGAATTCTCTTCCCCACCATTTCTTCACTTGAAAAATGGCTACAGCATTTCCATGCGGCTGGGATCGTAGAAAAGAACAGGCTGCAAAACAAGCCAAACTGGGTAAACTGAACAGCCTGCGCAACACGTCGCGTTCGATCGCAGGAAGTCACTTGATCGACTCGGGAATTAGTTGCGAATGCTCGAGAATTGCATTCAAAAAGACTCGGCGAATGGCATCGTAACCACGGTCATTGGGGTCTTCGACGTTGGAATAAAACCAGTAATAAGGATCGCTGGCATCGTACGTGGACCGCCAAAATTGCCTGCAATGCGAGCCATGGCCGAGAAAGGTTTCGTGCAGCGGCACGTGGAAGACATTCTCCCGTTTGCTCGCCGCATCGCGGAGTATGAGGTTGTATTGCGCATGGATTGCCAGTCCATCGGGCCAATGGTCGAGCATAATGCTGGGCGCATCGCCGACTCCATCGGTCGGATCGTAGATGTCGGCCAAGTAGATTTCGCAACCACCCGGAAATGCGAGTTCAATCGCATCGAGCATCCGCGCAAGTCGTTGTTCAAAGTTACGAATCCACGGTGTCGCTTGGCTCAGCGTAGCACCGTACATCGCGCCCTCGCGGGGTGGCGACCGTCCATAGCTGTGAATGATATCGTTGCCCCCAGTCGTCATGACCACCAAGCCAAAAACATTTTCATCGCGCACCGTCAGACGCGACTGAATCGCCTCTTCGTGTTGCAAGGAGGTCGAACCGGAAACTGCCAGATTTTCGAATGTCAGGTTGTTGAGGACCCGGCGCAAGCACTTCCCCTGCATGTCCGAGTATTCATCCATTGGATTATTTATCAATCGGTTGAAGTACGAATGTTCGATCGACTTGGCGCCCAGTCCCGCAGTGATGCTATCGCCGATGCCCACCAACTCAACCTGCCGCTCCGACCAAATCGATTCGAACGGTGCCGCCGCCACGTTTGGTCCCGCCGGTCCCTCGCCGACCGGGCGAGCGTAAGTGAAATGAATGTAAGCGTACGTGGCAGCGCACAACAACAAACCAACGACGATGATGTTGCGCAGTCGTGAACGGAACAGTTTCTGCTGGGCAACATTCATCGGATTCTCTCAATCGCGAATACTCTGGGTAGGCGACTCTTGTAATTTTCTGTAGAAGAAGGGGCATGTAGTGTTTCTTAAAGAGAGGCAGGAGCCTCCAGGCAGCGCGTTCCGCGGTAGAGACGACAGAGCCCTGAACAACTTAACTTCCCTTCATCCGTGCTCCGGCTTTGCTATCCGTGCTTACAAAAACGGTGGTCGTGATTTCAGTACAACGTGAATCGATGGTCGCAGCCCAAGGTAAAAGAGGTGCCTCACTCTTGAATCGGCAGCTTCAGGACTTTGGATTGTCCATCTCGTATCAGCCGCACGGAGACTTGATCGCCTATGCGACGATGATCGTTAACGTATGTGAATAGGTCTGACTCCTTGGCAAAATCGGTATGGCCATCAAACTCGACGATGATGTCTCCAACTTGAAAGCCTGCATTCTTAGCCGCCGCGTGAGGTCCGTACATGCCAACATGGGCAACTTCCAGCGCCATGCCGGTTTGTACTCCATGTTGTTTTCGTTGAGCTTCATCGGTAGGGACAAGTCGCATTCCACCGGTGGCGATGCGACGCATTTCCCAAGCCGCAACCCGCCATGAGGTGTCGTCCTCCCGCCGCCAGCCTTTCCCAAGCTTCAGCGTGGCGCTAATCGATTTACCTGCTCGTTCGATCAACATCGGAACTTCACCTCCAGTTGCCGGCACATGGTGCAAGACCCACTGCACATCGGCCATCGACAATAGCGGCTGCCCGTTCATAGAGATCAAGCTGTCGCCGGCCTGCAATTCGGCACGCGCCGCTGGCGAATCCTCTGTGACGCTCTTGATTTGCGCTCGCTCGTCCGGGTTCAGTACAAGCCCAACCGACTTGGGATGCGGGTAGGGGTACAGTAGTTCTTCCGGAATCGGTTTGTTCCGACTCCAGTAGATATCGCGACGGGCGTCACCAATTTGGTGGCAGTGAATGCAACTCTTGACGACATCGCCGGAGTAGTTGAGCTGACTGGTGTATTTATCTTTCAGTGCAGGATATAGTTCTGGCGTCGAATACTCGAGCGGCTTGCCACGTTTACCGGCGAGGGCCTCGCGATTGGCTGGATACTGGGCATGCAGTTCCAACGCACCCTGCAAGGCTTTGGCCAAGCCTTCGAGCGACACATCGCCTATCCAATCGGTGCGGTGCGATCGCGTACCAAAGCGACCATAAACTGTCTTGTCGGCGTTGAGCATAAACATGGCAAACGACTGGTCGGTATCGTACTGGAACGTATCCAAGTCGAGACCATTGGTTCCGACAATTCGCACACAGACAAATTGCTCTAACAACGGTCGGATGACTGGATCCGCATCGACCACATCGTCGTCCAACTTGACACACTCCTCGCACGGAATACAGCGCATCGACACCACGATCGGCTTGCCGGTCTCCTTGGCCAACGCGTAGGCTTTGGGAAGATCGTTGTAGATCCAAAATCCCGCTGACTCCACTTTGGCCTTATCGGCCCGCACTTTCTCCTCCCGAGTCGGCTGCTGGGCGCTGGCAAATTGCGTTAACAACACCATGAGAGTGGGTAGTAGAATTCGATTCGACATTGTGATCTCCCGACAGGATTTGATTATTTTAGTTCGGATGCACCCACGGGTGCTTCCAACAAACACTGGAACTCGCGGGCAAAATCGATCGACACCCGAGCATGCACGGCTCCTTGCTTGTCAAAAAATCGCTGCTTGCCTTCGAGCGTGAAGACGCCGTCGTGCCAAATGTTAGGGTGAATATAAAGTCCACAACTGCCGTCAAACCAAAAGCAGACAAAATCATCAGGTTGCACATCGTCCCCTGGTAATGCCAACGGCACGACAAAGGGCTTGCGTTCTTGCGGAAAAAACAACTGCCCTCCGTCGGGATGATAGTTGCAGTGCCACAGCAGGATCCGCTCTGGCGTCGCGTGGTGGTCCTCCTTGGCGACCGTCGGTTCGGTCGCATAGCCGAGAATGTAGTGCCCGCCCACCGCTTCGTTGCTTCCGTAAAGCACATCCCCTTTCCACTCGCTGACAAAAATGCCTTGCGTCGTACCGCCCTCATCACCGCAATCGGTATCCACAGGTCGCCAGCCCTGCGCGGGCCATCGCACGATCTCGACAGGGAAACTTTCTGGATCACCGGTAATCAGCGAACCATAACCTGCCAGTGATTCGGCGGTTCCGCGGATGACCGGGATCTGCACACGCTTTAATCCAGCGGGGATTCCAGGATTGAGATAGTCAGGTGCGGTCGTACTCATCGTTGCTCCGTTGATTAAAGTTCTTGCATGATCGCAGCTAAGCTCTAGCGATTGGGCCGGTGACGCTGGCGCCGACTTGACAACTGCAATACTGCTTTTAGTGTCCGACAATAGTATAGCTCTGCCTGTGAAACTGCACACTTACGTTGATTTGTCATTGCGCGACAAACCAATTCAGGCTCTGCTCTTCGTCCATGCTGCAGCCTAACTCTCACGAAAAGTCGATGCCCAAAAGAGACGGTTATA
>JBGSUV010000137.1:0-10094 GCA_041753315.1 Pirellulaceae bacterium | reverse complement strand
TTACCGCTCGTTCCGGGGCTCTGCCTCGGAACGCGCTGCGCAGAGGCTCCTGCCTCTCCTCACACCGCGCAGCGCCCTTACCTCCTTCCAAGTCGGGTGACTAAGGGAGTCCGCATGGGCCGCCGCGCAAGCAGAGCAGGGGCACGAGCGCAGCACAGGACTCAAGGGAGGCAGGAGCCTCCGCGCAGCCATGCCCAGGCAGAGCCGGGGCACGAGGAGCAGCACGAGGTAGCGGGGCACGAGAAGCTCGCTGGGATTCTGTACAATGGCGTCGGATATACACCTGGAGTCCCCGCTGTGGGAGAGCAAACTCGATGACAGAACAGAAGCCGGATAACGCTCGCAAAACCGAAGCGGTGGAACTGAATGCAGATCTCAGCAGCACGGATGAGTCGTTGACAACTGCCGCGTTCACTCCCGAGTTGGCCGCGCACAATACTCCCAAAATCTCGGATCAAGGAAACAATACGACCGATCACTCCGAAGGGGGTGAACAATCAGCCAATCGCTATCTGCGAGTTGGAGAGCTTATCGCAGACTTCGAGCTATTACAAACCGTTGGACATGGCGGCTTTGGAACGGTATGGAAAGCACACGATCGACGGCTCGACCGGATTGTGGCGATCAAGGTACCTCGTCGCCAACTCCTAACGGATCGCGACAGTGCACTGTTCGTACGCGAAGCGAAAACCGCAGCCAAACTTAAGCATCCCAACATTGTCACGGTGCATGATGTAGGCTGCAGTGACGGAGTGCACTTCATTGTTTGTGACTACATCGAAGGTAAACCGCTGGACAAATACTTGTCGTCCGCCCGCTTGCGGCCGCATGAAGCAGCGCAACTGGGTCTCAGAATTGTCACTGCGTTATTTTATGCGCATGAGTGCGGAGTGACTCACCGCGATTTGAAGCCGAGTAACATTCTGATTGACAATCAACAAGAGCCACATCTGCTGGATTTTGGATTGGCCAAGTCGGTGCATGCGGATGAATCCTTAACAGTGGACGGGCAGGTGCTTGGGACTCCTGCGTACATGTCGCCTGAGCAGGCATGCGGAGATTCCCGATCTGCGGATGCGCGCTCCGACATCTACTCGTTTGGGGTCATTTTTTTTGAGATGTTGACCGGCGAGCTACCGTTTCGCGGCACGCCTCATATGATTATGAAGCAGGCGATTGAAATGCCGGCACCTCGTCCACGGCAATTTGATAGTCGCGTGCCAGCCGACCTGGAGGCGGTGTGCCTCAAGTGTCTTGAGAAATCGCCACATCTGCGATTTTCGAGCAGCCAGGAAATTGCGCATGAACTGGAGCTCTTTTGTCGAGGGTTACCACTAAAGACAAAGCCGCAGAGTGCTCTCGGGCGTTTTGTGCGTTGGTATTTATTCCATCCCGATGCCGCATATGTTACCTGCGGTGGAAGTTTGGTGGTGGTTGTACTGATGTTGCTAGTTTGGTCGACGCTTGGATTGGTGATTACTGGTTCCGGATTTTTGGGGCTCGATCAAGATCGCACGCGGAGTATTCTGACCGGTATTTTATTAACGATTGTTACGATTAAATTGCCCGCACTAGTACTTGGTGGCGTTATCTTGCGCGGCGAGCTGCGGGCGATTTGGTTAGCGTTGATACTGTCGATTGCAGCGGTGTTAGTTTGTCTTGCCGGTTCGGTTGGGTGGATATTTTCCGAGGACGAGCTCTACGGTAGCGCAATTCCGCGCATGATGATTTTTCATCTATTTGCCGTGATTGCTGGAACATTCACGCTACTTTCTTCATTTGCGTTACTAGCGCAGTTTCTGCAGCGGAGATCGAAGGTTCAACTTGAGTGGAACACGTTCGAATCAACTGTCCGTGAACGCTAGGTTGATTTGCGTTGATGACCATAACCGTCAAAACCGTTAATATCGTCGTATATCTGGACATTTTGCAATTGAAGAAACTAGGCAAGTTCAAACAACTGCCGAGCAACATTGCTTGACTAATCGGAATTCTGCGTAAAGTCGACGTTACATGCCGGAATATTGCAGGCTCATTCGACCTAACTACTGCAGACATATAAGGAATGCCCCATGTTTTCCTGGAGCTCAAATTCCTTCACCAAGCACGAACTAACATGTTGCAGTTACTATCTGAACATTCCATACGAAACTATTGTGATCGTATTCTTGAGGCAGGCTGCCAAGCACCGTCACCTGACAATAACCAGCCTTGGCGATTTCAAGTTCACGAAAACGACGTTTTCATATTTTTCGATAGTTCGCGACGTCTAAATTCTGATGCCAATCACATGTTCGATCTGACGAGCTTGGGAGCCGTCGTTGAGAATATCGTCGTTGCCTCCCAACGCTACGGATTCGAATCGACCGTTGAGTGGCTATTTGAGGCAAGTTCGCCTAATAAGCCTGTCGCGAAGGTTCAATTTCACCATGCAGACCGCGCGTCAGCCGATGATGACCTATTCGAGTCAATTTATTTGCGATGCACGAATCGCAAACAATTCTCACGACTTCGAATTCCCGACTCCATTAAAGCCAAGCTTCTGAGTATCGATTTAACAGGCGATGTGGCAATTGACTGGATCGAAAATCGACGAGACATTAATCGCTTGGCAAC
This sequence comes from Pirellulaceae bacterium, assembly GCA_041753315.1. Classification (GTDB taxonomy): domain Bacteria; phylum Planctomycetota; class Planctomycetia; order Pirellulales; family Pirellulaceae; genus Aureliella. The sequence continues at coordinate 7,478 of JBGSUV010000137.1, read as the reverse complement.
GTTGATCGCTCAAGCAGATCAGCTTCGATTTGCATCGGACGCGTTTCATGCGGAATTCTTCAAGTTGTTGCGCTACACGAAGTCACACGTCGACGAAACTCGTGATGGGCTTGACGTGAAAACTCTCGAGTTGCCCATCGGCGGAAAGTTATTCCTTAGATGCTTTGAAAACCCATTGATTTCAAAAGTCCTGCGCTCAACACTTGGTTCTCATTTGCTTGCAGCACCAAGTGCTATCAGCGTACGGAATTCTGGGGCAATCGTGGTTTTCTCAGTAAGATACGCCGAACACAAGTCGTTTTTCGAATGTGGACGTGCGATCCAGAGAGCTTGGCTAAAAGCAACTAGCGAGGGACTCGCGATTCATCCGCTCGGGAGCCTGCCAATTTTCCTAACCCATAAAACTGCCTCCGGCGAATTCGAGCCATACGCAGATCTACTTAACCACCGGCTCACAACAATTGTTCCTAGCTTAAGCGGCAGAACCGCACAGCTCGTTTTCCGAGTTGGGATATGCACTCGGCCAGCACTTCGATCTTTGCGCCGCCCTGTTAAAGATGTTCTCGACTTAAATCCAAAAGAGACAAACTATGAGCATACTTATAGCTCCTGCAAGTTTTAGTTTCCCAAGTGCATGCACAGTTTCACCGAACTGGACCTATGAACAAGCGTTTGCGCGAAATCGAGGACTAATTTCAGAGGACGAGCAACAAAGCCTCCGAAATTGTCGCGTTGCGATACCAGGCTTAGGTGGCGTGGGCGGGCTGCATTTAATAACTCTTGCTCGTCTTGGAGTTGGAAAATTCAACGTTGCCGATCCTGATTCGTTCGAGCCAGCAAATTTCAATCGGCAATACGGAGCGACAATCAAATCGTTGGGGCGTTCCAAAGTCGATGTCATGTTGGCCGCCGCCATGGATATCAATCCTGACATCGAAATTTGCGGCATAAACGACTACATCGACAAAGATAACATTGAAGAATTTCTAACCGGTGTTGATGTAGTTGTTGACGGGATCGACCTCTACGAAATCGATGCCCGAAGGCTGATTTTCGCTGAAGCTGCTAAGAAAAATATTCCCGCAATCACGGCCGGCCCAATGGGCTTTAGCACTTGCTGGTTAACATTCGCACCACAGGGAATGTCGTTTGATCAGTATTTCGATCTAAACGACTCAATGACATATAAAGAAAAAATCGTTGCGTTTTTGATAGGACTCTGTCCGAGGATGCTACCTCTCAAATACATGGACCGAACCGTTGCGAATCCGATTACTCATCGCGCCCCCTCGGTCAGTTCAGGTTGTCAGTTGGCTGCAGGAGTAATGGCAGCAGAAGTCACAAAAACCCTTTTGAAACGCGGCCAGGTCAAACCCGCCCCCTATTATCAAATCTTTGACGCGTACCTGGGCAAGCATTTCTGCGGGACCCTCCGCATGGGAAATCGAAGTCCATGGCAGTTGGCCAAACGCATGTGGCTAAGCCGCGACTGGAAAGTCCGGTTCCCAGATTTCCAATAAGCTATCCACACTAACACCAGCAAAGGCACCGAACATGAACATGATCGCTGAACTTCCCTGTGAACAAGATCTAGCGGCCACAGACAAACCTAATTACCCTCGTCTGCTGCGGAAGCGCTTTCACAGTGAGCTCAAAGAGCTCTCGAAAGTTAGCAAGTGGAAGGGACTGGCCTATGTCTTAGCGGACTGGCTAACCATCCTTGGCGTCGCATCGTTAGCAATTTACACGGCAAATCCCGTTGGCTATCTGTTTGCCATGTTTATCATTGCGACTCGCCAGCATGCGTTACTAATCATCATGCACGACGCATCGCACTATCGGCTAGTGCCAAATAGGAGGTTAAACGACCTGCTGAGCAACCTTCTTATCGCCTATCCAATGTTGATTAGGACCGATGCGTATCGCCAAAATCACTTGATGCATCATAGCCACACCAATACCGACGATGATCCTGACTGGATCCGTAAAGCCGATAACCCTGAATGGAAATTTCCAAAGACGCGCTTCCAAATTGCACGCATGCTACTCAACGACCTTCTCGGAGGAGGTTTTATTAACTCCCTGATCGCCATTTACGATCTTGGCATGGCTAAGAAAACGAACGCATCATTCGTGGATAGGGTCGGACAGTACTCATTCCTTGCGGTGAGCATGGCGATTGCAATCGCCAACGGCTTTGGACTGACGCTATTCCTCCTTTGGTACCTGCCTTCATTCACCTTCCTGCCAGCGATCCTCAGGATACGAAGTATTGCCGAACATTTTGGGGTAGAGAACGTGCATGACTTAAATGCCTCGCGCAATTACCACTGCAATGTTATTGAGCAAACGATTTTCGCACCACATAACGTTGACTACCACCTCGATCACCACTTGTTCCCATCAGTGCCATTTTACAATCTGCAGAAACTGCACCTGCACTTGCTCACTGACCCAAATTACAGCCAAGAATCGCACCAAAGCACCGGACTGTTTGGAGTTCGACGCCCGACCGTCGAGCGGGACGTGACGTCACCTCAGGCGTACTAAATTAAAAACACTAACATGCCAAAAGCTGCCCCGGTTTGCACAATCGCAGATGGCACACAGACCTCGACCGGTTGCGGTGGAAGGAGCCGCACATGCCGCGCGAGCTCGATCCATGGTGGAGCATTCTATGGATGGGGGCCGCGCGAGGTCACGGAATTTATGTTGCTAAAATGAGAAAGCCCCAGTCAATTAAATTGAATGGAGCCTTCGTTCATCACCACATAGTCTATAACGTGCTAATTACTTTACACGTCGGCGAAATCCAATTCCCGCCAGCGCCAGACCTGCAAAACAGAGCATTGAAGTTGGCTCAGGAACTGAAGCAAATTGTGCATTTCCGTCAACAGTTGAAATCACATCGAATCCGCCTGGGCCGGCTGGATTAAATCCGGCACCGATATTAACTCCGCCAGTCCCATTGTTGATGTTCGCGAATGTGGTGGTGGGAGCTAGAACTCGATCAAACGAGCCGATTTCAATAAGCAATTGCGAATTTGGATCAGTTGGATCCAAACCACTGGCAGTGCTAAGGAAGCCGTTGTTGTTGTATACCAATTTGCCGAATACTTGAGTCTGCGCAGTTCCGTTAAACAAAAACGCTGTCTGACCGCCAATTACCTCAAAGGTCGCCACCAAAATGTCGTCAACGGAGTTTGCCAGATCACCAGACGTGAACGCAGTTTCAAACGGTTGGTCGAGATAAAGGTCGATGAAACCTCCGTTGAAATTATTCAAATTGCCAAAAACGGGACCAAAACTTGTGCCGCTGATTATGCCCGTAACATTGCGTAAAACGCCAGTCATGTTGAAACTCGACGGCTGTCCAAGGTCTAGTGGATCGATATCGCCGGTAGTCGTCGTTAACTGATCAATAAACGCATGTCCAACCAAATTGGTTGTATCGCCAGCGTCCAACACATTGTTTCCGTTCTGGTCGGTACCATTGGCGGCGATCCGACCGTTATCTGGATTCTGGCTACCAAAGTTTATGCTGATCACTCCAATGGTGTCGTTGAGAGTTCCATCGATAGCACTGTAGTTAAAGTTGACAGCTTGATTGAAGATTACTCCCGCAAAGCTGTTCGAGTGAGCAGCACTAACAAATAAAAGTGCCAAAGCGATAAATCGTGTCTTCATATTTGAATTCCTTAAAACCTGAGTAAAAAATGTTAAATGACGTAAGCAGACAGGCATCCACGTTACGCAGGTTTTATGAGTCCATCCAAAATTGGACTTGGAGGTGAGATATGATCTGCTTGAACAATGTATCCAACCAAATTGGGCACAAGTTCAAGAGTCTCGCTGGTGAAAAACATCACGCCACCAAACGGGAGGCTGCTGGTCGACGGAACACCTACGGACTGTGTTTCCTCGCCTCGCTCTAGGCGTACAGGTCCGTTGTCTGGTGCCACGCCTTCGGAAACCGTCAACTCCGAATCCCAATCCGAATTCCTAATCACCCCAGCTTGCGCAGCACTGCACAAGCAGGAAAAGAAGAATACGAAAGTGAGAATGCGGCTGTACATGGTGCTGATTGTACTGATGGCCTGCACAGTTCGCAAGTGTCCTCACTAGGACTATTTCAAGAATTTCAAAAAAAGTCGGAAGTGTAGAGCGATTGTCCCCAATCGCTGAAGAAACGATTGAGACAATCGTTCGACACTGTCTATGCCCTGACGATTTTCTCACGGCCAACGGTAACATGCTTCGTAGCGTTCCGCGTGTCGACTGCCAAATTGGCATGCACCACAACGTACGCATTGTCAAAGGCGGTTCGCCTCTAATGCCGCTATTGCCGCTCGCAATTCGACGCGCCGAGACTCATTCATGGCGAGAACATATACCGTGGCACGACCGATCGCCGTCGTTCCCACGATTTCGCCATTCGAAACCTGCTGAAAATGTTCAATCCAAAAATCAATTCTTGGGTTGAACAATCGAGTAAGCACTTGACTAAGGGGATCAATCCCCGCCAGGTTGGGTCCCTTATGCAAATTGCATCTCGCGCAAGCAATTGCCAGATTTGATTCATCTGTCGTACCGCGATGTTGCCGCGCGACAATGTGTTCTACGTGAAAAAGCTCGACGAAAAATCTTTGTGGAATCTGACAATATTCACAGCGCCCCTCAGACCTCCTTGCAACAAAGGCTCGCAGGGATGCATCCATGCCCGAAGTCCTTACTTCTTACCCGAAAGAACTTTGACTCGCACCAATGCGATCACGTCCATCGCTTCAATATAGGTGTCATATTCTCGTCGTTCCTCTTCGGTCAACTCGCCCTCATTTGCCAAACTACCAAGTTCCTCCAACCGCCGCTGGAAGTCTGGATCTGCCGGCAAACTAATAAATTGCTCGGCCAGTTCTGGTGTAAGACTATCCGCAAAATGAAGCAAAAACCTATGCAAGCTCGCAGAATCTAAAACAGTCATTAAAATGCTCAACTTTGTGAGTGTAAAGCGGTTGTCCCCAATCGCTTAAGACAGTGTAAACCGATTGTCCTCACAGTGTAGAGCGATTGTCCCCAATTGCTTCGGATAATGTAGAGCGATTGTCCCCAATCGCTTAAGAAACGATTGAGACAATCGTGCGACACTACGCCCTGACGATTTTTTCACGGCCACGGGTAACATGCTTCGTAGCGTTCCGCGTATCAACTACCAACCTGGCATGCTCCACAATGCTCGCATAATCAAAAGCGGTGTGATCCGTGGCAATCAGCGCACAATCCAGCGACGATAAATAGTCGGGCGTCAGCGAATTGCTAGCCATTTCAGGCACGTCGTAATGCCGCATCTTGGGCAGATTCGGAATGTGTGGGTCGGAGTAGCTGAGCTCGGCGCCACGCGCCTGCAGCAATTCCATCAACTTAAACGATGGGCTTTCGCGCGGATCATCGACATCTTTTTTGTAGGCCACCCCTAAAATGCCGATCTTGCTACCACGCACCGGCTTGCCAAGCGAATTAAGCGCCTCGGCGACCTTGTTGACCACAAACAATGGCATGCTGGTGTTGATCTCACCAGCCAACTCGATAAAACGGGTCGACATCTCATGCTTGCGGGCCAGCCAGCTTAAATAAAACGGGTCGATCGGAATGCAATGCCCGCCCAGCCCAGGTCCAGGATAAAAGGCCTGAAAGCCAAAGGGCTTGGTCTTGGCAGCATCAATCACCGCCCAGACATCGATGCCAATCCGATCAAACAGCATTTTCAACTCGTTGACCATCGCGATATTCACGCCGCGATAGGTGTTTTCCAGGATTTTGCAAGCTTCGGCGATTTCCAGCGTGGCCACCGGCACCGTCTTTGACACCGCCAGGCTATAGAGCGTATTGGCAATTTCAAGCGAAGTTGGATCGTAGCCGCCGACCACCTTGGGGATCGAATTGGCCGAAAAGTCAGGGTTTCCTGGATCCTCTCGCTCGGGGCTGTAGGCCAAGAAATAGTCCTCTCCGACACGCAAGCCCGAATTGGCCAGGATCGGCAACATCACGTCGCGGGTGGTACCTGGATAAGTGGTGCTTTCGAGTACGACCAGTTGCCCGCGCCGCAGCGCTTTGGCGATGTGTTGCGTTGTGCCTTCGACGTAAGAAAGGTCCGGGTCGCGACTGTCACTGAGCGGTGTCGGAACGCAAATCAGGATCACATCGGCTTCGCTCAGTCGCGTCATGTCCGAGGTGGCATCAAACTTCTCTTCGTCCAACCAAGTTTGGATTTTTGAGGATGGGATGTGCGCGATGTAACTTTGACCGGCGATCAGTGCGTCCACTTTTCGTTGGTCGATGTCATAGCCAATCGCTGAGAATCCCGCCCGCGTAAACGCGTCGATCAGCGGAAGTCCGACGTAGCCCAGTCCTACCACGCCAACTTTGGCCGATTTGAGCTTAATTTTTTCGAGCAACTGCACTGCCAGGTTATTTGCAACGACACTCATTCGGGACCAAACCTATTGTGGGACATTGGAGAAATGTGTAGCGGATCTCGCCAGCAGTATAACAAAAACCGGCCAAATAATGTAGAACAATTGTCCCCAATTGTTTCGTGCATGCGATGGTTGCCGAAGGACAGTTGCCAACAGTTGTCAGAAGCCAATTACAAAAACAAGTCAAAACAATTCGAAGTCAAGTCAAAAACAAGTTAAAAACAATTGGGGACAATTGTTCTACATTGTGGTTCAGGCTGGGTACAAAACAATTGGGGACAATTGTTCTACATTGTGATTGTGTTCTACATTAAAAGCACATCGGCGATGCGTTCTGCTGCACGGCCATCCCACAGGGCAGGGCACTTGCCGAGCTTGTATTTGCCAAGCAACACCTGCATCAGCAGCTCACGGAGCTGTTCGGCGGAATTCCCGATGAGGGTGCCCGTCCCCTCATCGCACGTAATAGGACGCTCGGTGTTGGGTCGCATGGTCAGGCATGGCACGCCCAAAGCCGTCGATTCTTCCTGCAATCCGCCTGAATCAGTAACGATCACTTTCGCATTGGACGTAAGGCATAAAGAGTCGAGATATCCCAACGGCTCAAGCAGCCGCAAGTTCGGAGATTTTTCGATGGTGGGGAGAAGTCCAAATTCCTTGATTCGGCCCAAAGTGCGCGGGTGGATCGGAAAGACAAACGGCATTTGTTCAGCGATTTCCGTGAGGACGCGCAATAGTCCGGCAAGGGCACTGGGATCATCGACGTTGGCTGGCCGGTGCAAGGTCACGACGCCGTACTCTTTAGGTGGCAAATTGAGTCTTGTTAAGGTATCTTGCGCCCGCGCCCGCTCCACTTGACTGAGGGTAAGCGTACATAGTCGGCATCGTTTTTCTTCCGACCTGGCATTGAATTGGGGTGTAGTGTTGCTGCGTTGATCGACAAGGACACGACACACCGTAGGGGAGAGCCAGCACTTTGCCACGTTCAAGCAGCCACTCAAAGCT
>JBGSUV010000136.1:0-181568 GCA_041753315.1 Pirellulaceae bacterium | reverse complement strand
TATTTGGAAACTCGCTCTGGGGCTGGTCTCAGGAATCGTCTTTGGATTTTTGCTCCAGAAGGGGCGAGTCGCTAAGTACGAAGTTATCGTTGGCCAGTTCATTGGTCGCGATTTTACAGTGGTCAAGATTATGGTCACCGCCGTGGTCGTTGGGGCCATTGGAATCTACGCGATGTTGCCCTCCGGTGCCGTCTCGCTGCATATCAAGCCTGCACTTTGGTCAGGCATTGCGATAGGTGGAACGCTCTTTGGAATCGGGATGACTGTACTTGGTTATTGCCCGGGGACCGGCGTGGTTGCTTGTGGCGAAGGTCGAAAGGATGCCTACGTTGGACTGATTGGCATGTTTGTAGGAGCCGCAGTTTATGTGTACTTCTACTCCAATTTTTCGGCCATCGCTGGAGCCTGGGGAGATGGCGGCAAACTGACTTTGCCTTCTTCAACTGGAATCTCACCATGGTTATGGATCATCCCGCTCGCCGCAGTGGCTAGCATTCTGGCAGGGGTTGGTCGAAGACGAGAGAAAGTGTTGAACTAGCTCGCGTTTTGATCCCTGCCGCTCTGATGACATCTCTCTGGTAGCGCAAGACGACCTCTCGTCCAATTAGCTGATGCTTTTCTTGTAACTATTTTCGTTGTGATGGCTCTACCCTCACATAACGAAACAAGAAACTGATTGGAGAGCATCATGATCAAGCCAAACCTTGGCGGCATCGATCGAGCAATTCGCATCCTCGCAGGAGCTAGTTTGCTAGCCCTGGCATTTGTCGGGCCACAAACGCCTTGGGGATACCTTGGCCTAGTACCACTGCTGACCGGCGTAATTGGGTTCTGCCCAGCCTATTGTCCTCTAGGTCTCAGTACCTGTCGCGTGCCAAAGCAATAGCTCATTTCAACCGCCCAACGTTAGCATTTTCGAAGCTCAACTCAAACGAATTTAGAGCAATATGAAAAGTATTTCCGTAGGTGAACTCTGGAAACTCATCAATTCAGGTAAGCATATCGACTTGATTGATGTACGAACACCAAACGAGGTACAAATCATCACGGGTGTAACTGTAGTCGTCGGCACCATCGCTGCGATTGCGACCGTGAATCTCTGTTGGTTGTCGTTGCCAATAGTGATGGGAGCCGGACTGGTGTTTTCCGGTCTTACCTATACATGCGCAATGGGAACGATGTTAGCTCGCATGCCATGGAATCAGCTCAAACCAGAAGCAACAGCTTCGTTCAACACAACATCTAAGATTTGCTCCGATACCGCTCCGGGCTGCTGCAATTGACCTGCACGCAAACCCATTCTTTCTTTGCAACACAATGATTATTAAGTGAACGTAACATGCTTCTGAAATATTTTTACGACAAGTCGCTTGCTCATGCATCGTATATGGTTGGTTGCCAGCGCACGGGCGAAGCGATTGTTATTGACCCTAGTCGCAGTATCGAACAATACCTCGATGCAGCGACTGCCGAGGGTTTGCGGATTACCGGTTCGGCAGAAACTCATATTCATGCTGACTTTGTTTCGGGATCGCGCGAACTAGCCGACCGACTGGGTGCACAGCTCTATCTATCCGACGAAGGACCAGCGGATTGGAAGTATCAATTCGCAGACAAGCACAGCTCGCAGTTGGTAAAAGACGGTGACGTTATTCGAGTAGGCAAAATCAAGCTGGAGGTAATGCATACACCTGGACATACGCCCGAGCACATCTCCTTTGTCCTGACGGACGAAGGTGGAGGCGCAAACGTACCGATGGGAATCTTCACAGGTGACTTTGTATTTGTCGGCTCGATTGGTCGACCTGACTTGCTCGAGACTGCCGCAGGAGTTGTAGGGAGCGCCGAAAAGGGAGCTCGACAGCTTTATCATTCGATCGAACGTTTCAAGAGCCTTGCCGATCACCTTCAGGTTTGGCCAGCTCATGGTGCTGGTAGCGCTTGTGGTAAGGGGCTTGGAGCGATTCCTTCATCCACAGTCGGCTATGAAAAGCTCTTCAATCCATCGCTGCAATACCATGACGAGCAAGAGTTTGTTGACTACATCCTCGCGGATCAGCCGGAGACTCCGTTCTATTTTGCAGTCATGAAACGGGTGAACAAAGTTGGGCCCGAGCTAATTCGAAATCTGCCCGACGTTCAGACTGTTCCACCAGTAGACTTGGCTAAAACCACGCGTGACCAACTAGTATTAGACGTTCGAAACTCGGTAAGCTTCGCGCAAGGCCACGTTTCTGCCTCGATCAACGTTCCTTCGAGTTCACTTGTGCAGTGGGCTGGCTTCTTCGTTGACTACAACAAGCCGCTTTACTTGCTGACCGACTCCGAATCAATAGCAATCGACTTGCGAAGCCTTCGCTCGATTGGAATCGATAATGTTCAAGGTTATTTTGATCTCAAAGCGACCGATTTAACAAAGAACTTTACCGAAACGTATCCTTCGGAATCGCCACGAGCTTTAGCTTCTCGAATCGAAGACGGATCGGTACTACTGCTCGACGTTCGCGCGGCAACGGAGTTTAACGAGGGGCATATTGCGGGCGCTGAGCATCGATTCCTTGGAAAACTCCTGCGAGAGTTGCAGCAAATCGATAACACCAAACCGATTGTGGCTCAGTGTCTGGCTGGAGGTAGGTCCGCTATTGCAGCGAGCATACTTCAAAAAGCAGGGTTCCACGTCATCAATATGACAGGTGGATATAACGCTTGGCGTGCAGCTGACCTGCCCAATCATCTTGAAGAGCCATCAACGATCGGCTCGTAGGGTGAGCTTCATAGAGCGAGATTTCAAACCCGCTCTTGATACATCACTGTTTGACCTCCACTTGGCGACCTCGTTGGGACTGGAGTCCCAACCTTATCTATCTGCAAAACCACCATGGATCTCACCTTAACATTGACCGCAGTACTCGGAGCCATTGTTGGCTTCTCGCTCGGTTTGACAGGTGGTGGTGGAGCAATTTTCGCAGTACCCATTCTGGTTTATGGATTGGGAGTACCTGCAAGAGAAGCGGTTGGAATCTCGCTCTTGACTGTTGGTAGTACTGCGCTGGTCGGGTTCGTGCAACGAGCGCGACGCGGTATGGTCGAGTTTCCAACAGGTCTCCTGTTCGCTTTGGCTGGAATGATCGGAGCCCCAATCGGAGCAAGGCTCGCCGACTATATCCCAGAACCGTTACTCTTAGTGGTCTTCGCGGGACTCATGTTCTTGATTGCAGTTCGCATGTGGATCAAGGCAAATGAAAGATCCGCCAATCTACCCATCATCGATAATGATAACGCTGGCCCCACTTGTCGAAGAGATCCCGAAGGCCAATTGCGGTTGACTTCACAATGCGCCTTGCTGCTTGGTGTTGTGGGGCTAAGTACTGGCGTCCTCACGGGAATGTTTGGCGTTGGAGGCGGTTTTATTATTGTCCCAGCCTTGGTTTCGTTCGCTTGCATGGGAATGCAACGAGCCATCGGAACTTCCCTACTAATCATCACGTTGGTAAGTCTGTCTGGCACAACCAGTCACATCGTCGCTGGGAAAGAACTGTCTCTACAGACAGCTGGCCTGTTTACGGCTGGCAGTCTAGTAGGCTTGTTCATCGGCAGCTGGCTTGCACAGCGCATGGCAGGACCAACGCTTCAGCGAGTGTTTGCAATCTCCATAGTACTGGTTGCATCGTATGTCATCCTTCGAAACCTCACACCGTAGCTTTACAACCCGTACATCAACCAATCAGATCTAGGATGGAGTAGCTCGTATGTCAGTGAACAATGGGACTATTTTGCTCGTCACGCTGAGCTCCTTCTTGATGGTTGGTTGCCATTCGCAATCGGTCGATTCAACGGGTTGACTAGTTTCTCTCATCCGCTCTTCATCCTCGCACGATCGCTATACCTATGATTGCCAAAACTTCGACCAAAGACCACTACCAAATCCTCATCCTTGGCGGTGGTACAGCCGGCATTACTGTTGCTGCGCAGCTCAGGCGTAAGCTCAAGAACTACGATCTCGCTATCGTTGAACCGTCGACCAAGCACTACTATCAGCCTCTTTGGACTCTCGTCGGTGCTGGCGTCTTTCCGAAGGAACAGAGTGAACGCGAAGAGTCGGCCTTCATACCCAAAGGGGCAGACTGGATTCAAGATTACGTGGCGGAGTTGCAACCTGATCAAAACGCCGTTGTAACTCGCAGCGGAAGGCGGATCACGTATGATTATCTCGTGATCGCACTCGGCATTCAAATCGATTGGAACAAAATCCCAGGTCTTCAGGAGGGTATAGGCAGACAGCAGATCTGCAGCAACTACTCGTATCAACAAGTTGATTACACGTGGAAATGTGTAAGCAGTTTCATAGGGGGAACTGCGCTTTTCACCATGCCGAATACCGCAGTTAAATGCGGTGGCGCTCCCCAGAAGATTATGTATCTTGCAGACGATCACTTTCGCAAGTCGGGGGTACGAGACAAGTCAAAAGTTATCTTCGCATCGGCACAGGGCTCATTGTTCGCGGTCGAGAAGTATCGCAAGACACTCGAAAAGGTGGCTGCTCGCAAATCTATCGATATTCGACTCAATCATAACTTGGTCGAGATAAAGCCAGATCAAAAAGAAGCTATCTTCGAGCATTTAGAAACCAAGGAACGAGTGACAATTCCCTTCGACATGATTCACGTCACTCCACCCATGAGTGCCCCCGAGATTATCAAATCGAGCACGCTTGCCAATACAGCGGGCTGGGTAGATGTTGATAAATACACGTTGCAGCACCCTAAGTTCCCGAATGTTTTTCCAATCGGTGACTGCAGTGGGCTGCCTACCTCGAAAACGGGGGCAGCCGTTCGTAAACAAGCTCCCGTATTGGTTCAGAACTTAGTCGCAGCGATTAACGGCAAGCCACTCGAAGCAAAATACGATGGCTACACTTCATGCCCACTAGTGACCGGCTATGGTAAACTTGTCTTGGCTGAATTCGACTACGAAGGGAAAACCGCAGAAACGTTTCCATTCGATCAGTCGAAGGAGCGTCTCTCGATGTACTTGCTTAAGGCTTACGCGCTCCCACGATTGTATTGGCACGGAATGCTGCGTGGGCTCGGCTAAGGCAGGATACTATTACACAGACACTTATGGACAAATCGCAATTGAGCAGTGAGAAGCCAAAGCTAGATCGATTAGCCCACTGGGAGAATGTCTACTCCAGCAAGCTGACAACGGAGGTAAGTTGGTTCGAAGCTGAGCCGACCACCACGCTAAGCTTGCTCGAACACATGCGTCCACAGGGCGGGAGAATCATCGACGTCGGTGGTGGCGCTTCGTTTCTGGTAGATCGGCTTGTTACGAAAGGTACCTGGGACATTACGGTACTCGACATCTCATCGACGGCAATTGAACACACAAAAAGGCGACTTGGCGACGCAGTATCTAATATTTCCTGGATATGCGAGGACATTACTCGGACGAAGCAATTAGAGACCTACGATGTCTGGCATGACCGAGCCGTCTTCCATTTTCTTACCAATCCAATTGATCGCCAAGCGTATTTAGACCGATTGAACGAGTCCCTCAGTAGCGGAGGCTACTTCATCGTTGCAACGTTTGCACCCGATGGTCCAGAAAGATGTAGCGGACTACCCGTCTGTCGCTACAGCCCTGAGGAACTCGAGGCCACTCTAGGATGTGCGTTTAGAATCGACACTAGCAGCCGTCATAACCATTTGACTCCATCGGCCAAGACACAGCGATTTACTTTGGCCGTGTTTCAAAAGATGTGACACTTGAACTAACGACTTAAAAAAATTCCGGAGGTATGGGAGTAAACCTATTGCGAAAAGCACCGTTAAATCATCAAAGGAAGATATTATGTCTCAATTAAGAATTCAGTTTGCTTTTACTCTAATGATCGCAGCCTTCTTCACCCCATCTCTCATGGGGCAGGAATCCGCGAAGGCAAATACGCTAGGACAATCCAAGATAGGCATCAAGGATCTGCTTCAGTATGGCAAGATGCACGAAGTCATCGGCATGCAAAAGCACGAAGCGCGGGTCAGCCTTGCTGGACTATTAGAGAAGCCGCACTTCTATGCAGTCGGTGCGCTGGCTGGTCTGCAAGGAGAAATCAGCGTCATCGATAGCCAAGCGACAGTGACCGAGGTCACCGATCGAGCTCAAGCGAAATCGGTAAACAAAGATGCGTCGAAGCGGCAAGCGACGTTGCTAATTGGCGCGTACGTTGATGAGTGGATCGAAATTGACTGCGAGGAGGATCTCACCGACACAGAGCTGGATGATTGGATCAAGAGCGAGATCCAGCAAAACCGGGGCGACGTTCAGCAACCTGTCATGTTCATGCTACGAGGGACATTCTCTAATGTCCACTTGCATGTCATCAATGGAGCTTGCCCCGTTCATGCGAGAGTTCGACAGATTGAGATTCCCGAATCCAAACGGCCCTTTGACACAACGATCGCCAGTGTAAGCGGTGAGGTTGTGGGGGTTTTCGCATTGGATGCTGCCGGAAGGATTACCCATCCGGCCACAAGTACTCACAAGCACTTAGTCTATCGTGTTGATGCCAATGCAGAGGCGCTCAATGGACACGTCGAGTCGATGTCCGTGAAGCGTGGGACGAAACTTCTTCTTCCGATACAGCGTTGAGAGGCGTTTGCAGGGGTTCTCCAAGTATTTTATTCGGACCCCAAGAAAGAAAGGCGATTTGGGACTGCAAATTGGATCAACGAACCCATTACTCGCTCATGGTGGATTTGCGCCGTGATGGCCGACGTCAACTTCAGCGACGAATTGCTGCTTGTCGTCGGCGAGGAACGCACTGATCACGTTAATACGGAATTACTGAAGCCACCGATGAATTCAAATGGATGCAATTGAGGCGACACTGACGATCAGTTAGCGTTTGACGGTGTCCATTGAACCTCCTGTGACTGTTGTTCCAGCGTCTCGATGCCGCTGACGTGGAATGTAATCGCGATCTTCCAATCGCTCTGACCGATCTTGTCAAGTTGCGCATCAAGATCGAATATGATTACGCAACTGACACAAGTCACTAGACATTTAGATAGTGCATTTGCGTTAACTTATTTCCAACTAACTATCGTGGCAATGAGTCCGTTAACGTAGGTGAACTTGGCCGCCGACCTGCAGAATCTGCAGGTACAAAATCAGTAGCGCTAGGCCTGAAATTCCAACTAGACTGGCCGCTTTCTGATTGTACATCTTCCCGTCGGAAGAACCCATGCCCATCGGCTTCGCGGAGCATGATCTTCAATTGGAGGTCGACCGATTCCTCCTGAGAGTCGAGTCGCTTTTGCAGCTTGGCTTCGCTCTCCGCAATCTTTGCTTTGATGTCGTCGAGTTCGCGGACTCGATGACGCATGTCAGCAATGAAGTATTCCGCAAGTGCTGCTTTCAAAAGCGGCTCAACTACTGAGCGATCTTCATCGGCCGCAAGTTTTGCCTTGGCTGCTTCAATCTTCTTCACGGCGACCTGTCGCGGATCGGGAGGTGACATTCGGTATGTCAAACCGATTGCGTCACCTACAGTAGAATAGACAGTAGAATGTGATGAGTCGCGAAGTAATATGCCACTGGTAGGCTTTTGACTTGCGTCTAAGTCAATGAAGCCAATCGTTGCGTCAGTTCCCCACGCGCCCAAGTTGCGAACTTGCTCCAACGTTTTGATTTCACTGGGTACGATCAGCTTTGTCTCGCTGTCATCTGGGGACGTATTTTGCCCCATAGCGATCGCAGAGAATGCACAAAACACAATAGCCGCGAAGTTCATGGCAAATACGTTCGTCAATCGATTTGAAAACCTCATCTAATGTCTCCTGATTGGTTGGTCTGCGACTCAAATTGGGAATTGCCCTGCAATCGATCAAGTCGCTCATGAAGCGATGGCAGAGTTTGTGATTTGTTGTCGTTCAATACCGAGTCGGTAGAGAATATAGATGGTTCGTTGACCTCTTCGATTCGTTGACGAAGACTGAGCATTGCTTCGGAGAACGCGTTTGAATCAAGAACCGGTGAGGCATTCGACACGTCATTGATTTGAGAGTCGGTTACTTTTGTTGCCGACGATTCAGCAGGGGCAAATGACGATTCCTTCGGTCTGATGAAGATCGTCGCGAAGGAAACCAGGATCACCAACAGCGTGGTAATGATGGTTGAGGCAAGTGCTTTCGGATAGCGAATGACGAATCGACGGAGTTTTCGAATTAGACCGTTTCTCGGTTGTTGAATCTGAGCCAGCAAGTCAACAAGTGCGACACGAACTGCCTCGGCGGACGAGAACCTGCGACTCGGCTGCTTCTCCAACAGTCGATCAACGATTACTGACAATTCGTCGGCGATGTCGGTATTGGCTTGCCACAGCGGTTGGTGCGGCGTGTGGCAAATTCGATTGAGCACACCCATGGCCCGCTCGGCTCGAAAGGGCGGATGGCCGGTGGCCATGAAGTACAGCACGGCACCGAGACTAAATAAATCCGTGCGTTGATCGGTTGGCTGACCGTTGGCTTGTTCAGGTGACATGTAGTGAGGTGTGCCCGCAATGATGCCGGATTGCGTGAGACTCGCATCGTCGGCGGTGCGGGCTAATCCGAAGTCGGTCAGCAAGACGCGTTCGACTCCGTTCTCCAGCAGAATGTTCGCGGGCTTTACGTCGCGATGGATGACGCCTTGCTCATGAGCAGCTGCTAAGCCCGCCGCCGCTTGTATACCGATCCTCAAGATCTCTCGCGTTTCAAGCGGACCTTCGCAGTCGACTCGCGATTGCAGTGACTGACCTGAAACAAATGGCATGACCAAGAAAGGGTGATCTCGATCTGCATCGACATTGTGAATGGCCACGACGTGTTCGTGGACGACAGCGGCAGCAGCCTTGGCTTCGCGAGCAAATCGAGCGCGCGCCGGGCCGCTTGTCGACAGATGCCGCGCTAGCACCTTGATCGCCACCGGACGGTTCAATTCGGTATCGAATGCTTTCAGCACGACTCCCATGCCGCCAGCCCCAATGACACGTTCTATTTCGTATCGCCCCAGCCGTCCCAACATCTCAGGGTGACTTGGCGGCGAAAGAATTTCGCGAATAGAGTGGTCGTTCGTCGTCGGCCGGCGTACTGACCGGGAGTGACGGTATCGCGATAGAAGTCCCGAGTCGTTGCAGTCGCCATCCAGCGGCTGCAGCAATTCTTTCTGTGTTATCCAAAAGGCGCGATCGCCGGATAGCTCAGTCAGCTTCTGCTGACATTGCTCGCACTCGTCGACATGCTTTGACGTGCTACGGTACACGGCTGAGTCTTCGTCCGCACTGAGCAACGCAACCAGTGCATCTTCGTTGCATGAAAACGGTTCGGAGTTCATTGCGGTTGCTCCTCGTGCGATTGAATCAGCGTTCGAATCTTTGCAGTTACTCGGCAGCGAGCGATATAAATGCTACCGACGCTCATCTCCAACTCGACTGCGGCATCTGGTATTAGTACATTGTCGACACTGGTCAGCCAAAAGGCTTTCCAATGCTTTTCCGAGACTTGCTCTCGCACTTTTTCAGCAGCCCAACGAAACAGCTCCCGCCGATATTCTCGCTGGGCCAATTCAGCAGAGTCGCCAGCCGGTGCGGGAAGCTCGCTCAGTAGGCGGGCAACCTGACTATCACCACTCCCCATCCGCTTGTGTTTCGGTCGAGTCAGAAAATTTGTTGCCAGATTCTGAGCAATGTGAAACAGCCAAACTCGGAACCTGCCATGTTGCTCATTCGCTAGCCAACCTTCGACGGCGTTGCTGACCACCAGCATCGCTTCCTGAACAAAGTCCTCCGCATCGGCCTGTTGAAACCCCTTGGCCCTTGCGAGTCGGAAAAGCAGTGGTTCGTAAATCTCGATAAAGCGATCCCAGGCCTCGACGTCAGCCGAATTAGGCAGCCGCAAGATAAGACTTTCACGAGTTTCAGGTGGCAGTGGCATTCGTCTGGCTCAATCGGTCTCTTCTTTTCAGACAAAGCGATCTCTGATCATAAGGTAAGACACGGCAGAAGACGGAATCTTTCAAGACTTGGCCGAAAAAGGAATAAGAGTGAAATATCGGACAGCTCGCATCGCTCCGCAAGGAATGCAGCAAGAGTGTTGCCCAGCGACTGCGTCAGGATTTTTCTGTAAGAATTACTCCTCTACGGTGTGGTACTCGTGGGAGAGCACGCATGTTTCGGCAACTGATGCCAGAGTTGACACATGCGGCCGCGTGGCTAAAATGCCTTAGTGCACTAGTGCACTGCGATATGAGCGGTACGCGACCAGGAATCAAGTAATGCTGATCGATCCCAAGAGCCCTATACCTGTTTATCAACAAATCGCGACTCAATTGCGGCGTCGGATCAGCAAAGGGATATATCAGTCGGGAGAGTCGCTGCCTTCGTTACGTGTCTTGGCAGTCGAGTTAGGGGTAAACCCTAACACAATTCACAGAGCCTATGAGGAGCTTACACGAGAAGGCATCGTCGAATCGCGACGCGGGGCTGGTCTGTTTGTTACTGCCTCCGAACCGGCGGCCACAGGCCGTGCCGAACTGCGACTCGAGCATTCGCTGGACCGTACCATTCAACGAGCTTTAACGGACGGCATATCCCCCGAGCGGATTCGCGTAATGTTCCGCGAAGCAATGCATAACCGGTTGGAAAAGTCCATGAAAGGCGATGCATGAGTGATATGCTTGTCGAGTTTGAATCGGTCAGCGTATGCTACAAAGAGACTTTGGGCATTGATCGAATCACGTTTGGACTGACGTCTGGTACGACGTTGGGGCTGCTGGGTCCCAATGGTGCTGGCAAGTCAACATGCCTCAAGGCGATGGCGGGCCTGATCAGACCGACTTCCGGCCATGTTCGCATCCTGAATGATGAGAATTTCGGAGTGCGTCCCCACGTTCGACAGCAGATTGGTTATGTCCCCGAGGATCCTTGGCTCTATCCATGGATGACCGCTCGTCAGATAGTGAGGTTCGCCGCGCCGATGTATGAGCGATGGGACAACGAGCTTGCCGAAGAGTTGATTTCAGATTTTGATTTACCTGCCGATCGTCCGATTCGCACCCTGTCCAAAGGTACGCGAGTGAAGGCAGCTTTGCTGGTGGCGCTGGCCCACCGCCCGCGCCTGCTGGTCATGGACGAGCCTCTGGCTGGACTCGATCCACTCGCCAGAGACGACATGGTTTCGCAAATCGTGCGGGCCAAGTCTGAGGGTACCGAATGCGTTGTGATCTCTTCACATCAAATCGATGAGATCGTGCGATTGGCCGACCAAGTTGCCATACTCAATCGTAGTCGCATGGTCGTACATGCCGATCTTAATGAGTTGCAAAATTCCGCCAAACGCATTGAAGCCGTGTTAGTCGACGGTTGCCTGCCGAAGCATGAATTGCGTCAAACGGTTTGGCGGCACATCAATCGCAGGGAATGGTCGATGACGGTTTATCCCTTCAATGAGTCGCTGGTCGACGAACTGCAACGCAATAATTCATTAACCTCGATCTCGGTGAGCGACTTGGGAATCGAACAAATCATGAAGGATGTCATTCGCGGAGATCAGCAGTCATGTTCCGTGCTCTGATCCGCAAGGATCTTCAAATTAGTCGCCTACCATTGCTTTTGGCAAGTTGCTTGCTTGTCGTATCGCCGCTGGCGATTGCCATCTTGATGTCGATCGACTCCGTGCTGATGAAGCAGACAATGGAGCGTCAGTTATTTGCATTGCTAATCGGTTCTGGCTTCGCGATTCACGTGACGGCCCAACTGTCACTCGCGATCCTATCGGCCAACCTAATTGCTGTCGAACGAGTGGATCGATCCGCCGATTTTCTTGCCTATTTGCCGCCAAACCGCGACATGGTGTTGCGTTCCAAAGCGACGGTTCTCGGTGCGACGGCGTTGATCTTGCTTCTGGTTCCGTTGGCACTTACCGGTTCAGCGCTCTGCTGGGGTGAAAGGCCTGGGCCCGCTCCTTCAATAGAAATGTTCCACATCCTATTAACGATATCAGCTATTGGAGTTTGCGCAGCTGGGATTGGCTGGTGGGCGTCCTGTACGCTGAGTAGTAATGCCGTGGCAATTCTGTTGGCTCTGCTGGCGCCCGCCCTTCCCAGTATCAGCGTACTGCTTATTTGCCTGGCGCTTGGAATCGAAGATGCTGCACACGCTGGGGCACTACTCGCCGCTGTCTGTTTGGCCACTGGGACTGCCGGCTTTGTCCTGGGAACTCGTCATTATCTGCGTCGGAATGAACCATGATCAGGGTGCGCATGCAGCGCTATGACTGGAAATCTTTGTTATTGTACGGTCTACCTCTGGTCGTTTTCGCGATGACCTATCTTGTGCTGCGTCCAGGTAGCAGTGATCCGCAATCGCCTCCGCGGTACACGCAGGAGGAAATCGCGAGCCAAGTGGTCGATGCCCTGCAGCTGTACCTAGAAACTTCGGACGGACGGTTTCCAGACGTGGAATACTTTCAAGGCGACGCACTTATGCGACAGGTACAACGCGACCTGCGACTGCCAGATTTTGCCGGTGACTCCGCCCGCTGGGGCTTCAGTCATTTGACTTCGCTTCAAAGAACCGATCCCACGTTCCGCTACCGTGGACGCGGACGCGTTCTTGGGGACGGTAGCCGCATCATTCTGAACTGGTCGATCTCGGACGGTAAACATCAAATCATTATGGATAATCTGGAACAGCGAATAGTCGACTCACTTGAGTTGTCGTCACTGCTTTCCTCGTGGAATACCCTGGCAAACCAATGTGTGGTGAGAGTTAATAATGGGTCGGGAACAGTTGTCTCCTCACATGGATTGATCCTAACCGCGAACCACGTCGTCGACAGCGAAAGCAACGATAACAAAGTCGTGTTTGCAGACGGCACGGCATACTCTGCAAAGTTGGTGTCGCGAGATCAACGGCTCGACGCTGCACTACTGACCCTTGAGGCTGCGCCTACGGTCACTTTCGTTCCGATCCAACCCGTGACGCCCGTAGAATCGCAACGACTTTGGGTTCTCGGTTATCCAGGCGGTCGAATTTCGCCGTTGATACGTGAGGTTGTTCTGGAACGACACGTCCTGCACGAGTTGATATTAGCATCCGATGTAGTGCAAGTGAGCGGCGGCGATTCAGGAGGAGCCATCATCAACGACGATGGTGAGCTGGTCGGCATCATCATCGGTCCCGCATCCGCAAAGTTGACTCAGGTGCGAGCGACAGATGCTCAATCGCTGGTGGCGGCCTTTCCAGAGCTTCGAAGCCAGTAAAGCGGACGGCGGCAGAAACTTGGAACCCCACCTTCTTTTGTCGGGCATTGGTCTTCTGCACACTGAAGAGGCTCCGACACTCCGAAGCATCAGCCATCCTGCCTAGTGTCGATTCGTCATTTGTATGATTTTCATCACTATGTTTTGTCAGCGTCAGTGAAAGAAAGTCATCTCAATTCGCGCCACGCAGTTCGTTGGTCGTCCCAATTCAGCATCGCTGAAATGGGACGCAGTCGTGCGGGACATCGACACCAAAGCACCGCTTGTCGGAGTGACCGTCGCGGTCAACTCTGTGTTTGGCTCGCGGATGAGTCACGATGGCTATTCCATCACCACGACCGATCAGCAGGGGCGTTATCGCATCGAAGGGCTGCCACTGGTTCCCAAAGGCGTGCGCAGATACGAAGGCAATCGATTTCGAATCAGCCCAATTGGCAAGCCCTATTTCGAGAATCACAACGTCATGTGCCCGCTCGCGAAAACAGTCGATCGCCGATCGAATTCAATATCGAACTCAAGCGAGCGGTCATGGCGCGAGGCCGCATTGTGAATATTGCTACTGGCGAAGCCGTTCAGGCGGGAATTTACTACTCGCCGTTCCTAACCAACGAACTGCTGCGTCCTTATGTGCAATTTCACGATGGCACACGGCGATTAATGGGAAACGACACTCCCTATCACACGGACAAAGACGGCTGGTTTGAAATCCCTGTGGCACCAGGGCGCGGCGTGATCGCGATCCAGTGCGACAATCGTGCCTTTCGAACGTCCTACGGGCCAGGGATATTCAGGAATATCAGAACGGCAGTAATATCAACGAACAGACCCCGGGAGTTATCGTGCCTTCGCTGTTCCATTCGTTGAAAGCGATCGACGTACCGGCCGACGCCAGCGAATTCAGCGTCGAACTGGCAGTTGATCCAGGGAAAAGCATTACGCTTAACTTCACGGACGACAAGGGCGCTCCGCTGTCGGGCGTCATGATCAATGGGCTCAAGTCCGAGAGTCGCATGGAGCAGGTTGAAGGAACGACGGCAACTGCGAGCGGTCTCGGAATCGGCGATTTGCGTCCCCTAATGATTCGGCATGAAGAACGACAACTCTTCCGCATGCAGCGTTTGGAACCGACTGAAGGACAGACGGAACTCACTGTCCAGTTACTTCCTCCCGCCATCGTGACTGGCAGACTGATTCGATCGAGCGGTAAACCACTGACGGGGCTCCAAATGCAAGTGACCCACAAAATCGACCCCAATATGACACATTCGCTGTCCCCCGGTCAACAAACCGGCGCTGACGGCAGTTTTGAATGGAAGCTGCCGGTGGGAACGGCGTATACGATTTCCGCAGTTGGCGAGAAGGCGATCACGGTCGCTCGAAATCTCGATGTTCAGGAACCAATGCAAATCGACCTGGGCGACTTGATTGTGGAAGAGAGCACCGAAAACTGGGTCGACGTGAAACCGAAGCGGGAGCCGATCAAGTCGCCTTTGACAAATTAGGATTTCCGACCTTCGCCCTAACTGAATTTTCCGGAGGGTAACATGACTCACTGGCAAGTGTATCAGCCTCGGGCTGCCGAGCCGTGGAATCTGCGTCGCGTCGTCCATCTGCATAGTCGCGTGGTGTTCGGTGCCACGCAACCGGAAATTGAACGTGACCTTAACGATGATCCTCAGCAAGCAGTGTCACGAGTGTTGAGTGGGGAGTGTCGACTGAACGGCGTCCCCGAAGGATTTGATCGACTGGCCGCCATCATCGGCGACTCCGCAGCCCAATCGAACAACCCCATTCGCCTCAAGGCCTGGTGGATTTATCGTTGCCTGTACACACCGGACCCACTGCAAGAAAAGCTGACACTTATGTGGCACAATCATTTTGCCACTAGTAATCAAAAAGTCGATAACCTGCTGATGATGAAGCAGCAGAACGAAACGCTGCGGCGATATTGTCGGGCACCGTTTCGAGATCTATTAAGCGCGATGCTGCGCGATTCTGCGCTGCTGATGTGGCTTGATGCGGAGGCCAATCGAGCCGGCCACCCGAACGAAAACCTGGCGGCGATTGGACGCAGCCGCTTCTTGTGGATCTCGGGCTTGCCTTTTGTAGACGGCAGTTTGAGTAGGGCTTCCTGGATGTCGGGCGCGAGTTGGTTGAGGGCCATGATTTGTCTCATCGGTGGTTGGGTGACATGACCGAGTCGTGAAAAACCTTCAATTTGAAAGCCCAGGACACGCCCTCCTTAGCGCGCTGTGCAAATCGCGGATGTATCAAATTGACTGCACGTGCTGATGGATTCTCGGGAAACCCGCAATCAAGTTTTTAGATTGTTTCGGTGTGCTCTCGGTCCAGTCAACGATGCAGTCGAATGTTTCCCCGGTTGCGGTCGGACGATGCAGACCTCTTGCACGAAGAACAAGCAGTTCGAGTCTGCTTCAACGTAAAACCAGAGTTGGTTGCCAAACTGCCACGGGGCGGGTTGCAACCCAGCCGAAGCACTATCTGATGCTAAAATTGTGCCTCCAAATCTGTTCATTTCCCAAACAACCCGCAAAGTAAGATGGAATCCGAAAACGCTGATCCAAAACTTAACTCAGAAACTATCTGGATGGACCTCCTCCGGGCAGGAAATGCCCCTGCGCAGGAGGAACTTTGGAATCGGTTTTTCCCACAGTTGGTGGCGCTGGCTCGAAAACGTCTATCGGGCGCGAGACTGACCGAAGTGGACGAAGAAGACGTAGCTTTAAGCGTATTGAACAGTTTTTTTGCGGGTGCAAGTGAAAATCGGTTTCCGGATTTGAGGGGCAGCGACAACCTTTGGCGGTTACTCTCTTGGATGACCCATCGAAAAGCGATCGATTGGCTGAGGCACCATGGCAGACAGAAACGGCAGTCTGTGGGCGAATCGGCACTTTTCCATTTTTACGACGGTTCTCAAGAAGGCATGGCTCAAGTCGCTGACCCGAATCCGGCACCTGATCTTGAAGTCATGCTGATTGAAGAATTGCGGCTCCTGGTTCAAATGCTGCCAGAAGCGATGCAAAAAATTGCTACGCTAAAAATGGATGGGTTTTCCAATTCCGAAATCGCCGATCAGTTGGGCTGTTCGCTGGCAACCATCGAGCGACGATTAAAAATGATACGAGAGATTTGGAGAACTGCTGGTGACGAATCCCAATCCGCCGAAAATGCAGATCCCAGCTGAAGGCCTTCAGCGGATCGATGAACTGTGCATTCGCTTTGAAGAGGCACTTAACTTGGGGAATCCCGGTTCGATCGAGTCATTTTTGCAAACGCTTCCCAACGACATAGCTCTTCGTGTAAGGGCATTTGAGGAGCTTCTTCCGTTGGAATGGGATTATGGACTCCGCCAGGGCCATCAAATCCACGTTGTCGATTATCTCAGCCGCTTTTCAGAGCAAGCCCTCATTGTTCAACAAGCTTATGATGCTTGGATGGCGAACCAGGCCAGCGATTCTCGTGATCATGCCGAATCGACGGTGGCATTTGAAGACAATTCTCAAGCAGAAGATTTGGCGAAGTGGATTGAGCGGTATCGCGAGTCTCGAGTAGCCGATCCATCACTTATTCCATCGGAATGGTTGGCTCGAATCCAGCATGCACCAAACTCGGTCCGTGCCGCGATGAGAGGCATGGAATTCCTAAGCGAACTTACTAAGAACGATGGTACCACAGGCAATCGCATTGGAGGATTTCGAATCCTACGGGAAATTGGTCGAGGTGGAATGGGCGTCGTTTTCCAAGCCGAGCAAGAATCACTCGGGCGAATTGTAGCGCTCAAAGTTCTTTGGTTTGGAGCGGTTTCCGATCCCGAAGCCATTCGCCGATTCCAACGTGAAGCCTCGACGGTAGCAAAACTGCATCACACAAACATCGTCCCCATCTTCTCGGTCGGAGCCGAAGGACCAATCAACTACTATGCCATGCAGTTCATCGAGGGACAGAGTTTGGATCGCGTCGCGAAGGAAGGCGGTGGCCCCATCGATTGGACGACCGTTGCCGAATGGGGATTGCAGGCCGCCGAAGCTCTGGTTCACGCCCATCACCGCGGAGTCATTCATCGCGACGTCAAGCCTTCTAACTTGCTGCTGGATGCTGACGATCGAATTTGGTTGACAGATTTTGGATTGGCGAAACGGAGCGACGATGTCACTCTAAGTATCGCGGGAGCTTTGCTGGGAACTCCGCGCTATATGAGCCCCGAACAAGCATCGGCCTCGACTAGGCATGTAGATCATCGAAGCGATATTTACAGCCTTGGTGCAACGCTCTACGAACTTGCCACTGGAAAGCCAGTGTTTCAATCGTCGACCCCCCACGGCGTAATCAGTCAAATCCTGACCGCTCAACCCAC
This sequence comes from Pirellulaceae bacterium, assembly GCA_041753315.1. GTDB lineage: Bacteria > Planctomycetota > Planctomycetia > Pirellulales > Pirellulaceae > Aureliella. The sequence continues at coordinate 163,894 of JBGSUV010000136.1, read as the reverse complement.
GCCGGCCAATCAAGTCGCTCGCGAAATCCCTCGCGACTTCAATACGATTTTGATGAAGTGCCTGGCCAAAAGCGTCGACGAACGATATGAATCTTCCAGGGAGTTAGCGAACGACCTGCGCGCAGTTCTCGAAGGTCGGCCGATCCATGCCAAACGTCCCAATTTGTTGGAGCAATCGCAGCAGTGGTTCCGTCGTCATCGCCGAGAGTTCGGGTGGTCCGTAACCTCGATTGCCAGCACAGCCATGCTACTGCTGGCTATCGGACTTTCCTGGTTTGGGTGGACTCGACTCCGTGAGGTACGCTTGTCGCTGACAAGTCCCTCCGCGCCAATTGTCGCAGAGCTGCTTCACACCGACGGGTCACAGGCCCTTCGACGACAGACGGTGCCAACCCAAGATCCCCTGTCGGTTAGCCCAGGCCGCTACACGATGCGCGTTTCGGCGCCCGGCCTGCTTAGTCAAGACTATGATATCGAATTGAATGCCGCGGAACGCCGAAAACAGTCGCTCAATCCAGAGGACCAGTTGTTGCAGCCTTCGCTGACCGATCGTTTCGAGACAACCATCGTTCGATCGAAAGAGGGCGCAGTCATTGTCGCTTACGACGAGGCGGACTTGACGATCGAAAGTCGAAGCGGATCGACTCGTGGAACCTTTGCCATTCCGTGGTCAAGCTTTGCGACAAATGACTCGTGTAAAAGCTTCGCTTGGCCTCCTTCGAAAATATTAGGTGGAATACTCGATAATGCGGACAAGTTTGATGTACGGCCTTGGCTCTATCCGGAAATGCAGGATTGGAATGGCGACGGAATCGAAGACGTATTGATCGCGACTAGACATCAGGCACTTATGGCTTTGATAAGCCGCGACGGTAATGTTGTGTGGAGCGTTGGTTTAGCACCCGATGTCACTCAGGCACCGCCGGAGAACCCACAACAATCGTCGATTTATTTTTGCTCGCGCAGTACCATTGTCGAAATGCCAAGTGCTATCGAGGACATCGACGGTGATGGCGCACCGGACATGATTGCTCAAGTGGTTTCCGTCAATCCAGACGGCTATCCCGATTTAAGCAAGGCGGAACGCCACGTTTTGGCTCTATCTGGAAAGTCTGGCAAGGTCATCTGGGATTATCCTGTTCCCAAAGAATTGTTTGCGTCTCTCGACGGTCGCGAAGTCGCCTATCACTTCCGCTGGTTCACCGGAATGAATTCAAGTAGCGCAGGCGGCGGAGGTGGGTGGTCTATGAATCTAGGTCAATGGTCACGCATATCGACCGTTACCTGCCAGCGTACCAGCCAATACGTTGCCTTCGGAACGGTTGTGGTTCCGAGCAAGCAAGCGCACCGGCAAGTATTATTTCAAGCAGGCGTGAATCTCGTGCGCCTTGAGCAGACGTCAGGCAAGCTAGTCGGACCAACGGTTTCTATGAACATGGTTCCGTTCCAACCCCCGATTATTGTTGAATTGGATGGCGTGCTAGGCGACGAATTGGTTGTCATGGAGGACCTGCATGGACTTACCGATGCGTCGCAAAGTCCACCGTTACCATACAACTACCGAATGCGCGTTGTGGCCTGGTCGCTCACGGAAGACCGTCTGCTCTGGAGCCATATTGTGGAGGCACACGCGCCGTTCACAAGGAATTGGTTGATGGAGCAACCCAAGTGGCCTGTTACCGCCGACCTCGATGGAGATGGCCGTGCCGAAGTAATTGTTCCCGAGGGTTCCGAGTTATTGACCCGCGAGTCGACCGGCAGAGGGAGCCTAGTGGTGCTAAGTGGCGATCAAGGAAAGGTCTTGTGGAAGCAAGCCATCCGACTCGCCGACACGCAAATCGAAAGATTTGTTGTGGGACCCGATGTCAACGACGACAAACATCGCGATCTCTTGGTCACTTCGATGTCGGGTTTGCCGGTGCGCGTTCACGTGGATTGTCTTTCAGGTGCCGATGGTTCTTGGCTTTGGACCTCCTATGCGCCGATTGAAAACAACGAATCACCGGAATCGTTTTACTTGGACGAATCATTCCTTTGGAACAATTTCGAGGATGGATGGCCGCAATTTGTCGTTCGCACGGTCAGCACGCAAAACTTGCAGAATGGCACGGAGACGTATTTCTTTTCGACGGGAACCGGACAAGTGCTACATCGGTTAACGCAAGCCAATCGATTTTCGATCGGCGATATCGATGGAGACGGAGCGGATGACCTGGGAATAGTCAAATACGGCAATCCAACCATGGGAATGGCCGGCAAGTGCTCAACGCAATTTGTCCGCGGATCGTCGGGTGATGCATGGCAACGCTTGGGACCGCCGATGCAAGCCGTCAACGATCTCGACGGTGATGAAATGCAAGACCTAATTGCGACCAATAATCAAACGATTACCGCTGTTGCGTCATCAACCGGCCAAAAACTTTGGCAAACATCGCTGATTGGAATTTGGTCCGACATGCAAATTCACAGCGCAAACCGTGACGATCCTATTCAAGCCGATGGTGCTTGGGATTTCGATCGAGATGGTATCGACGATTTGATCATCCAAAAGAACTCAAGCGGTTACGTCGATGCTCCGCTCGAGGCGGTTTCTGGAAGGACCGGCAGAATACTCTGGAAATCTGCAATCCAGCGGCGCTATCAGCTAGGCTTTGGGCGGATCGCTTCTAATGATCTTGATGGGGACGGTGTCTCAGAAATTCTTTACTACACGTTCAACGATTCGATCGTCGATACCAATCCATTTCGTAGTAGCTACTCCGGTCAAGATGGCCACCTGATGCTTGTCGTCCTCTCCGCCTCCAACGGATCTCTGAAATGGCAAGTGCCTTTGACGCGTGAGTATGGATCGGTAAGTAGTACAAACATGCCCTATAACTTTCAGAGCATCAGTTATCCAGAGATATCGATTGTCGACGTGAATTCCGACGGTTGCCGAGACGCAGTGGTTATCGCAGAATCCTCGGACTCCAATGCCCAAGCGTACTCGACGGATTTAGTCGCTCTGGACGGGCACTCGGGTACGGAAATTTGGAGACGCCCAGCAGGATCCAATGACAATGCGACCCACGTATTTAGTGCGTCCGCGCGGGTTGCCATACCGCAGGCTGAGAATGGCCAAGCTTTATCCGCTTGCGTCATTCTGAACTGCGAGGATGTGGCGGGCACGAACGGCGAAAGCAAGCGAGTTGCTCAGTTAACTTGGCACGACACTCTTCAACAAAATGATCTTTGGAAGCAAACCATCACAGTTGACTTGCAGTTCAGTCGCGGATCGCAAAGCCGCGAGGAGGTTTTGCGACCCTATTTGCTACGACGGAGCAATAACAAAAACTGGATCGCGTTGGGAATTCGCCGAGAGCATCGGTCTGTCGTCGTCATTATCGATCATCAAGGAAACGTCGTGGACGAAAAGAATCTGAACGAGCGACATTCCGTTTCCAATGAAGTTTTTGATTTGCTGGTCGCCGACTGCGATGGAGATGGAAATGACGAAATCGTGGTCGCCGATGGCGGATTGGAAGTTCTTAGCATCGGCGGGTCGATCGAACGCATGTATCACTTACCAATTTTCATCGACGAATGGGGATCCACTAAAATCGTATTTCTACCTGCGGCGGGCAAGCGTAGTTCGCAATTGGTTACGATTGACGGGCCAAAAGCTAGGGCCGTTGGCTATGAAGCGCAAACTGGCCGAAGACTGTGGGACTGTGCTGGTCCAAGTCGCCATCACTCTTACAACGTTGACAACCAGGCCATTCAGCTCATAGAAGGAGGCGGTCTCGAAATGCCTTGGGTTGTGTTTAACCATATCGACCAAGTCAACTGCCGAATACCGTCGTGGGTCGAAGCCGAATCGAACGCAAACGAAAAGTCACACCAAAAGCTCATTGCTGCCTATCGCTCGCGTGCAGTCATGCCCGACGCTGATCCTCGAATGTTGCGAAAACTTCCCTGGTACGAAAGCATCGACGCGGCGAGGACTGCGGTGGAATTCCCGTTGTTGATTACGAACGGTGTCCTATGTTCGCTTTTTCTCGTCGTCATTCCTGGATGGTACGTAGACCGAACGATCAGAAATCGTGTGTTCAACCTTCGATGGTGGTTGCTTCTGCCTGTGATCGTTGCCGTGTGGCTCCTGGTGTTTATGAGTAATTTCGCGGAATTACCCGTCTCCAAGGCTCAAAAGATCGGATTCGCGTTTTTTCTCGCGCCGGCAATACTGCTGGGCTTCCATCTATTTGTTGCGGTTCCCCGCAAGCGCTGGAAGACTCTTGGATGGATGGTTACGGGCATCCTCCTGTCGAGCTTTGTTTTAGCTGTCGCTTCGTTCATCGAGAATGTGTATCCCAAACCGCTGGAACCTGGAGAGCGCTTTTTAATGGATGGATGGTACTGGATTTTGCTGTATGGCTACTTTGTGTTTGGATGGCTGCAATTTCTCATTGGAGACTCCATAAAACCGATCAAAGCAATCTGGCGCCGAATTAAAACGCCGGCAAAAAAAATTGGCTGCCACTTGAGTTAAAAGGTGGAGAGCCATTAACGGGGAACGGGGTCAGGCTCAACACTCATTGTCTCGATCACCAAGCGTTGGCACCTGCTAAGCACAACGAGCCCCACTATGACCGAACGGGTAGTTAGGGATCATCGCGACGAAGTTGGTCAACGTATCCAAAAGTCCCATCGCGACAGGTTGAGCAGAAAGTGGACGGCAAACCGACGATGAGTCTTCGCCAAAATCTGAGTTGGCGGAAAATTGGTGTCGCTGGCTATGCGTTAATTCAAAGCTTATGCTAATACCTGAGCCCTACCAAGAAGCCCAATAGGAAGAACGACCATAGCTCTAAACGACTAAAACCTACGTGCTCAAACTAGCTTTACAACGACTCGCTGGAGTATGTTGGTTATAGTGTGCCACTCGTTGTGCAAACCGATTCCTCGCGAGTCATCACCGTGATGGTGCAGGATCACGCGGTCGTGCCCAAGGTTGAAGGTGTTTCTGCCGATCACCATAATCTATCTCATCATGGGCAAGACCCCACAAGATCGGGCAACTTGGGAAGATCGATGCGGGCATCGTCAGCTGCTTCGGCAGCTTGTTGGAGCAAGTGAAACGGCCGACTGAATTCGATAAAAGTTTGCTGGACAATACGACCATCGTCTTCGGTAGCAACCTCGGTAACGCTAATTCGCACGAAGCCAGGAACCTGCCCATCTTCCTGGCTGGTGGTGGCTATTCGCACGGCCGGCATCGATCCATATCTCTTCGACTCCAGAATCTACGACACGAATGCGGAGGCGTTATTGACCGAATCAACGATCAATCCTTATCAACCTGCATCGCCTACCACATTGGATATGGCGTTGGTGTCGCTTCGCTTCGACGGTGTGATTGAACGGGACGACTATCAGCGGTTGCTGCCGCGCGGTGAGCGAGAAATGTGGCTGTGCCTGGTGCTGGCAGTGCTGCTTGGGTTCTGCATTCTGCTGTGTGGACCGGTCAGCGTCTTGTTCGCGATGTCGGAGGGAAAGCTGCTGGTGGGCATGGGCTTGATTGCGTTCTGGACACTGATGCTGGCTGCTTTGTGGTTTCTAAAACTCCGGATCAACGCAGGCGATCGTGCAACACGCTACCTGAAATTGTATCCGGACGTACTGGGGACGGCTCAGGGAGAGTTCACAGCCGACGGCTTGGCGTTCCATGATGGCGTGCATACCTATTGGTTCGGACCACAACACTTGCTGCGAACCGCTGTCAGTGCGGATGGCATGCGAGTGCAGGTGGATGCCCGCCCATATCGCTACTTGGCTTTGAGTGCCCGCTTGTTCAATGGTTTCAACGTGGACTCCGCGAACCAACTCAAAAGCCACTGGCGCGTACTGGCGGCACCGCCTTCGGTGGCTGACGATCCGCAGGGGGTGGAGCTGTGGAATCAAATCAGCCAGCCACCGACCGAGGCGATTCCGTTTCGTGGCTCGGCTACTGCAGTGATACCACTGAGAACTCCGAACTTTCGAAACAAAGCACTCATCGAGTCGAGTTCATTGTTGCTAGTCGCCACGATCTTGATCTTCGCCCGCGACTACAGTGGGAGTTGGATCTACTGGGTCGGTGTGCTTGTGGTTAGCTATGGATTGATCACCAATACGCTCAATTGGTGGAACTACTTTAAGCGAACGCAGCAGCAAAGCTGGTATCAACTGGGCTGGGTCAGTCCACAGGAGTTGGCCATTTGCACTGGTAACGCAGGTGTTCGCATGCCACTGAGCGAAACGGTGCAAAAGACCAACGACCAAGATCAAGTACTACTGACGATGCGCAGCGGTCAATCGTATTGCATCCTTCGAGAAATGGTGGATACCGACGCGCTGTGGCAAAGGCTGTGTTCGATTCAGCTGGGATGCGACGTCAATGAGCCGACTGAACCATGGCTCGACCTCAAGCGTAAATAAGAGACATGAAGACGACGATTCGGCAAATCCTGATCGTTACCACGATCGTTTCCATTCCGATTGCGATTTGCACGAAACTGGAATATGACCGTATCCGTACGGAACAACTCCGTTCGTTCCTGCAACTTGAGTTGCAAGCAACGAAAGACAAATTGAAGTTAGGCCGAATTTCTGAGAATCAGTTGGTGATTGATTACTTGGCGATGGCTGATCCCTGTGAGTCGCAACATTACGGACGCTATTCGGAATTTCAACATGGTTTCCCTGGCGGACTGGGTCACGGGATAACGATCGTTTCAAAAGATGGTCGCCTGAAGCGAGCCTATTCATGGAGCTGTCTAGGCGGTGAAGAGTACTTCAATGGAATGATGGACGCTGAAAACACCGAATTTGATAAACTTTGGTCATGGGCACATCCGCCCGAAAAATATCTTCACGGAAAAGCTGGTCGAAGAAATTAGCGATCTGTGGGACCATCAGAAACACGAACTCGCCGACGGGTCGTTTCGACAATAGATATCAAAAGTAACTCGCGATAAGTGTCGAACGATTGTCTCAAAGGTCTCGTAAGCGATTGAGGACAATCGCTCAACACTCACGAAGCGATCCGCTTTGATCACGCGATCGCCTACATGCATCTCTCGCCACAAATGCTTGGTACCATCAAGAATGCGAAGCCGCCATTTTCGTATTCGATCATTCTCTGCCCGCGTCGCAAGGCGCAGTCCTACTTCGTCGGGCCGACTCGCTTCCCATCTCATCTCGACAATCGGTTGTGGGGCATCGGCTGATTTGAGCTTGGCGTGCAAGAATGCTCTGAATACGGGCTGCTCCGTAGCTGATTGCCCTATTGGCTCGTATCTTCCCGGAGGTTCACTGCGAAGTTGCCATGCCTGAAACGCTTGCGTTTGGCTTGAGAGAGTGGTTCCGTCCTCTGTGACAAACTCCGCCGCGATCCTCAACACCGGATCGTTCGTTTCCGACTTGGGTTGTATGAACATCCAGTCGTAAGACGTAGCAGCCGATATTTTGTATCGTAGACCGTCTCGTAAACCGATTCCGTAGAATTGGAAATCATCGGAAAGAGCCGTAAATGGGGAAACGGCTGCAACAGTGCGAGCGGACTGGTCAATCCAAAGTCGATAGCCATTTCGCGTCACATAGTTGTTAGGTATAAAGAGAGTTTGGCTACTCAAGCTCTCATGACGCTTGAGAAACGGCTGCTGTCAGGCCTGGTATTTTTAACCTCCATCTCTAACCGAACCCGACTGCCAGCTCAGTTGCAGCTGAGTTGGTTATAGATATGGGGTTAAAAATGACAGCAGAATTTCCATCCAAGCAAGTTGTTCTTCTGGGCATTGGGCATACCAATGCGTATGTCGTCAAGGAATGGGCGGTTGACCCGATTCCTGGTTGCGAGTTAATTTGCATTAGTAAATTTCCTACGGCGACTTATTCCGGAATGCTTCCGGGAACACTGGGGCGGCAATTCGAAGACGACGCGATGCGAATTGACTTGCAAAAATTGGCCGATCGCGCTGGCGCTAAGCTGATTCTTATTCTGGCTGACACGTGCGGCCTCGATCTTGAAACTGGCAAAGTGCTATTTGCAGACCATGCTGCGATTCCGTTCGACGCGCTCTCGATCGGAGTCGGCTCGATGCCTGCAGGGTGGATGGAACAGGCCCAGTCGCCGCTGCTGGTCCCTATTAAACCAATGCAGACTTTTTTAGGCCGCTTGCGCGACCGTTTGGAAATCGCAGCTGCGAACGAAGCGTCTTCGCTTCGAATCGCTATCGTCGGTGGCGGCGTGGCGGGCGTGGAAATCGCGTTGTGCTTGCAGCAACAGTTTTTCAAGGATGACATGTATCGCAACTCAAAGATCGAAATTTTCACCAGTAGCCAGCGCGTCGCCGATGGCATGCGGGAGCGGAGCGTGCATCGCATCGAGAAACGTCTTGCATCGCGTGGCATCCTTGTTCACCCTGGAAGACGCGTCGTCGAAATTGGCGCGACAGAAATCGTGCTTGACGATGGAATACGTTGTGGCTTCGATTGCGTGATTTGGGCCACCGGAGCTTCCGCGCCAATGGTTTTAGGTAAGCTCGGCTTGCAGACCGACGAGCGAGGCTTTGTGGCGACAACTCCTACATTGCAGTCTCTTTCCGATCCAAGAATTTTTGCCGTCGGAGACTCGGGAACGGTACTTCAATCGCCATCACCTAAAGCGGGCGTGTACGCCGTACGGCAATGTCCCATACTTTGGCACAATATGCGTTCGCTCATCGCTGGTGGAACGATGCGGACGTTTAAGCCGCAGAGCGATTTCCTGAAACTGCTCAATACGGGAGATGGAAAAGCACTGCTGGAATATGGTTGGTTTACGGCGCACGCGCGGTGGTGTTGGAAATTGAAAACGTGGATCGACAAGCGTTTTGTCGGCGAGTTCCAAGCCGCTGAATGAAAAGGGGCTGCCTCACTAGTCGTCACTAATGGCAAGCCAGAAGCTGTGAGGAAACAGCCAACAGCCCTTGGCAAACGAGTGGACTTGGAACTTAGGCATTAGTCTACTCATTCCTAATGATGCACCGATCAGGCGACTTAAGCACCATGTGGTCTTCATTAGCGCAGTTTAGCGGGCATTCGTGTTGAAGGGAGAAGCCGAAGTTACCACGGAGACGCATCGTTCTTCAGAAGGTGATTCCAGGCGGGGTGTTAGGTGAAGTGGCTCGGATAGCTCTTCTAATGTTATTCGGTGATCGATTTTACGATCTCTTCGAAGCCAGCTAATCGTCGTATCGCAGCTGCGTCGGGGTCGTTCCGCAAATACTGGATGTCATCAAATCCGGCAGCGATGGCTTGGCTGAGCGTTTGCAGTGTTTCATCTCGCAAGGCGGTTCTTGCTGCTTCGTCGGGAAATGCTCCTTTGTCGACTGCGATGGCCAGGGCAAATGCAGCGCGAGCCAATAAGCCGTCTGCGTTTGGTGTAACTCGCGCGAGATCGCCACCTTGAAAGCGGCTTTTGATCGCTCGTGCCGCAGCTACCGCCGATTCCGCTTGACCGGCCCAGGCTTGAACTAACATAAGCAGAACTTGATCGTCCAGCAGCAGCTCGGGATTATCGCGAGCATCCAGTTCCTCTGCTCTTTCGCGTACGACGAGGTCGGCCAATAACACAGCTCGTTCAAAGTAGCGTTTAACCTGAGCAGAGTTCCCTTGAGCTTCAGCAGCCATACCTAGTCGATAGTAGGCCATGATGCGATTGACATTCATCGCCTTGAGATGCGGATCGCCGTTGAGCGTGCGAATCGTCAGCATGTTTTCAACATATTGTGTTCGCGCTGCGGCCGGATCCTTCATGGTTATCAATAGATGGTCACCGTAGTCCGCACACACTTCGGCCAAGGCAACCTGATAATAAGCTCGTTCGGGCTCAAGTTGTCGCAAAATGTTAAAGCTGCTCTTGGCCAGTTCGTAGCCGTTAGATACAGACGGCTGATCATTCGCGACGATTGCAATCTTGGCCAGTGTGGTCCCTGCTGCCGCTTGATCTCTCAGCGCGGTGGATTGTTCGTCTGGAAAGCCGGCAAGTTCCTCGATGGCGGTTTGCAAATGCTCCAACGCTGTTTTCGAGTTGGCAAGCGCTGCAGCCGCTGCAGTACGACGCTCTTCGGCTGGAAGTGCATTTAACTCTTGGAGCAGAATACCTGCCAAACGGTTCCATGCATTTCCCAGGCTTGCGCGACGCTTGCCCAGCGAATCTTCCGCCTGTTGCTGCTTGACGGCTTCCTCGCGAAGTGCGATGGCTTCCTTGGCAAGCACTTGCGCACTAGGCTCTCGCAAGGTCGCTTGGAGTTGGGCGAGCGAAGACAACGCCGTTGCCAAGTTGCCCGCGGCTTTGGCTCTATCCCGAGGCGTTCCTTCATAGACTTGTCTGGCAATCTTCAATGCCGCCTGGTACCGCTGTTCTGCACTGGCGTTGTCTCCGACGCTCAACGCCTGATGGCCTCCCCGTAGCTCTACAGCCATGAGTCCCCAAGAACGAGACGATTCGAAGTCAGCGTCCTGTTCGTTGTCCGACGACGTGGCTCTCAGCAATTCACCCATTCGATTCAAAATTACATTTTGTGCGCCGTCTGCTAGCGGTACCCGTTCCAGCAGATTGGGAATCCGATTCACCACCGCTGATATCGTCTGCCGAGTTGCGGTGAGACGCTGCTCAGCCAATCTTCTCTGTTTCTGTGCTTCCTCACGCTCCGCTTCCGCGATCACTCGTTGTTTCGCTTCTTCCTGTCGAGCTAACTCCTTTTGCCGCGCTTCTTGCCTTGCCGCAACCAAGCCGATACCGGTACCTATGCAGCCCAACAAGAGGGCGGTAGCCACTAAGCTGGCAGCCAAGACGGGCCTGCGATTCCTGCGAAGGAACTTTTGCAGCCGATAGCCTACGGACGGAGGATGAGCCTGCACCGGTTCGCCCAACAAGTAACGTCGAATGTCGACGGCAAAAGCATTGGCCGTTTCGTACCGCCGGGTGCGATCTTTTTCCAAAGCCTTCATCACGATCCAATCCAACTCGTTTCGCAGCATCAACGAAAGGCGTTTTGGATCGGTACTTCGCGACGCCGACAGGCTCGGCAGTCCGTCCGCAGTACTCAGTTTAGTGCTGGGGCGAGGCGGATCTTCTTCGCGAATGACCCTTAGAACTTCGAGATAACCTGCCTTGGCCAATTCTTCTTTTTTGAATGGTGGTGAACCAGCAAGCAACTCATACAACAGAACTCCCAGCGAGTAAACGTCGCTGCGGGTATCGATGTCGACTTGGTTCATCGATGCCTGTTCGGGGGACATATATTGCGGAGTGCCCACCACACCCATTCCGGTATCGAGCGACTGCTCTGTTAGCGCTTGCCCGGTTGCCTTGGCGACACCAAAGTCGATCACTTTGGGAACGGGACGGTCATCCACCAGGGTCACAAGAATATTGGATGGTTTGATGTCGCGATGGATGATCCCCTTGTGATGTGCGTGCTGAATTGCCTGGCAAACAGGCACGAACAGCTCAAGGCGTTCGTGTGGTGTCAATCGTTTAGAATCACAGAAATCGGTGATTGGAATACCGTGGACCAACTCCATCACAAAATAGGGAGCTCCAGCGTCCGTGATACCACCATCGAAGATCCTGGCGATGTTGGGATGATCCATGAGCGCGAGTGCTTGACGTTCCGCTTCGAACCTTGCCAATACGGCTCGCGAATCCATCCCCTTCTTGATTAGCTTTAGCGCCACAGTACGTTTGACTGGCTCGCGTTGCTCAGCCGCCCAGACCGTCCCCATGCCTCCTTCGCCGATGCGTCGCAGCAGCTTGTACTTACCGTCGACCATACCATGTTTGGGTTTTTCGAGCTGCAAAAATTCGGCTGTAGCGGCTATCGATACTCCCGGTGCATCGGTTGCGACGGTCGCTTCCAAGTCATCGTCGGCATCTGTTTGAGGTTTCGAGGCGATGATACGCCGAACTAGTTCCAACAGCGCGGCATCACCAGCACACGAAGACAGGAGGTATGCTTCGCGCTCGCTTGGATCCGCAATCTTTAGAGCTGCAAGTGCAATAAGTTTCGCGTCAGGAATTTGGTCAGTCATGATCAAGCAAACCAGCATGGCCAATTTTGTCATTACAACTGCATGATAGTGTATGAAATGACTCTCATGCATTGGCCTATCGATTGAACTTCGAGGAAGATCGAACAAAGAGAATGGTCTCCTGCGGAAGCTCGAACAACAGCAATGTGTTACACCCCCCACTAGCCAACCTACGATGAGGTCAAAGCTAAGGTAGCCAGGTTGTACAGGGAAAAATATTTTTCAGTCTTGCATGTCGCGAGACCCATCCGCGCGCAGGATGAAGTTGGAGGACTCTGAATTGGATCGACCTTTTCCCTTTTCAAATAGACGCTAGAGCGGACGAAACGCTTCTAAGGTCGCCAGCCAGAGTCATCAGAGAAATAGCTCTCGTACATTCCAAACTGTCAAAGCGTGTCATGATGTCGTTGAATTTCGGTGATTTGCTGAGTGTTTCGAAACAATTGACTCGTAAACAGCTCTCAGGCCGTCGGCAGTTTCGTTCGGCCTTCCGGCGGTACAGCTTGTCGCCGACGTTCGAGTCGCTGGAACAACGAGCGTTGCTGGCTGTAGTTACCTGGGATGGCGGCGGTGATGGAATCACCTGGGAGGACCCCGCGAACTGGGATACGAATGTTCTGCCGACAGCAGCGGATGACGTGATCATCGCCGACCTTCCAAGCGCCGGAGGAACGTATGTCACTCTCAATTCTTCGCAACAAATTAATTCACTGAACCTGCTGGGAAGTGACATCTTCCAGTTGCAATTTGTTTCACTTGAGCTGAATCCGCTAATCTCCAACATCGATGTCACCACCACAATTGACCTAACGCACAGCGAGCTTCGGTTGGTCGGAACGTCGGTTGCTGCAGATTCCGTCAACCTGGGTGCCGGTAGTTTTCTCAGCGGAGTTGAGTCAACGATCTTCGGCGATGTAATAAACAACCAAGGAGGATTGAGAAACGCTATAGAGCTGGGGTTTGGTCCATTCGTCATCAGCGGCAACTACACGCAAGGCCCCAACGCAGAATTTTTTGCTGCGGTCGATCCAATTGCAAATAGGGTTGGACAAGTGCAGGTCTTGGGTATCGCCACATTGGATGGCTTATTAACACTTACCAGCAGTGATCCACTCGATTTTTCACAGTCCTTTGATGTGCTTACATTCGGGAGTTCATCGGGTACCTTCCAGTCGCTGAGTTGGGGCGGTCCGACTAGCTTTCGTTTAGACACTCCCTTTACGTTCGCGCTCAACGCTAACACAGTGGAGCTTACGGGAGCCGTGCATGTCGTCAGTACCGCGGCTGATTCCGGGCCAACTTCTCTGCGTGAAGCGATCTTAAATGCCAATGCGCAGCCGACCGCTGGACTGATCGGCTTCCGCTCGACGGTGGGTACAATCAGCCTGAACAGTCCGCTACCTGAAATTTCAAACACTATCGAAATCAACGCGACTGTGTTGGGCAATTACCTTGGCACGCCCCTGATCGAGTTAGATGGAACATTCGCCGGTCCCGCCGCTGATGGTTTGCGACTTGGCATCGGAAGTAGTGGCAGCGTTGTTAGCGGCTTGGCCATCAATCGCTTCTCCCGCAGCGGCATCTGGATGGAATCTTCTGCAAATGAGATTTCGAGTAACTACATCGGTACGGACCTGACCGGAACCAACGATCTCGGAAACAACGAAAATGGCATTCACGTGCTGACTGGCTCGAATGGCAACTTGATCAGGAACAACGTTGTCTCAGGCAACAACGCAAGTGGGATACTGTTGTACGGAAACAGCAACAAGCTCCAAGGGAACCGAGTGGGTACAAACGCCGCAGGGACTGGCAATTTAGGAAACAGTCTCTCTGGTGTCTGGATGATTGGTGGTTCTGAGAATAGCATCGGCGTTGACGGTGATAATATAGGCGATACAAACGAAGGAAATTTGATCTCTGGCAACGGCAGCTTCGGAATTGTCGATTTGGGTATCAACACGCAGATTCGCGGCAACTATGTCGGTACTCAAATTGATGGACTATCTGCCTTGGCGAACGTCCAAGGTGGAATATCGTTGACCGGCAGCAGCGCCGTAGTAGGTGGAACAGACACCGCATCGCGGAATATCATCAGCGGCAACGTGGGCTTCGGAATCAGCATCAGCGGTGTGACGGCTGTTGGCAATACGATCCTTGGAAATTTTATAGGCGTCGACCGCGATGGTGCTCAAGCCGTACCGAACACATCGCAGGGAGTCTTGATTCATTCGGGAGCCAGCAACAATACGATCGGCGGTGCAGCGATTGGGGCACGCAACGTCATTAGCGGAAACTCGGTCGGGGTGGGCATCGCCGATGCAAATACCACGACGGTTAGCGGCAATTTCATTGGGCTTGCAGCTGACGGAACGACCGCCATCGCGAATACAACCGACGGTGTTGTTGTTTCGGGCGCGGCGACGGAAACAACTATTGGCGGTTCAACGTTCGCCGAGAGAAACTACATTTCTGGAAACACTCGGTACGGAGTGGTTTCGACTGGACCCGGTTCGGGCACCATCATTAGCGGCAACATCATCGGACTCAACACGTTGGACGAGATTCGTGGGAACGCTACCGCAGGCATCCTCAATAATTCAGGCTCAGGAATCACTGTAGGCGGAGCAACACTTGGTAGCGGGAACGTCATCAGCGGAAACGGCCGCGGTGTTTGGCTGCAAGCTACGTCGGAAAATACAATACTCGGCAATTTCATCGGCACGGACAGCTCTGGCACCGTTGCCCGACCCAACGATATCGGAATCTTGATTGCTGCCGGTTCAGCCGACAACATCATCGGTGGCAGGAACGCTGGTGAACGCAATATTGTCAGTGGAAATACAACAGATGGCATCTTTATCCGTGATGTCAGCACTTCTAGAAATCAAGTGCAGGGAAACTTCATCGGTGTCGATGTGACCGGAAATATAGCCCTTGGAAACCGAAACGGAGTTTTGATTCGCGCGGCCGCCACTGGAAATATTATTGGAGGAGGGTTGGCTGGTTCAGGCAACGTCATCAGCGGTAACACATTCGCTGGCGTCGTGGGCGGAGTATCGATACTAGACCCTGGAACATCCAACAATCGAGTCCAGGGAAACTATATTGGCACGGACATGTTCGGCGGTCTCGCAACACCAAACACGATCGGCGTGCTGCTCAACAATGCATCTGACAACTTCATTGGTACTGACGGTGATGGCGTCAACGACTCCACGGAAGGAAACTTAATTTCCGGTAACAATCTTGGTATGTATATCGTTGGCAATGCCGATCGCACGATAATCGCAGGCAACCTGATCGGGACAAATGCCACTGGAACATCTGCCATCGGCAATAACACTGGAATTCAAATTCTCAATTCTACCGTCGATGGAACCCGTATCGGTACAAACGCAGACGGCGTAAGCGATGAGCTTGAGCGAAACATCATTAGTGGCAACGCTGGGGCTGGCGGAGGTGGGATCAGCGATCGTGGCACGGGAACCATTGTCTCAGGCAATTTTATCGGAACCGATACTAGTGGACAGAATTCGGTTCCAAACAGGTATGGTATCCAACTGGAAGTTTCTGCGAGTGGTAGCCGCATTGGAACCAACGCGGACGGTGTGCGGGACGAGGTTGAGCGCAATATCATTAGCGGCAACAACGTGGCAGGAGTCCACGTGACAAGCGCGGGCGTTTCAGGGGTGACCATTGCGGGAAACTATATCGGGACCACAGCTACCGGTTTGTCACCACTTCCCAATCTGCAGCATGGCATCAGTCTGGACAGTTCATCAACTGGCACGATCGTTGGCGGCTCCATACCGAGCGCTCGAAATATCATTAGCGGCAATGCCGGTGCTGGTGTGTTGATTACCAACTCTTCATCGAGCAATACACTTCTTGGCAACTATATTGGAGTCGATCGAACTGGAACTGCCTCGCTGGCAAATGGTCTCAGCGGCGTGCTGATCAATAACAGTGCATCAGGTAATCTTGTGGGAGGTAATAGCGTCGACGCGAGGAATATCATTTCCGGAAACGCTCGGCATGGGGTCGAGATTCTAGGTACAACCAACAACACCGTCGCAGGGAACTTTATCGGCGTCGACCAATCAGGCAATGAGCGACTAGGCAATGCGCTGGGGGGTGTCGTCTTGGTGAGTGCTGTATCGACCATCGTTGGTGGTCCGACATCAACCAGTCGCAATGTGATCAGTGGTAATGGTCGAGTATTCGGTATCAACGCGACCAACACCACAGATGTTACCGTTCAGAACAATTTCATAGGAACCAATGCAGTCGGAGATGTAGCCGTCGGGAATCTGGGTGGTGGCGTAGTATTTCAAGGCACAAATGTCGGCACCCTGATCCAGAGCAATGTGGTTTCCGGAAATCTATCCAATTTTTCGGTCGGCGGTACAAACATCGGCTCAGGGATCGAAGCCAATAATGCGATGATGCTGGGCAACATCGTGGGACTGAACGCTACGGGTACGGCAACGCTGGGCAATGCTGCGTTCGGCATCAATGGATCCGGCAACGCGATCGGCGGCAATGGTCCAGGTGATCGAAATGTCATCTCTGGTAATTTCAATGACGGAATTGTTGCGGGGAGTAACTCGATTATCCGCGGGAATTTCATCGGTACCGACGCAACGGGTACTTTGGCTGTGGGCAACGACGGACTTGGAATTCTGGTCGTCGGTGCATCAAATGTTGTCGAGGAAAATACAGTGGCAACCAATAGCGAGGGTGAGCTGCTTCTGGTATCCGGTGCCAGCTTAAATCAAGTGATAGGCAATCGCTTGGGGATTGGAGTGATTGGGAGCGGCGTAACCTCCGGAGGAGTAACGGTAGAGTCCGTTTTTGGAATCCGTCTGGACGGTGCCTTCTCGAATACCATCGGTTCGTCCGCTCAACCCAACGTGATCGGCTTGATGTCCGCCGCCGGCATCGATCTGAGGAGTAGCTCTGGCAATAACATTGAATTCAACCTGATCGGCGTCAATGAGTTTGGTCACGCTTTGCCCAATGGCGTTGGTGTGCGTGTGGATACGACCAGTAGTTCAAATTCCATCAACGACAACATAGTTCGGTTTTCGACGGGTGATAATTTTCTTGTCGCTGGTCCAGCTACCGTGCTGCGACGCAACCGGTCCGCTGACATGGGTGGCAAGGCCATTCGGCTCGACCCAGCGTCGTTGGCACCTGGGAGCGTTGCCATCACCGGCGTAGTTGGCGGTAACAACCCGCTAGTCCAAGGTGAGTTTACCGCTGAGCCGAACAGCGCTTACACGCTCGATCTGTTTTCAAGCGCTGTTGAGAGTGCCGCGGAACAATATGTTGCTTCCGCAAGTGCGACCACCGATAACACCGGCTTCGGAACGTTTTCGGTCTCGCCAGCAACTGGCGTGCTAAACGGTTACGTGACCGCAACGCTTTCAGGTCTGGGAGATGGTGGTGTATCGAGCACGTCCGAATTGTCGGCAAGTGTGCTGGCAACTCCGGCGATCATTTTAGGGCTGCGCGGCCAAAGTCCTGAGGGGACGCCGATTACGTTGACGGCCTTTGCGTCGACGAATCCCGTAGTGGGCTACCTGTGGACAGTCACCAAGGATGGTGAACCTTACGCATTCGAAGCGCGGGCCGATGGGACGCAGTCCGACGGCGGTATTCAGTTCACCCCCAACGACGAAGGGCTTTATACGGTATCGTTGCGCGTGACGCTTGAAGATGGATCGAACGTACTACTCGGCCCTTATGCGATCAATGTCTTTAACGTCGAACCGACGCCAGCCTTTGAATACTCACCCACCTTGCCCGCCGCAGGTCAGTTGGTCACGTTGACAGCGAACAGCAATGATCCGGGGGAATTTGATTTGCTTACTTCCACATGGGAAGTGCGGCAAGGCTCGCCGACGGGTACCATCGTCTTCTCGTCGCCAGCTTCACAGAGCAACACGACTGCGTTCACACCAACTGGGGGCGGTTTCTACTACGTCACGTTGACTGTTGACGACGGTGACGGTGGCCAAAGCAGTTTGACTCGCGAGTTGGAAGTCAGCGGAATGCCGATCGAGGCGACAATCATTCTGTCTGAGACAGTGGTTCGCGAAGGAGACACAGTCCGGGCGCGGGCTCCTGAGGCTGAGCTGAATCGCACCGAACAGCTGTCGTTCGCTTGGACACTGACCAGGACGTCGGCGTCCACTACCGTTGTCTATTCTTTTACGGTACCCGCCGCCGGTGTGATTGAATTCATACCGGACGATGATGGAGTCTACACCGTAGGACTGACCGTCAGCGACAGTAGCGGTAGCGTTGTCGCCCTACCGCAAGTGGTGCACGTCGGCAATGTGGCTCCCATTTTGACACTGGTTTCCTCTACGGCACCAGCACTCAATGTGCCTCAGACGTTCGCGGCCAACATTTTCGACCGCGGAGTGGCTGATACACATTTAGTGGAATGGACTGTCGAACTGGCCGGTCAAGTCACTCCGGTAGCGTTCGGGAGTGGGACAAGCTTTACCTTTACTCCCACGGTTGCTGGAGTTTATGTCGTTTCGGCGGAGGCCGCCGATGACGATGACGGACATGGATCATCGAGAGCAAGCTTCACAATAGCTGAAGATGGAATGTCACTTTCGATCCTGGCCCCGAACGGCCCATTCTTCGAAGGCAATAGTTACAACTTTGCTGCCTTAGTCCCTGCCGGAGTTGTGAGTTATGCCTGGCAAGCTCTAACTGCCAATGCCAAGGTGGAATCAATCAGTGACTCCAGCAGTTTTGTGTTCATACCCCAACAAGGAGGCGACTATCTGATCGAGTTGAGCGTTGCGTGGGCGGATGGACGGAGCTTGTCGACTTCGGTTGGACCAATCGCCGTCCAGGCAACTGGTCCAACAATTAACTCATTGGCGGTTGTTTCCCCCATCACCACTCCAATTTACGAAGGAACAGCAGTGACGGTACGGGCCGAGGCGGTCGATCCTCGCGAACCGATTGGATTAAATTATTTGTGGGAGTTTAAGAAGCCGGGGGAAACGGAGTTTACCTCACTGTCTGGTGTGGTGGGACAACCTCGCGATTTCCAGTTTATTCCAGAGGACGATGGCCAATACGAAGTGCGATTGACCGTCCGTGACTCGCAAGGCATTCTCGTGCAACAGACATTGCCGGTGAGCATCCTGAACGCTGAGCCAATCGTCCGTTTAGAAGCACAGCACTTGTCCGTTTCGGGCGAAGTCCAGTTTGTGGCGGTGGCCGATGATCCCGGAGCGCTCGACCGGCCCGAACTTCAGTACGCGTGGAGAATCAACGGTGACGATTTCGTTGTCGGCAGTAAATTCTTTACCACTTCGCTTGCGGGGCTTGCCGAGGTCGCGGTGCAAGTCACAGATGGCGATGGTGGGACAAAAGAGATCAGCTATGTCGTCGTACAAGGGCTAGGATCGAGCGACACGATTGTTTTAGACTCCAATACTGAAGCTACGGTCAATGGCACCTCGATCTCGATAGGTGGTGGTCCCGGACCCATTCTTGTCTTGGGACTGGCTGGTGATGACGAGATAGTGATCAGAGCAGCCGTTTCGCGCTCGGTGCTCGTTCTGGGCGGGACGGGCAACGATACGATCGACGCCTCGGCAACCAGCATTGGGATGATTCTGGATGGTGGCGCCGGAGATGATACGATTCTGGGCGGGTCAGGCGACGACCTGCTGATTGCTGGACCGGATGAGAACTTCTTGCACGGCGGCGCAGGGAACAACTACTTCCTCGGCGGCGGCGACGACACGATGATCGGTTTAGGTGGAAACGACTACTACCACGTACACTTCAGTACGGTTGTGCTGGAGGATACCGGCGGTAACGACATCATCGACCTGACTGACGCCAAGGCCGGCGTGACATTCAACTTGAGCGACAACGGTGGTGCAGCGCAGAATGTGTTCGCTAGTAGTACGCTATCGATCACCGGAGACTTTGAAACACTGATTGGCAGCACGCACGACGACATTTTGACAAGCACGACAAGCGATACCGTACTTCGCGGCGGCGAGGGAAATGATACGCTTATATCCAGCGCACCCAACGTGACGCTCGACGGCGGCGAGGGGGACGACCGCTTCTTGTTAAATGGCGCTTCAGGGACGATTGTCAGCAATACAGGCGATAACACGGTCGAAGGCTCACTTTCGACGGCTCTCCCAACTCGTATCGCGTTGGGCGATGGTGATGACTTGGTAGATATCACCGGCGGTTCCTTAGCACAACTGAGCCAAGTCAGTCTCTCGCTCGGTGGTGGTGAGAACGAGCTGTTTGCCCAATACATCAGTGGCTCGATCTACGCCGCCGAAGGTAGCGATGAAGGGTCGATCAGCGCGTTCGGCGCCGTCGCCCTTGGATCGTCGAGCCTGGTGGTCAACAACTCGATCGATATCGATATCTTTGGCGGCGTCGCAACGCAGGGCTCAATCACTGTTGGCAGTAGCAGTGACATTGAGATCTATGGCGGCGGAGCGATGATGCTGGACGACACTGATCTGATCCGCATAGAAATTACCGACTTCGGAACAGCCAATCCGGGCACGTCGGCGTTGCTTGTGACCAATAACAGTGACATTGAAATCTTCGGCGCGACGACTGGTAATGGAGCCTTAACCGCCACGCTCACCAATTCATCTGATATCGAGATCTTCGGATCCGCTAACAACACCACTCACGAACTGACGTTGAACGGCTCGTCGGATATCGAAATCTACGGTATCGATAGCGGTTCGATCGCGTTGAACAATGTTGTCCTAGGTATCAACAGGCTTGAGCTTGGTCTATTTGGGTCTTCGACGCCAACCACATCCCAGCTTGCCGTCAGGTTGAACGGCTCTAGCGATATTGACATCTTCGGGTCAGCAGTCAGCGGGAGTACAAGCCTAACTCTCAACAGTTCGTCGGAGATCGACATTTTTGGTACTGCCGCAGGCAACATCACGATCGCAATCGATAACTCCAGCGACATCGGCATCTTTGGAACGGTATCCACTGGCAGCCTTTCCGTCGACATCATCAACGGGTCATCGGATATCGAAATCTTTGGAACACCTTCGACCACAGGCAACGCGATTCGAGTGGAGGGTTCGTCGAATATCGATATCTTCGGATCGACAACAAGCGGAAGCGTGACATTCATCGTAGAAGGTGGCTCCAGCGACATCGACATTTTTGGTTCGTCAACTCCCGCCCATCAGACGATTTCGGTAAGCAACTCCTCCGAGATTGATATCTTCGGCGGTTCGTCTCCTGGAGGAGCCACACTGCTTGTTCAAAACTCGAACGATGTTGACATATTTGGATCGATATCGTCGGCAAGCTCAACGATTACGGTCAACAACGGTTCCGATATTGATATTTTTGGTTCGGCCAGCACCGGAAATGTGGCGGTGGCAGTGACGAGCTCTCAAGACATCGGCATTTTTGGTTCCGCTACGAGCGGTGCCACCAACATCGCGATCGATAACTCGTCCGATGTCGAAATCTTCGGCGCGATGGCCACTGGGACGATCGATATTTCCGTAAGTGGCAGCCGGGATATCGACATCTTTGGAAGCGCGGGCCGTGCTTCAATGATCCAAGTAACTTCCTCGCAGGATGTCGCGATCTACGGAGGATATGGGGACAGTATCGGTTTCGATGCTGTAGAGCGCGGGAGGATCGAAGGAGGAGTCTTCGGATTGACTGGCAATGGCGGGCTGCAAGTCAGTGTGACGGGCAACAGCACTGATATCGACATTTTTGGTACCGAATTACTCGATGAAGTTTCGATTACGAGCAGTCGCTCTGTGGGAATGAATCTGCGAGGAGACAATGATCAAGTTGACATCGAGAGCGGGGCTCAGATCCTGGTCTTGACCGACGCCGGTGATGATGTGGTAACGGTATCCTCAGGCAATGACATGCTGATCTATCTGGGAGCAGGTAATGACCGAGCTGAAGTCCTCGATGGATCAAATATTCGGGTGATTGGCGAGTCGGATGATGACCAATTGGTGATCGGTGGCGGGAACAATCTTCAGTTAGATGGTGGCGATGGCGACGATCAGATGTTTGTTTTGGGAAGTACCGGCATACAGATCCGAGGCGATGGTGGGGCTGATCAAATCCACCTGTTTGCCGGCGTTGGTGTTCAGGCCAGCGCGGGAGTGGGTGATGACTTACTGCAGCTATTTGGTTCGTTCGGTGGAGCACTTTCGGCAGGCACCGTCTACGCGTTGCTTGATGGACAAGACGGCAACGACACCCTCGAAGTCAGGCCGCTGCTGAGTGTGGCCGACCGTGGATCCATTGCCGTGGCCTCAAACGATTTTCCGCACCTTTACTTGCCTGGCTGGGTAACGGTGCCGACATGGTTGGCAAGCCCCCAGCAGACCTCGTTCCCTTCGTCGATCGCTGTAGTTGGTGGAGTCGGCAACGATCGCCTGTGGCTAGAGGGAGATTCTCGCTTGATCGGACTAGGTGGCGATGGCGATGATCAGATTACACTGCACCGCGGAACTGTCAGCGAAGTGGCTGGTGGACAAGGGTTCGACGAGCTAGTGATCAACGCGGCGGGGACTGACAACCGGGTATTTGGAGATCAAGGCGACGACCAAATTACTGTGAACAACGGCTTGCGCCTAGGATTGTTTGGTCAAGAGGGGAATGACGCGATCCGCATCCTTGGCGGACAATTGGTGTTTGCTCGAGGTGGCGCGGGCGATGATCAGCTGGAGATCCACGCTGGCGAGTCGAATGTTCTGTCGGGCGAAGAAGGAGCCGACCGACTATTGATTTATGGCGGTCTACGAGGTGTGGCCGCGGGTGGAAGCGGCGATGACGAGCTTGATATTCTTGGAGGCGACTTTGGCCTGCTACTTGGCCAAAGTGGTCGAGACGTGCTGCGTTTGACAGGGGGGCGTATTTCAATTCTATCGGGTGGAGACGGTGATGATAGCCTCGAAGCTTGGGGACGTAACGCGGACCTATATGGCGATGACGGTGACGACACTTACCAACTGTTGCCTGCCACGATGGAAACGCTGGTTGATACTTCATTATTGAGGATACGCGAGTTGGTCTTTGCAACCAGCTCAAATATCGAGACCGAGTCCCGGGGGGCGGATACCGTCGATCTTTCCAGTTTTGGAAGCGAGGCCACTATCGACTTGGGGACAACTGGCTTGATCAACGATCCCGTCTTCGGGTTGCAGTCGGTGGTCGCGGGGCAATTGGAGCTGATCCTGTTGGGATCAATCGAGAATGTTGTCGGCACCGAGTTTGACGACTTGTTGATCGGTTCTCGAGAAGCCAACTTGCTGGATGGACGTGGCGGAAATGATGAACTTAGAGGACTGGAAGGCGACGATATTTTGATCGGTGGTGGCGGCAACGATCTGCTCATCGGCAGTACAGGGAATGACCAGTATGTGTTTGCAACTGAAGACAATGTGTCGCTGGGCAGCGATGCGATCCACGAAGATGTAGATGGTGGGGTGGACGTATTGGACTTCCGCGGTCTACCCGTTGGTCTGGGGACGCTTGATCTCAACTTGGCTGCTCTGCAAACTTTGGCTGGCAGTCTATTGCAGCTCACCTTATTGTCAACTGCAGGCACCCAGCCAGCTGAGGTTGAAGAAGTAGTTGGGACCGAATACAACGATACATTAATTGGCAACAACTCAGACAATCGCTTCGAATTACTCAGCGGTTTCAATGTTGTTGATGGTCGTGGCGGTAGCGATATATATCTGTTTTCGGGTGCAGTCGCAGGAACCACCACCATCACGGATTCTCCAACCGAAAGTGGCCGCGACACGCTTGACTTCGCTGGCTTCGACTTCCCGATTGGTATCGATTTGGCCATAACCAGCGATCAAACACTTGGGCCTTTGACGCTCACACTCACCTCCGCCTCGTCGGTCGAGAATGTGGTAGGGACAAGTTTCGATGATAGGATCTTGGGGAACGGTTTGCACAACACGTTGTACGGAGCAGGTGGTAGCGACGTAGTCGATGGGCGAGGCGGAGACGACAAACTAATTGCCGACTTGCCACAAATTGTCTTACTGGACTTCGACTCGGCGTATCGGGCAGAACGCGGGGATTACGACTACAGTGCCGACGAGCGGGATGCGATTTTAACCCGAGTTGCCAACGCATTTGGTCCGTTCAACTGGCTGTTTACGCTTAGCGAACCCGAGGCACGCGAGTGGTCGTCTGATATGGGGCGCAATTTTGTTCGTTTGGAGTTTAGCAAAGGTCGCGGTGGCGGAGTCAGCGGCGATGCAGGTGAGATCGATTTCCGCAATGTTCAGCGTCGAGTGATTAGCGAAGTCAATGTCAATCCATTGCTACCAACCGTGGTGGAGCTGCTGATCGAACGCCATGGTCCCGGCTATACGACGCAACAGTACTCGGAGATGGTCGTCGCCTTGACATCCACCATCGCTGCACACGAGCTTGGTCATACAGCCGGTCTGCGCCACGGCGATGCCTTTGGACCGATCGGTACAGGCCTGTTTGCAGCGACGCCAACCAACTTGATGTTCCCAGAATACAGGGGAACGACAGCTGCGGACGAAACCCCTTGGCACATCATTGCCAGTCCCTTGAGCGTTGGCTCCACGATCGAAGATGCAACCCGGCTAACCTACTTTGGAGCGCGGGAAGCGATCAAGCTGGCTTTTAACGAGATCGGCACGACTCGACGCGAACAAGCTGCTGAGCTGGATTCGCACGGAAGCATCGTCACAGCGGAAGATCTTGGTGAACTGGAGTCTCTGACGGTACCCAATTTGACTCCGTCATCGGATTTTTCACTGTTCGGTCAGACATTCAGCGTACACGCCTTGACCGTTGTCGGGGAGTTGCGGTCGCAAACGATCGCGAGTGAAGAAGAAACGGAATTCGACTACTATCGTTTTACCGGAAAAGCGGGAGATATCGTCAACATCGAACTCCTGGCTAATTCGTTACGCCCACTGCGAGGCAGGTTATTTGACGGCGAATTGCGAGTCTACAAAGCTGACGGGACAGAGATCGCATTTAACGATGACGACTTTGAGGGAACTAAGGATGCGACCATTCTCGATCTGATATTGGAAGAGGATGGTGAGTATTTTGTAGCCGTTGGTTTGTCAGTGTCACCGGCGATCTTGTCTGGTGGCGGGCGGTACGAATTATTCCTGTCACGATTCTCGGTCGGTGAAGAACTTGTTGTTTCAGGTGACACGCTAATCAGTGGTTCTGGCAACGGCACGATGCACGGCTCGGCAGCGGACGATCTGTTCTTGGCGGCTGGGGCGACGCTGTCCAGCGTGCTGGTACTGGATGGCAGAGGTGGGATCGATACACTCGACACGCTCGGCATTCCATTCACTTACAACGCCGCGTCGATTGAAATCGTCACGGGGACCCTCAATACGCCCCCTGTCGTTTCCATCACTGCTCCCGCAGCTGCCTTAGTCGGGGAAACAATAAACGTGACCTTCCACCTTGCCGATGTGGATGCCGTTGATGCTTCAGGACCGTTCACCTTGTTGATTGAGTGGGGTGATGATTCGGAAGTTGAAACGGTTACTTTGCCAGCAGGAACTATGTCCATTGTGGTGCCGCACGTTTTCGATCAAGTCCCCGCGGCAGGACAGTTCGAAATATCGGTTACCGCTGTGGATGGACGTGGCGCAAGTAGTCAACCGGCTACCGCACGACATGTGTCCACAGGGTGGTCCGTGATGGCGGACCCGTTAAACCCCAGCCAAACGATCTTAGTGATTGTCGGCACGCCTGACAGTGACTTGATTCGAGTGCGTCAAAACGGCAATAATTGGGTACGGATTCGAGTCCGCAATTGGGAAGGCAATGTGCGTATTCGTGGGCGAGTTGACGGTGGTGAAGTGTCGCGATTGCTGGTGCATGGGCTCGACGGTCATGACATCATCGACTTGCACAATGTGAATGTTGCCGCCCAAATCTGGGGTGGCGGTGGCAATGATCTGATTCAGGGTGGCAGTGGTCACGACGTCATCTGGGGTGGAGCAGGAAGCGACATCATCGATGGAGGTCATGGACGCGACATCGTGATCGGCGGAACTGGTGCTGACTTGCTGCTCGGTGATCAAGATGACGATATCCTGGTTGCCGGTCTAACAGCTTTTGATCAGGAGTTCAATCGATTGGCTCCGGACAGTCACGTTGCCGGATCTCGGCTCGACTTCAATGAACAGCGACTAGCCATTCAGGCGATCATGGCTGAGTGGACCAGCAATCGCAGTTATGTAAAACGGCGCAACAATATCATGGGTGTCGGTAGCGGGCCGCGAAACAACCAGACACACTATTTAAAATCGAACGCTTCTCAGATTGCGAACAACGCTGTTTTTGATGATGGCGCGACCGATCACTTATTTGGATTAGCAGGTCAGGACTGGTTCTTCGCTCATACGTGGAAGCCTGGACGCTGCCGTATCGACCTGGTCTGGGACCGTGCCAGCAACGAAACCACCAGCGACATCGATTGGTGGTGGGAATAGTGGTTTACAAATTTGCTGGCGATTAAGATTCGTAGGATCGATTCCTTAAAGTTAGTTCTTTTCTTCATCGCAGGGCAGTTCACGCTTCACAAACTACTAAACTATGTGGTGGTTTGGGTAAAGGCGCGGATGCCTGTGGCTGGTTAGGAAAACTAGCAAGTCTGTCTGTCGATTTGGTCGAGCTAGAACTTATCGGCATAACAAAACCGACACTCAGTCGATCGCTCCGGTTGTGTGCCGCGTTTCCCAAGCTAGCATTCCAAGGCATCCGAGTTCTATGAAGCGAGCGCCGACAACGGGAGACTTGCGCCTCGCACCGTGCCGTCGCACCGCCCCATGTCGGGCGATCATTTTATGGATGCTGATGCTGAGCATGTTGCTCGGAGTAGTGGGATGTGCTAGCAAAGGTCCACTGCCGAGCTTTGCTACCTCTTCACTCCCGCCTCTTTCGGAGAGTGGACAAACAATTGCACCTGACCGTTGGTGGGAATCGTTTGACGACAGCGGTCTGAACCGCGAAGTGAATCTAGCGTTGGGCGAAAACTTTGATTTGGCTGTGGCCCTTCAGCGGTTGCGGGCGGCGCGTGCCATTACCCGCCGCGAGGCCTCCGACCTGTTGCCTGACCTGAACGGTTTTGTAAGCCAGCAGAATACCTTTGGACCGGGACCCAACGATTCGCGAATCACTTGGGGGTTGGATGCGGCCTACCAGGTTGACCTGTGGGGACAGATCCGATCTCGCGTGGATGCAGAACGTCTGCGGGCGGAAGCGACGCAAGCCGATTACCAGGCAGTGGCCCTGAGTCTGTCAGCCGAGGTCGCGCGTGCATGGTTTGCCTTGATCGAAGCCTATGCACAGCTCAAACTGCTAGACGAGCAACTCGAAAGCAACGAAAAGGGTTTGAAAGCAGTCGAGCTGCGATATGCCGAGATTGGCGAGGGGGGGAGCCCCAACGTGTTGCGACAGAGGCAATTGGTTCAGTCGACATTGGAACAGGTCATCGTCGTGAAAGCCAATGTGGAGGTCTTGGAGCATCGTTTGGCCGTGTTGACGGGCCAGCCTCCTCAATCTGCCAGTTATTCACCGGGGAGCGTTTTTCCGGTCATGCCGCCACTTCCCTATACCGGACTGCCGTCGGAACTGCTTAGCCGCAGACCGGATGTCCGCGCGAACCTATTGGCCCTGGCCGCTGCCGACCAAGATTTGGCTGCAGCCGTCATCGATCAATATCCGCGTCTGGATCTTTCGGCGTCGCTCATCAACTCCGCCGAGCGCCCTGAGGCGATATTCCGCGACTGGTTCTTTTCGATTGGTGGGCAGTTGCTGGGGCCAATTTTAGACGGCGGGCAACGTCGGGTGGAGGTAGAGCGCAATCGAGCCGTGGTTTGCCAACGCTTTAACGAGTACCGTCAATCCGTGTTGGTTGCCTTGCAAGAAGTTGAAGATGGCTTGGCCCTGGAACGTTATCAGATCGAATTGATTGAGAAGTTAGAGACACAATCGCAACTGGCGGCCCAGGCGTCCGAACAACTTTTGCAATTCTTCATTACCGGCACGGCGACTTACTTGGATGTCCTCAGTGCCAATCAGTCGGAGCAGCGCTTGCAGCGTTCGTTGCTGTCAGCCCGATTGGACCTGATCTCTATCCGAATCGGACTATATTTAGCATTGGCGGGCGATTTTGATACCCGCCCGAATGTGGGCCAGGATTTACCCGCCAACGATCCCCAGTTACCCTCTGAGGTAACGCTTGAAGAGCAGGATGCGGAAACTATCCGAAGTGAACCTCCACCGGCAGCCAAGGACGCGGCCGAGGGGGATTCCAGTTCGACCGCACCTACAACGGATCGGAACTCCATGGTGCAGCCTGCTAAAGAAATTGAGATCAATGAGTAAAATGGGCCAGTCCAGTCCACGCCGTCGCTGGCTAAGTATCATCCTGAACACAATGGCTTGTCTGGCAATTTTGGCCGGTGCGGCAGTGGGCGTGTGGCTGATTTACAGCACCGAGCCCACGGCACAGCAGATCGAAACAAAACGCAAGTCGGCCGCGCTGGTGGAAACGATAACGGTCACGCGCGGTACCTATTCTCCGCAATTGGTCGTGCTGGGCACCGTGCAGCCAGCGCAGGATATCGTGCTCAGTCCCCGCGTGCGTGGTCAAATAACCGAGATTGCTCCATCATTTGTTCCGGGTGGCAGAGTCCGGCAAGGGGATCTGCTCTTGCAAGTTGACCCAGACGATTTCGAAAATGCGGTCCTCGTACGCCAAAGCGAACTTGAGCAGGTTGAAGCGGATTGGGAAATTGAGGTCGGTCGACGTAAGCTGGCGGAACAAGAACTGGAATTGCTGGGCGACTCGATCAGTGGCATTAACCGCGCGCTCGTTTTGCGAGAACCGCAGTCTGCGTCACTCAAATCTCAGTTGAGCGCTGCCAAAGCGGCGCTTGAGCGAGCCAAATTAGATCTGGAACGCACCAAGTTGGTTGCCCCCTTTGACGCTCAGATTCTCCGTCAATCGGTCAACGTCGGTTCACAAGTGGGACCAGGCGACGACTTAGGACAACTTGTGGGCATCGACGAATATTGGGTGATCGCTGCGATCCCCGTACGCAACTTGAGGTGGGTTCAGTTCCCCACGGAGCAGCAACCCGGTTCGCTGGTGACGCTTCATGACACGGATGCGTGGGGAGCTGGTGCGTATCGCTACGGTCGCGTGACACGCATGATCGGCGCCTTGGATGCACAGACTCGCTTGGCGCGCGTGCTTATCACCGTCGACGATCCGTTGGGTGAAGCGTCCGAAGTGCCGCCGCTGATCCTTGGTACGCTGATCGAAGTCAGAATTGAAGGTGTCACCATCAGCGACGTTGTCCGCTTGGATCGCGAACATATCCATGATGGCGATCGAGTCTGGATCATGAAAGACAATCAGCTCGAAGTCCGCGAGACGGAGGTCGCCTTTCGAGATCCGCAGTATGCCTACATCCACAGTGGACTTGAAAGTGGCGAAGAGGTAGTGACCACGACACTGGCCACCGTGGCCGATGGCGTGCAATTGCGCAAAGTGAACGCTAACATTAATGCGCGGTCGGCTGTTGAAGATGAAACGCAAGTTGGAAACCGTGGCGACGCCACTGCCGCGAGCGACGCGCGAGAACCGCTGCCAGGTGCAACTCCAGCGGCCGCGGAAATCTTGTCGCAAGACGATGTAGCCTCGTCGGAGGCGACTGAGTGAGCGAACAGCAAAACCCCAATCGCGAGCAACCGAGTCAAGAACAGGCCAGTGGATTGTCCGCCGGTCCCATTGCTTGGATGGCCCGCAATTCGATTGCCGCCAACTTGCTGATGTTCATCATGCTCGGTGGCGGGCTGTGGGCCACGTTCGCTATTCAAAAAGAGGTCTTTCCCGAATCGCAACTCGACGTCGTGGGGATCACCGTTGGTTATCCTGGCGCCGCCCCAGCCGAGGTCGAACAAGGCATCTTGCGTCCGATCGAAGGGGCCGTGCGGGGTGTCGACGGCATTCAGCGCATCGATAGCGAAGCCCGTGAGGGGCGTGGTGAAGTGCTGATCGAGTTGGTAGCCGGTCAGAACCGCATGAAGGCCTTTCAGGATATCGATCAGGCCGTAAGCCGGATCCGTACCTTTCCTGATCAAATCGAACAACCCGAAGTGCGCTTGCTCTCCGAACAACAGGAAGTGATGCAGCTTTCCATCTACGGTGCCATCGACATCTGGGAACTGCGCAAGCTGGCCGAGCAACTCCGTGACGTTCTTCTCGCCACTGAGGAAATTACACAGGTTGAGTTGAGCCGTGTGCCGGAGTACGTTACGCACGTCGAGATACCGCGGGAAGAGCTCCGCACCTACGGCTTAACGTTGCCCGATGTGGCCGACATCATTCGTGCGTCCAGCCAAGACGTAGCGGCCGGTTCCATACAGACCAGTGCAGGGGAGATACTCCTGCGGGTTAAAGCGCGCAAGCAGTGGGCAGACGAATTCGGCAAAATCGAAATCGTTTCCGGTCGCGAGGGACCACGGGTCACGTTGGCGGATATCGCCACGATCCGCGATGGATTTGAAGAAGTTGGTTTCCATTCGCAGTTTAGCCAAACGCCGTCAGTCGACCTCGACATCTTTCGCGTTGGCGCCCAGTCACCGCTTGAAATCGCCAACGTGGTAGAACAGACCATGCGCGACTTCGAAGGCGTCCTCCCGCCAGGCGTTACCTGGCGGATCGATCGCAATGACGCTGAGGAGTTTCGAAGGCGGCTCTATCTGGTACTTGAAAATGCTGCGATGGCTGTGGTCATCGTGTTGGTGATTTTGGCCTTGTTCTTGGAATTCCGGCTTGCGTTCTGGGTCATGATGGGGATGGTGGTTGCTTTCGTCGGCGGAATCATGTTTTTGCCTTGGCTGGGTATTAGTATCAACATGATTTCGCTGTTTGGCTTTCTGGTCGTATTGGGTATCGTCGTTGATGACGCAGTGGTTATTGGTGAAAATGTTTACGAAAAGCGACAGTCGACCCATGACTTGGCTGGGGCGGCCATTGACGGAACTCGGGAAGTTGCAGGGCCGGTCGTCTTTAGCATTTTGACCAATATCGTAGCCTTTGTCCCCTTGATGTTCATTCCTGGAGAGACAGGAAAGTTCTGGGGGCCACTGCCCGTCGTGGTGATTGTTGTTTTGTCATTGTCGTTGGTCGAGTCCTTGTTCATTCTGCCGGCGCACTTGGCCCATGCGCGCGAGATACCTCAACGGGTCGGTATCGCTGCTTGGCCACACCGGGCTCAACAAGCATTCGCTCGGGGCTTCAATCGGTTGGTTGAATTGCTCTATCAACCGGTGCTTTTGTTCTGTTTGCGGTTCCGGTATGTCACGGTCTGTATTGCTGTCGCGTTGTTGGTAATTGTCGTAGGCTACGCCACCAGCTCGCACATGGGCATGATTCTCATGCCTGAAGTGTCGGCAGACGAGATTGAAGCGGGCGTGCGGATGCCCGTCGGTACGACGCAGGATCAATCGGCCGAGATTGCGCGGGTCGTGACCGAAGCCAGCTTGCGGATGTTCGAAGAGCACAATCTGTACGAGGTAGCCGAGGGCATTAAGACCAATGTCCGTGGGCAAGATTTCATCGACGTCGAAATCGTTATGAAACCACCGGACCAACGCAACATGACCGCCAACGAAGTGATCGAATTGTGGCGCGATTCCATCGGGGATTTGCCGGGTGTTGACCAAGTCACTTTTGAAGCCGAACGAGGTCCGGGCGGCGGTGGTCGACGCGACATCAGCATCGCGCTCAGTCACAGTGACATTGGCATGCTGGAAAAGGCGGCGGCGGACTTTGCGGCCCAGGCTGAGACGTTTGCCAACGTGCGCGATGTCAGTGACAACTACAGCCAAGGGAAGGCGCAATACGATTTCCGTCTGCGACCCGAAGGCCGCGCACTAGGCCTGAGCGACGAAGGGCTCGGTGAGCAGCTCCGCGGCGCTTTCTTCGGTTCGCTCGCACTGCGACTCCTGCGTGGAACGAATGAAGTCGAAGTGCGAGTCAAATTGCCGGAGGAGCAGCGCGAAGACATCCACCACTTGGAAGACTTGATTATCCGTACGCCCAGCGGCGCGGAAGTTCCGTTGTTAGATGTAGCCGAATTAACCAAGGATGTTAGCTTCTCGCGGATCAGTCGCCGCGACGGTCGTCGGGCAATTCGAGTATCGATGGACGTTGAACCCAAACGCGCTATCAACCAGGTGGTCACCGCTTTTCAAACTCAAACCCTGCCTGAATTGCGACGTTCCTATCCCGGTCTCACCTGGAGCTTTGAAGGTAGCGACGCGGAAATGCGCGCGGCCACATCGGCTCTGTGGGGATATTTTGGACTGGCATTAGCGGTGATCTATGCGTTGTTGGCTATCGCCTTCCGCGGCTATATTCAGCCATTGATTGTTCTGGTCGCCATTCCATTTGGCATTGTCGGTGCGGCGTTGGGGCATATTTGGCTCGGCTATGACATTTCGTTGGTGAGCCTGATGGGAGTGATTGCGTTGTCGGGTGTCGTCATCAACGATTCGCTGATCATGATTGACTACGCCAATCGTTGTCGCGCACAAGACGCTACCGCCCACGAAGCGATTTCCCAAGCGGGTGTTCGGCGATTCCGTCCGATTTTGTTGACGACTTTGACCACCTTTGGTGGACTGATGCCATTGATCTTCGAAACCTCGCTTCAAGCGCAGTACATTATTCCAATGGCGATTTCCCTGGGCTTCGGCATTCTGTTTTCCACCGCAATCATTCTGGTACTGATCCCCTGCCTGTACCTCATTCTAGAAGACTTCGTAGCCACGAAACCAGCCACTTCCTGAGCAGGCTTGGCAACCGTGCTGCCAGAGGGTCTCAAAGCTAAGCGGAGAATTGTTAACAAAGCAACAATCTCCAGCGGTAGCGATTGGCGATCAGCGAGAAATACCAATATATTTGGTATCTTTCCGAAAAAGATCGTTTTTTTTCACTAATCTGATTCTCAGATCGTGTCTTATTAAATGAGCGATTAGAAATGTGCAGTCTGAGTGAATCGATTCGAAACGCCCAAAGGGGAGACAGCGTTGCTGTGGAGGCACTCGTCGCACGATTCAGTGGAATCATTCGACAAGAATGTGCCAAATATGGACTGCGCTATCATGCCGATTGGAGCCAGTCGGATTTGGCACAAGAGGTGTTGTTGCGTGTGTGGACTAAGATTCATCAATTTAAAGGAGGTGAAATCGACGGGCAAATCGCCGTGGCTTTTGAGAGTTGGATTCGAAAGACGGCGCGATCAACGTTAAGTAATTTGCAACGCAGTCGGGATGCGCTCAAACGCAAACCCGATCAACCAACTCAGTCGTTTGATGAAGTTGGACATCAATACGGAGTGCTTCGTCCGCATCCAGCCGGACCGAGTTCAATATTTGTCAGGGACGAAGAGGCCGAGCGTGTGCGCGCGGCCATGGACCAATACTTGGATGACCAAGCCACGGAAATCATTAAACGCCACGTTGTTGAAGGGCAGTCGTTGAAACACATTTCAGAGCAGATGTCGCTTACTTACGACCAAGTGAGATACTCGTTTCAAGCCGCGCAAGCTCTGATTTCAAAATGGCTCACTTAGAAAATCAATATTCATAAGAGGAAAACATGCGTCATTTGACAAGACTCTATTTTGAGAACACATCGACGGTCGAGCAGTTTGTTTCGCTGGTTGATCAAGGTGTAGAACGTGTTGAACATAGTGATGGTCAAGTCGTTTTTATTCCGTTGTACAGTATCAAAGTGGGGAATCTTTCGAATCCAATGACACTTACTGAGGCGATGGAAGCTCTGCAATTTCTGCAATTTACGCCTTGCTTCTTCAAATTGCCTTCCGGTGCGCATGCGATTGTGGATGTCTACATTCCCGACTTGAGTGAAAGCCAAGCTCCGAAAGTGTTTGACTATCAAGTTTTCAAGGCAAGTAAGCCTGAACGAACGATTCGTCTGGCCAGGGAAATGGCTGAGTTCCGCCAGAGACTCAGCCAAATCCCTGCTGCTGTATTCGAGCCAGTCGCCGCCGCTGAGCAAGCTTCAGCTACCTCAAGCCCCGCCGGTCCGGCAGGGCCAACCGCCACGGGGCCAACCTCACCAACCGGGCCGGCAACAAGTATTTGTTGTTATTCCAGTTCGGGGCCCTCCGGTCCTATGCACCCCTGTGGCGGGCAAACCTGCATTCCTTGCCCGGATCCCATCTCTACACGGGCTAGCTGCGTCGAAGGGAATCTTAGATGCGTACTCTTTGAACCACCTGGAGATGACGAAAAGGGCGGAGCCTGATTTGCAGAAACTTCGACGTGCTGTTCTGATTTCTTTGAGATGATGGAGAGTTCGGATGAATGCCAATGAGCCTCTTGATGACCAAGATTCATCGGACAGCCACGTTTCTTCAGAGGGCGAGGTCGACCCAGCGGTTGAAGCAGTCGTCGAGGTCTACCTTAAACGATTGCGGAAGGGCAAGTCCGAAGATTTTGATGACTTGGTACAGCAGAATCCCGATCTGGCTCCCCATTTAGAATCACGGCTCAAGTTCTACTTGGCGGTGTTCCGAGCGACCCGTCTGACCATGGAGGGCGAAAGTTCCGCCAATGTCACCGTCGACTTCTCGAACCTCCCTACGTCCAACGGAATGGATCGCGAAAATGCCTATCGCATTAACTGTCCTCATTGCGGCAACCAGGTTCAAGTAGTCGACAATCGGCTTCACGACTTCGTTTGCCGCAGTTGCGGCAGTTCCGTGCGAGTTCATAAAGATGTGGCGTTGAAGTTGACCGATAAGCATCCGCCGCCGATGCCCAAGCAACTTGGGCATTTTCGCATTGTCCGCAAGTTGGGCGAAGGTGGCTTCGGCGTCGTCTATTTGGGCGAAGACTTACAACTTGACGCTCGGCCCGTGGCCATCAAGATCCCACGCCATGGTTTTTTCGCAACGTCGTCCGAAGAGCAGAGGTTCTTCCGCGAAGCGAGAAATGTCGCAAGGCTGCATCATCCCCACATCGCTCAGGTTTACGAGATCTCGGAAGATCGTAATACACCATATATCGTAAGCGAATTCATTGATGGCATGACCTTACGTGAACTCATCTCCACCGGGACGCTCACGCATAAAGAATCGGTCAAGTTGATGATTCAAATTGCGGAAGCGGTTGAATATGCGCACCGCAGCAAGATTATCCATCGCGACCTCAAAACAAGCAATATCCTGGTCGATCAGGCTCGCAAGGCTTATGTGGTCGACTTTGGCTTGTCGCGCCGTGATGATGCCGAGATCACCATGACTGTCGATGGAGCGATCGTGGGCACAGTGCAGTATATGTCGCCCGAGCAAGCGATTGGCAATCAGGCAGAAGTTGGGCCTCGTAGCGACGTCTATTCGCTAGGCGTCATTCTCTATGAACTGTTGTGCAAAGAGCTCCCTTTTCATGGTAGCAAGCGGATGGTCATCGAGCAGGTTATCCATGAAGACCCTAGAAGCCTTCATCGCTTAAACGCCAGCGTACCCACTGATCTAGAAACCATTACGCTCAAAGCGATGTCCAAGAAACCTGGCCAGCGCTATGCAACTGCGCAAGAATTTGCCGATGACCTGGGACGTTGGCTGAGAGGCGAACCCATTCGTGCGCGACCGATCAGTGCTATGGTTCGATATTGGAGTTGGTGCCGCCGTCATCCCGTCACTGCTTCGCTTAGCGCCACCATTGCAGCGCTGTTGCTACTGACTACGCTCATTTCAATCGGTTGGGCATACGAGCAGATGCGATTGACATTGGTTGCACAAAATTCACAACGCGAAAGCGAAAATCGGCAATATGAATTATTGATGCAGAACGGTAACGATGCGCTCGAAGGTAATGACCTAGTGAATGCATCGCTATGGTTTGCGGAAGCGCTAACGAAACGCGAAGGTCTGACCAGTCGCAGGCGACTTGGCATGATTCAAGATCGTATACCGAAGTTGACTCAACTATGGGCGACAGAGTTTCCCGTCGATACAGCGCGTTTTAGTCAAGATAGCTCGCGACTGGCGGCTGCAAGTTTGGATGGGCACATCAAGGTCTTTAATACGTTCGACCAAAAGGTTGTCTTTGATCAGCAAGTTCCACGGTTTACGAAATTCAAAATCTCGCCGAATTGCGACAGAGTAGCCGTGTGTGGAGTTGATAACCAGGCTCAGTTGTGGGACGTCGATCGTGGACGCTTAATCAAGAATCTGGCCCACACCGACTATGTCGTTTCAACCAACTTCCATGCCTCGGGCCAGTGGTTGGTGACTGGTAGTTTCGATTCCTTCGTGCGCGTTTGGGATGCCAACGACGGCTCAATGAAGGCCGAACACAAATTTGAAAACATGCAAGTCTCCCATGTGGTTTGTGGTCCCCAAGCAAATTTGGTCGCAGTGGTTACGAATCCGATCGGCCAATTTGGCGGTAGGATTCATGTATGGGATTTTGAGACCGATAGTATTGTCGCAACCGGAATGAACCATGAGGCCCATGTTCAAGCGATCAATTTTGTAGATGACGGAGCACGTGTTTGTAGCGTTTCGCGCACTGGGGAAATCCGTGTTTGGGTCACGGCTAACGGCGAGGCGGTGGGCAATGGGTTGCAATTGCCCTTTATTCCTCGCGATGTGCTCTTCGGTTCAACTTCAGAAAGCTTAACGACAATCTCCTACGATTTTGATGTTCAAGACTGGAGTTTGACGACTGGTCAACAAATTGGATCGCGAATTCGCGGCCCGGCTAATTACGCATCTGCCGCCCGTGATCATTCCAAACGACTTTTGGCAATTGGCGGCGGCGATGGCACGGTGAGTGTATTCTGGCGTCAGTTAGGCGAACATGCCTGCAGTCTGCTGAGAAACAGTGAGAGCGCAACGGCAATTGAATTCCATCCCGATGGTCGTCGATTGGCAATCGGCGGAAGAAATGGTGTTCTGCAGATTTGGGATTTGGCGGGGGCGGCACCCAGATCCCGCCTCTTTCCGCACCAAGGCGACGTGCGCAACGCCCTGTTTTCGCCCGATGGTAAGCGATGTACGACAATTGGCGGCGATGGCAAGGCCTACATTTGGAACGTCGAAACCGGCGAACAGATGGGCCCAGCGCTGGAGCACGAAGTGGGTATCGCCGACTGTGCATACAGTATGGATGGACGCATCATTGCAACTGCGGGTGTGGACAAAATTGTCAAACTCTGGGACGGCTATGAAGGAAGCCAAATCGGCGGCAATCTCGCCCACGAATCAGCGGTCGTAACTCTGGCAATAAGCCCGGATAGTCAAAGCCTAGTCGCTGGTTGCATCGACGGAGCGATAGTATCCTGGAATATCCCAACTCCGTCCCATCCAAACCCAGCGAACGCCCCCGTCTTCTCAGGCAAACACGAAGACCGCGTCACCTCCATTGCCTATAGCGCGAATGGAGACACAATCGTAAGTGCAAGTTTAGATGGAACGCTTCGCTGCTGGGAGGCTGCTAGCGGCCAACAAAAATATGGGCCTTTTGCTCATCCTCACTCGACACTGTTTTGCACCTTCATGCCCGATGGTGAACACGTGCTTTCTGCCGGAACAAACGGCTGGGTTTACATTTGGAATCTGCAAAGCGGTAAAACTGTCCATCGCTTGGAATGTGCAGGCGAAGTGTTAAGCGCCACGGTTCGCGACGGAGGCCATCAAATATTAACGAACGAAAGCAAGGGCAGGACTCGCAGTTGGCGACTGCGCGACGGTGAGATGCATTATGAGTACGATGTGCAACATCCCGCGATCGAGTCCGTTGCCTTCTGCGACGTGAATCGGGAAGGCTCTCTATTGGCCTTCGCCGGTGGAACGCTCGCACAGGACAGCGATATACCTCAATTGGGCGCCGCAGTCATCTGGGATCTGACCGAGCAGCGACCGTTGGCACCATCGTTAACTCATCTAGCACCGATTCGTCGTATCTACTTCGATAAAACGGGTTCCAAATTGCTGACTTCGTCCGCCGATCGCTCCGCGCGGCTATGGACAATCGTCACAAATGACCTACCGGCCCATGACTCCATGCGCATTGCACAGGTCTATGCGCAGATGAGGCGTTTTCCCGACGGTCGTCTGCGTACAATGCCACCAGAAGAACAAGTGGCTGAATTTGCCGAACTCTCAAACAAGTATGCAGATTTTTTTCAATGCGACGCTGAAGAGATTGAAGTTTGGAACGGAGACTCCCTAAGCCTCCACTCACCAACACAGCAAGGCGAACAGGAACTCTAGCATGATGAACGGGAGCAGATAGTGGGGAAGGGCAGTGTTCTATATGATGCTGCATCGCAGCGCTACTTGATCAACTTGGCCGTAATGGCCAAGTACGATTCCAATGCACTTGGCCACAAGCTTCGTTGGCGTCGCTCCTTTGAGTTTGCCTCTTCCATCTTGTTCCATGCAACCAACGGCCAAATGCAGTTCGGTGAGATCTATTTCATCGATGCTGGAACACCCACAAGCGACGAAGATATCTTGTTGGAAAATCTATCTGGAGATTCCTTGACAACTGCAATTACCCCCGATCCCTTTTGCGGTCAAATTTTTCTGAAGTTACATGTGATGAACGAACCGCTGGTGACCATCCATGAAATTGGACATTATGTCATCACTCTTGGTGACGAATATTGGGGCGCCATTCGGGTCTGTCAGAATGACCCTGCGACTCATCAATGCATCATGGAGTTTGGCCGCAACTTTGGCTTACAATTGGACAACTGTGGCGAGGTGGCTGAACTGCAGCCACCAGACGTTGTAGGCCAGTTTTGCTTTGGCGATCATCCTCACGTCCCAATTCCCTTACCCACGCCCAATCGTCAGGAATACAGACATCGCCAATCCTGCTGGGAGACACTTCATAAGCTCTACCCGATGGTCGCGCTACCCACTGGAACTCCCATTGCAAACACGCTCCAGCCCATTCAATGGATCGAACTGCCTACCGTCTCGAGATATGCAATCTCGATTCCCACGGACCCGATCTTCGTTGCGTTTCCGGTCGAACAAGCGATCAAAAATGCAGTGAAAGAGTGGGTTAATCAAATCGCATCGACCGACAATCAGCTCGCATTGTTCCTGGGATCTTTAGGTACCATTCGCCCGATGCAGACTGTCTTACCAGAGGACGTCTTGCAGTTGCAGAACCTGATCGATGCCACTTCTCTAAGTAAAGGTGAAGCAACGCCGGTAGATTTTCAGAAGTCAATCGATCAGTTTGCTGGCAACATGACGGCATTTCAGCGACTTTTCTTACTGATGGCCGGCAACTCCCCCGAAAACGCCATAGTCTTGCCTAACCTATTGGCCGAGAAACGGGTCACAGTCGTAGCGACGACCGTAGGTCCTGGAGCATTGACTGAACAACTTGATGAACTGGACATGTCTAGTAAATGGGTTACGCAACAAAACTTTCCCGTTCCAAATAGCGAGTTACCCAAATACGCCTTTAGCCTGCAAAATGAGCTGCTTGAATCTTACTTTGACAATTCACCAGGCAGTGGGATCGTACAACTTCGCTGGGGTAGCATCCCTGCCATGCAAGATGCGTCGTTCGCAATCAACTCTAGCACTTCGAAGGACTTACCGTTGGCTCAAGCTCTGCACCTGCAACTCGCCGCCGAGGGTTTGGATTTTCCAGTTTGGGTTGAGCAGGATGCACACTCACTATCATTTCTACTGAGCGAACCTGTAGAATCCCGCATCGATCTGAGTCTACTTTCCCCGCATGGAAAAGCCCTTACCGTGCCAGCTCGTAGGAACCTCCCGTTTCATGCATTCAACCAAACTGACAACGTCGGTGGCCGATGGATAGTACGACTTCGCAGAACCCAGCCAGGCCCCAGTCTACCTTTCTTTTTTATTGCGGCGGTGAACAATCGCGAGTTGCGTATATCGACCGATATAAAAATCGTTCCAAATCGCCCTGTCCAATTTAGGCTCCAGGCGATCCACGTTTTTCCGATCGACTATGTTGAGGCTGTGGTCGACATCATTCGTTTGCAACCCGACGAAGACCACACGGCTGAGATTTATAAAAGCGTTCCTTTATCGCGATCCCGAGACTTGGACCCCGTATCGCAGAAAATGGTTGAGGTGTCTTCTGGGGTCTACCGCGGAGAGGTCGAGTTGCAACCCGGTTCTTTTATAGCAGTATTTCGCGCTTACAATCACGGCCAGGCAATTTATGCTTCCAATCCAGACGGTGTTGTCGGAGGGAATGTAATTTCCCATGTACAAAATCCGATACCATCGTTCGCGCGAGTCGTTAGGCAACGGTTTCAAGTTAAATAGATTAATGACGAGTGAACCCAATCCACACGCAAAAGAGGCTGCTAACTGTTTGGGGATTCCGCCGCCGCAGGAACGCGGCGTGGTACCCTCCATCGAAGAACAACGCTCCTGCACCGCAAAGTCAGAACGTTGTCAGCTCCAACCGCTGACTCCGAGCCAGGACGCGCGCCCCTCAAAAATTGTTGCGACAATCCTATCGGGTAATTCAGAGTCCATTATCGAACCTGCGTTACAGTCAGTAGTTGACTGGGTGGACGAAGTCTGTTTGATTGATACGGGCATAACTGACGATACAGTCCAAAGGTGCCGGACGATTGCGCGGGAGAAACTCACGCTACGGTCGTTCCCCTGGTGCAACGACTTTGCAGCGGCGCGCAACGAAGCACTGCGGATTGCGCTTGAGCGCGGAGCCACCTGGGCGATGACGCTCGATACTGACGAGCGCATCGAATTTCCAGGCTATCGCAGCCAAGTGCAATTACTCAAGGATCTGGAATCCAGTTCAGAGGTGGTTTCATGGATGCTTCCAGCCCAAGATGGTAGCTATGTCAAAGAGCGTTTTGTCAGAATTCCTACGCACCTGCAATGGCGCGGCCGGACGCACGAAGCACTCTTTGGCGCTACACTTGCCGAACGCAAGGTACTTGACGGCGGATCGTTTTGGGAAGCAGCAAAATCTCCCGAAGAACATGACCGCAAATTGCAGCGAGATCTTGTAATACTGCTGGAAGAGACGACAGCCAGTCCGCGAACTGCCCGCAACTGGTTTTACCTTGGGCAGACCTATGAAGGCTTGCAGCAGTATCGACAAGCGGTAGAAGCTTTTGACCGGTGCATTCGGCTCGACGATTGGGCAGACGAATCCAGTTGGGCTTGTTACATGGCCGCGCGCTGTTTAGTGGCTCTCAACGA
This sequence comes from Pirellulaceae bacterium, assembly GCA_041753315.1. Classification (GTDB taxonomy): domain Bacteria; phylum Planctomycetota; class Planctomycetia; order Pirellulales; family Pirellulaceae; genus Aureliella. Next base: position 122,438 of record JBGSUV010000136.1, on the reverse strand, counting down.
GTACCGCGAAGCCGAAGAGTACTGTGCGTTGGGCATGTCGCGTAAACCAACCATGGCGGAATTACCTTGGCTCGCGGGTTGGTGCTGCTTTCAGCGAGGTGCCATAACCGATGCGATTACTTGGTCACAGATCAGCATAGGTTTAGCGCAGAACACTCGCGCCAGAATCGAGGCTACGTTTCGCTATATGCCGGCTTGGTATGAAGGCCCCTATGATGTACTGCGGTATGCCTACCTGCGTCTGGATGCTCCACAGCTTTCCCGGCAAGCTGAGGTCGATTACCAAAACACTCAAGTCGCACGATTAAAGTTGGTGGGACATAGCGCGCCTCGTCCAACTTAATGCTTCGCCCAACAACATTCGTACTGTCATTTCGGTTCCAGAGCCGTCGGCTTTACTTTTGCTGGCCACTGCACTTAGGCGTTGCAACACTCCTTCGTTGTCGACAGTAAAACAACCAAATTGAGCGCGCCAATGAGAATCACTCCGCAAGTCCGCTGCTATAATGCGATTTCGTAACGACCCACGAAAGTTGACGAGAGGTTGACCAAGATGCCTTCTCCTTTTCCTGGCATGGACCCATTCATCGAGGCGAACGAATGGGAGGATTTTCATGCGAACATGATCACCTGGATACAGGCTGCATTGGTACCGTTGGTGCGACCGGACTACGCGGTTCGCACAGAGCGACGAGTGTACATTGACCAACCGGGGGGCGAACCGTCGAGCTATCGAGCGGCTGTTATCCGCAACGCTGATCCGTTAGAAGCAACAGAAGTTCGGCAACCGTCAGTCGACTACCAAAATAACGCCAGTGACGCTTCCGAAGCTCCAATTGTTCCCGTCGAGATGTTTCTACCAGGTCCCGTCGAGAGGCTGGAAAACTACTTGGTGATTCGACACCTGGGTTCTGGTGAAGTGGTGACGGTCATCGAACTTATTTCGCCATCCAACAAACGGATCGAAAGCGAAGGTCGTCGGGCCTATCTTCGCAAACGGGAAGATATTCTGAGCAGTCGAGTGAATTTGATCGAACTGGATTTACTGCGCGGTGGTGCCAGACTGCCGACGGACAAGCCATTACCTGCCGGCGACTACTTTGCGTTTGTCTGCCGAGCGAAACGACGGCGATTCGCCTCGGTGTATGCGTGGCCGATCGAGCACCGTCTGCCGATCATTCCCGTTCCGTTGGCCATCGATGATCGCGAAGTGACACTCGATCTTCAGCGAGTGTTTCATGACGTCTACGAGCGAGCTGGGTATGACTACTCGCTGAAGTACAACGTCCCTCTGTCTCCGCCTTTCAGTCCAGAGCAGATGGCCTGGATTGGGCAAGTGCTCGCATCACACAGCATACCGCCAGAGTGAGTCCGAGCCTTTGTCCCTGTTGATTCAACTAGTCCGCAGCGACGCGAAAGTGCTCGAGATCCAAAAGGAGAATCGATGAATTGGCTTGGCTGATTGCTAGTTGAGTGTTATCAGGAGAAAAGTTCGCACATCGGACGGCTGTAAGCTCTTCTCGCTCAATATAAAAAAGCTGCTTTCCGGTTTGCGTATTGTAAATAGCGAGCCATGACCTACTCTGGCCTGCATCCGTTCGCTCGTGCAAGGTCACTGCCAACAGCGAACCATCCTGCGAAAAACAGTGGGGCCGGAGAGAATTGACGTTGGTTACGATCTTATGTGCCTCCGTCCCATCGACCGTGTTGCGAATGGAAATCGTCCCGTCCCGCCGGCTGGCGACGGCGGCCGTGCCAAGGTCACTTGTCAAGAGAACATTGTCGTTTGCTCCAAGATGGACGTTGCGTAAAGTCTTTCCGCTTGATGTGTCGACAAAACAAAGCTGGCCGGCAATGTACGCCAACGTTTTCCCATCGTCGGAGAGGAACGAAGCCTGAATCGAAGGCGAACCTCTTCCTTCCATATTCAAAACTGCAAACGGATCATTGTCACCGTTCTTGATGTCACCATTCTCATCCAGTTCTACTTCCGACCCCTGCGGAAAAGGTCTTTCTTCCAGCATCGCCTTCCCCGTGCGACGCTCCCAAGCCCGAAAATAGAACTGCGGGCCAAACGAAAAGAACTTGGTTCCATCAGCAGAAAACCCACATGCGTGGGCGCCATACATTCCAGTACTGGCGTGCCGCGCCAAATGATAAATGTTGTCGCCAGTTTCGAGATCCCAGAGGTCGAGTCCCACACCGAACCCATTTGACAGAAGCTGTGTTCCATCTGGCGAGAGGGCCAACGTTGTTATGCTTCCAGTCCCTCCCATTTCCACCTCCGCTTGGAGACGATGGATCGGTTGACCACTCTTGACGCTCCAAACTATGATTACTCCATTGTCGCAAGAGGATATAATTTTTTCGCCGTCTTTTGAATATTCGATGGCGAGCGGAGGCGCCGTATGCCCAACCAACTCGGCAGTCAAATCCTGTAAGTCGTCTGTCGTCCATACTCGGAGAGCAGTTTGTCCAACAGTCCCCGCCAGCAACTTGCAATCAGGAGATACAGCCAACATGCACGGCAGGACTCCGTCATTTGGTGATGTCTGCAAGTGCTTTCCAGTGGCGACATCAAAGACTTCTAAGACACCACGCTCAGGTATCGTCATGATGAGTTGAGTGCCATCGGAACTGAATGCGACTCCAGTTCCACGTGTATAGTTGGGTTTGTGGTTAGCTTTCAACAGTCGGAGCCGTTTGCCATTTTCCAAGTTCCACAGACTCGAACCGGCCAGCTCTCGGTCGCCAATTGCTAGTAGCCGATTGTCGGACGAGATGACCATTGCCGACGTACCTGAAAAACCGTCTAGCTGGAACTTGAGCTTCTGCTCTTGCATGCTCCAGGCGTACACACTTCGACTGCCACGTGCGATGAGCAGATCATCGTCGCTGGTGAAGCGGAGTTGATCAAACGATCTTTCTGCAAGTTGAACAATTTCTGGTTCCGGTTGACCAACTTGCCATAGGTATAGTTGCCCACGATCGCCACCTATTGCTACTCGTGTTCCATCATTCGATACCGTAGAGGCGTCGACGAGCGAAAATGCATCGGTATCCCAACTGCATGACGCCACGACTTGACGATTCAGTACATCCCACAGTTTACAAATCGGTCGGTAGGCTCGAGATTCCTGTTCGAAGGCGAAGGCAACGACTGTCAAGAAGCGACCATTGGACGATGTCGCGGCAGAACTCAAACGCAGAAGCGGGCTTTTCCAGGCGATCTTGGATTCCGCTCGCCCGGTCAGCGCGTCGACCAGGGTGGCAGGCTGACCGTTGTCGCCGTAAGCAAGTAGTGTGCGGCTGTCGCCAAGGAAGCTTACGTGCCGTGCACCATACTCGGTTTGTCGGTACCGTATCGTTCCCAATCGCTGAATCGCACCGTCAGGCAGAGGGTCTCCGTGTCGATCAACGCTACCGTGATTTTCCAAATTTGCGGAGAGAACAACCCATTCAATCTCCTCGGCAGACACTTCGTCAATTGGAGACTGTGCACCGGAAATCACCGCGTGACATGCAGTTGTTGCAATGAAGCCGATAGCGGCCCAAGGAAAGCTTGTTTTGTTTGTCATTGCCGCGAAGTCTCCTCATCATCAGGTGATATGATTGGCTCGAACTTCTGTACCACCGTCTCGTCGCGAAACCGCCAGACCTGGACGACCCCTCCCGCGTCGCCGGAGGCCACGTGCAGGTTGTCGGGAGAAAAACAGACGACACTAACGTTGAATTCATGCCCTACATCCACCTCCCGTGTAGAAGATTCCTTCAGTGCGAGTTGTGCGGTTCGAGCGCGAATGCGGATTTCTGGATTATTGATCTGCTTGATGCGATCCAATAGTGGGACTACCACCATTCCCATCTCGAGCAAATCGCGACTTGCCTGCTCGCGAACTTGATAATCATCACTATTCCAGAGCTTGACGATTTCCAGAACTCGTGCGGATTCCTCTGCAGTTGCACCTGACAGCCGCAAATTGACAGCACTCAGAACCATCTTGTCGTCGCACGCAAGTAACAACGAATTGTCTGGGGAGAGGTCGACGGATCGTATCGCACGGACCCTCACTACTGCCCGGAGACGATGCGAATCCAGTTCCCGAATTCGTACTGTTGCATCCCAGCGCGCTGTCAAGAAGTATTTACCATCACGCGAAAAGCCAACATTCGGGCAGATAAAATTCGGTGAGTCAAAGAGCGCAACCTGCTTCAGGTTGACCAAATCCCACAATCGGCAATCCGGCGAAGTAGAACCACTGAGCAAGTATCTTCCATCGGGGGAAACTACCACGTTGCGAAGCTCGTCAGAGTGCTGGCCAAGTTCACGAATCTGCTGGCCCGTATCCGCATTCCACAATCGAATCGTTTTGTCATAACTTCCTGTAGCGATGAGATGGGCGTCGACATAGGCAATGCTTCGAACGTGGGATTCGTGCCCGCGCAATTCTAATTGCAGCTTGCCGGTCGCGACATCGAATACCTTGCCCACTTTGTCAAACATGCCAATGGCAACCGAGTTACCATTGGGTGAAAAAGAAACAGAGCAAACACCTACTGGTTCATGATGCTCAAGTACCATCTGTCCTGATTGCCAATCCCAAACGCGGAGCAGACCCGGCTGCTTGACTTCGCCGTAGGTGGCAGCCAGCCAGCGACCATCTAGGGAAAAGGTGAGGTGGCGAGTTGCCAGAGGCTTGCCATTGTCTTGTGCATGCACTTGTGAAAGTGCATGCAAGGCTAGCGTCAGAAAGAGAAGAGAATTTCGAATAACCTCGACCATGGAACGCTGCATGACGGCCTCCAGTGAGTATTTGTCCTACCCATTGTAACAGGTTCAGCCCAAGTCTGTCATTCGCCAACCAACGGCTGCAGATCGTTGGCAAGTCTACTTGGTCGAGTTCCCCGAGTTACTCGACGATGAAATATAGTCCCGATCGGCTTGGCTCAGCTTAGCGATGGTATCTGTTTCCAGTTTGTCGATCTCGGATAAATACCGCTGGTAGTCGTCGCTATCCATGGGTGAATAATTCAGATTTTTGAAGAGCCCCGTAAGGCGTGTGAAATAGTCGCTGACCTGAGCTCTGCTGGCAAAGTTGTACTGGCGGTCGATCAAGCGCTGGCAAAACAAGAACATTTTCTTTTGTCGCTCGGCGGAAACGGTGACATCCACTTTGTCAAACGCATCTTGTTGTAAAAAGACCATGTCCAAGAACAGCGCCTTATGGTAGACCACAAAATCTTCGGTGGTGATTCCTTCTTCACCCGTGACCTGCATCATCTGCAAGACCTCATTGCCATCGCGCAGCAGTTCATGCAAGGCAGTTACCGATCGCGTCCAGTTGGGATCGATGTTCGCGTCGAACCAGGGGGCAAGCTGTTCTCGATAGCGTGACCATGAAATCAGCGGATCGATCGCCGGATAAAAACGTTTGTACGCACGCTCATACGACAGGCCGAGAAAGCACTTGACCGTTGCCAGCGTCGACTGCGTAACAGGTTCTTCAAAGTTGCCTCCGGCGGGTGAGACACTTCCAATCAGTGTCAGACTGCCACTGGAGCCGTCAACTGTCTTCAGCACTCCCGCGCGTTCATAAACACTCTTAATCGCCGAATCGAGGTAGGCTGGAAACGCTTCTTCGCCAGGAATTTCTTCCAATCGCCCTGACGTTTCGCGCATGGCTTGTGCCCATCGCGATGTGGAATCAGCTAATATCAGTACGTCCAGTCCCATTTGTCGGTAGTATTCGCCGATCGTGATCCCGGTATAGATCGACGCTTCGCGAGCGGCAACGGGCATCGACGATGTGTTGCAAATGATAATCGTGCGGTCCATCAGTTTGCCACCTGTTCGCGGGTCTTCCATCTCCGCAAACTCATGGATCGTTTCGACAACTTCACCGGCCCGCTCACCACAAGCAACCACGATGACCACATCGACGGTCGAATAACGCGCGAGCAGTCCTTGCGTAACTGTCTTTCCAGCGCCAAATGGGCCGGGGATGCAGGCCGTACCTCCACGGGCGATGGGAAAAAACGTGTCGATGATGCGCATGGTCGTAAGCAACGGCTGGTTGGGGAATTCACGTTTAGCTCGTCGCTGCTTGATCATCACCGCAGGGATCGGTTTTCGCACCGCCCAACTCTGAATCATGTTCCAGTTGTGTTCTTTGCCAGCCGAATCCTTGGCAGTCACCACCGTTTGTTCAACATTCAAGCGACCGGGGTGGACACGGATAACCTCCACCATTCCAGTCAAATCAAATGGAGCCATAATCTTGTGGGCGATATTCCGTTCGACCACGGTTCCGAGCACATGTCCTGATCCGATATGATCTCCGACGCTAACAACAGGCTTAAAATTCCAGACTCGGTTTTTGTCAAGCGGATAGATTTCGCGGCCGCGTTTGAGAAAAAAGCCATCCTGCTCGCCGAGCAAAGTCAGCGGATTCTGCAGTCCATCAAAAATCACACCTAACATGCCCGGTCCGAGGTTCAACGACAGCAACTCGCCCGTCAACTCCACCCGATCGCCATAGCGTACGCCGTGCGTTTCCTCAAACACTTGTAGGTCGGCCACGTCGCCATAGATCCGTAGCACTTCTGCTTTTAACCGATCTTCACCGACGACAACGATTGCGACTTCGTTTTTCATAATCACTGCGCCATCCGTCTGGATGGTCACGATGTTTCCGTTGACACCGATGACCCGCGCGGTCTTGACGTTAGGATTTGAAGAGTTGAGCGTAGTCACCTACAGTCTCCGTTAGTATAGACTCAAATCGAATTCGCCCGGCCTCGGGATCGCGGCTGGTCCAGCGATCTATAACCTCCCAGCGAGCCAAGTACAACAAGATCGCTTCGAAGGAGAAAGTGTAGCGTTCTGCCATGCGACTCCAGCGAGTGTAGCTGGTCGTGAACAACAACCGCTGTGCACTCAATGCATCGCCTGCGGCCAACAAACGATCGAGTTCGCCGATCCAGGGATAACGCCCGGCCAGATTGAACTCTGGCTCACGGTAATAGCGTCGAATATGTTCAGCCCATTGGCCAACACCCTTGAATGGCGGCACACCAGCCAATCGTCGTCGAATGGCAGTCACGATCATCCGTGTATCAATGCGGACCTGGATGATCTCGCGAAGAGTTGGATTGGAGATCTTCCGCATCAGTTCGTCGTAACGCGCAATGAACTCTGCGTCGGTTCTGTCCAGTGGTTGCCGGTCCCATTGCAGGCACTGCCGCCACTGATCGATCACCGCCGCGTCGTCTTCCTCCAGCATGCGCAAGCGCTGTTCCAGACGCTGGGCGGAAATCGGATGCCGATTCACATCAAAGCGTGGAGGCAGCGGCGGAAGGCTGGCGATTAGCATGTGGTAGGAACGGCCAAGCACTATTCCACCTTTTCCAGAATTGCGCGGTAGCGGGGAGAAAGGTATTGTAGCAGCAGAGTCGACAACGTCTCGTCGGTCAACTCCAACTGAATATCATCTTCTACGATCTGAATTTTGACTCCTGGACTTGGATCATCCGAAACGTCAAACGTTAGACCATCGCGCAACACATCCGCGGTCAATCCAAGCAGGAAGGCCGCCAGTGATCCAGGTTGAACGTCGGCAACCTCTTCCGCGATCTCTTCCTTCGTCGCAACTCCAGCTGGAAGCAGAATGCGAGCTTGCTTTTCCGCATCGGCGGGGATTGTTTTACGAGCGATTTCGAGGATCAGTTCTTCCAAGAATCTACGGTCCTGCAGCGTGAATCCAACGAGACGCTTGAGGCGATTCTTGAATTCCTCAAAGCAGGCTTCGCGCACGCGTAGCAGCACGTCGCGGCTGGCTAGTCGCAGGGCCGCATTGCCATTTTGGACGAATTTTTCACGTTCTAGCCTTGCCTCGGCGATAATTCTGTCAGCTTCGGCGCGCGCGTCGTCCACAATCTGAATCGATTCTTTGCGTGCGTTGCTAATAATCTGTTCGGCTTGGCTTTCGCCCATCGCGACGCCTTTCTGGTGAAGCTTGTTGATCAGCTCCTGGACGCCGCTGGATTGCATGTTTTCCGCCACGATGATTGATCCTGGTGTCAGGTACGACAGCCCTTGTGGACTGTCCGTTACAAAGTGAATGTTACCGATAGGCTGAAGACGCCCCGTCGAACTTTATATGGATTCCGCTCCCGGGATTCCGCCGGCCAGTACTAACGCGAAGATGAACGCGAACACGGCAAAGCCCTCAACGATCGCCGCCGGCGCAACCGACAAACCAAAAACTTCCGGTTTGTGTTTGCTGACGTTGATGGCCGAGGCACAGCAAGCTCCTTGCAACATAGCACTGAACATCAGCGTCAATCCGCATAACAGGCCGATCGCAAATAAGCCAGGCGCACTTAGCGTGTCTACCACGCGACCGTTCAGCGTGAACATCACCACGATCCCATAAATCATCTGCGAAGACGGAAGGGCCGACAGCCCAACCAGCCTTCCATACCCGCTCTCGACATCCAACATCGCACCGCACGCAGCCTGACCGGCCCGCGCACAACCAATGATGCTGCCAATTCCCCCCAAGGCCGTTGGCGCGAAGACGCCGAACCAACCCAACGCTAACATTGCAAACGTGTCCATCAATTATCCCGCCTTCTTTCTAAACGCGTGGAAAGGATATCCTTCCTCGGTCAGACTCCAGTTAAAGAATTCGATACAGTTCAGCCGCAACCCGTGAACAACTCCGCCGATGATCCCCAATAGCAAGTTGATACCATGCCCGGCAATCAAAATCAGGATCGCCAGCAGTACACCCAGGCCGGGTACTTCCATCGCTCCTGAGGCAAGTCCGTTGAACGTCGACGCCAGTTGGGCACTCGCCAGTCCGAGGGCAAACAGACGCAGATAACTTAGTGTATCCCCAAATGCTTTGGAAACGTTGGTCAGTGCCAGCAATCCGTCGAGTAAGCGCAGTACCCAGTCAACGATCCGAGTGGAAAACAGCGGGCGGGGACTGGCAAACAAAAGTACCAGGACCAGTCCACCGATCGCGGCGTAAAAGCTACTCAGACTAACCGTCTTCTGCGTTGCTTCAGGTGATGTGGACAAGTAAGTGGCTAGCCATGTGATACCCTGATTTGATCCGCTATAGGTGACTCCATAAACCAGCCCGCTCATCAATACGACAGCCCACCCAACGGAACTCAGCGCAACCCACCGCCCACGCATCCGCCAAGCTGTAATCAAATTGGAAAGAGCCAAATGAGCTGCGCCGATTGACAGTGAAAACAGCATCATCGCTTCGCGCTGCTCAAACAATGGTTGGCCATTCAAAGTCAACTGGAAGGGTTTTAGGGCTTCCGGGCAGACTCCAAAGTAACTGCCGATGGCAACTCCATAAGCAATCGTGGCTACAACAAGTGCCAGCAACAAACTGCGGAAGTGCCTTCCCTTGTCAGTTGCCCCTATCTTTTTCCAAAACACTAACAGAAACATTCCCATTAATGCACCGTAGGCCGCATCGGACATGATCATCGCGAAGAAGATCGCAAAAGAGAAATAGATGATCCAAGTCGGATCCCAAGCGTTGTAAGCTGGTGTGATATAAAACGTCACCGCTCCTTGAGCACCGGCGATCGCCGAAGGGTTCTTCAAAAGCGTCGGCGGGTTTTCTGTCCAAATAGGTTTCTCTATGTTCAACGCCAACAGCTGTTCGTGACAAAAAGATTGGATAACGCTAAGTGTCGAAAGTGGAGCCCAACCTTGAATCGCAAAGACATGTTCGTCGGCAATAAGTCGTGTCAACGCGTCCAGCCGCACGGCTTCATCATCGGCCGCATCGAGGTCGCGATTTAGCAAGGTGTACCAACGGTCTAAGGCCACGCGTTCCCAGCCAAGCGACTCCAGCTTCTCATCCACGAACTCCAGTCGTGCCTCAAGCTCCGACAGTGGGCGCGAATCCAACTCCAGCGGCTTGGCGGGCAAACCAGATGGCTCTTCAACACTGATGACCGCAATGTACTGATATTGGATGTCTTCGTTGATCTTCTGCCACACCAGATGCGATTCGAGCAAATCGTCAAGTCTGTGGTGCGGGATTTGAAAGAACCAGACTTTTAATCCATGCGGCAGTTGTTTCTCAGGAACTCGAAAATCACCCCAAGGCCTAGTTTGTTCGATCGTCACCGCAAGCAACTCGCGCTCGTCATGATACTCCTCGCGTAGTCTCTTGTTTTTCAAAATCTCTTGCGCCGTCTTCAGGCAATTCATGCCTGTTGGATATTTCGTGTGCTGATTCGGATTGGAAGTCGGCGCTGAACGAAGATATTTGATCGCTTCGTGAACTTGGCTGCGATCATCGAGCGCTTGAGGCGCTCGGTCGGCAGCTCCGCTCAAATCGATCAGATGCAAGCAACCCATTTGCTGGAGCTGATCCAACACTTTGTCCCGTTGCTGGGCTGCTCCATAGATGGTTACTTTGCGAAGTTGGGCGATCGACATTGGTGCTTGGTGCTTGGTGCTTAGTTTTTGATTTTACTTTTGTTTTTGGCGATTTTGGAGCGGACGACGGCCGCCCGCTCTTGGTCGGACAGGAAGATCACGATTTTGCGGATATTGGAATCGGCTTGAGGAATCAGCACTTTTTCGAACAGGTTGACGCGTTGGGTAATCTTTCGCGCGGCTGCGTCCAGGATTGTCACTCGTTGATGGGCGACTTGCAGCTTGATGTTCAACGTTGCCAACTGCTGCAGATTTATTACCAGCAGATCGATCCAAAACGGCGTAACTAATCGAGAATAGTTGGCGACTTCGAATTCGACCTCTTCTGCCACGGGCAAAGTCGTACCTAACATGTTTTGCTGGCCGATCTTCACCGAGCGGATATGGACCAGGCTGGACAAGTTCCGCGTTGCCACCGTAGAACTGCCTAGTAGCGGGTAGAGTTGTTCGACACGAGCCTGATAATCGAAGTATGTCGCACGCACTCCGTCCCGCTCCTCGCGTGCTTGTTTCAACGCGGCGAGCAACTGTTGCCGCTTTAGGTCCAGTGAAGGCAGAAAACGCTTGAACGTCTTCAACTGGTCGCGTTGCTGTTTTAGCGTCGTCTTGTTGAGTGCTAATGCCATGTTGAGTTGGAGTTCATTCGGTGACGCACCGCTTTGATCCCTAAACCATCAGGTACCGTGATCGACGGATGTGGTTCAGTTCTCCATGAGTGCCTGTTTGGGATAGTACTTTTCGATGAGCCAATCACGCATCAATAGTTCGCGCGGCTCAAAGCATTCCGCCATCGTTTGCCAGCACAGGTCGAGTGCATCGTTCAGCGGCAGCGCAACGTCGATATCCATGAATCGCTTGGAAAACAGTTCGCCAAACTTCAGCAATTTATGATCGAGCGGTGACAGGTCGAACGCCATCTGTTGTTTCTTCTCAGCATCTTTTGCCCCGGAATAAAAGCGAATCATGGTATTCATGACTTGCGAATGGTCCTCGCGCGTCACGCTCCCAATCACCTGCTGCTTCAGTCTCGAGAGCGAACCAAACGGGTCAATCTTTCCACCGTGCAAGTAAAATTGCCCTTCGGTGATGTAACCCGTGTTATCTGGAACCGGATGGGTGACGTCGTTACCGGGCATGGTGGTGACGGACAGGATCGTGACGGAACCAGCATCTTTGTAGTCGCATGCACGTTCGTAGCGCAAGGCTAGTTGACTATAAAGGTCACCCATATAGCCACGATTGGACGGCACTCTTTCCATGGCCACACCAATTTCCTTGAGTGCATCGGCGTAGGCTGTCATGTCCGTCATCAACACAAGTACGCGTTTATTTTCTTCGACCGCAAAACGCTCGGCGACTTTCAGAGCCAAATCCGGGGCCAGCAAGCGTTCGACGATCGGGTCGGAAGCTTGATTCACAAACATTACGGTCCGCGCAAAGAGCCCTTCGTCCTCAAACGTGCTGCGAAAGAAATGGAAATCGTCGAAGATCAGCCCCATGCCGCAGAACACGATGATATCGGCGTCTGCCTGGACACCGATTCGGGCCAGTAGTTTGTTATAGGGTTCGCCAGCGATGGAGAAGATCGGAATCTTCTGGCTCTCGACCAAACAATTGAAGACATCAATCATTGGGACTTTGGTCTCAATGAACCTCTTGGGTACGATGCGGAGGGTTGGGTTGACCGAAGGTCCACCCGCATCGACTCGCCGGTCATCGCCCAGTTGGGGGCCGCCGTCGATGGGCTGGCCGACTCCATCAAACACACGTCCCAAGATATTGGGTGAAAATTTCACCTGGTTCGATCGCCCAAGGAAATGAACACGGGCCTCAGTCGACAAACCTTTGCCGCCGGAGAAAACCTGTAAAGAGACCTGCTGCCGCTGAATTTCAACAATCTGAGCCAGCGATTTCTCACCTTCCCCGTATTCGACAACTGCCAAGTCGCCCAAGCCAACATTTTCAGCGCGAATCGTCAGGATATCGCCGACAATGGAAAGGACTTTCGTGTAGCGAAGTAGTATATTAAACATGCCTGCAGTATAGCCGATTTAAAGTCGGGTTGGCAGCGCTTAGTTTCGAACGATTGTCTCAATCGTCTCTAAAACGTTTGGGAACAATCGTTCTAGTCTGGCATCAGTCCAATCATCTCGGAAAATCAATGATAAGAACAGTAACGATATTAATTGGCTGCGCCCTCTTAGGTTGGTGCTCCATTGCTCAAGCACAGGAGGCGACGCTTTCTGACGCGTTTAAAGAATCAACCATTGTCGAACTTACTGCTCGCATGAACGACTTTTACGTCGAGCCCGATCTGGCAGTTAAAACAAGCCAACATCTCAAGGAACGTCTGGAAGCGGGGCATTTCAAAGAAGTTGCTGACGCAGATGCTTTCGCAGAATTGTTGACGAAAGAGGTTCGGTCGATCAGCAAGGACAAACACCTACTGATTAGACGAGTGACTCAAGCCCGAGGGCCGATCTCAAATTCCACGGAAGGTTTTCTGGAACGCCATAGAAACGCAATTGCCCGCGATCGAGAAAACGCCGGTGGGATCAAGGCCGTGAAGATTTTAGAGGGCAATGTCGGCTATCTCGATCTGCGCAGTTTTCCGCAACTCCACGTTGCACGCGAGTACGCCGACGGCTGTATGAAACTGCTCTCAGGGGCGGATGCAATCATGATTGACCTTCGGGAGAATGGTGGTGGTTATCCAGAGATGGTCCAATATCTGTGCAGCTACTTTTTTGGCCAAAGAGTGCATCTCAATAGTCTTTATTGGCGAGAAGGTGATCGCACGCAGGAGTTCTGGACTTTTGAACAGGTCGCGGGCAAGCAATTGCCAGACGTGCCTTTGTTTGTACTGACTAGCGAGCGAACGTTTTCGGCGGCTGAGGAATTTTCGTACAACATGCAATCACAGAAACGAGCAACGCTGGTCGGGCAAACCACACGCGGTGGCGCCAACCCCGGGCGGATCATGCAACTCAACGAAACACTCGAAGCAATCATCCCGGTCGGCAAAGCAGTCAATCCAATTACAAAAACCAACTGGGAAGGTACAGGCGTCGTGCCCGACGTCAAGACTTCTCCCGATGAGACGCTGGAGGCAGCTCACCAATTGGCGAAAGCTGCCGCCCTGAAATATGGCACCGATCAAAAGCAAAACCGCGAAGATCTATCGGCCCGATTGGTCGCGAGTCTCGATGCCTTTGACACGGAAACCGGCGACGAGTCACTGTATGAGATCTTGAGACAATGCGAACAGCACGGTCTACTCGATCGAGAAGTGATCAATATCATTGGGTACGAGTACCTCATGAATTTTAAGCAGAATCGAGTCGCCGAAGCTATTTTTCGAGCCAACTCGTTGCTTTCTCCGGAAGTGGCGAACGTATTCGATAGCTATGCAGAAGCTTTGGCGATGAATGGAAAAATGGATGAAGCGGTTAAGAACTATCAGAAAGCAGTTGATATTGCGAAATCCACACACGCTCCAGAACTGCAGCTCTTTGAAGAGAATCTTGAAAGGGCCAGGCAACAAGTCAAACAAAAGTGAAGCGAGCTTCAAACGATATTCCAACGAGGCTTCTGGGAAATTTTTACAACTTACTAAACTCGGACAACCCAACATGCCAGCGAAACATTCACTCTTCGCGATTCTTACTACGACCCTACTCACCGTGGCCGCCAGCGCAGCCGATACCGACTGGACGAATTGGCGTGGGCCACGTGACAACGGTACTGCGGAAGCCGGCAGTCTCCCGGCGGAGTTGAGTAAGAAGAATCAGCGGTGGGTGGCCGACCTGCCGGGTAAAGGCTGCTCCACGCCGATCGTTCACAATCAAGTCATTTATGTCACTGTGCCGGTGGAAGGCAAAGATTCGATTCTGGCCTTCGACTGGGATGGCAAGTTGCTGTGGACGACGACGTTTGGTGCCGAAGACGCGGGGAAACACCGCAACGGTTCGGGCAGCAACGCATCGCCGGTTACGGACGGTCAAGCAGTGTTCGTCTACTTCAAAAGCGGCACGTTGGCGGCGGTCAATTTGGATGGCAAAGTTCGCTGGCAGACAAATCTCGTCGAACGATTCGGCAAAGATACTTTGTTCTGGGACCACGGCACGTCACCCGTACTGACCAAGGAGCACGTCATCATGGCGCGGATGCACAACGGCGAGTCGTGGCTAGCCGCGTTTGATAAATTGTCCGGCGACATCGCTTGGAAGGTGGCCCGCGACTACAGTGTTCCCAAAGAATGTGACCACGGCTACACAACGCCACTGGTGATCCAGTATGCGGGCAAAGAGTCGTTGCTGGTGTGGGGAGGCGAACATGTAACGATTCATGATGCCGCGGATGGAAAGCTAGTTTGGAGTTGCGGCAACTTCAACCCGGAAAAGAACGAGCTTTGGCCAGCCATCGTGACACCCGTCGTGGTCGGAGACATGGCTGTGATCTGCTATGGTCGCAATGACCGTGATATCCCTCGCACGTTTGGCATTCAATTAACAGGTGAAGGTGACGTGACCAACAGCAATCACGTTTGGAAACGTGAAGACATTGGCACTTTCGTTCCCACGCCGGCTGTCTATCAAGACCAAGTGTTGTTCGTGCGAGACAAAGGTGAAGTCGAGTGCATTGACCCTGCGACTGGCAAGACAATTTGGAGCGATGCGTTTCCCAGGCACCGCAACAAGTTTTACGCTTCGCCGCTGGTTGCTGATGGAAAGCTCTTTGCAGCCCGCGAGGACGGAGTGGTGTTTGTCGCTTCAATCGCCGACGGACAATTTAAATTGCTGTCAGAGAACGACATGCAAGAACCGGTCATCGGTTCACCCATTGCCATCGCCGATCGGTTATTCCTCCGCGGTGAGAAACATCTATATTGCCTGACTCAATAGGTGAAAAGGGTTTCAAGCCGTCATGTAGTATGCTGCCAGCGAAACACTGGAAGTTCATCCCGCTTTTCACGCTCGAAAGTCATCGACATGCACCGCACACCGCTCTCCATTGTCTTCGTCATTCAACTGATGGTGATTGGCAGCGCTGCCATGGCCCAAAAGTTGACTTCGGATATTCATTACATAGAAAACGGGCACGAACGTCATGTGCTCAACATCTATACTCCCGAAGCGCATAACGAGCAGCACTTGCCAGTCATGTTCTGGATTCATGGCGGTGGCTGGCAAGCGGGTGACAAGAGTGATGTTGCTCTGAAGCCTAAGGTGTTAACCGAGCGAGGATTTGTCTTTGTGTCGACGAACTATCGGTTGCTGCCCGACGCAACGATGGAAGAATTGATTGGCGATGTGGCAGCATCGCTCGCCTGGGTCCACAAGAATATTTCCAAACATGGAGGCGATCCCAAGCGAATATTTGTGGGTGGGCATTCGGCTGGTGCCCAGTTAGCCGCCCTCATCTGCATCGACGATCGCTACTTGAAAAAGCAGGGACTATCGTTCGATATTCTCAAAGGTTGCACTCCCGTGGATGGCGACACGTACGACATCCCCAAAATCATCGCGACTGCGGAACATCGACAAATGTTGTACGGCGGCGAAATGTATACCTTTGGGCATCGGCAGAAATTTGGCAACGACCCCAAGAAGCACGTTGACTTTTCCGCAGTGACGCACGTTGCGAGAGGGAAGAACATCCCACCCTTTCTGCTTCTTTTTTTCTCAGGAAATCCCGACACGCATGCCCAAGCGATTCGGTTGGAAAGAATGCTTAAGGCAGCTGATGTTCCAGCTCGCGCGTTTGGCAATGGGAATAGCAACCACAGTCAACTGAACAACGATCTCGGCAAGCCTGATGATCCAGCCACCGCAGAGCTCTACAAATTTCTCGAACCGCTACGTGAGACGTGAGACGTGAAGACCTGCCAGTGTCTTGGTCTCCAACGTGGGCGGCAGGGCGCCGTGTACCCACTCCACCTCCTCAACAGCCAACCCATGTTCGGCGATATGTTGGATGTTCCCGTCAGGATCATCGTCACAAAGAGTTGAGTTTTTCGATGCTATGACATCGGGCCGAACCGCTTCGACCGAGCTTTCCGAAATGCTTAGTTTCACTCGTTAGTCGTGTGGTAGTGGCGACCGCAATATCGGCACCGACGAGTGCGGTGCACGAACTTGTTAACAAACCGTCCCTGGTCCGACAAACAATGAGAGCAACGTTCGACATCACTGACAAGTGCAATGTAAATGGTAGGAGGCAATAGCAACAACACAACCCATCCAACAACATCGCGATCGCGCGGAGGTTGAAGTCGCCAGACAGATAAGCCAAATATCAAAACCGCCGCGATCATCATGCTCTGCGTCCGATGAAAACGCCAAAATGTTTGGAGTCGCTTGCTGAATTTCATGAAACTCTCTCACCCAAAACCAGTTCGCCTACATTCGTCAATTGTACGTTGAAGACTTCGGACTGACCTTGGTTGGACCCACCAGTTTGTAAAGAGTTAAGAGACGACGAAGCACTAGCGGGTGGGCCGTACTTGCACGAAAGGTCGTCAAATGGCAATTTGAGCTTTGAACAACACAAATTGCATTTGCGAGCCGCTATACTGAGATCGTTGTTAGTCAGCTTGCGCGTTACAGCTTGAACCTTCAGAGGATTGATCGAATCCGGAGGCGAGCATTACTAAGTTCCTGCGTTTGAGTCATATCTGCTTCATCATGATTTCGAGCCGCGCACATATCGTTTGGGAATATGCATGAATACCACGCCACCCTATCTGCTGGCGAGCAACGAGGCTGACTGCGAAGTCAAATGTCAGCTGGCTAACGAGGCTGCACTCGTTTTTTTGGGCGAAAACAGTGGTTTGTTGAACAAAGTGCGACGTGCGTTGCTGGCCTGCGAATTGGATGCGACCCGTGGTATCGTGGAGGCTGTAAAATTTCTTTGGTTGGTGGCGGCGGACCGATCGCAGGCGTGGACCCCATCGCACCGCGTTGACTTAGTTTGGCATGAGATGATTTTGTTTACGCGCGGCTACGATCGATTTTGCCGCGACTGCTGGGGGGATTTTGTTCATCATCAGCCGAGCGACAATCATGGCGAGAATCAGCGGGCCTTCAAGGCAACTCTGAGCGCTTATCAAGAGTGGTTTGGCGAACCGGATGAACAGTTCTGGGGCAACCGACGGACTGCATTGGCAGCCTGCGGAACGTGTGACGCAATTGGAGAATAAAATATGTACTGGTATGGCCACTTGGCGATCAATCCATCTCACATGACCACCGTTCGCCGCAAACCGACAAAAGGTTTTAAGCGGTTTGCTGAGATACTCAGCATGGGACTGTTGTCCAAGAAGGAAGAGCTTGAGACGTTTACGGCATTGGCCATCATTCAAGAGATTAACCGCGTTTTCCGATCGTTGAACATCACCGATTTGGTACGGTTCAGCAAAGATGATGAAATCCTGTACGAAGACAAAGACAGCCGAGACTCGGACGACATGCCAATGATGATCGAGCGGATCGAGTCACGCCCCGTATCCTCGTCCTCACTTCCCACCTCAGACTCATCGGTTTTTAATAGCCTGTCGTTGCTCGTCGAACATCACTTGCAAAGCATGGCGTTGGTCATCGAAGTCCGCATCATCCGAGCCCACGCGGTTGGCTACTATCCGATTCAAATTGTCGTCAACGGGTTGGCGGCCGAGTTTTCAGGGGCACAGGATCGCGACCAACTCGAGCAGCAAATGGAGTTATCCTTTGCCCAACAGGCATCGTACGACGCGCTGACAAACGAGCTCAACGAAGAATTTGAGCAGTTCATGAATCGACTGGAGCTCGCCATACGACAACAGATGCAGATCGATGACGTGCACAAGGTAGTCCGCACCAAATTGCTACGACCGCGCGGCGGTGATGCTGTGCAGGATACGCCAGTGGCTGCCGGCGTGGGTGGTAACACCCATCAAGACCCAGTGTTCGAGCGTCACGGAGCGACATCCGACGCTTTTATGTACTGTTGGTTGTGGTCGAGCATGTTGCACTCGAACAATTTGCACGTACACGACACGACAGTGGTCGATGAATCAGGGCAGGCGATGTTCCATGTTGGTGCGGAAGGCATTGATGCTGGTGTGACATCGGCCCTTGATCCATCGGTACCAATTGCTGAAGCCGACGTTGGCCAGTGGGATGCATTGCAATCGGTAGATGCCGAAATCGACTCAAAGAGCTGGTGGGCTGGCGGCGAAGGCGGCGATGGCTCGGGTGGATGGCTTGGCGATTTCGGCATTGGCGACTTCACCTCCGACGGTGGCGATGCTGGCGGGAGCTGCGGCTCCTCTTGCGGCAGCGCCTGTGGCGGCAGCGGATGTGGCGGAGGCGGTTGTGGAGGAAGCTAGCAGATGCTCTGTAGCGAATGACATAACCAACAACTAACGCAACATGCTGCTGCGTGAACCAATAGAGTTTGCCCGCAGACCCACCTTATCCAAGAAGCATCCGATGGAAACCAGTAACACAACCGACCAGATCGAGTTTTTTCAAGCGTTAGCGGACGGCGACATCAAAGCAGTTCGTACATTCGTCGCGCGCGACGTCGACATTCTCAATAGCTACGACGTTCGCAACTTTGGAGCGACACCTCTGACCGTGGCTTGCTTCAACAATCGTCTGGATTTGGTCGAAACGCTCATCGAGTTGGGAGCTGATCCAAATCGAAGAAGCGGTTGGAAGATGGGACCCTGGAGCCCTCTGCACTGTGCTATTTTTCGGCGCGATAAAGCGCTTGCAGAATTCTTGCTGGCGCACGGAGCCCTATTAGACGTACATACTGCGGCCGGACTGGGAAACTGCAGCGAAGTTGAACGCTTGCTAGACGCCGACTCATCCCGTGTCATGGAACGTGGTGGGGATGGCTGTTACCCGCTGCATTTTGCCGATTCGGTCGACGTAGCGCGATTACTGCTCGAGCGTGGCGCGGATCGGGATGGCAGGTGCATCGATCATCATAGTACACCGGCACAATACCTTTGCAGCATTCGCCCGGAGGTTGCTCGCTTTCTTTTTGCGCAGGGTGCGGTGGCGGACATCTTTTCGGCCATACTCTGTGGTGACGACGAACGCGTCGAGGCACTCTTGGCGGCGGAACCAACTCTCATCAATGCACGCATCAATCAATCATTCTTCCCGCCAGGGACCGAGCACAACGTCCACAATATTTTGACATTTACGGTGGGCGTTGATGCGACACCACTACATGCGGCAGCGCGAGCAAACCAACGTGAAGCGGTTTCGCAGTTGATTCGCTTAGGTTTGTCGCCCAATGTTCGCGGTGGCTACGATCAAGCGACTCCACTGCACACCGCTGCCTGGAATAACTGCGCCCTGTCGGCCGCGGCATTGATTGATAACGGAGCGGACATTGACGCGAGGTCCGGTAGAATACACAACAATTCACCCGCGGGATGGGCTATCGTTTCGGGAGCAGATGACGCGTTCAATCTTCTATTGGAACGTGGTGCTGAGTGCTTTCCTTGGTTTTTGGACGATGCTCGTGACGCCAGCGTTGGTCGCTTCAACCCAGTGAGTCAAGCCACTCCTGAGCAGCGACACCGCATTTTAGCACGACTTGAAAGTGCCCTCGGCGCACAATGAGAAGATCGTTGGGGGGAATGGTTTGTGCCGGTTCTCTGGCTATGACATGAATGGCCGGACAGCCCTCGGCGCGAAGACAGGTGCATCCGCGATGGCTCGCGGTAGCCCACAGCGTTTTTTTGCTTAATCCCCAAAGGAAACTTGGCGACCTGCTTACTCACGGGCAACGAAGTTTGCTGTGATGTAGGTAAAAACTCGGAAAACTTTCCGATTTCGCGCAAGAATTGGTCGCGATGGCGAGTCTTATTGTTGTCTTGTTTCCACTTGCCGAGGTTTCCGAGCATGTCAGTCAACTGTCTAGAAACACGTACCAGCTTAATTCTGCGGTTGCAGAACGCTGAAGACGTATCGGCATGGGAAGATTTTGTGGGACTTTATGGAAGCGTGTTGTTTCGCGTCGCCCGCCGACGTGGCTTTCAGGCTGCGGATGCAGAAAACTTGGTTCAAGAAGTCCTGTTTGTGGTAGTTCGCTCAGTCTCACAATGGCTTGAGCGAGATGATCGCGGCAGTTTCCGGGCTTGGTTGTTGAGGATCGCCCGCAATGAAGCGACGGATATGTTGTTGCGACGAGGTAAACGCTCCTTGGCTCAGGACACTGCAGCAACGCAGATGTTGGAATCGTTGCCGGCTCGCGATGACATAACAAAACAACTTGAATTGGAATATGAGCGAACTGTATTTCAGTGGGCCGCCGAAAAGGTTCGAACCTCGGTGGCGCCCCATACTTGGCAAGCGTTCTGGTTGACGCACGTCGAAGGGCTCTCCATCGAAGAGGCAGCTCGAACCTTACAAACACGACCGGCAAACATCTATTTTGGCCGCAGTCGCGTGATGGCACGAATCAAAGAGTTGGTAGAAACGTACAAGGATCACCGATGAAGATTAAATCAATTGCATGCGATGATCGACAGTTACTCGCGATTCTGCGAAGCGAGAACTTTGGACCTGAACTGGAAATGCAAATGGAGCACGTTGATGCTCACACTGTCAAAACCGGCTCGAGGAATTGGCCGCGCATCGCGAGGATTGGAAGAAAGCAGGAGATGCTTTAAGCGACTCGACGGATCAATTGTCGGATTTGGCAGACGAGGCTCAATTGCGTTTCTGCCTGTCAAGTTGGATGAATGGAACCAAGTCTTGGACCGAGTCCATGGCAAAACAGATGCTTTCACCGCCATCACATCCCGAGATGATGGGAAGACTCGGTCGTTATGAAATTGAGCGAATGATTGGCGCCGGCGGCATGGGAGTCGTCTTCAAAGCGTTTGATTCCGAGTTAAATCGTCCCGTGGCAATTAAAGTGCTTGCCCCATTTCTCTCGGGAAGCGGTTCTGCGCGAAAGCGATTTGCCCGTGAAGCCCGCGCGGCAGCCGCCATCGTGCATGAGCATGTTGTTCCGATCTACAATGTCGAAACCGAGCGTGACGCACCTTACTTGGTAATGCAATACGTCGCAGGAGAATCGTTGCAGTCACGCATCGATCGAAGTGGTCCACTCCAGATTTGTGAGATCCTGCGGATTGGCATTCAGATTGCCTCGGGCTTGTTTGCCGCACATCAGCAGGGGCTTGTTCATCGCGACATCAAGCCGGCGAACATTCTCTTGGAACAAGGAATCGAACGGGCTCTGATAACGGACTTTGGTCTGGCGCGGGCAGCCGATGATGCAGCGTTGACCTGCAGCGGCATTCATCCGGGAACTCCGCAGTACATGTCACCGGAACAAGCGGCAGGAGAGCCGGTTGATACGCGGAGCGATCTCTTCAGCTTGGGTAGCGTGCTCTACACGATGTGTACTGGACGGCCACCTTTTCGCGCGGAAACCAGCTTAGGAGTCATGAGGCGGATTGCCGACGACCAACCAAGGAGGATTCGCGAAATTAATCCCAACATGCCAGACTGGCTGTGCAATGTCATCGGCAAGTTGATGTCCAAGAAGGCATCGGATCGTTACGACTCAGCCTCAAGCGTCGCAATATTGCTGGAAAAATGTCTCGCGCATGTCCAACAACCTGATTTTATTAGATTGCCCGCTGAACTAGTTCAACCAGAAATCGCCCCTTTCCGTCCCCAGAGCTTTATTCATAGGATTCATAGAAACATGTTTAAAATTATTGGCTCGATCGGCATTGCCGCGACACTGCTCACCATTCTCTTTCTGCCCAAGTCCGACAGCGCTGCGCTGGCCGAACTGCAAGGCGAATGGCTACTGGTCGCATCCGAACGCGATGGCAAGCCCTTGCCGGCTGACCAGTTGTTTAACGAGCGACTGATCATTGAGGGAACGAAGTTTTCGCGACCCCAAACAGCTCCGAACGGAACAGAAATCACTGGAGAATCCGGTCGGCTGTTGTTGCTTGATGAACCGGACGATGCCATCGACTGGCAACTATGGGAAGGAACGATTCATGGTGTGTACAAACTTCGAGGTGACAAACTAATATTGTGCATCGCTCGGGATGGCGCCCCGCGTCCTGACTCATTTAAAACCGCAGCGGGCGACTCCAGAGTTTTGTATACCTACCATCGCAAACAGAACTCCAAGATTGACAACGCCGCTGCGCAAACAATTCAGGCTGACCGAATATCGGATGGCAAGTCACGCCGGGCCTGGATCGAGTCCTGGACAAAAAAGGTGGCTGCGGAGGTTCCAGACTCTGTCGACCGCGCTGGAGCAAAACAGTGGTTGCAAGAGAATGGTTTTCAGAACATTAAAGACGCGGACATCACACAGGATGTAGTTGATCGCATTCACCCCAGGGCAGGCGACCCGAAAGCCCAGAACGATGGCATTCGTACATACGTTTACGGAATCCTCCGCGCCACTTCAGGCAAAGAACATGACGCAGTGATTGAAGCCTTCTATCTGTTCGACGAAAACGAAAAGCTAATTGTCCTACACGTGGGACCGCCGACTTCATAACGATTGGCTACGGACCATCGCCGCCCCGTCAAGCGCAATCGCAATCGCCCCGCCCAAAACGCCGCCACACCTACAAGTGCAGCGGCAGTTTTTATTCCGTCCTGTTGGAGCGAGCCAGTGGGCGAGTTACTGTTCCATGGCACTCATATCCATCCACATCATTTCCCACACATGTCCATCCAGATCGGCTAAGTTACGGTTGTACATGAATCCGAGATCTTGCTTCGGATTGACATCGACCGTACCGCCATGCTTTGCCGCCACTTCGTTCAATCGGTCGACGGTTTCTCTGCTGTCCAAGGAGAGGGCAAGCATCACTTCACTCGAAGTGGTTGGTGGTATTGGACGACTGGTAAACGTTCGCCATTTGTCGTGCGTTAATAACATCACATAGATCGCTTCGCTCCATACCATGCAGGCCGCTGTTTCGTCTGTGAACTGCGGATTATTCTCAAAACCAAGCGCCTCATAGAACGCCATCGAAGCTTTGAGGTCTGCGACAGGGAGATTTACGAAGATCATCTTCGACATGATTTTTATCCTTTTCGTGAGTGTTCAGTACAAATAATCGAACCGTTCGCCGCAAGGAAGCTGGCGGTCGACTTTACGGGGAGCTTTGGCAAGCTCCACACGAATGCCGTGTCGATTTACACCTAGTTGTCGTAGTGTCGACGCAAAAATCGACAAGCCAGTGGAAAATTCCTAGAAAACCCAGGTCAATAGTGCTGCCCGCATCCCGCGTCAAAGCGATTTGGTTGGTGTATACTGTATCCGGCGGTCCGCAATTGGGTGGTTGGGGAGTTGGAAAATGTGTGATCTGAAGTGTCAACAAAGTACTTCTACGTACCTGTTCGTCATCCAGCGTCATTCCAAACTGCACCTATCTGTCCAGTACATTGTGTTTCTGTGCCTCGCCGCGACTTTTCAATGGACGGCTTCCGCACAAAGTAAGTCCAATGCAGAGGTGACATCCAGCGAGGTTCGCAGCATCCTCTCTAACAATTGCGCTGGATGTCATTCCGATGGCACAAGTGAAGGAGGCTTTTCGCTAGATCATCTTCCCTTACTTCACAACTCGGAGAGGCAAGCACTCAGCGAAGAAGAAAACGCCAAGTGGTTTTTAGTGCTCAAGAAAGTACAAGCTGGTGCAATGCCGCCACCAGGCGAGGAAAAGCTCACTCCTGAAGCGCTTGACAACTTAGTGCATTGGATCAAGTATTCTGCCTTCGGCATCAACCCCGAAGATCCTGATCCTGGACACGTGACAATGCGACGACTGAATCAAGTCGAATATCGCAACTCGGTGCGCGATTTGATCGGCGTTGACTTTGACACCTCCGCCAATTTCCCAGCTGATGACACAGGACACGGGTTCGACAACATTGGTGACGTGCTATCAATATCTCCATTGTTGCTCGAGAAGTATGTGAACGCAGCAGAGGAGATTGTCTCTGCGGTTGTCCCCACCGTTTCCAGTTCGATTCGTCAGCGCGAGTTACCGGGAAACCAATTCCACTTTGTGCCAAATACCCGCGATGAAGGTGCAGCTGGAGTAACGGGCGAAGCGCGTCCAGGTGAAGATGACGCGGGCGAAGGGCTAGAGATGTCTTACTATGAACTGACATCGGCCCGGGCTGTGCTCGATATCGATGTGGCCGGCGACTACTCCATGCTGCTCAAATTCATCGCGAAGGAAACGTATGTCGACAATCAATTTGACGAGAACAAATGCGAATTTACCTTTTCTGTCGATGGAAATACCTTGCTGACCGAGACGATGGTTCGACAGAGTAGCAGGGATTATCAATTCAACTTTGACATTCCGCTAACCGTCGGTGAACATGAATTGATAGCCTCGATTAAGCCGCTCAGCGAAAGTCCACAGATCCGACAACTGCGTCTGCAAATCAAATCGATCGAGCTGATCGGACCGCGCGATGAGGCCCATTATGTCAAACCGGATCGTTATGACCAGTTTTTCCCGCGAAGCGTTCCCCAAGACGAAGACGAAAAGCGAAAGTATGCGCGCGAGCTGCTCAGCAACTTTGCCAGTCGCGCATTTCGTCGACCTGTCGACGACGGTAGCTTGGATCGCTTGGTTAACTTGGCCGAAGGTGTTTATTCCCAAGGTGCCACGTTTGAAGCTGGAATTTCCAAAGCGATGACGGCAATATTAGCTTCGCCTCGTTTTCTGTTCCGTGAAGAGTCGATTGCACAAGGCTCCGATGACGCTTTCGCTTATATCGACGAGTATGCACTGGCATCGCGATTGTCGTATTTCCTCTGGTCGACAATGCCCGACGACGAACTGATCGATCTTGCGCGGACCGGGCAATTGCGCACTAACCTCGATGCGCAGGTCGCGCGTATGTTGTCCGACACACGATCGCAATCGCTTGCGGAAAATTTTGTTGGACAGTGGTTGCGAGCCCGAGCCGTCGAACACATTCAGATCAACTCCAGTGCGGTTCTCAGCCGCGAGCCACGTCGTGTTGACCCTGAGTCGGATGTCCGCCGCCAACGATTCTTCGAGTTGTTTCGTCTGGGCAGTCGGCGTACGGAAGCAGAGAATGACGAATATGAACGCGAGAAGGAAAGATATTTACGTAGCTTTGAGAATGCAACCGGTGCTGAGTTAACACCCGAATTGCGATTGGCGATGCGTCGTGAAACGGAGATGCTTTTCGAACATATTGTGAAGAACAATCGAAGCTTGCTTGAATTAGTCGACAGTGATTACACATTCCTCAACGAGCTGCTTTGGGGACATTATCAGATTAGAGGTATTGAACAAGTCGTTGGAAATGAGATGCGAATGGTGATGCTGCCCGCCGATAGTCAGCGTGGCGGCGTGTTGACCCAGGGCACGACGCTGGTGGTCACGTCCAATCCCGATCGCACTTCGCCGGTCAAACGCGGTCTATTCATTCTGGAGAACTTGTTAGGAACGCCTCCAGCGGCTCCACCACCCAACATCCCAGCGCTCGAAGATGCAGCGAGCGACAACGAGAAGCCGCTTTCGCTGCGTGAGACCTTGGCTTTGCATCGCTCCAATGCACTATGCAGCTCGTGCCACAATCAAATGGACCCACTTGGGCTGGCACTCGAAAACTTTAACGCACTGGGAACTTTCCGAACTCACGAGCTGGATCAACCCATTGATTCGGCCGGTGAACTGACCTCGGGTGAGAAGTTTTCGACTGTCGCCGAGTTGAAGAAAATTTTGGTGAGCCAGCACCAAGAGGACATTTATCGGTGCATCGCCGAGAAGCTAATGACCTACGCCTTGGGCAGGGCCGTGGAGTACGGGGATTCGCACACCCTGGATCGTTTGGTGGAGGAACTGCAGGATTCCGACGGCGCGGCACAGACGCTCATTTATGGCATTATCCACTCCAATGCTTTTCAAAAAACCAAGAATTCGCCCCGCGTCGCAGCTCATATCCCTTAGAATCCAAACGCACACCTGACAACGCGACAAAACGTTTGAGGACAGTCGTTCGACCACCACAATCCTGGAGAAGCTCAGATGAACATTCACTCTTCGCGCCGCGCGTTCCTGCGCGGTGTCGGCGCCAGCATCGCGCTACCTGCGATGGCGTCGCTGCCACAATTCAAAGTGCGAGCAGCAGCGGCTTCTACATCTGCCCTTGCAACCACAGCCTCGGGTGCACCGCTACGAAGCGCGTTTCTATTTTTCCCCAACGGGGCCATTCCCAAAGCCTGGTGGCCCGAAGCGACTGGAACAGATTTTACGCTCAGCCCCACGCTGGAACCTTTGCAATTGTTGCGGGACAAAGTGCAGATCATGAAAGGGCTGGACAATGTCGTGGCCGAAGCAGGGCCGGACGGTGGCGGTGACCATGCACGAGGAAATGGAACGTTTCTCACCAGCGTGCGAATCAACAAGAGTTCAACCACGATTCGCGCAGGAGTCTCGATCGATCAAGTAATCGCTAACCGCGTCGGCGGCCTCACTCGCTTCCCGTCGTTGGAGCTGGCCTCTGACCCGCGACGACAGTCCACTGGCTGCGACTCGGGGTACTCATGTGCCTATCAGTACAACATATCTTGGAAATCCGAGACGACTCCGATGGCCACGGAGCACAATCCACGCATGGTATTCGAGCGGCTATTTGGAGTAGGTGCACCCGGCGAGCGCGTCGAAAATCTACAACGTCGCCGCGAAGAACAACGAAGTATTCTGGATTACGTTTTGGAAGACGCCCGGTCGATGCGTCAGCGTATCGCCTCAGAAGATTATCGCAAACTGGACGAATATTTGAGTGGCATTCGATCACTTGAAAGTCAGATTCAGCGCGCAGAGCAGTTGGGCGATGCAAAAGATCCTGGAACACCCACACCAACTGGCGTGCCTCAATCGCACGAAGAGTATGTGGAGATCATGTTCGAACTACTGGCATTGGCGTTCCAGACCGATTCGACTCGCGTGGCATCACTAATGCTTGGACATGACGGCGACAATCGCTCATACGATTTCCTCGGAATCTCGGAAGGGCATCACGATCTGACGCACCATCAGGAACGTCAGGAACGCATCAAAAAGGTCGAGCAGATCGACCTCTGGTACGCGAAACAATTTGCCAAGTTCATCGCGAGATTGGATTCGATGCAGGACAGCGACGGCAAGAGTGTGCTGCATAATTCGATGGTATTGATCGGTAGCGGAAACGCTGATGGCAATCGACACACTCACAAAGATCTGCCAATACTGATGGCTGGATCGGCAGGTGGCGCATTCACTCCGGGACGCTTTGTCGACTACGGAGGCGTTCCGTTGGCAAACCTGTACTTGAAAATGACCGCGACCATGGGAATCACTGACGTTACCGAGTTTGGAGATTCTACCGGCGTGGTGGACAATGCCTGACCAAAACAGCTGTCGACCAAGACGGTCGTACAACTCCACCTGCTCATTTGCGTAAGAAGAACTACTTAGAGGACGCTTGACATGTTCAGATGCTTCCGACTGCTGATTGGCCTGCTGGTACTGTTCTCAGTCGCGCATGCGCAGGAGCCCGAATCGCCATCATTGCTGGAGAAGCTCAGGACGGTTCAGACCGTTGAACCGATTGGCACCTGGAGCTGGGAGCAACGGGGCGGAACAACGACGCTTGAGCTGAAAACCACAGACGGCAAGTTAACTGGCACCATGCGTACGGCCGGAGGCCCCATGGGTGGCTTCGGCGGCAGGCGAGGTGGCGGAGGATTCGGCGGTGGAGCAAATGTTCCGCTGGAAATAAAAAACGTTGTCCTGGACGGGGACAAGTTTTCGTTTGAAGTCGAACGCGGTCGCGGTGGTTTCGTGACCGTGACCCATTATGCGGGAGTCATCTCGCAAGATGAAATCGCAGGCGTGACCGTATCGAATTTCGGCGGTCAAGTGCGTGAGTCGGCTTGGATGGCAAAGCGCGTGGCAGCCACCACTGAGTCTCTCGACGAAACTTCGCCGGCACAACAGACGCCGGTGCCGGCCGCTGGCGAGCCGCCGATCAGTCAAACATCCACATCGGTTCCCACCGCTGCGTTGCCTGCCAACGATAACAACGGAACTGCAGCAGCTACAACCGCAAACGCCGTCAATCCTGTGTCAACTGTTCCGTTGGCGGAGATTCCTAAACCGATGTGGATTCCGGATGCTGGTGAGGCGACAAACGAACCTTATCAGCCGCGCGCCATACTGCCTGGTGGAATTGTAATGACTTTGTATCCGCCAGATTCACCGCACCTCAAACGAGAACGCATTACTGAAGTCGAAACCTACAGCTTGTCCGACAGCGTGCCAGGGCGAATCAACAGCATCGTCAACATTCACAATCCATCAATCGAAGTCCATTTTGCCAGTCCATCGATGAACACCGGCGCAGTTGTCATCCTCGCCGCTGGCGGCGGGCATCGCACGCTAAATGTTGGTACTGAAAGCGCGGACTTTGTACCCTACTTTTTTAACTATGGAGTCAACACGGTCATACTTCGCAATCGGCTTCGCAGCGACGGCTACGAACCGACGACCGATGCCGTGCGCGATGCGTTGCAAGCGATCCGGTTGGTACGCAAGCACGCCGAGACCTGGAAGTTCGACGCGAATCGCATCGGTATCATGGGATTCAGCGCAGGTGCTGAACTGTCCGCGCGAGCTGCTATCCAGTTCGAGCAGTTTGATAAGGACCATGGCGATCCCGGTGATCCTTTGGCCGGAGTCTCCTCGCGTCCAGACTTCGTGGGAGTTATCTATCCCGGCCCATCGCCGTTTACCGAAAATCCGGAAACCGCAGTGCCACGCAATACACCTCCATCTTTCATCACATGCCCTGGTGCAGGAGATCGGGTCCACGCGAAATGGGCCGTCGACTACTTCACTGCCATGCTTGACGCAGGTATTCCGAATGTCGAAATGCATATCTACGGCAACGGTCGTCATCCCGGCGATCGCGGAATGACCGGCGGATTAACTTTTCGACAAGGCATACCGTTTGGCAAATGGCAGGATCGGTACATCGAATGGTTTGATGACCTTGGCTTCCTGACCGCACCCGGTACAGAAACAAAAGCATCCGCGGATACCAAGGAGTTTGTTAATCAACCACCGCGACGATCCGGTAATGGCGGACGCCGCAGTGAGTCCGCACAACCGCAGCCAGTTCAGCCCGATCCCCAACCAACTTCATTGCGATGACGCTCGAAGCGAATTGAAAAATATCGTGTTACCATCGGACGAGCATTAGTCCACGTAGATAAATTCGTTGGAATTGAGCATCGCGAGGCAAACGACAAACAGGCGTTCATCCATTTCCGCTTTGCCATCACGCAGGACCTCAACAACAAGCTCTAGTTCTTTACGACTGGGGCGCCGCGAAAACACGATTTCAAACAATTTTTGCGACAGTATGCCGGGTTGTGGCGATGCCGTCTCACGTAACAAGCGCTGACTGAGAGCCCGAGCGCTGTTGACCGCCAAGTCACTATTGAGCATTTGCAGCGACTGCAGGGCGGTGGTGCTCCTATTTCTCCGCGCGCAACTTGCACCTGCATCGGGTCGATCGAAAACTTCGAACATGGGATAACGCAAATTGCGCCGAGCAAAGACGTAGATGCTGCGGCGGTAATGATCGCTTGCCTCACCGGATTCTTGCCATTGCCCAACCAGAAGAGTTTGCTTTAGTTCGTCTGGCAGTGGCGGCATGACGCTGGAACCTCCGTAACTGTTGTTTAATAGCCCAGCCACGGCCAGCATCGCGTCTCGAATGATCTCACCTTCCAGCCGCTTGCGCGGGAAACGTCCGTACAGGCGATTCGCCGGATCGGCCTGCATACAGAGTTGCAAGGCTTGGCTGTCCGATAGCTCCAGACTCTCACTCGATCCGGCCTGTTGATAGGTCGCCGAAAGAAGAATCTGGCGATGCAGTGCTTTGAGACTCCAGCTAGACGCCTGGAGTTCCGTCGCCAGCCAATCGAGCAGTGCCGGATGAGTGGGCTCTGTGTCCACAATGCCGAAGTCGCTTGGGTTTCCGCACAGACTACGTCCAAAATGATATTGCCAGATTCGATTGGCGATGACACGTGCAACTAGCGGATTACTCGGCTCGAACATCCAATTCACCAGACCCAATCGCGGGTCGTCACGGTTGTCTTTCCACTGGCAGTCCGCATGGCAAGCGATTCGTGGCGGTGCCGGCTCAACCGCGGGACCACGACCGCTTAGTTCACCATGAAAGTAAAAATGAGCTGGTTGTGGATCGCGCTGCATCGCCAATTGGGCAACCGGCTCATCGCGTTTGAACAGTGGGATCGCGGGTTCAAAAATTGCTCGCAGTCGATAGAAGTCAGCTTGTGAAATAGGATCGTACTTGTGATCGTGACATTGGGCACAAGCCATCTGCAGCCCCAGCAGTGCAGCACCGACCGTCGAAGTGATCTCATTCAGCTTGTCATGCCGTCGTAGCTCTTGTTCATTAATGTCCGGCATGTCGGGTCCAGCGAGACAAAAAGTGGTCGCAATCGCGTGGGCGTTTGGCTCCAGCAGATCGCCGGCCAACTGCAGCGTTACAAATTGGTCGTACGGCATGTCCGTGTTGAGTGCATCGATGACCCACTGACGGTATTCCCATGCTTCCGGGCGAAGTTTGTCATGTTCAAAGCCATCGGTTTCCGCAAAGCGCGCGAGATCCAGCCAGTATTGTCCCCAACGTTCGCCGTATGCGGGCGAAGCGAGTAAGCGATCCACCAGGCGCTCGTATGCCAAGGGACTGGTGTCCTGCAAAAAAGTGTCACGTTCATCCGGCGTGGGTGGCAAGCCTACCAAATCGAAATGAACCCGTCGCAAAAGCAACTCGCGTGAAGAGTGCGGGGCAGGGTGCAGTCCTTCTTCCTCCAGCTGCTGCAGTACAAAACAGTCGATTTCGTTTGCTGTCCAACTCACATCCTGAACTTGAGGAACCGTGGGGCGAACGAGTGGACCAAACGACCAATGCTCGCGGTCGGAATCATCAACGGGTATCTCCTCAATCCGCCTTTGTTCGGGAGCATCTCCATGTTCGTCATCGTCGGTGAACGCGCCGCTTACCGCAAAAGCCATGGTTGTCATGACCGTGTAAGCTGCTGCGGACTGGAAAAAACAGAGAAGTGAACGGCCCGCAGTCTTAAACGGAAATAGGATTCGATTGCTAATCATCATGCCAAGATCTCCTTGACCACTGTCACATCATCCGTTGGACCAATCAAGCGTTCGTCCAGTCCGTTGTGGTAGAACGACAACGCTTCGTGGTCAATTCCCAGGAGGTGCAACAATGTCGCATGAAAATTACGAATATGAACCGGTTTCTCAGTCGCGCGCAAACCAATCTCATCGGTGGCGCCATACGCCATACCCGATTTAACGCCACCACCCGCTAACCAGATCGAGTAGCCCCAGGGATTGTGATCGCGTCCTTTACCCGATTCGCTCATCGGCATCCGACCAAACTCTCCACCCCAGACAACCAGCGTATCATCCCATAAGCCGCGACGTTTCAGATCCGCAAGAAGTGCGGCCACCGGTTGGTCTGTTTTCATGCAGTGTTCGCTATGGTTCTTCAACACATCACTGTGCGCATCCCAACCGTTGGTGTCTCCCGAATAGACTTGCACAAACCTCACTCCTCGTTCAAGCATCCGTCGCGCTAACAAACACCTCTGTCCAAAGTCGCGCGTGGTGGGTTGGTTGATTCCATAAGCGTCGAGCGTCGCTGCGGTTTCTTGGCTGAAATCGACCAACTCGGGTGCAGTTGCTTGCATACGAAAAGCAAGTTCATAAGCTTGAATGCGAGCGTTGAGTTCGTCGTTGCGTTGGCGAGTCTCGAGATGCAAGGCGTTCAGTTGTTGCGTCAACTTCAACGCCTGCCGCTGCTGTTCGGGCAAGACACTAGGTGGTGGCTGTAAGTGCAGAATGGGCTGGTTGCCGGGACGCATTGGTACACCTTGAAAACTCGCTGGCAGGAAGCCACTGCCCCAGGCTGGTGGCCCGCCTTTGAGACCGCCGGCAGGATCAGGCAGGACCACAAAGGCTGGCAGATCTTCGTTTTCGCTGCCGAGACCATAGGCAACCCAACTACCGACGCTCGGACGCCCCATGAGGATGCTGCCCGAGTTCATCTGGTAGACCGACTGTGGATGATTCACACTGTCACCGTGCATACTACGGATGACGCAGAGATCATCGGCATGTTGCGAGATGTGTGGCAAAAACTCACTGATCTCCAAGCCAGACTCGCCACATTTGCGGAACGGCTTGATGGATGCAAGCAATGGATTTTTGGCAACATTCCGACGCGTCTTGAACATCCCGAGAGAGTCAGGAACAAGTTGCCCCGATAACCGCTGCAATTCTGGTTTTGGATCGAACAGATCTACGTGACTTGGCCCACCGTGCATAAACAGCCACACAATCCGCTTTACGCGAGCTGCGGCCGGCTGGAACCAACGGTCCTGTTCCCTGCGTGACGTCGCAGCCAGCGCGGGACCTGCCAGCGCGGAGAAGGCCAGTGCACCAAATCCACCGCCAGCTTGGGCTAAAAATGAACGACGATCGGTTGGAAACGTTGCTGTCGTCATAATGGGAGACCAGCGGAGAGAACTAGCAGAGCGGTGGAGGGAGCTCCTATTTTAACTGATTGGACTGGCCAAAGGTTTGAATTACTTCGCAGAGCGCCTCTAATGTTGGCCAACAAATTATTTCACACCTCTTGCATATACCACATTCGTTATATAACTTGGGAGTTATATTATGGTTCGCTCAACAACCCAGCCTCAGTTAGACGCCCTATTTTCAGCCCTCGCGGATCCCACGCGACGGGCTATTTTGACGCGACTGGCTCGGGGGGAAGCTACCGTGATGCAGCTTGCGAAACCGTTCGACATTTCGCAGCCAGCGATCTCTCGGCACCTGAAAGTGCTGGAGAGGGCAGGGCTCATTGTGCGCAGTGTCGACGGAGCCAAGCGACCGTGTCGGCTCGTGAAAACGGGGGTTGAGGCTATCGATCAGTGGCTTTCAATGCTCCGCGAGTCCCTCGAACGCAATTACGATCAGCTTGATGAAATCCTGGCTCAAACATCTCCACCAAAAAAAGGAAAAGAGAAACAATGACCAAACTTACGCTACAAATTGAGGGCGAGCGTTACGTAGTCGTTACACGCCGCTTCGCTGCTTCGCCGGAAGCAGTCTACCGGGCGCACACCGATCCAACGGTTGTGCAAAAATGGTGTACTGGGCCTGAGGGTTGGACCATGCCCGTCTGTATCAACGACGCACAGCCCGGCGGAAAAATCCGCTATGAATGGGCTGATGGGGAGGGAAACGGTTTTTATCTCACCGGCGAATTTATAGAGCTTGAACCATTCCAACGTATTGTCCACGTCGAACGCATGCACCTACCCGACCCTACGCCTGACAATCACATCGAAACCCGTTTTGCCCCGGACGGAGATGGCACGCTCATGACGATGCGAATGACCCTACCTGATGAGAAGACTCGCAGCATGATGCTATCGACCGGCATGGAGCACGGCATGGAAGCAAGTTACGTACGTCTTGAAAGCATGATGATATGCTAGGCTGTGGATTAGGGTTGCTGCGCGATGCTTAGGTTTCGAACACCTGTTACTGGGCACACTGTTATGAACATTCTGAAGCAGGGGGTTCACGTTGGTATCGTCACGCTCTTGTTCGCGTGTGCGATCGCATGGGATCATGACAATCTCGCCTCCGCGCAAGAAATGTCAGCAAACTGGAAAATGGAGTTACCGGGCCAATTTCCGCAGACGCCCGTGGTAGATGCAAAACGATCTGTGCTAGCTGTCGCGTCGAAGGCGCAAGGTGTTGTTATCTACCGTCTGGGTACTACCAACAGTCCGCCAACCAAATTAGTTCAAATTCAGAAAAAATCGTTGGGCAATCTAGATGCCATGGACGTTTCACTACATGGAAATCTTCTGTTTGTTTCTCTGGGTGACTTTTTTGCGGCGCGGGGTGATGTACCTGGCGTTGCAATCGTCGATATTGCCAATCTACGCGCGCCATCGGTAAAGGCAATTTGGAAGTCAGACAGGCGAATGAACGGATCAGCAATTGTTCGAGTCAACGGCCAGCATGTCTTTCTGGGTGCGATGTCCGATGGTGTGATCATACTTGAGGCCACTAAAGACTTCACCAGCCTACGACATATCACGACCTACCAGCCGGATGTCAATTTCCCGCGCAGGAACCCAACCCGAATTCAGCACCCCAACGCTCGTGGCATGTGGATTGAGAATGATAAGCTTTATTTAGCCTACGATGGCGGAGGCCTACGCGTGATCGATATCCGCAACCCCGGTCAACCCCGTGAGATCGGTCGATACATCAACGCTGGGATGCGAAACAAGCAGCAAGCTTACTCCGTCTGGGTGCATAAAGGACTTGCATATGTCGCGATTGACTATGCTGGCTTGGAAATCATCGATGTACGAGATCCAAGCAAAATGCGGCAGGTTGGTTGGTGGAACCCGTGGTCGGCTGAGAAATTTTCAAACTTGTGGTTCAACAGTCCAGGTCACACCAACCAGATCTACTTTGACGAAAAAGAACTGGCTGCGTATTTGTCGGCGGGCGACAGTGAACTACTCGTTGTCGACGTGTCGGACCCCGCCCATCCGCAACTCTTAAAGAAGTTTGGTGAGCCCAAAAATGAGCGGGGGAGCTGGGGGATAACAGCGACTGAGGACGCCATCATTGCGTCCTATATTACCTCGCAAATCCCATTCCGAGGACGTTGGTCTGGCATTATGTCAATTGCTCGGTAGCGCGCCG
Organism: Pirellulaceae bacterium; assembly: GCA_041753315.1. Classification (GTDB taxonomy): domain Bacteria; phylum Planctomycetota; class Planctomycetia; order Pirellulales; family Pirellulaceae; genus Aureliella. The sequence goes on along the minus strand of JBGSUV010000136.1, from coordinate 87,069 downwards.
CCGTTGCCAACATGCATGGAAGCTCCTCAACTCGCAGAATTTACCGCGATTTCATGAATATGAGCTCCTGCGGCGAAGCGTGCTGGTTAATGGAACAATACTTGCAACTTTCGAGGGCCGTCCCTTGTAGCAGTACGGCTTGTAGAGTACGGGTGGGTGAGCAGACATGGTCTGACCTCTTCAACGAAAAGAAAATCAATCCCACTCGGGTCAAGACTGCAAAGCGGCACAATCAATTCAGATATCAGAGCGACATTCACGTCATGTGAGGAGCGATCCATGAACTTTCAGACCTGCAACCGCGAGGATCTCGAGAAATTAGTTGCTAGCGAAGGAGGAGCCCATTTGAGTGCCCTGTTGCCAGCTCCGAGTACGCGCAACGATACACTACAAGAAGATAAAATTCGCTTCAGCAATATGATGCGTTCAGCCCGCGAGGCCTTGGCAAAGAACTGGATGCAGGACTCGGAAGCCGACGACTTCTTGCGACCCGTCGAGTTGCAGTTGCAAGAGCTCTTGCAATCGAATCCTCGCAGAATCGGCGTGGCGATCTTCGCCAATAGCGAGTCGTTGAATCTATTTCAAGTACGTCATGAGATACAGGAGCAGCTTGCAATTGGTCATGCGTTTCGTATTCGGCCCATGTTGCCGTGCCTGGATTCGCCAGTTCCTTATACCGTGCTTACCCTGAGCCAGCAGCGAGTTGCATTTTTTGCGAAGGAGCAACAGGAACTTGAACAGGTCGAAGGAATTCAGCCCGAGAGCTTCGATGAGATTGAAGCAGACTTGGAATCGACGACTCAGGTCCGTACGACGGCCATCGGCGGTCGCGGTCAACAACAGGGTGTTTTCTACGGTCACGGATCCGGACGAGATGCCGAGAAAGTCGATTTGGAGAACTATCTCAAACACGTTGACAACTCCGTTTGCTCCTACTTGCGCCAACAGACACCAAGTCGGTTGATTTTAGCAGGAGTTGATTCACTAACGGCCATGTATCGAGCGAATAGTCACTGGGATGATATCATCGAAGCGACGCTCACCGGCAACGTCGATCACCTTTCGGCCGAAGAACTGCAAGTTCGCGCAGAGGCAATCGCCGGCGATGAGCTTCATGCACAGCGCAAGCAGCGCTGGAAGCGGATCCGTGAGCAAGTCGCACCCGTTGAAACGGATCCGGAATTGGTACTCATCGCAGCGCACGACGGGCGCATCGAAACGCTTTTCGTCGATCAAGATGCAACACTGTATGGCAGTTTCTCGGCGGAGGCGAGAGCGCTCAAACAGTCCAATGATCCCCCGTCGGGCGGCGCTAGCGACAACTGCCACGACATGCTCGAACTCGCCGCCGTCCAAACGCTCAAGATGCGTGGCAATGTATATTCGGTCAGCGGCGATGAGATGCCGATCGCTACAAAGATGGCAGCCGAACTTCGGTTTTAAAAGAGAGATCGTTCAGTTATTGGACCTGAACGTCAAGTGCTCATGTTACATTGGAGCGGCTCGAACGACGCGAGTATTTGTGATTCCAAATCCCAGTGCCCAGTAGCAATGCTGCCCCAATCACATCGAAAACTTGGATCTGATTTCCCATCAGTCCAAATTGGTCCGGGAACAGTGCGCAAGCAGCAGCCAGAAAAAGGACCAAACGTAACCAGCCTTCCAATCGATGGAACATAAAGCCAGCCAAGGCCGAAGCGAGGGCCACAATTCCTATGACGGCGGCCAACACCGCAATGAGCACGTCCATCACTAGGGGGCTGCCACCATCATTTCCCATGAGGCACAGGGCGGGCCGATAGACGAACATAAACGGTAATGTGAAACCCGCCAACGAAAAACGAAAGGCAGCGATCCCGGACTGCATCACATCCGCCTTGGCGATCGACGCAGTCGCATATGCGGCGAGCGCCACTGGTGGCGTGACCATGGCCATCATGCCGAAATAGAAAATGAACAGGTGAGCTGCGAGTATCGGCACTCCCAAATTGGGATCAGCGAATACGGGCCCGATGATCGTCGCTAATAACAGATAAGAGACGGCGGATGGTAGCCCCATGCCCAATACCAGCGAGCAGCACATGATGGCTACCAAACCTAAAAACAGATTGCTGCCAGCTAACGGAATGATCGCTTGTGGCACGCCAGTCCCGATGCCCGTTCGCGACACAAGACCTATGACAATTCCCACGCAAGCGGCAGCGACAATGAGTGGCAACCCGCCCTCGGCTGTTGTGCGAAAACTGCTGCTGAGCAGTTCCTTCCAAGCTGGCGTGAACAAGCCCAGCAGCATGAGCCCGGCCATCGACCATATCACAGCATCGGCCCATGAGCCAACCGCGGGCGCCGCAAACCACGCCACCACTGTTAACAGGCTCCAACTCCCGAATGCGATCAATCGATCTCGCAAATTAACTGGTGTCGCGGGATTGATCAACACGACCGTCAACACAATTGCCAAGGCGTACGACACCGCGCGAAACGGGGAGAAACCGATGAGCAAAAATCCCATGAGCCCGCCCAGGGAACCGAAGAACGCCAAACCTTCCAGCGATAGCATCTTGGTCGCGACTGGCGGCGACATCATAGTTTGCGGTGCGTCTTCTGCCTCAAGAGCTGAACGGGCGGCAGGGACGTTTTCACCTTCTGACTGTTCCGCAAGTTCTTGTTCGTCATCGATCTTGCGCGCGTAGAAATGAACCAATAGAAAGATCGATAGATAATACAATATCGCTGGAATCAGGGCGGCTTGGACAATTTCCAAGTAGGTTACGGCTGGATCGCGATTGATAATTTCAAGCATCATGTAGGCGCCAGCACCCATGACTGGCGGTACCAATGCACCACCGGACGACGCAGCCGCTTCCACTCCTGCGGCAATGTGTGGTTTGAAGCCGATGCTTTTCATCAATGGAATGGTAAAAGTGCCGGTTGTCGCGGCATTGGCCACGGCACTGCCCGATAAGGAGCCCATCAATCCACTGGCCAATACTGAGACTTTGGCTGGACCTCCCGCCCGCTTGCCAAACAACCTCACGGCCAGTCCGATGATATAACCGGTCGCCCCGCTGACTTGCAAGAAAGCGCCAAACAGGACGAACAGAAATACGTAGCGAAACATGACTCCAATGGCTGTGCCAAAGACGCCTTCAGTACGCAGATAAGTCTGTCCAATCAACGCCTCCCAGTCTTGCCCACGATGTGGAAACAACCATTCGGGAAGCGTTTGCGAAATGCTTTGATGTGCGTAGACGACAAATAGAAGTGCCAGGATGGGCAAGGCCCAGCCGACCGATCGTCGCGCCGCCTCGATCACCAACGCTAGCCCAATCGCTCCCACGCATTGATCCATGGTCGAGTAAATAGCGGCTCGCTGCCCGAGTGCGGCACCCTGAAAGATCAGGTATGCGCAACAGCCCACGGCTAGCAGAGCTAGGATCAAATCCATTGCTTGGAATGCACGCACATTGCGCAGCCGTGGATGGATGGGAAATTTTAAGAAGCACATCACCAAACCAGCGGTCACAAACAGCGACAACTGCTTCAATGGAGTCAGCAGCGAGAAATTCACTTCGATCAGCACAAACAGTGACAAGGCCACCGCGATGAGGAAGTTGACCTGCCGTTTTGAGCTCTCAAAAATGTCCTTGGAGTCGCCGGGATCGGTGGAACCGTGCCCAGCTGTCTCATCAACCGTCACCGAGGGCGTCATTGCTGCGAGTCCACTTCTGGCCAGATTCCCGCCTCACGAAAATAGCGTTCGGCCCCAGGATGATAGTCGATTCCGTTAGGTGCGGCGACCGTTTCCGGTCCAATGTTCGATGCCGCTCGATGGCGTTCCGCAATCGCAGCTCGTTGTTCATACACCAACTTTACAAAATCATAGACCATTTGTTCATCGACAGACTTGTGGGTGATCAGATGCGCCGAGCCCACGTTTAGGCCCTGATAATCCGCGTCGATCCCATTGTAAGTACCGCCAGGAATGACAGCTTCCTCGAAGAACGAATAGTCCGCAATTAATTGTTGTTTAGCCTGGTCATCATAGGGTACCAAACGAATTGCATTGGCCTGTGCCATTTGAGACAAGGCAGGATTGGGGGTGCCTCCGCCAATCATGGCTGCTGCGACGGCACCATCACCCAACAAATCGACTGCACTCTGTTGGCTACCAAAACGTGCGTCGATATCATCCAATGTCAAACCATGAGCGGCTAAGATCGGTTTGACAAAAAACTCGAAGCCTGCTCCCTCAGGGCCCAGGAATACGCTTTTGCCCTTCAGGTCACTCACTTTCTCGATGCCGGAATTGGCCAGCGTTACAAACATAGCGATGTTGGGAAACAGGGTGCTTACTGACTGAACATCATGTGTCTCCTCCCAGCCTTCGCTACCTCGCACGGCGAAGTACGTGATCGACGAATTGGACATGGCAAACTGCAGCTTGCCTTGACTCAACAAGCGAATATTTTCCATCGATCCACCGGTTGATTCCGCATTCACTCTCCAATTCAAAGTACCGCGATGCTCATTGACCACCTCACAGATCGCACTCCCCACTGTATAAAAAGCCCCACCAGCCGGAGCCGTACCAACACTAATGAACTCGCGTTTGCCCTCGCCTGGTGTGCTACTGCCATTACAACCCACCAGTAAGTAGCCGATCCCCACAATCGCGCCCATGAGCACGACACGTGTCCACCAAGAAGTGATCGTCTGTAAAGCTGCCGTATCATTCGAAGCTATCGTTTTGTAAAGCATTGTCAGTCCTAAATTCTTGAAATACCCATAACTGAGTGTCGAGCGATTGTCCCCAATCGCTTCAGTGTAATGTAGGGCGAGTCCCCAATCGCCCTGGAAACGATTGAGACAATCGTTCGACACTGCTACGATCAAACCATAAACTGTGCTCAAGCTCAATTGGGCTACGTATGAGGGGCAGGCTAGACTGGAGTGCGCACCGGTTGCAAGGTGACAATATGCCTCAACCCGATTCCAAAGTCACCTTCTGGCCCCGATTTATTCTTTTGGCTAGGCGTTTGGAGCGTCGAGTTGCCTTGTGCAGGGCGAGTTGCGAGTAGTGCTGCGCTCAGTACAAACTCGCCCAACGTTGCCCGTTGCACGCGAATTTGTGAAACTTTCGCTGTCCAGTCCAACCTGTCGTCTCCATGCATATTCCATGGAGGTTCATTGTCGCGCGGACTTGGCACGCTGAATAGTGAGCGTCCATTGTGATCGCTCGATCTGCGGTTGAAAGGATGCCCATAGAAGATTGATTGATTCCAACTGGTTACCAAAAATTTTTTGTCCAAATCGGAAACTTCTCGCTCATCGCAGCTGAACCCTTCCGAGATCGTACTCGAAATCGAGGAGAGCTCGATTTTCGAGTAGGGGTTCGTTTGAAATGTAACAGTAGCTCACTCGCCGATAAATTCGCAATAACAACTACTCATACTTGAGTTTTAGCGAGTTTTAGCGGGATGCAAACATGCAACGACGCTCCACACGAGTCAACTCGCAATTCGACGACGCTGGCGCGCATGTTGCATGCCCCGGTTTCGTTATTCCGCTGGCTGGCCGAATTGCAACGCACGTTGCAATCGCTTTTCTGGCTCATCGGTAGAACCTGTGAGTCGAAAACATCCTGACTGGAGGTTTTGGCACTCATGGCGGGACAAGAACAACTATCAACGCAAAGCTCATTGATGAAATTGATGTTATGCACTCTGTTCCTCATCAGTTCCTCTGCGTTCGTCATCGCGAAGCGCACCGACGAGTCGATGATCTCCAAAGTTGAGGCTTCAATTGTAGAAAAGACGAATCAACTTCGGCAGGAGGCCGGGCTTCCCGCTGTGGAAGCCAACGAAGAGTTAACAGACACTGCGATGAAGTTTGCGACGTTCATGGCTGAAACGGATAAATACGGTCATCAAGCCGATGGCCAAACGCCAGCTCAACGAGCTCGCAAGGCCGGCTACGATTACTGCGTCGTGCGCGAGAACATCGCCTATCGCGTCAATACTGGTGAAGTGACGAGCGACGGACTGACCGATGCCTTCGTGCAGGGCTGGATCGATTCTCCTGAACATCGCGAGAACATGCTGGCGGACTACGTCGTACATACTGGCGTAGCGGTAGCAACGACTGACGACGAATCCTACTACGCCGTCCAAATGTTTGGTCGTCCCAAATCGGCCGCGATTCAACTCAAGCTCACCAACGAATCCAGTGGCATGCAGGCCATTGTAATAGAATCAAATGACAGCAGCGATGAAATTGAAATGCCCGCGCGGAGCGTTCTTACAATGTCTCGCTGCTTTCCAGCAACTCTACGCATGAAAGATCACGAAGAAACAATTCGACTGAAAAGTTCCACCGAACTTATTGTCACGGATCAAGGAATTACCAGAAAGAAATAGATCAGTTGGTTCATTCCGGGACGATATTCAGGCGGCCTTCGAGAACGGTGAAAGCACCGCCGGAAAGTCGAACGCGATGGCCAATAACTTCGCACTGCACCGTTCCTCCTCGCGTGGAAGCCTGATAGCCGACAAGCGAAGTTTTGCCTAATCTCTCTGCCCAAAAAGGGGCCAGACAACAATGTGCTGAGCCGGTCACAGGGTCTTCGTTGATCCCGCACCGCGGCGCGAAGAAGCGGGAGATAAAGTCAACGCCCATGGAGGTACTCGTCGCCGTCACGATCACGCCTCTCGTTTCGAGTCTCTGAAGAGCGTGAAAATCCGGCCTCAGTGATTCAACTAGTTTGGCATCGTCGACGACTACGACCAGATCAAAGACAGATCGGAAGACGCTCGCTTCCTGCAAGCCCAGGGCTGCCAGCAACTCAGCTGCTCGCGTTGCATCAACGTCCTTTGTAGCTGTTGTCGCCGGAAAATCGAGGGTGATGCGAGAGCCGGAGTGCATGCACAGCAATTCACCACTGCGAGTTTGAAACCTGATCGCAGAACAGCCATCAATTCGCTTCTGCTCGAGAAGCACGTGCGCAGCGGCAAGCGTCGCATGCCCACACAAGTCAACTTCCGTGGCCGGCGTGAACCAGCGCAAATGGAAATTGTTCGCTTCGTCGCTCGGAACGACGAACGCCGTTTCCGAAAGGTTCATTTGCGCTGCTACGCTCTGCATCCACTGGTCACTGGAATAGCGGTCGAGAATACAGACCGCTGCAGGGTTGCCGTTGAATGGTCGGTCCGCAAACGCGTTAATATGCCAAATCGGGATGCCTTGCAATGAGCTCACTACGTTCTCTTTCGGGAATTCGCATGGAAGTATTACCAACTACTAGAGTAGCATCAGTGAGCGTGGGTTCACCAGCAGCAGTGAGATTTAATGCAAAGCCAAGACCTCCGCATGGCTTTTTTCTTGCTGACGCCGTGGGCGTTCATCTTCATTTGGTGGTTCGATCAATTCTCGCAGGGCAAATGCTTTTCCCTGATGATGTCAGCCGCCGGCGCAGCTAGTCCGCTGCAACCGGCGGTTGGGCTTTGGGACATCGGAAGCCTCAGCAGAGCCGCTCACCGGTTGCTATTACTGAATGTCAGGCAGTAACAATGTAGCCCCGGTTGTCGATTTGTCCTGTGCCGCCATACGATGGGTTGTAATAAAACGCATTACCTACCGCATCATCCGCAGACAGATACTGCAAGCCGCCATCCGGGTCCAGGATGACAAACAGGGAAATGTCGGCCTTAGTTGGACCCACACAGACCACAAAATGGCCACCTCCGCCGACCCAATTGAAACCAAGGATCGCCGGGCGGTTGCGGGACGCGGAACGCAGGGGCTGTAAGCCGTGAACAAAACGCGCTTGAGGAATTGGGAGTGGCGGCAGTTTGACTGCTGGCAAAACCATGTCCTCAATAGCACCCTGCTGTTGCCATCTAGTATCGCTTGCCTGGGCCGCTTGGACCAAAGTTACCCCAGTATTGGACTGGCCCGAATACTGGAGTCCCACCAGCCCACGCATTACCTCCTCCCCAATCTTCTTGTTGTGGTACAGCTCTTTAGCAATCCTCACACACGTGGGTCCGCAAGACATGTTCTTCTGCTGCTGCGTAAACGACCACCAACGACCATCGATGTCCTTTGCATTAAAGATTCCGAAGCCTGCCATTTTGTTACTCCTCTTCGTTCGGGTGAAGTAGATAAGCCCAACGGTTAACCATCTGCGGGCGGCTAAGGCGTTTGACGGCGGCGGCGAGCCAGCGAACCATACGCAATGGCAAGACACAACAAAGAAGCGGAAGCGGGTTCCGGAACCACGGAAAAGTTCGAGGCGCTGAAGCTCGGCAAAGCGTTGACCGCGTCGCTGCCCGTCGGACTATCAATCCTCGCTAAAATTGCCAAGTCGGCGGTAGCCGAATTGAGATTTGTCGAATAGACCAAGCGATTGACCGACAATCCGCTGTTCCAGTAGATAAACAGCCCCGCGCCATCGATATCAATCGCATCGGCGATAGCCGTCGCAGCCAAACCCGCGTTGTGGGGCGTCGGAGCGTCTTGCAAAACAATAATGTCGGTGCCCAACAAGTCACTTGCCAGCCCATTTTGAAACGAAAAATTCCGCGGAAGGTCGAAGAAGTTTTCGTTGAATGCGAAGGTGTCTTGCGCAACATCGAACGCCGCCAAGGACCTCTGCCCTCCACCGAAAATCGTTCTGACTCCGTCGTTCGGGTCAGCGGTGGAACCCTCAAAAGGATCTGACGAAAATAGCACAATGGCAGCCTGGCACCGACTGGTGGAACCAAACATCAACACGCCAACTGTAAATAGTCCAGCCCAAAATACGTTCATTACATTTCTCCTGCTCTTGAATGGGAAAGCCGAATTCGGCGGGTGGTTGGGATGTCGACCCCGAAATGGCCAGATTGCCAGACCTGTCCACTGAATTCGAGATCGAGTGTGTCCTAGCCGATACCTGCGCAAGGCATCCACAAACCCGCAAATAAATCTTTAAAGTTGACGAACACCGGAAAAATCAGAGGCTCGATGCGCTTTGCCAACCTACAGCTTCGGACGCGGAAAATGCACCCAATCCATCGGTAGCGTTCTTCGCATTTAAGACTGAGCGTTGTGTAGACAAAGTTTCAGAGGTAGCTAGACTTAAACAGAAACCAAGCTTGCGCTTTGTTGGCCTGAAAATGACAATGGAAGACCAAACGAGACGGTTGGAAGAGCTTTCTGCGCGCCTACGTCGTTCAGACGCAGAAGCGCTTGCGGAGTTGTTCGAGATGTGGCGAAGTCGACTGCTGCAAATCGTTAAAGCTCGCTTGGACCAACGGTTAGTCGGTCGTCTCGACCCAGCCGATGTGCTGCAAGATGCTTACTTGGACCTTGCAAAAAAGCTCCCCCGTTTCGCCGCCGAACAGTCTGGCATGACGCCATTCGTTTGGATTCGATTGGTGGTGACCGAACGGGTCCTCGTTACGCACCGGAAGCACTTGCAAGCCAATGTCCGAGACGCTCGTCGCGAAGTCTCGGCATGGACTAGCCAAAGTGGTACCGCATCCGTAGTTCTTGCCGACCAGTTGATTGCTCAAGTCAGTTCGGTCAGCGGTCGCGTGGTGCGAGACGAGATGTCGACCGCAGTGTTGGAAGCTATCAACTCCATGGAAGAAATTGACCGGGAGATTATCATGATGCGAGCGTTCGAAGGTCTCCTCAATTCCGAAGCTGCCGAGGTGCTTGGCATCTCAGAAAATGGCGCCAGCAGTCGCTTTGTGCGCGCCATGACCAGATTGCGTCGAGAGTTGACAGCCATCCCTGGATTCATGGACTAGGCTCCGTCTGAAGAGCCAAGTCATTAAAAGAGCTAGGTCACTGGCGTGAAAGAAGAATCCGTCCACATCGTTGAACAACTCGCCGAACAGTACACGATGCGTCGCCAAAACGGCGAGAACTTGACGGTCAGCGAGTTTGTTAATCAATTCCCCGAGCACCGAGATGAGCTTAGAGATTTTATAGAAGCTCTGACGCTGGTGGGGTTTGCTACGCCGAGTTGCGAGGACCTCGCCCCCAGTAGCATCGGCCCCTATACAGTGATTCGAGAGTTGGGACGCGGTGGAATGGGGGTTGTCTACCTGGCGGTGGATTCACGTCTTAATCGCCAGGTTGCAGTGAAGTTGCTAAGCCGAGAGAGGTTACGGGACGACGCTTGGCTGCTTCGATTCCAGCGAGAAGCCAAACTGGCGAGTTCGCTCAATCATCCGAACGTCGTGACGATTTATGAAGTCGGGGAGATGCACAATCGACCTTACATCGCGATGGAATACGTCAACGGCGTCACTCTATTGAAACACCTCAACGCACGCGAGCGTACAACTACCGAGGCTCTAGGTATAGGACTTCAAGTTGTGACCGCGCTGTCGGCCGCCCACGCTCAGCAAATCGTACATCGCGATCTGAAACCAGAGAACGTTATGGTGAGGTCCGACGGCTTGATTAAAGTCCTGGATTTCGGACTCGCCAAACACTCTCCACAAGCGACACGGCAGCAAGGCACCGATAGAGCGACTATATCACACGCAGGTGCATTGATGGGAACCGTTCATTACATGTCGCCCGAGCAAATTCGCGGTCAGCCTCTGGAGGTCAGTTCCGACCTGTTTAGCTTCGGGATTCTATTGTACCTTCTGCTGACCGGTGAAAACCCGTTCGCATCGCAGACGGATGTTGACGTCATGGCAGCTATCCTCAATCGCGATCCGAAGTCGTTGAACGACTGCGGGCGCGCGGTACCCGAAGAACTGCATCACCTCATCTTTGAGTGTCTCAACAAGCAAGCCAGTCTAAGGCCCCGCACGGCAGATGTCATGAATCGCTTGCGAGACATTTGTTCAAAGTTGTCAGTTGGCCACATCATACATCAAGATCAGCGTTCTGACACTGAGCGGACGACAGAGTTTCTAGTACGCCCAGATGCGGCAGCTATACCTGACACTACCTTCTACAACAGTCCAAGTGGCGTTAGCTATGCCCTAAGTGGTGATGTCAATATTGCGTGGCAAACGCTCGGCGAAGGTCCTATCGATCTAGTGTTCGTAATGGGTTGGGTGTCTCATTTGGATTGGTTCTGGCGCACACCTTCCTTTTCTTACTTTCTTAACCGACTGGCGCAGTTCTCACGCGTGATCCTATTCGACAAACGAGGTACGGGTTTGTCCGACAGAGTACCCGACAAGGAACTTCCCACGCTCGAACAACGGATAGATGATGTTCGCGCCGTCATGCATGCCGCAGGGAGTGAACAAGCAGTATTATGCGGAGTATCAGAGGGGGGCCCAATGTGCACTCTCTTCGCTGCTACTTACCCACAGAAGACGATTGCGCTGGTCATGATCGGTTCCTACGCGCGACGATTGTGGGCCGCAGACTATCCTTGGGGGCCAACAACAGAACAGCGGGATGCATTTCTGGAAGAGATCATCGATACCTGGGGTGGTCCTGTAGGTATCGAAACGCGAGCACCATCGAAAGCAAACGATCCCGGTTTTCGTAATTGGTGGGCGTCGTACTTGCGGATGGGCGCCAGCCCCGGAGCTGCCGCCGCCCTGACGAAGATGAATGCGCAAATCGACGTTCGACCAATTTTGTCCAGTATCCAAGTCCCAACTCTTGTCCTCCACCGTCGTGGCGACCGATGTTTGCTTGTCGAGGAGGGTCGCTATCTGGCAGAGCGAATTCCGGGGGCCAAGTTTTCTGTTCTTCCAGGTGATGACCACCTTCCGTTTGTCGGCGATGCCGATGCAGTTGTTGACGAGATTGAGCAGTTTCTCACCGGCTGCGGGCATTCACCAACGGTCGACGAGGTGCTGACGACCATCGTCTTCATCGCCCTGGATCGCGGCGCATCCGAACTTGCGAAATTCAATCAGCAGTGTCAACGCACCGCGCAACTGTTCCGGGGACAGAATATGGTATTGTCACAAACCGAGCTGGTGCTGACATTTGACGGCCCCATTCGTGCAATCCACGCTGCTAATGCACTCGTTGAGTTGGCTGGCCGCCACAACTTGAATATTCGAGCCGGAGTACATACCGGCACCTGCAAGGTGAGCAACCAACACCTTGAAGGCGCTGCCGTTGATCGGGCTCGTGCTATCGCTCACGCCGCTGCGTTCGATGCCGTACTGGTGTCTGAATCAACCTATAATCTCGTCTCTGGATCCGAGTTGCGTTTCATCGACTGCGGTACGACATCAACCGAAGAACGCATCTACCATTTGGTTCGCTAATGCGTCAATGCGTACGTAACGATGTTGATCCCCATCGGATATGATTGTTTGACGCTAAATCGCTCGAAGAAGTCGCGATCTTCGCCTTCGCGTTCCCATCCATCTTGCAAGTCGTTGTTGTGACAGATCAACATCATCATGCGGCCATTGGCATCATGAAGCCCAAAGAAATGGGGTGCGTGGTCAACTTCCGTCCCGGGGACTGGGTGATAGGTAATCCCCAGCCGTTGCCAGAAGTGAATCGCAGGCACCTGCGGCACAAAGTCAAAGTCGTAGACCGTATGGAAGATCTCATGGGATAAGTCCAACTCCACTGGCTCAAACTCAGGAAATAGCCGCTTCAACTGGGCATGAAAAATCTGCCACTGAATCGTACCAAAGAACTCGTCGCACATCATAAATCCGCCGTTCAGTAAATACTGGCGCAGTGCTGATACCTCATGCGGTGTGAAATCAACCGATTGCGGTGCCGCGAGAAATATGAAGGGATAGTCGAACAATCGGGGATCGGTCAACTCCAGGACAATGGGATCAGGATTCACCTGCAGCGTCGTTAGCTGCTGCAACCGCCATGAAAAGTAAAAGTCCGCGTCTGGATAGTCGGCGGTCCAGTTGCGATTCGACGACCGGTTGCGGTACGGTGTCGACTTGATGCGTACAAAGGTGAATAGATCTTTTGAAAACTTGTCGTCAATCTCCCAGGTTGGAAATTGACTACGATCAAATCGAGGTGCTTCGCTGGACCAGCCGCCAAAGCCTCGCCCACCAAAACCACGCCCACCAAACCCGCCGCCACCCATGCCGCGGCCCTCCAACTGGCCAGACGCCGTGGCAGGTAAAGCTGCAACTGCGAGCAAGACGAGAGCTTTGACAATAATTCGATCGGTGGAGATGGTAGTCACCCTGTTTTAGCTGTTTCCTCAGGAGAAACGTGGGGCGCCTTCCGTCAGGTGAGTTGCCACATTGCACCTCTTGTTTCTCACAGTTCCAAGTCTATCCTACTAATTAATCCTAACACATTGTCTATGGGGGCCTGTGGAGATGCGATCAAATAACCGCAAAGGTTCAGTCCGTATTGAGCGATTGATTTCCCGCGTCGATATCGAATTAGCAGAGACGGAATGTCTTTGCATTTGCCCATGTAAAGCAGACGGAGTCAAGCTCACGGAACTTGCTTCGTTTGCACCGTCGTCCAAAGAAACTTCTATCCAGCGGCGGGACCGCAAAACGAGGGTCTTAGAGGCGATTCAGCTAGGCCGTCTACTTCCCATCGATATCGGCATCACCGCTGGCTACATCCGCTTTGTCATCAATGCGCTGAACGAACAAGAAGAGGCGTCGTGGCTCGGGAAGGCCACCGGACTGCTCGATGCATCGTCGGGTTTCTTAGCGGTGCAAGAACAAGTCATTCAACTTCCAGCAGACAAATATCAAGCAAGCATCTTCTGCTACGTGCCTAATCGTAGTGCCGTTGCGCGACTCACATCAGATGTTGCCGATTGGGAAGAATCATCCAGTCTAGTCGACAATCTCAAGATGTACTGGAAATCGACCCGTAAATACAAGAGCCCCTGGACCAACAAAAGCTTAAAAGATGCAGTTGCCGTCATTGTGCAGCTGGCACCAAGTACACGTAAGGAAAAAGTAGTTGACAAGTCAGGCAAGATTGAGGTCACGGAAAGTGGTTCGAAGCAATTTGCTCTTGCGTGGTCGTTTCGAACCCTCTCCGAATGCCCAGATCTTATCGAGCCATTTCCGATGGAAGTCGAGGAGGAGAACGATGAATGGGAGATCGTGTCGGTCGATGTGCCCAAGCCGCGAAAGTCAAAGTCGGCACGAAAAAAGACCGGACCGGCACCACATCCCATCTATCCAATCCTGTTTGCGGACGAAGATCTGGGGCGTTTTAGAGAGCAGTTACTGGGCTGCGTGCTCGCTGCGCAAGAGGCTCGTCGATTTGAGGCCCACCAAGTTGTGCCGCGGCTGACTGCAAGTACGTTAAAGGAGTTCGACTATTTGGCAGAAGACAGTCTGATGTATCCCCGCTTGATGTTGGTGATCGCCTGCACTCAGATCGAATGCGGGTATATTGAACCAAGGATTGCTGACGAAGCTATCGAATGCCTTCCGACGATGAAACGAACGTACCAACTTGAACTGGCAGGCGCTCAGCGCAAGAAAGCACTTAGCGAACTCAACAAGTTGCGCGAGGAAATCGAAGAATTCCGCGACATCTAGTTACCTAGCGACTTGGATGACCGCATCAAATGCGGGTTTGGGCTTGTTGCTCCCGTCGAACAGAAGTGGCCGCCCTTGAGCTCGCCATGAAACTGCGTCGTTCACACCCCAAAAGACAACGACGTCAATCGCATCTTGATGCTTGACAAAAGCTCGGAAAAGATTTGCATACGTGGCCGCAAGTCGACTGTCGGCATCCGTTACCAGTCCACCTTGTGTTGTCGCAGCATTGGCCGCAATGTCGGCCCCAGTTCCGCGTTGACCCGCAGTGGCAGAATTGACGTCCAGTTCAGTAATATGGATTGGTAAGCCAAGCATTTTCATTTCAGCAATCGCTTCATCCATCGCTTCATAGGTGGTCGATACATTGCAGTGTGCCTGCGAACCAATTGCGCCAATAGGAACGTTTTGTTCTTGCAGTGTCTTGATCAGCTTGACCAACTTGCTGCGTTTTTCAGGGTTTTCTAAACCGTAGTCGTTGTAACGCAGGATCGCATCCGGATCCGCCTCGTGCGCATACTCAAATGCTTTGGCGATAAAGTCTGGACCGATGATGACCGACCAGGGTGAACGTCGTAGCACATCGGGGCCCGAATCGGAAATCGCTTCATTGACAACATCCCAGACTCTAACTTGCCCCTTGTACCGTCCAACGACCGTATGGATATGTTCCCGCATGCGTTCCAACAGCTCTTCGCGCGAAGCCCGCGGGCCATTGAGATCAAAACCACGGAAGCCACCAAACGGTCCTCCACGTTGCCCGCCTCGGCCACGACCAGGCCCCGCGCCAGGTGGAGCTTGTGGATTCGCTGGGTTGCCTGGATTGGGACGATTTGGGCCGCCCGAACGCGGTGGGCTAACCGTTAGTTCATTGCCAGGCTGTCGTGTTCTATCCGAGTCATCTTGCGGTTGATCGGTATTCTCGTCGGCTGGCGTATGAGTCCCTTCGAAGACCCAGTTGGGCGTTTGTGAGTGCCAAACCAAGGTGTGTCCAGCGACCTCCATGTTGTTGTCTTTTGCAAAGGCCATGAGTGCATCCGCGGGCGCAAAATCAAAGCCATCCGCGCCGGGCCGTGGATGAATCATCTGCCACTTCATGTCATTCTCAGCGACGATATGGTTGAACTGCTGTTTGGCGAGCGCCACGTCTTGCGCAACCTCTTCTTCCGAACGACGAAAGGCGCTTCCCATGGTCATCGATCGATTGAGGGCCGCGCCCACTTTAAAGGAGTCCTTAAACTCTTCTCTCAAAGAAACCGTCGGCTCGTCAGGCGTTACTTGCGTATCAGTTTTCTGCGTTTCTGCTTGTGGTGCTTGTGGTGCTTGTGCCGGCGTTGTTTCTGTTTGCGGATCGTCAAGATAAGAAGCCGTTGACTTAGTCGCTGCATAGCCCATGACGTCGAGCATCGTGATTGCATAACGACGGCCCAGTTCTCGTAGGCCTGCCGAAGTGAAGTGCAATCGATCAGGATTGCTAGGAATGCCAGCTGATGAAACGACATACGAGTTGGGAAGGGTATCAGGCAAGCGTTGGATGATATCGTTCACACTGGCTGCAGCACCGTTCTGATCCTTGTGGACGACTTCGCCCGCCAGCAACGCAACTTCATTTGGATTAAGGTTTAGATCTTGTGTCAGATCGCCATAGATCTTTTTAACTTTGTTTGGCCATTCTTGGTCATTGGTGTTGGATTCACCTTGGTGGACCAAAATCCCTTTGATGACGCCAGCCTGTTGGGCAGTTTTTGCAAGTTCGACCAGATAGTGGTAGGGACTTCCACCGTACTCGTTGGCCATATTTTTTTTCCAATCCTCAGCCGTTAATAGATACTCTTCATACTTGTCTTTGTCGAAAAGTTCGATTTTGGCGCCCGGCACAGCAACCTTGATCACACCGACTCGATAGTCATCAGGTAAGTTTGCGACCATCGTCTTGCCGAAATAGTCGACCAGCGTTAGACCTCGGATCCGACGGGTGAGAGGTGGGACCGCATCGTACCATTTCCCTTTTTGCCATTGTCGACCTGGGTTGTCAAAATCCGCCATCACTTGGAACCGCTTGTCGACAACTCGATCCATCTCTTCCATCCTTGCGCCGCCCTCCATATTGGATTGTCCGAAGCAAAGGAAGATTAAGAACTTGGGGTCTACTTGAGATTCGCCCGATTTAGCCTTGTTGGCTTCGTTCTGCGATGCGGGAGAAGTGGTTGGTGTTGCTGAGGGGGCAGGGGCTCGCGGTTCTGGCGTAGCTTCAACTTTTGTCGTCCCTGGTCGTTTTGCGATGGAATCAGCTGAGCCGAAATTGCCGACCGCGCGATGGAATTTGATTTCGCCGTCCGCGAGACTTCCCGTATAAGTGATGCGCAGTTCTCGTCCTTGCGCGTCCAGAACTTCCACGAATGTCAGCGTGTTGTCCTTGAGTTCCACATCCTGAAATTCAATCTCGCGTTCCTGGCCATCCAATTCCGCAGTACCGTTTGCAGTCAGCGCAGTACCATCTTGTTTAAAGTCGAAAGTGTACTTCTGCAATCCTCGCTGGGTTTCGAATTCGGCTTCCCACGTTCCACCAAATTTTTCTGCCGGCCTGTCACCTGGTGCGACTCGGGATTCCTGGGCGTTCCCGAACGAACCCAGTAACAATACAACCAATGCGATAACAGAAAGCCGAGAGGACATGGTGATTCCTTTGCGGTGAATAGACGAGTGGATCACTGCTCTGCATATGGTCGGTTCGCGTGTTAAATGAACCCAAAATGCTGGCAGTCTAAATCCAATTGGCGGCTAGATGCTTTGATCGTGTGTGTACATACGATAAGGGCAATCGTAGTGCTAACCCCACTCAAATGCAACCGTTGCGACGTAATCACCCAACTACGGCTGATAAACTACCACTAAGGCAAAAGACTTACCGGATTTCACTGGCAATCTGTGGCATGTAGTTAGCGGAGAAGAAACGGAATCGGTGCAGACTTATCGTAGTACCGCACCGCTCACCACGGGAGTTGCCGGGCGAGTCGTTCCGTTTAGGTCAACGGGAAGACGATACGCTGCGATGCCTTTAAAAAATGGCGCGGTTTCAGTTGGCGTGGCGTTTCGCTGACTAGCGTCCCATTCGAGCCCTTCAAAATCATGGAGCCCACGCCCCAACTCGGTACCATGGCGATTACCAGCGCCAAGGACGACGTTACCAACGATGGTGACTCCGGCTGCACCGTTTGCGAAATGCAGCGCATTTTGTTGCTTTGAATAAATGACGTTATTTGCTAACACCATATTCTCGCGAGCATTCCATGAGCCTCCGCGAAACGCATGGTTCGTGTTCACCAGAGTGTTGTGAACAACTTGCAGATTAGTCGTCTTTGCCTGATGGTCTGTACTTGCAAAAGCTGCATTCTTACCATCGATCAACAGGTTGTTGCGGACAATCGCCTCGCCCTGGACTTGCATGGCACTATCCATACTGCGATAGCAGACGTTTCGCTCGATGATATTCTGCGGTTTGCCTCCGGTTCCGTAGACCGTGATGCACGGATAATTGCAATCATGCACTCTGTTTTCCGCGATGCGATTGCCCCACGATCCTTGTTTGATTTCGATCCCGTCGCCTTGACTACCTCGGCAGTTGTAGACATGGTTTAAGGCAATCACGCTTTCGCTCATGATCACTTCACCATGGTTGCCTCCTAAATACAATCCTTCGGCCGTTCCACCCCCGTCGTGAATGGTGTTTTGCGTGAGGTAGACGTGACTGGTGTCATCTGAATTCGCGCTAAGGCAGACTTCACCTGTGTGATGGATATGGCATTGGTCGATCCAAATGTTAGTGCATTTTCCAAGGCGAATTCCGTGGCTTCCGCCGGAAAATTCTAAACCGCGTAAAACAACATACTGCACTTTTTTGCTACGACCGAGATTGAGAATGTTTTGCTTGGAATCTGGCCGGGTGATTGTCACTTGTGCATCCTGCGCTGCAACAATCCAAATCGGAGCTTCTGCGGTTCCTGAGATGTTTACCTCCCAGAGGCGGTCGACGCTGTACGTGCCGCTACCCACCTCCAGTCGATCACCCGCGACAAGCGACTCAATCGCCTTTCGAAGGCGCTCGCCGTTGGCTGTATCTTTGGCACCAGCTACTGCATCGACCCGCACAGTTCGCTTGGGTTGAATAGAGCTCCAGGCGGGGTCATAAGTGGAACCGTTCGTGCTCAGGACTGGTGTTACGACAGGGATCACAAGGATGTTGACGAGAATTAGGCAAATGGATTTTAGCATTGAGATTTCAGGCCTTGTCCGGAGGTTCCAACAATTTACGTTCCTGCGCGGCGAGTTTGGTGATGTAGAGAGAAAAATCTTCGTCTTCACCTTGCAGCAAACCTGGTAAGGCCTCGCGGAAATCGTCGCGACGACACCACTCACGCATGAAATCGTCCCAACTATGCCAACGACGCTTCTGCGAGGAAGACATCGCTGTGCTGTAGGTTAAGAGGTAGGCTCGTTCAAAAAGCGAAATCAAGATTTCGAACAAGACCTGCATCCGCTCCTTCTGCTCGTCGGTCAAGTCAGGAGTCGAAGTTTGAGTTCGCAGTTTCAGATCGGAATGATCAAGCACTAGCTTGAGAAAATCGATGTAGGCGTCCGAAAGCAACTGGTACACCTCTTCGTCTTCGTTTTCACGTTCTTTCCGCTGTTCGAGGACAAAGGTAAAAATCGCCGCCGGCAAGCCAAAAAAGGTGACGACATTGGCTAGTAGCTGCCACCAATCAAGTAGGTTCATTGCAAATTCCAACACCGCGTGCGTGAGTTTCTTGTTAAGATATCAGTTCATCCGCCTGGTCACTAGAACTGGAACAAGAGTTAACTTATGAGAATTTTAGCGACGAATTGCGTTTTGTGGTTGTTATGCCTGCTGGTCAATTTTTCCAGTGCTTCACTGACTCTAGGACAGTACGAAGGAGCAGTAGCACCGCCAGAGCCATTGCGGATGGGCTTTGAATCGATCACCGCAACACAGTGTGAAGACTGGCTCAGCATACTGGCAGGTCCTGCCTTTGAAGGAAGAGGTACAGGTCAACCGGGACATGTGAAGGCCGCGCATTGGATCGCTGGCAAAGCAGCCGAGTTTGGACTGGAAGCCATGGGTGAAGGTGAGACCTATTTTCAAATGCTGCCGATGAACCGACTGTTCGTCGATGAAGAGTCGTCCAAGATCTCCGGCCCCAATGAACTGTCGGTCGGCTTCAAAGGAGCAATTGGACTGGATCGATTTTCTAACGAACCGGAAATCGCTGGGCAACTTGTTTTTCTCGCCATGGCGGGAAACGAAGCGGCGATTCCAGAGGAGCTTGACCTGCGAGATAAGATCGTCATCGTGCTGGCAGACGAAGCGGCACAAGCGAGCCGAGCATCCAGTGGTTTGTCGCGCAGACGCCCCAAAGCCATTCTACGCATCGTGGATGCCAAACATAGTTCCACTCCACAGTTACAACGCCCCGCTGGTCGCCAGCGTGGCGGCGGGGGAAGTGTCTCCGGTACCATCTCACCTCTGGCCGCGCAGCGAATGTTGGAAGCTGCACAAGGCGAAGCAAATTGGTTAGAGCTGCCATCCGAGAATTCTGTCACGAGCCATGCGACAGAGACATCCGTTACGATTGAATTGCGAGTGCGCGAACAGCTAACCGCGGTACCCAACGTCCTGGCTTGGCAGGAAGGGAGCGATCCAGAACTGCGCCATGAGTATGTTGTTATCGGCGCACACTTGGACCACTTGGGCAAACGTGGCGACGAAATTTTCCCTGGCGCGGACGACAATGGCTCCGGCTCCACGGCGTTGCTCAACATTGCTCGAGCTGTTGCGGTCAATCCAGTCAAGCCCAAGCGCAGCATATTGTTCATGTGGTTTGCCGCTGAAGAGATGGGACTACTTGGATCAGCGCACTACACCGCCAATCCGGTACTACCACTCGAGCACATGGTCTGCATGTTGAATATTGATATGGTGGGTCGGAACGAAGAAAAGGGAAATGAGCCAGCAAGCGAAAATGAAAATTCGCTTCACTTGGTAGGAAGTCAAAAAGGTGATCTATCGCTGCATGACGTCATTTTGGATACGAACAAACATATCAATTTCAGTTTTGAGTTCGATGAGGAGGGTGTCTTTGGGCGCAGCGACCAGATCAACTTTTTCCGCAAAGGAACATCTGTCGCGTTTTTGTTTGGAGGGTTCCATCCTGACTATCACCGAACTACCGATGAAATTTCAAAGATCAACTACCGCAAGATAGCTTCGGCGGCCAGACTCTTTTATCTCGTTGCATACCGTGCCGCTGAACATGGTCATTTTCCAATTCCCGAAGCGCCCGAGGAAGCCGCTGCGGAGTAAATCTATCAGCAAACTTAAACTCGAACTCGAACTTAAACTTAAACGAACTCCGCTTCTCCTGACTCAGGGTTGTAAGCTCGAGGTCGCGGTTGAAGTTCGAGCTGAAGTTGACGTTTAACTCGAAAAGAATTCGTCTTCGGATTCGTGCTGGCGATGTTCGGCTGCCAAAATTAAATACAGTGCAGGTACAACCAACAGCGTAAAAATGGTTCCAATGGCCATGCCGGCCACCAAGACAATGCCGATGCTATTGCGCGCCTCGGCGCCCGGGCCGGTCACAATCACCAATGGATAATGCCCACACACAGTGGCAAACGATGTCATCAAGACGGGTCTTAGACGAGTCTGCGAGGCCTCAAAAATGGCTTGATACTTTGCCAACCCCTTTTCTTGGAGCGTGTTGGCGAACTCCACGATCAGAATACCGTTTTTGGCGACCAGCCCAACTAGAGTAATCAAGCCAACTTGTGAATAAATGTTGATCGTCGTCAGCCCCAAGAAGGTGAGGACCAATGCACCCGAAATCGCCAGTGGAACGGAGCCGAGCAAGACGATCAACGGATCGCGGAAAGAGCGGAACTGGGCTGCAAGCACCAAATAGATCATGATCAGCGCAAAGCCCAGCGTGACAGTCAAGGCAGAACCCTCTTGCCGAATTTGCCGCGATTCGCCTGCGTAGTCAAGACCAACTTCAGGCCCCAGTATCTGCCGAGCAGCTTGCTCCATTGCATTCAAGCCATCCTCTTTGGTCACCCCTGGAACCACTCCGGCGAACATTCTCAACGAACTTTGTTGCTGAAACTTGGTCAGCGACCGCGGGGCGGTCGCCGGTTCGATCTTGGCAAAGTTTGAGACGGGAATGAGTTGACCTTTAGGGCTGCGGATCTTCAGCTCCATGAGCGCCGACGCTGATTGACGATCTTCTTCTGCCAACTGCGGTATGACTTGATACGATCGATTGAAGTAGTTGAAGCGATTTACATAGCCACCGCCTAGCAACACGCCTAATTCTTGCGCGACCGAGGCGAGGTCCATCCCCAAGTCGGCCACCTTCTCTCGGTCTACAGAGACGCGAGCTTGCGGCAAGTCCAACTTGAGATCGGTATCGACAAACATGAACTTACCCGACTCTTGGGCTTTGATGGCAATCTCGGCTGCCAGCTCAGCCAACTGCTCTGGCTCCATGTCGCTTTTCACAATTAGTTCAACGTCGTATTGTCCGGCTCCGGGTAACGGTGGCAACAATATGGGGAAAGGCTCGATGCCTGGAATTTCGGAGACCATCGCGAAAACTGTCGGATACATTTCCGTGGTGCTTTGCGTGCGGTCGCGAAAGTCTTTGGTGATGATACCTCCGAAGCCTGAACCGGGTGTCACCAGCGCCCACATGTATTCCGCTTCAGGCAATTGCTTTAAAGTGGACGAGAGTTCTTTTGCCCAGCGCGTTGTCGACTTCAGCGTCGCATCCGGTGCCGCAGACATGAAAACCGCAATGGCACTTTGATCTTCAACGGGCGCGAGTTCTTTGCCACTGAACAAGTACAGCGGCCCTGCACCCAAGGCGACAAGCAGTGTCGAAACGACGATCGACCAGCGCAGTGCCAGTGCCCCACTCAGCAAAGTTGAATAGGCTCGCCGCACACCTTCAAAGCCTCGATTCACCAAGCGAGTCAAGAAACCTTCTTTTCCTGAAGGGTGGACCATGATGGAACTCATCACAGGCGACAACGTCACGGCAACCACTCCCGAAACGACTACGGCAGCGGCCAGCGTGAATGCGAACTCGCGAAATAGCATACCGGTCAAGCCACCCTGAAAGCCGATCGGGGCGTACACCACGGCCAGTGTAATCGTCATCGCGATGATGGGCCCGACAAGTTCACGCGCTCCCACTAGAGCTGCTTGCGTGCGACTCTTACCCTCCTGGACATGGCGTTGAATGTTCTCCACGACCACGATGGCATCGTCCACCACAAGTCCTACCGCCAGCACGATGGCAAGAATGGTCAGCAAGTTCAGCGAGAACCCCAGGAGCAACATCAAGATCATGGCACCCACGAGCGAGACGGGCATGGCGATCAACGGAACCAGAGCGGTCCGCACGGAGCCCATGAACAAGAAGACGACCAATCCAACGATCAAAATGGTCTCACCCAGGGTATGAGAGATCTCCTGTAGCGCTTCTTCCATGAATTTGGTAGCGTCAAACGCCAACTGCATATCGACATGCTTGGGAAGATTCGGTCGCATCTTCTCCAGTTCATTGCGCAAATTGTGCGCGACTTCGATTTCATTGCTCCCTGGCAATGGCCACACCGACACGTAAACGGCTTCTTTACCCTCATACATGGCTGTCGCCATCGGTTCTTCAGACCCTAATTCGATTGTAGCCACATCGCGCAGACGCGTAATGGAACCATCGCGTTCGGCGACAATCAGATCCTCGAATTCATTAACGGAACGAAGGTCGGTGTTGGTCAACAAATCGACCTGAATCGTGTCATTGCGAACTCGTCCAATGGCAGCGATATAGTTGTTGCGGCGAAGTGCATCGAAAACGTCGCCTGGGGTGAGGTCCATTTCCGCCAAATGGTTGGGCGAAATCCAAACGCGCATGGCGGGCATTTGCCCCGCTTCAATACCAACCCGTTGCACTCCGTTGAGAATTGACAGCTGCGGTTGAATCGTACGATTGATCCAGTCGGTCAATTCCGAAATGTTAATCTCATCCGAAGTGAAGCTGATATAAAACGATGCGTACGGTCGATCGGCGCGCTGCAATTCAATCACGGGCGGTTCCGCCTCCGCGGGCAACTGACGCCGGATTTGTTGTAAGCGCGCGTTAACTTCAGCCAGTGCCTGCGTGCTGTCGTGATTCAGTTTCAAACGGACTGTGATAGTGCTGGCACCCGCCATGGAAGTCGATTCGATGTAGTCGACACCAGCAATTGATGATACCGCTTGTTCAATTGGCGTAGTCAAGAAGCCGCGGATCGTTTCCGCACTAGCACCAATGTAATACGTGGTGATGACAACGGAGGTGCTTTCCAGTTTTGGATACTGCTGGATAGGTAACAACACCATCGCCCTGAGACCAACCAGCACGATTGCAAAGTTGACGACGATCGCCAGGACGGGGTGGCGGATGAAAATATCGGTTATCGATTTCACGACGACTAGTTCCCTGCAGTTTCTTGTAAAGCGGGGGTGGACGGAGCAGGGGAGGATGCGGGGGCAGGTGACTCGGGGGAGTTGGTTCCAATATTCTTTGGCGAAACGAGAGCGTCCTTGCGAACTTTGAAGGATCCATCCGCGACAACTTTTTCGCCTCGTTCGAGTCCACTAAGAACACTAAAACGCTGCCCGATCATTGGTCCTACCTTCACCGTGCGCTCGCGCGCTATAAAACTACCATCTGCACCTTGCTCGATGGCAAACACAAACGTATTGTGCGGCGCGTGACGGATCGCTTCCACCGGAACAGCTGTCGTCGTGATTGTCGGACCATACTCAACTACCACTCGGATTGAATCCCCAGGTAGCAACTGCGGCGGAACAGGTTTCAGTTCTGCGCGAATCAACAAATTGCGAGTCGACCGGTCGGACTGTGAATCAATGGCCACCACCTTGGCTCGATAAGAATCGCTCTCATCGATCATCGTTACCTCGTCATTGACTTGGATCGAGTCTGCAGCACTTTGCGGTACCATAAAGTCCACATGCACATAATCGTCAATGCTCTGCAGCAATACAATTTCCGAACCGCTGGGGAGGAACTGTCCCTTGTGCGTATTGCTCAATCCAATGCGTGCTCGAAACGGGGCAGCCAAAGTCTTTTTTGCGATGATCGCCTCTAACTCCAATACCTCAGCCGCCGCCTGTTCCGACGCGGCTTGCGCTTCTTCCACCTCAACAGCACTTACAGCACGGTTGGCCGCCCCTTGCATCCGGACCAGGGTGGACTGCGCCATTTTCAGCTTGGCGTTTGCAGCCTGTAGTTGAGCGCGCTCCACACTAGCATCGAGTTCGACGAGGATGTCGTTTTCGGCAACTTCGGCACCGGAATTGAGATTCTGCTTGACTACAGTTCCCGCTATCTCATTGCTCAACAGGATTGACTTGGGTGCTAACACCGTCCCTATCACCGCCGTAGAGGCTCGGTATTCGACAATGGTTGTATCGCCAAAATTAACACTAAGCGGTTGCTGAGGAGGTGGATCGGTCGATGCGGCGGCAGCAACTTCAGAGTACTTGACCCATGCCAATACCCCGCCTATCCCGAGCACGGCTCCCACCACCAAAATCGATCCCAACCAAATCATAAGGAGACGCATAAATTCGTATTTCTCGTTTGTGCTATGCGGACCGACAACTGCCTGCCATCTGCCCTCAAAGTCACCGGGAGAGGCCGACACATATGAAGATGTTAGTTCCAGATTTCATTCCTGCTAACCCCGAACCCCTTGCTTCTACAGACTTTCACCCAGTTGTCGATTGCGCTCACCTGGAATCGACATTCCAGCGACTAGAACTTCAGATACTAGAATATTGAATGTCGTTGTTACGACTCGCTTTTGCCGGTACGGGTTCGCTTAATTTGCTGTATCACTCGAAAGCAACTCAATGCCCCCCGTTGAGAAGCGATGCCCCAAGGGGTTAGTCTGGCAACGGCTGTCCTTTGGTTTCTGGGGCAAACCAAATTAGGACCATCCCCACCAAATAGATTGCAGACAATGAACTGCAGGCGACCGCGTAGCCCCCTTGAATGCCAGAAAACGTGGTATATCCCTGAAAAAATGGCAGCAGACTACTCATCTGAAGAGTTCCGATGGCCGCCAAGATACGTCCGAAGTTGAACGCAAAACCTTGGCTAGTTGCCCGCACGCGGGTGGGAAAAAGCTCCGGCAGATAAAGGGGCAGCCAACCGTAGAAGGAGGCGGTGCAGGTACCAGCCAGCAAGGCAGCCCAAAGGAGCGGTGCGCCAAATGTGTTGTGAAATTGGTAAAGCCATATCACCGATAACATCGACAAAAGACACATGCCAAAGTAGGTCACGCGTCGGCCAAACGCCTCGCCCAACAGGGCGGCTAACAGCGTACCGACAATCGCTCCCAACGCAGTCGCGATTTGAGTCCATTGTTTGGCATAGCGCTGGATGATATCCGCTTCACCTTGCTGACTATCAGCCATCGCCAGCCATTGGATGTTACCGTCTTTTAAGCTACCAGCCCATGATACCGCCCACTGCGTTGTTCCCCAAGTACCAAGTAAAGCGATGGCACTTAGGCAAGCACCAAGAAACATCCGTCCAATCACCGCACGCCGGTCTAAGTTGACACGATTTGTTTCCCCTTCGTGCGATACAGATCGCGCAATGTATCGCCATACCGGATAAGCAAATCCGATCGTTGCAATCCCCAGTCCAAGTACAGTGGCGACCAGCCTGCCAAGCACGGAAGCGGCAGTTGTCCAGTCACTTACATCCCATGTCCACGCGACGAGGATGAGCGCGGGTCCCAAACAACCAAGCAACACGCCCAGCAAATCGGCCGTTCGCCAGCCCTGAGTGTGGCCCAACTTGTTTTCAGCTTGCCAACGCTCCGATTCGGGTACAAAAATGCGGAAGAAGAAGGTCAATAGCGCAGGAAGAGCCCCTATCATCATCATCAATCGCCAGCCATTGTGAGCCACCAGCATCGACACGATCTGTTCACTCACTCCAATATCAAGCAAGAGACTTTGAAGGGCACTAATGAGCGAAGCCAAGGCCATACTTGTGAAGCCAACAAGCAAGTAACCGGCGTTGGCGGCCGCTCCGATCAAGCCCGCCATCAGTGCACGCGATTTGTTGGGCCACACTTCCATGACCAACGCGACCCCCAATGCCCACTCACCTCCCATTCCAAGCGATGCCAAGAACCTGAGCACTCCTAACTGAAGCGGAGTCTGCGCGAATCCGCAAAGTCCGGTAAGCAGTGCATAAACGAGAACGCTGAGACTCATTGCCTTCACTCGGCCGATGCGGTCGCCTAGCCATCCAAAAAGCACTCCCCCAGCAGCGGCGCCAACAAGAAACACCGCGATGATGACACCAAAAGCCATCCCAACGTCAGCCTCTGTTGGATTTGAGTTGGCAAGCAGGTCGAGTAAGGCGTCTCGTCCCACCATCGAAAACATTCCCATCTCCGCGCCATCAAACATCCAGCCGAGTAGCGCCGCCCAAAGTGCCATCCATTTGCCCCAAGCAGAACTCTGAACTTCCGGTTTTGTTGCAAACTCTGGCAATGGATGTCCTTCGCAGTTTCTGTTTGGCGCTTCATGGTTGACAACTGCTAGCGAACCGCCTCGCTTCGATTTGGAAGCTCGGTCGAACGAGATCGCCACCATGCAATGAGCAAGGTGATTGCAGTCAGTGGGAAGACGAAGAGCAACATGACGCTATTCATCGTTTCCATCGACTGGTGCTCAGTGGCTTGAAGCACCAAGTGTGTTGTATAAGCAATATAGTAGAAGAAGAAAAGCAACCCCTCCCAACGTGCAATTAGATTACCCGTGATGAAGATTGGCCAACATGCCACAGCGACTGCAAGCATCACGGGTATATCAAACCGTATCGCCGCCTCGGTCACTGCTATCCCGGTGGGAGCGACAAGAGCCGACAATCCTAGAACTGAAAGTATATTAAAAATATTGCTCCCCACCACATTGCCAACTGCAATCTCACGCTCTCCCTTGATGGCTGCAATGATCGAAGTCGCCACTTCGGGCAATGACGTGCCGGCGGCTACGATCGTCAAACCAATAATTAGCTCACTCACTCCCATGCTCTTCGCAATGGTCACCGATCCATCTACCAACCACGAGGCACCGACGACTAAGAGGATCAAGCCCACGACAATTAGAGCGATGTCCAACCAAATTGAACGCGTTGGTGCTTTTTCGCTGGGCCATTCGCTGGCGAATTCCGCCTGAACGGCACTGTTTTCCTTGCGGCTTTCTCGAATGCACCAACCGGTATACGCAATGATTCCGGTAAACAAAATCGCTCCGTCCAATCGCCCCAAATTCCCGTCCAGGCTGAGCAACAGCATCAACACCGAAACGCCAATCATGATTGGCACATCACGACGGATAAACTCGCTCGAAACCACCAGCGGTACAATGAGGGCCGACAGACCTAGGATAAACAGCACATTAAAGATGTTGCTGCCCACCACGTTTCCCACAGCCAAGTCCGCGTTTCCAGAAAACGAAGCTTGCACCGACACCGCCATCTCTGGTGCGCTGGTACCGAAGGCGACCACCGTTAAACCTATCACTAACGGCGATATACGCACCGCCGCGGCCAGCTTCGATGCTCCGCGTACGAGCAATTCACCGCCACCAACCAAAACCGCAAGCCCGCCAGCAATTTCGAGCAGCGCCCAAACGGTATCGTTCATTTTTCGTAGCTTTCGACAGGCCTAGAATAGTGACCATGAACCATGAATCGCGGCACTCTTGCAACGATTCTGCTCGTAAAATTATGACCGCATTCGGCGCTTCTACTACGTCAGATTACCCCTATTGCGGCGACGATCTTTAAGACCGTTGGTCGACAGTTGGCGCGAATGATCGATGCTGAAACAGCACTTCCTCTCTCATCCGTGCTCCGGCTTTGCCATCCGTGCGACAGGCAGAGAGCTGTGTTCAGTGCAGCGAGCAACAGTGGTAGCAGCAGAGAGCTCAAGTGAGGCAGGAGACTCAGTGCAGGACGTTCCAGGCTGAGCCTTGGAACGAGCACGCAACTGCTGATAACCATCAACGGCCCTAACGCCTCCGGCGGAAATTCCATCGCCTCCGATGAAAAAAACGCCAGAGTCTGCCTTGGACCATCCGCGCGACAGTGAAAAGTAAACCGGATGAGATGTTCGATTTGCCGCCTCAAAAAAGCCTCAACCTGGATTTCTGCCCTCGGATTCTGCCAACGAGTCAGTTTTACCAACTTTTTTGTATCAAACGGTCGGTGCAGTGCCACTAACTACTTGCTGGCAGCAACCGTTTTCAACTCAGCAACTCAAGCTTCTCAAGGGTACGTCATGTTCATCCGCAACAAAATTGGACTTTTATCATTGCTATTGGTCAGCTTATTGGCTGTTCCAAGCTTAGCCCATGACAATGTATATGCTCGTATCTCATCCGCTCCGCAGCATGCACAGGTGGGCGGAGCCGTTCGAGTCATTTCCACGGTCAAAAACGCCAGCGATCGGCCTCAGCGGGTGAGAGTTGAGGTTTGGCTCCTTCGCCCTTGGGGGCAACAGACGCTCGTGGGCACCAGCGAAGTCGAATTGCGATCCGGTCAACAAAAGTTGGTGGGCACGCCCGGGTCAATTCCCACGACAGTCGCGCCAGGCCCACACGCAATTGGCATTGTGATTTATACACAAAGCGGTCGATACATTGCGGACAGCCGACCCATTCGAATCTTGCCGGGTCGGTAGTTGCATTGCAAATTCGGAAAGTCGACTAAGATAAAATAGTACGCGATAGCCGCCGCGCAAATTCAATTGCGCAGGCGGCTTAGCTCGTTTGGACTACAGGGGCTCGTCAGTGTCAGTGGATCGCCAAAGCCCGAAAGATGCACCTTCGCTATCGCAGTTGTCAACTGCCGGCGAACGTGCGGAGGACTTGGCATTGGTTCAGCGACTGGTTGCCAATAGCGAAGCGGCTTGGTGTGAGCTCGTGACAAAATTTGCCGGACAGGTCCGCGCCCGCATTATTCGGGTCTCGAAAAATTGTGCGAGTGTCAATCAACTGACCTTAGTTGATGACATCATGGCAGAAGTTTTCCGAGCGCTGCTGGCTAACAATCACGCTGCGTTGCGCGCCTACCAAGGTCGTAGCTCACTTGCCACCTATTTGTGCGCAATCGCGACGCGTGTAGCTCTCCGATATAGCATGCGACCTTGCGCAGGAGTGCACTCGAATGAGGCGCTGGCGACGCTCGAAGATTCTAAGAACGCTTCTCCTGAACACAGCTTATTGGGCCGCGAGCAAAACCAATGGTTGTTGCAGCATATTGATCGATTGCCAATGAAGCAGCGTCAGCTCATTCGCTTGTTTCATCTGGAAGGCATGAGCTACAGAGAGATTAGCGATCAATTATCGATGCCTATTGGGTCGATTGGTCCGTCGATCGGCCGCGCTGAGGCCTTGTTGCGACAATTGCTCGGGGAGGATTTCTTGAGTTGACTTAAATTTCGAAAAATCAAAGTATCGTTTCTTGACCTTTAGCGAACCGTTTAAATACCGTCCATTCCGTGAATCCACAACAACTACGTCAGATCATTCAACTGCACCTGCAAATTGGGCTAGCTTCGTCTACTCCAAGTGCTGATTGTCCATCTGACACCGCGTTGGCCACAGCGACTCGTAGAATTGCCGACCAACTTCAGTCACAACGCAATTTGGTTGCGGCTCCCAGGCAACCGCTTCCGTCAGCCGAATGTTTAGCAGCCTTTGCGATGCAACAGACAACCTCGGCAGAAGAACAGCAAGTTGTGGCAAGTTGCATTCACGATATGGGGATCCTCTTTCAGCTAGTCAATATTTTTGATCAACAGTTAAATTCGCTTGCAGAACCCGTTCCTGCCGACGTACTAGCTCGGCTGTTGGCACTGGGTCCAAAAGATGCAAAGGCAGTGCGTGAAGCAGCGTCTGTTACCATCAACCCAGCGCAGCCCAGCGTCACGTCGGGCAACATCACTGCGCATCAGCCCATGGTCGTCCACCGGCGAGCCGACTCGACCAATCGAAGTCATGGCAACGCCTGGAAATGGACGGGAACTGCGCTCCTGGCTACCTCCGCTCTGATCGCCGCCTTTTTCGCCGGCTACTGGATTTCGCGAGATCCAAATCCAAATCACGGCCAATCCAACCTATCTCCTCCAAAAGCGCCACAACAGCCAGAACACTCTGAGAAGGAACAGCATGAAAAAGAACCAATTGCAATAGAACCACCTTTACTGGAGCTGGTCGAAACTCCTTCACAGTCGCTTGACAGTGTTCAAATGGCCGATGAGAAAAGCGTACCACCGCAGCCTAACTCGGAATCTCCGACATTGGCATTGGAGCCCCCCGAGCCATCATCCAATTCAGAAATTCCACAGCTTGCGCCAATGCCAGAACATACTACTGCGCCGCAATTTTCGGCACCTGCGCTAGCAGCTACCAGACTGGGCGCTTGGAAACAGGTGATTGGTATTGTGGCCACTTCGCCAGATCGAGAGTATCCAGTCTGGCAAGCGGTGACGGAGTCGAATGTTGTGACGGTGATTGACGAAACGAAGTTGGTATCCTGGATGACTCCGCCAAGCTGTTATGCGCAAACGACTTTTGGAGATCGCGGTAAATTCATCCTCCGTGAGAATTCGCTCGCGAGCTTTCGTATGCGGGAAAGCAATTCTGAGGTTTGGCCGGTTTGCGAATTGGAGTACGGCGCAGTCTACATTGAAAACGATCTGGCAAACCATCAAGTGCAGATCGTCGCAGCGTCGACGGCAAATCTTCGACTGGTACTCAATGAAAATGCTTCACTGGTTGCCTGGGTCGAAGGTCGCGAACTGCGTCTACTTTCCCACGGAGAAGTGAAAGCCAATGGACAGCCGCTTGTCAGTGGAAAATTGGTTCGAGTGGAAAACGATACCTTGAATGTGGTTCCGGAGTCGGTGGAAGTACCTGGTTGGTGTCAAAAGCTGCCGAAAGAAAATTTGTTGTCCCGAGCGATTTTGGCGAACCTGGATGGATCAGAAGATTTGGCGAAATCCGTTGATCAGCAACTCATCCGTTTGCTTTCGCGACCGTCCACACCTCAATTACTGAACTTGGTACAACAATTATCACAATGGCGAGTGGCAATGGATATCGATTCGCCGCTTCGCTCTGCGGTCAGTCCCATCACACCTGTCCGCTTGGCGGCGTTCAGCGCTTTGATGAGCGACACAGCGGAGCAGAGATTTCTAGTTGCTCGGCGAAGCCTGTTCGCTCGGCTGCAGTTGGATGATGCGCGCAGGCGATTGCAGATCGTACGCCGGCGAGTCCAACCGAATCGGCAAGACATCGCTACTTGGTTGAACGAGTTGACGGGGGACAATTCCGAGTTGGCGGCTTTGGCAGACTTTATGTTTCGGTCACAAGTAGCGGTTGGGCCCGACTTTGATCCCACCGCGCCTCGCGCTCAACGCGAGCTTTCCAAGCGAGAATGGATGAAAGTTGTAACTGGCAGATGACCATCGCCAATTTGCGAACACGATCTAGGATGGTTTGAGCCAGTGGCGGTAAGCTTCAAGACGTGTGACTTCGGCATGGTCCCCGGCTGCTCGAGCAGCTCGAACTTTGGCTTCAGCGACGTGCTCGCTTTGAATGGCTTTGACCAACAGTCTCAAATCCGCCGAACAACGACGGCACGTCGCCTGGCATGCCTGCTTGGCGCGGCAGACAGGGCAGACAATCTGTATCGATGCGAAATCAAATCCGGAATTCATGTTACTCCGCCAGGTAGAATAACAAGTCATCCAATTCTGTGCGCAATTCGTCAAGCTTCTCGATGGCATTTGCATTCTGAGCTTCTTCAATCGCTTGCACCAGTCGATCAATATCCGCAGTGTCCTCCTCGGATAGTCCTTCACGCACCGACTTGGCCTTGTCGAGTAACTGGCGCACTTTGGAACTGGGTTGGCTCAAGTCGTCAACTCGAACGATCGATCCGTCCGGAGTATCTGTGCTGGCAGTCGCGAAAGTATCTTCATCTTCATAGTCGCTGGCTGACCACTCGCGCAGCAGTTCATCCGAACCATCAAACAGTGTTTCCAGTCGACTGCCTGCGGTTTTGGCCTGTTCGATACCCATCCGAGACAGAGCGTTATCTATCTTGATTTGGGTTGCGATTTTTGATTGCCGTTCGATCCCTTCGACCCGCAGGACACCGTCAAGAGTAAGTTCAAATCGCACGAGAATCTCGCCGTCCGCGTTGGCTCCCTGATTGAGTCCGTCGAGTTTAAACGAACCAATTTTTCGGTTTTGGCTCAGCTCACTGCTTTCACCTTGAAAGACGTTGATCACGACAGTTCGTTGGTCCAAGCTAATGGTCTCAAAAACCTCTTCGTATTTGGCCGGCAATGGCGAATTGCGGTGGATGATCGGGACGTAGATCGCCTGCGGTAGAATCGACGATGGGTTCAGTGCATCGACACCTAGAGTATGCGTGGCGATATCGATCAATACGGGGCCTATTGCATTACCAGCTTGCATGGCTCCTTGCGTGGCTGCTCCCAGCGCCACCGCCAAGTCTGGATTGACCGACCACAGCGGCTCGCGCTTGAACTCTTCGCGCAGTCGGCGTTGAACCAGTGGAGTTCGAGTGGAACCACCGACGAGGATCAACTCATCCAGTTGCATCGTCGTCAATCCCGCATCGCGTATGGCCAGGTCAACACATTCAATCGTTCGCTGAACGAGGCCAAAGATTAAGTTCTCGTATTCGGACCGTGTCACTTCAACATCAAGGCTGACCGGTTGCCCGTTTACTTCCGCGATGAATTCTTCTGTGATACGTACTGAACTCATCGTCGACAGTTCGCATTTGGCTCGCTCGCACGCCTGCTTCAGTCGCCAATGGGTGTTGCTTTGCGATAGCAGATCGATTCCATGCTGATCGAAGAACATATCGGACACATGTTTGCTTAATAGTTCGTCGAAATCATCGCCGCCCAGTTTTGTATCACCTTTACTACTCAGGACCTCGATCACCCCGCCTTCGATGCGCACGATGGACACATCAAAAGTTCCACCGCCCAAGTCGTATACAATGACTTGTCGCCGCTCACCGGTGCCCGCATGGTAAACAAGGCTGGCCGCCGTTGGTTCGTTGATGATTCGTTCGACTTTCAGCCCCGCCAACACTCCAGCCTCACGCGTGGCTTGTCGTTGATCTTCATCAAAAAAAGCTGGCACCGTAATTACTGCTCGGGTGACCTCGGTTTCCAATATCTGTTCGGCGCGTTGCCGCAACCGTCGTAAGATGATTGCGCTGATTTCTTGCGGAGAAAAAGTCTGATCTGCAAGTTTCAATTGCACCGCCTCTCCCATGCGACGTTTAACCGACATGATGGTGCGTTCAGGAAATGCAGCCAACTGGTTCTTTGCTGTTTGGCCAACGACAAGCTTTCCATCGAGGGTTAGCCCCACAACCGATGGAAGGATGGCCTCGCCATCTTCCTGTAGCACGCGAATTTTTCCATTGACATACGCTGCGACAACGCTGTTTGTCGTTCCCAAGTCAATTCCGATAATTGGTGATTTATCTTGGTCCATCTACGATCTCCTAGTGCAGCATTGTGTGATTTCTCGAGTGCAAAGGCGCTCGACGTTCAGGTTGAAAAATTGGACTACCGTTATTTTGCTATTCGAACATCCGCGTATCGCAACAACTTTCCATGCCATCGGTAGGCCGGTCTAATTTGTTCGGCGACGTGGGTCGATGGCGTTCCGGGAGCATGGATCGAGTCAACGGCATGCATCAATTCGGCGTCAAAGGGCAATCCGGCGACATCGATCCGCTCGAGGTCACATTGTTGCATGAGCCGTTGCGCACGTGCATGCAGCAGTTCGACTCCTTGTTGGGCGGTCTGCAGAAGATCATCTGTGGTGGCCTGCTGCGAAATCGATTGCGACATAAACTCCCGCACGGACTGCAGCCAATTCGCCGCAAACCGCTGCAACCACCAAGGGGCTTGACGCACAAGCAGATCGAACTTCTCGGCCGAATGGGTCGGTGCTGAGCGTTCCGGCTGCCGAACAGGTTGCTTCGCCAGTGCGTCATGGACTCGCTGCAGACTGTCGTCCATCTCCGCTAAGGCTTCTGCCAAATCGCGACCTGTGTCGTCAGTGGAAACGGCGGTGGCTGTCTGAGCAAGTGCAATCCTTTGTTCAATGCGCTGCAGGCTGTCCAGAAGTGTTTGTTGGAGTTCACGTCCCCCGCGTACCTGGAGCTTCAATTCGTGACGCAGCGCGGTAAAGGACTCAACGATGTCCATTGCACCCAACTGAGGAAGGTCTTCTCCAATGTTCGAACCGCACTCAACTTCGTTCGGTCGGTGCGATTCGTGCAATTCAGATGATTGGAGATCGGAGGGTTCATTCATAAACGTTGGCTTTAAAGGTCGTCATTTCTGGTCACCGAGAGCTAACAATACAAGCTTAGGGAGCCTTGGTCGCTGTGGGGCCGAACGGGCAATCACGGTGTTTAAATCAGATACAATCGACTTCCGGTTGATGAGCGCCGTGGCTTGAATCAACGGATCTTCGAGCATTTTGTAGGCCGAGTGAATTTCACGGAAACGCTCCGGATCCCTATCGGGAGGAAATTGGCGTACAAGACTTAGATAGGCTGCTCGCGTTTCCTCCGGACTAGCGTTCGCCTTGATCCCCAGCACTGCGTGCGGATTGATGCTCGCTGACCTGTTCATATTTAATCCATTCCACCAGTGAGGGAAAGCTTAAGCTGCTCTGCAAATTCCTGAGATGCACCATACGACCTACAAAGTTCAGCCGCTTGATTCACTCGCTCCCGATTTGGCTTTCCGTCAGCACGCATGATCCTTAAAAACTTCTGTAATCCATCATTTCCGAGAAGTACCGCTAACTCCAGCATCAACCCCATACGTTCTGGACTCAGCGAGTTACGTGCCTCCGCGAGGTCAACTTCATCTTCATCTTCTTCGTCCCAGTCGCCGAATCCGAAGTCTAGGTCTGCAAAGCTTGTTGATGGTGATTGCGCTGAACTTTTTTGATTGCCCCGCTCTTGGCTGCGATTGGGAGGAGTTGGTGCTTCGAGTTCATTATCCAATCCATCATCGAACTCATCCTCGAATCCATCTTCATCTTCATCGTCAATATCAATGTCATCGTCATCGTCAAATGCGTTTCTAGAAAACCCATAGCGACCTTGCTCCATCTTGATACGATCAGCAACTAATTTCTGCAGCCGCTGACTGGTAGATTCGAAGTGATGGCGATAAAAAGGATCCCGTTCCAACTTCGCTTCGGCGGCGAGCTGCTCGACACGTGGACCCAGTTCCACTAATGTCGCGTAGTGGGGTCGTTCAATCAATGATCGATAACAGGCAATCGCAATGTGTGTATCTTCTTGAGCAAGTTCAACAATTGCACTCGGGACTTTGTAGCCACTGGGATGAGAATTCCAAAAGTGGTGCGAGCCAGCCCAGTGGCAAGCGGTTCGCAAAGAATCGGACAATTCGCAATTACCTTCCTGGAACTGCTGGCACAGAGCTTTCCCAAACTTGGTGACCTGAAGTGCGTAACCGCGAAAGCGAATCCCCGTGCGCACGACATCCCAGCAAAACGCTCCAAGTTTCAGAAGTGCGTCTGTGGCAATGGCTTGCTTCAAATGGTTCTCGAGACGCTGACGCCACGGTTTAACTGCTTCGCTAACGACGTTCATCTGCTGCAGCGCCGCAAAGGTCATCATATCCGTTGCCAACGATTCACCGCCACTCGCTTGGACGGCTTCTGCATGAAGTCGCTCAAACTCCAGCTTGTCACCCGAGCGCAGGGCCAAAGCAGAGCGGAGATAGGGGAGCCACTCTTTGCTAAGCCATGTAGGCCACAATTGTTCTGCAGCGTCCAGCGCCTCACCGGATTTCTTCAGATTCGACTTGCGCTTGCTCAAGTGCATCGATTCCAGCAGCTGTTGCTTCCACGGCAGCGCTCTTGCTCGCGGATCATCCAGTCGCTGGCCATCCAACTTTGCAATAAGAGACTTAGCTGCATCGCAACGGTCATCTTCAAAATATCGGTCGATCAACCACAAGATATGGTCGACTTCGTCCGGAAAGGCCGCAACCAACTCCGCTTTCGCCGCGATAACGGCCCTTTCGAGCTGGTCCTTTTGAATATCATTGTTACGCGTTACATACCGCTCAAATTGCAAGAGAGCGGATTCGGCCAAGCCCACTTGTAAGTGATAGGCGTCTCGGTTGGGATAGAGCGAGATCGATTGTTGAATCAACGCTTGGGCTGCCGAAATATCGATCTCGCCCATCAGGAAACCGAACACATTTTTCTTTGATTCTTGTTCAACTGTTGACTGCGCTTGCATGAGACGGATGGTACTTCCCAGGGCGCCGGCCAGCTCTTTAGTAATGCGTTCGATGCGCGGCAAGTCTCGGTTCACATAAAGATCCGCCGATTCACGCTGCATTTCCAACGTATCGGCGAACTGCGTAAAGTACAAAAAATCTTGTAGATTCCAACCTGGATCATGCGCAGGACCAGGAATTCGCTTTTTTAACAACGCCACCGACTCTTGTTCATCCTGCGAATAGGCCAGCGATACGCACGCTTGGCAAAACGCCAAAACGAATTCGGCATCCACGCGACGAAAATTTTCATAGAAATCAGCAATCGCTCGGCTGTGGAGCAATGTTATGGCTCCACGCTTATTGGATTGAATTGTGGTGGCAATTTGAGCGGCTTCAGCAAACAAAGCCGATCGGGTGCGCAGTTCGGTAGCCACTTCCACGATGCGCTGCGCGGGCTGAGGACCTTCTTCGAATAGCCGCGGTGCCCCTTCACTGATCAACAAAACGGCCGCAATTCGGGCCGGTCGCCGCTGCGGTGTCAATCGCCGCCAATTCTCCCGCGCCGTTTCTACTTCGTTCTGATAGAAGGCAACCAACCCGCGAAGAAATAGCCGCCATTCCGCATAGGGACTGGATCTCGCAATACCCTTTACAGCATCCAACCCAGCTTGATAGTCGCCTTTAGCTACCAAATCCAACGCTTGAGATACCGCCCCGGCTTCCAATTGCATTGGCGAAGGCAATTGATCTCGCGCTACACGCGCGAAAACGGCCAGATCTTCTACTTGCTCGCCATCTGCAGGTTTTGGCTTGAGGTTCATCAGCTCCTCGTACCGATTCGCTAACACACCACCCGTCACCAGCGGAGTACGAGCCGGAGGCATGCGACGCAAGCGTTGAGGCTTTTTCGACTTTCGAGACTTCGATCCATTTTTTCGCGAAGCCATTTTGGGGAGTCCTTTGCCGCCGAGTTTGTGCAATCGATGGATTGAATCACCTAATCCAGACGACCATTCTATCCCAATCCCCCCAGACTTTTCCAGCCTACTGAACGCTCTCCTCACTTAAACCCAACAGCATTTTTTCAAACTCTACCCAGACCTCTGCTGGAGTGGGATCATTGTGGTCGACGCCGTCTAACTCCAAGAACACTTTTTGCTTGTTTGGCGAAGCGTCAAACAGCCGTCGGCCACTGGCAAACGGTATGACTCGATCTGCGTTGCCATGCGACTGAAGCAGCGGTTGTGGACAGTTGAGGATGTTCTCGGATGATGGAAATCGATTGCGCATCAGCCACCGCACAGGCAACCACGGGTAGTGCCAACTGGCCACCTCCGGCAGCGAGGCAAAAGTGCACTCTAACACGAGCGCTTGGCATCCTTCCCCACTGGCCAACTCGACTGCGACTGCCCCGCCAAGGCTACGACCAAAGAAAATCACTTCATGGGGTTGTGTCTGTGTTTTGTTGTTCAGCCACGCGAGCGCTGCCCGCGCGTCTTGCTGCAATCCACTCTCTGTCGGGCGACCGCTACTATTTCCATAGCCGCGATAATCAAATGCCAGTACCTGCAGATCAAAATCTTGGTTGAATCGATCGAGCAACGGTCCCAAGTAAGAAATGTTCTCACCGTTGCCATGGAAGTAAAGTAGCGTGCCACGCGGTTGCAGATGGGGCACAAACCAACCGTGTAAGCTGGTTCCATCGGCTGCTTGAAAGGTAACTTCCTCGACAGCCGCGGGGCGGTCCTCCCAATATCCGATGGGATACTTCGGAGCAGGATAGATGAGCGAATTTTCCAAGAGGACTAGAACCACAATTGCAGCTCCAAAGACAAACGCTGGATAGATCACCAATCGCCGCAGGACACGCCTGCTAAACTTTAACGACTGCGTTGTGCTTTGCGCGATGCAAATAATTTTTAAGCCTCCGCTATCTCAGATGTCGATCCCTAAACGAGTCGATTGCATTCATCTTCTTCTGGATGCGATCGACGCACGTTAGCGAATTCAGGATTACGAATTTGCTCTGAATTGCGCAAGGATGCCGCACCAATTTTGGTACCTGCAGCGCAATAGGTTTAAAAATGTCTCTGGAGTGGTTTCACGCAGTGCTAGGCACTTTCTTCGTGGGTGTGTGGATCATTGTCGGTCAAATCGTCGCCAACGACCGATCGGATCTAAAACTTTAATCAGCGAACACCCAGTCCGTAGTAAATATGACAACCCCAGCCATCAGTGACTCAACGTCACGATGGCCCGGTGAATGTACTCAACGGGCGAGCCTTGCGGAATGATGCTATGTGGAGGCATCACAGGCACTCGCTGCGTTGAGTTACGTTCGTTTAACCATATCTCAAAGCAATCAACGATGGCCGCATCCCATTGGCTAGCACGTCCCGCTTCGATGATCGCAAGAGCGCGTTCCAACGGCATCGCTGTTCGATAAGGCCGACAACTGGTCATCGCATCAAACGCATCTGCCACCGCCAGGATCCGCGCCATCAAAGGCACCGATTCTCCTGCAAGCCCATGGGGATACCCTTTTCCATCCCAACGCTCATGGTGATAGAGTATGCCCGGTAACGCAAATTGCAGCGTTGAAACGCGTTCCACAATCAAATAGCCAATTTCCGGATGCCGCCGTACCGACTTTATATCCTCTTCGCTCAACGCGTCGGCTTTGAGCAATACCGCGTCGGGTATTCCGATTTTGCCAATGTCGTGAAGAATACCCGCCAGGTAGATCTCGTAACTCGCCTCCTTCGACAGGCCGAGAATGCCTGCCAATTCAAAGGCCAAATGCGCAACGCGTTCACTATGACTTTGAGTATACGGATCACGCGCATCTAACGCGCGACTCATCGCATGCAGACTGCCTGATAGCAGCTGGTAGTCCAGCCCCCGACCAACCGACAACGACTTGCTGTCAGATCGCAAGTGTATCCGCTTCTCGCTCGCATGATCATGAGAGAGATTCAACGATTCGAAACTGAGGTCTGGGTTGAGCATTGTTCAAAATCCGATTTTAGCTCTAGGGGGGCAATCCATTGGCCACATCAAGTTATCGGCGCGTCAAGCCGAAACAGGACGCTTTACAGCTGAAAAATGCTACAACTCATGGCACGGCAACCCTTTAATCGGCACGAATCTCGATAGCACCAAAGCGAACGGGATCGGCAGGATCAGCAAAAACCGCAACCACGCTCCCACCTTGCTCTTTGCGTGTACTTGCCTTTTCTTGCCAATTCGCACACATCATGAACGAACTGGCAAGAAGTTCCCAACAAAGCGACACATCTTTCTTATCGCCGTCGCTAGCCAATGAACTCGACGCAGCGCCATTCACTCGGCGCGAATTTCGATGGCGCGAAAGCGGACAGGATCGTTGTGCCCAGCAAATCCAAAATAGCCTTCGGCGTTGTCTTTGCCTGGGTGCGGACTGTTGGCCATGTACTCTTTCACTTCATCCAGGTCACCGCTCAAGATCTCGGTGCCGTTGAGTTCAACACGGATCGTCGACCCCTTGACGGTCACATGCTGATAGTTCCACTCGCCTACCGGCCGCAGGTACCCACGTTTCGCAGCAATCATGCCGTAAGCCGAACCATGATACTGTCGCGGATCCAGAGCGGCATAAATGGGTGCATCATTGTCCAGCACTTGCAATTCGCACATGCCGACATATGCCGTGTCGCCTTCGCCCGGATAGCGAATCGCTAAACCGTTGTTACCGCCTGCTGGCAACTGGAACTCGAGCCGGACTTGAAAGTCCGCA
Source organism: Pirellulaceae bacterium (assembly GCA_041753315.1). Taxonomy (GTDB): domain Bacteria; phylum Planctomycetota; class Planctomycetia; order Pirellulales; family Pirellulaceae; genus Aureliella. The sequence goes on along the minus strand of JBGSUV010000136.1, from coordinate 46,287 downwards.
TACTTCTCAGGTGTGTGGAGCACTCCACCATGTCCAGCCTTGCACTGAATGGCCTTATCAACCACTTCGTAGTTCTCGGTTGCACCCACCCAACCACTCAAATCCCTGCCATTAAAAAGCGACTTGTAAGCTTGCTTGTCCTTTTCACGCAGCCAATCATTCGCTTCTTCACTACCGATTTCTCGAACAAACAGATTGCGCCATTGAATTTCACCGCCGTGCGTTTGCAATTGGATGACACCTTTGGCGAATAGCGGCGACGCACGATCCCAAAAATTCTCCATCACTGCGTTGTCAACGACCAGTTGCCCGTTGAGCCACACGCTGGTGCGGGCTCCAATTTGTACGATGCGAAACGAATTCCATTCGCCGAAGGGTTTGTCAGCCAAGACCAGTGGGTCTTTTCCAGCCGCGCCTTCACTACTATTCCACAAGCCACCGCTGCCTTTGTCCGCACCGATACTGAACTGCGATTTATTGGTACTATCCCAGATCTGAATCTGCGGAGTACCGCGCACATAGATGCCGCTATCGGCCAGTGCAACCGTCTTGTAATCGATCAACAATTCGATATCGCCATACTCCTTATCGGTCGTCAAGTAGACGCCGTCCCCATCGTTGATGATAACGCCATTGTTGACGCTCCAGTGCTTTCGCAGGTCGGCATTCCATTCTTCGCGAGTCGTGGGAACGACTTTGTTCCAGTCGCGTGGATCATGATGCGGACGGCCATGCCAACCAGCGAAATCCTTGCCATTAAAAAGGGCAGTGAAACCCTCGGGCGCTTCCTTGACGCCTTCCTGTGCGACAATCGCCGATGCACTGAACGTGGTTGCCAAGCAAACCAGAGTTGCCAAAATTCGAAAATGCCAAACTCGATGCGGCATGTGTGAGCCCTTAAACTATCAGGAAGGTATAAAAGGTGGGAAGTGCTGACTCGATATTGGCCCGTAACGGGCAATGAACCAAACCAACGATAGAAATAGAATAGGCTGGCAGTAGACCGCTTCGCAAGCGCTAACTGCCACGCAATGGACGATTTACTCTTTCCAAAGGACAGGGCAGGGGGCGAATCGAGACATTTGCTCCGCTTCGCGCCGCGTGCGTACGAACAATCGCAGGGAATTCTCCGGCAAACTGCTCAGCATCAAGTCGCCCAATAGTCGCCATTCTCGCTCTTCGGACCAATCGTTCACCCCCTCGGACTCCCCGCCCACCACCTTTGCCCCCGCCCCTCGCTTGGATCTTCCCTGGGGTTGAAAGTACGGCTTTGACTCCTGATCCATCGAATCATAATCGGACTCGCAACCATATTGCACCGGCCGCGCGCCAAGCTGTTCCAACGCTTCGCGTCGAACCAACAATCCATAGGGCTCCCAATCCCAACGCGACAGGTGCGATCGAAAGGTGCGACGCGACAGCAGTTCTAACAGCGGCACAGCAGAAAAACTCACGCACTGCTGATCGGTCCGCGTTATATGCGATGTTCCTTTTAACATCCACTCACGACAGATGCGGGTCAGCGTGAGAAAGGGATGCGATTGAGCTTGCACGCCTGCCAGCCAAGCCCGGTAACGAAAACTCGCATCGCTTTCCTCAGGCAGAGGTCCTGCGTTGCCTCGAGTGCAGTGAACGAGCCAGTTACCGCAGCCCATATTTCCATCTTTCGAGTCCGACAAGTGCACGCGCGTCAGCGGCGCGCACAGTTGCTGCGCGACCGGCTGGGACACCCGTCGACATACGGGCCAGTCAAAAGACAGCTTCGAGCGATGCTCGACAATGTACCAGCCCACTGCACCGCGACTCAACCAATCGTCAGTACTAGTAACTGCTTTGTTTTTCCGAGCATTACTGAGGGCCGCCGTATCCGAAGTGCGATTGTCAGCGGTTGTGTACTTCGCCAAATCGCGGTGGCGTTGTGTAGGCACCGCCACAAAAACGGAGGCCAAGGGGAACGACGACTCGGCCAGTCGCATGCGCAATAGTCGATCGATATTGCCGCCTGCATGCACCGACAACGCTACAACAAGATCGCTCATGCCAATCGCCAGACGGTCTTGCAGGGGTAAGTCAATTGCCTTGCCAGTTAGGGCGTCCGAGCGATCGTTCGTTTCGATCACTGGCGACAGAAAGACTCGTTCAAGGCACGCAATGTCCTTCGATTCATCCACCAACAAGCGTTCGATTGTCGCCGTCAACCAATGGGCGAGCTTCTCGCGGCGTGGAGGAATGACTTCGAGGCAGTCGAGTCGTGCGCAGCGGGCGAAATCGCGACTCCATTTGTAAGTAGTTGTACCGGAGGATAGCAATAGATGAGAGCCACGCCTGGCAGCACCCTGCAATGCAAGATCGAGCAACATAGGCCATTGCGGGAGCTTTTGTCCATCGCGTCCCACTGCCGAGCTGACAATCGTCGCATAGTGCGTCGTTGTCGAAAAATTGCCGGCAAACGACAAATACAACCGCTTCCCAAGCCAGTCTTCGAGCGTAGAAGCCCAGTTGCGGGGCCAGCCAGTGCGGAGCGTTACGCCAGCTTCTATCAACTGCTCCAGCCCCTGCCGTCCTCGCGCAGTTAACTCCCTGGAACGATCGCTACATCCCTTGTACAAAGCCATCAACAGGCATTCTGTAGGTGAGATACCAGTCAACAGTTGGAGTATAGACGGTTCATCTAAGGGATTAACAAACACGCTCTCTCAGCTCATAACACAGGCAACGCTGCTCCCGTCGGGGCTGCCGCAGCTTGATCATTTACCCGATGCACCATGGCACGCACAATCTTGTTCAAAGCACTTTCGCAAATCGGATCATCCAGAGCACTGCTAAGCTCCCCTGTATCCGAGTTCTGGCGCAGTTGCATGTTTAGAGGCACTTCACCTAAAAATGGGACATTCATTTCTTCTGCTTTATCTCGAGCCCCGCCATGCCCAAAAATATCATAGCGAATGCCGTTGTCCGGACAGATAAAGCCACTCATATTTTCCACCATACCCAGTACGGGAATTTTCACTTTGCGGAACATGGCGATCGCTTTCACCGCGTCCAGCAATGCCACCTGCTGCGGAGTGCAGACGACAACCGCTCCGGCCAATGGAATCATTTGAGATAGCGTAAGCGCGATGTCACCGGTACCCGGTGGCATATCGATAATCAAGTAGTCGAGCGGCCCCCAGTACGTGTCGCGCAGAAATTGCGAAATGGAACCGTGCAGCATCGGTCCCCGCCAAATAACCGCTTGATCAGGCTCAACCAAGAAACCCATCGACATGACCGGAATCTGCTGAAAATAGATTGGGCGAATCTTATTGTTAACTACTTCCGGACGTCCGGAGAGCCCTAGCAAATGTGGAATGCTGGGGCCATATACATCCGCATCCATCAATCCCACCTTGGCTCCACCTCTGGATAGCATCAGCGCTATCGAGGCGGCTATCGTACTTTTGCCCACACCGCCTTTGCCGGAACCTACAGCAATGACGCTCTTCGCCGTCAACCCTACTTGGCCCAGCGGCACCGGTGGTCGATCCAGTATCTCAAGCTGGACTTCGACACCTGCCACGCCTGCCACTTTGGTTATGAGCGCTTCTTTGACGCGCTCAATGAACTCGTCGCGAAGTGGCCAACTGTGGGTCGTCAGTTTCAATACGCAATGAACAACCTCACCTCGTACCTCGACGCTGGCAATTTGTTGAGTCTTCCCCAAAACCCGGCCTGTTTCAGGATCGCGTAGCTCGGATAAAATTTTTTGAATCGAATCCGTCGATATAGTCATGGAAAAACTTTGAGTGCAAAAAATGGAATACTGGAGTAGCTGACGCAGGCTACCCGTGGCTAGCCTAGTGCTGAACTGAGCCGTTGGCGCTAGCCTCGGGCCGTAACTCACTGAACTGAATTATTGCCCAATGGCCTGAGGCTTGCGCCTACGGTTCACCGAACTGAGTCGCAGCCGACTTGCCCGAGGCTAGCCTCTACGGCTCACTCGCCCCAAGGCAAACGTTCTAAGAGCCCACCCGTTAATGGATGAAAACCGTGTTGAGAAAGCGTTACCTCGGAGAGCGCTTTGGACAAGACCGCTTCCAATGATGGTAACTGGCTGAAGACAATCTGGGCACCCGCCTCGCTTAAGATTGCTACGTACTCAGCTAATTCTGGGGCCAAATAGCAAACGCGGAGTGGTGGTCGCGGCATTTCACGCACGGCCAACAAAGTATGGCAAAGCGTTTCCAACGACTCCTCGTCCCAGAGTGCCCAGGCTGACAAGCCGATGGGATGGACCGACAAAGCTTGCAACTGGTCCTCCAGATGCTCCACTCGCGTCAACCGCGACTTAATGTTCTGCTCGGCAGACCAATTTTTTAGCGTTGCATCGAGCAGCGCCGTCAGGACATTGCGATGATCCCAACAGGTCCAGTTCAACGCTTTGCCAAACAAAAGTTCTGACATAATAATTAGGGTAAAGTACGCAGGAGTTTGGCATCTTCCATTTGCCATGCCCAGATCTGGCCGGTTTGTCCTCCCGAATATACTTGTTTGTTCTCCGCAGAAATGGCGACGGCATACAAGGCGTTGGAGGCACCCCCGAAAGCTCGCACTTGCTGACCATTATCCGCATTGTACAGTCGCGCGTTGCCGTCCGTAGAAGCCAATACAAATTCGCTGGACTGTCCAACGAAACGCACCGCTGCGATCTCCTTGCTGAAGCCCGCAATGGTCCGCAACTGCGTACCACTTTCGACATCCCAAACCTTCAGGCTGGTATCGGCACTGGCTGTGATCAATGTTCGCGCGTCGTCTTTCCATGCAACTCCCAACACATGATGTGTGTGCCCCTCCAGCGCTCGCTGCAATTCACCCGAAGCCACATCGAAGACTCGACAGAGTTTGTCCGCGCCACCAGAAGCAAGCTGACGACCGTCCGGGGAAAAATGCAAGCTGAGTACCGTGTCGCTATGCGCTTCACCCAAATCGCGGGCAATCGCACCGGTTTCAACATCGATCAGTTTGATGTCACCAAAGCGACTCGGCGGCCCACTTCCAACCGCCAAAAGTTTCCCATCGGGACTAAAGTCCAGCGCGGTAATTCGATCACTAAACGGCGATTCGCTCGCATTTCCTAAAGTGCGTTCCAATTCCCATGGCAAATTCAAGTTCCAGGTCTGAACCACTCCCGAGTCGGTCAAACAAATTAAGCTATTGTCTTGCGTTGCCCGCATCGCAACTATTTTCGAAGCGGTCGCGGGATTTGCTTCAGGTGATGCGGTGCGTGTTGAGAAGATTCGCAGACGTTGATCAGCATGCGTGACGACGACTCGTGTTCCATCCTGTGTAAATGCAAGTGCCGTCGGTTGGTCGGTCGCAACGACTTCAGCCTGTGTCGCGGCATGGCTCGACTCGAGCGTAGCAAGCTGCGTTTGCTCTTGTGCAATCGTTTCTTCTAGCTCGGGAATTTTCGCGGCGGCGCGTTGCGAGCTGTCGTTGGCGGTCGCCAGCGCTTGTTCGCGCTTTGCCAACTCTTGTTCAGCAGCAACCTTCTGCTGTTCCATCTCAGCGACTGTTTTTTTCTTCGCGTCTAGCTCGGCAGTTTTAGCTTCAACCACTTTCATCGCTTCGGCCACTGCGGTTTGAGCGGCTGCAAGCGCTTGCTCTGCTTCGCTCACACCCGTGGTGGCTGTCGCCACTTCGGTCACTTTCGCCGTTAGCGCCTCAGCTGCTTTGTCCCGCGCCTCCTGCACTTTTTTGGTGGCCTCAACTTCTTGCTCGACCACTTTTTGAAGTTCGGGTACTTTCGCTGCCAATCGCTCAACCAACGCTTTTTGTCGGATGACATTGCGATCGCTACCTCGTACCAACTGCGACTTGGTGTAATCCTGCTCCAATTTAGCCAATAACTCACCCGTTTCCGTTTTCCAGACGTGTGCCGGACCTGAGTGGGGCAAAATGGCAATTAAGCTGGCGTCACCGTTGATGTCCAACGAACGAATTGTAACTTGCGTATCGAGTTCTTTCACTAAATCAAAGGTGGGTACCCCAACGAGCTTGACCTTGCCATCGGACAGCGCGATCGCAGCGCGAGTGGCATCGGGTCTGGTAACAACAGTGGCGACCACCGCTTCAAATCCAGCGATCAACCGAGCAGCCATCGTTGTTCCAGCGGTCGCATCCATGGTCAATGTGCCGACGTGTAGATGCTGTTGATCATCGATCATGAGCCATTGCGCGTCGTCGATCCGCACTAGCGATTGGCAAACCAGTGGTGTGGCCTGAGCAACAGCTTCCACTGCATAGTTAGCGGTGTGCGTAAGCGCCATCTGTCCCGCCTCATCAGAGCTGAGCAACTTGGATGAATCCGACATCCATGCAAGCGCCGTGACTTTGGTGGCATGGGTTCTCAGGAAGCGATGAGATTGCCCCGACTGACAATCGGTGATTTCGATTCCTTGTTCACCCGCTGTTTGTGCGATCCAGCGTCCGTCGGGTGAAATGGCTGACAATCCGGTCGCCGGCGATAATCCCTGGAGCAATTGCGTTGGCTCAGTCTTGCGACGCCAGATCTTTACAGTGCGAAACCCACCCGTCGCCAAGCGCTGGCTATCTGCGCTGAATGCGAGTGATTGAACGATGTCGAGATGCGTGGCCGGCGCGAGCGGGTTGTCATCCCCTAACGCTTGTGCCACCGCTGGGTCGATAAGTTGCTGCGTCGGCACGTCACCCGTCTCACCGATACTTTGCCGCGTGATCGTCACCATGCTACCTCGCCCAAAAGACAGGTAGTTACCATCAGGTGATGCCGCCAATGCATAAACCGGTTGTAGTCCTTGTGGAACCGGTTGCCACTGCAATGTTCGCATCGCCGCGGTCGTGGGTGCACTCGCACCCGCCACAATCCACTGTGTGAGCAACTCAATCTCTTCTGCAGCCAGCCGCTTTGCGCCAACCGAGTTGTCATCAGGTGGCATCGGGGCATCTTCACTCTTAACCCGTTCAAGTAGTGTGCTGGCAGCAGCGTCACTCGAAACGACTGCGGGGCCACTATCGCCGCCGGCCAACAGCGTTTCGTACGACTCTAGATTCAATCCCCCTTCAGGCTTCTTGGCGTTATGACATGCGACGCAATTCTTGGAAAGTATCGGTGCGAGGTCACGGTTGAAGTCGAGTTCCGACGACTCATCTGCGAAAGTTGGAAACGCAGCCAACGATACAGCGAATAGCGTGAATAGTGATAAAGTCTTCATGATTGTCTGCAAGCAAAGGGAGGTGTTGTGCCACGTTGCAACGTCTCTCCGAAAGGTTGACGTCAGCAAGTCTCGGAGAGATAGTGTTTTGCCGCGTGTCTCGGAGAGACTCGCCTACGTGAGTGGTAGTGTTTTGCCGCGAGCCTCGGAGTCTCGCCCACATGTTGGATTCTGTCAGTATGTTTCTAGGTCCGCTATTCCGCAACGATTTTGATGCGATGTGGCGTCGTGGGTAGCCAAACGGTGAACTCTTGCTCTGCGGTCTGTTTTTTCAGTTCCTCAATGACAGCTGTGACAGCGGTAATCGTCTCTGTCAATTTTTGTTTTTCAGGCTCGTCGACCGCTGCCGCCAACGCAGCTTGCAACTGTGCCAAGTAAGCTTCTTCGCGCGACAAGGCTTGTGGATTCGGCTTAAACTTGACCTTGGTCTCGTTCTGCATCCACCAGGTGTACTCACCAACAGGTGCGTCGGCGGCAATGGTCAATTCGGTAGCCAGCTCGCTCTGATCTGCCGGAATTTTCAACTCGCCCAACGCCAAGCCGGGAGGCAAATGTTGTGGGCGCAGTAGACACTCGGCTACTCCACCTTCGCGTCGAGTCGCTTTGATGAGCAATGGAGCTTTGCCACCTCTGGCAATTTGCGTTACCGAACCATCCCCCAACTCAACCAATAGTGGAGCGACATCAAGGGCATTGATCGCGATCATCAAGTTGTCCGCTCTACGATGTTGCACCGCATTTTTCGTCGGAACAGCTGACCAGACGACCGTAGCATACTCCGCGTTACGCTCAACGGATTGTTCAGAAATTGTGGCTCGCCCGCTGACTGTCAATTCACCATGCCATGCCGCGGCATCTTCATTGGCCCGCAAGATCAACGTGGCCTCCGTTTGATTCGCCGGAATGATCATTGGAGCGCAAGAGATACCGGCAGGTAAGCCCTGTACGAAGAGTTCAACCGGCCCTGCATATCCATCTTCCCGCAGGCAGAGCACATGCAAGGCCTCTGTTCCGCCACGCATTAAGTTGGAACCAAAGGGGCGTGCCGCAGCCGGATTGTTACTCGGAAAAGGCTGGTAGGCTAGCAGGCGAAACCCGGGTTTAACTGAGTCGACGGCCAGCAAATATTGTTGAGCGTCAGATGGCCTGACCCCGGCTTGGTTATCCAATACGACGGCGCGGTACGTTGCATCCTCTGGCGCTGTCCACACCAAAGCTGGATCGGCCTGCCGCACTCGCACGTCGGAGCGACCGAGTGTCGGTCCATCGTCTTGCTCTGCCAATTGTGAAAGTTTAAATGTGCTCGCAGCACCGTCCGCAGCGGCGACGGAATCCACTTTATAGACAACCAAACGCGGGTCCGTCAGTTGTTCCAACGCCGACGAGGTCACGCGGAAGCTGAGCAGTTGCTGGGACTTGGCCACAAAATCAACTCCACCCGCAGCATCACCAAGCACCCCTTGTGCTGCAAAAGGGGGAGTAGCGACCTCACCCACGGCGACATCGGTTGCAGCTTCAAATTTTGGACGCAAAAGTTGGTTGAGCTCCAGTGGTGGTGCGGGTGCATCCGCCGGAGAGATGACCGCTTCCAAAGCAAATGGATATTCGCCCCCACCTTGATAGAGTAGATCGTGAACGACAATGTAGGCTTCCGTTGCCTCTTTTGTCGTGTAGTTAAGCTCTGCCGGCCAGGGTCCAATGGAGCGACTGCGAGCCAGCTCTTTTCCGTTTGCATCCAACAAGCGAGTTGAGAGTGCGGCGCGAGAATCTAGCTGCTGGGCGTAAGCAACGGCCTGCAAGCTCGCCCCAACCGGAAGCTGTAGATGAAAATAACTCAATTTCTGGGCTGCACAGCGGTCGAGGACAATTTCATTCCCAACCAACGCCAACGAGGTTGTCGAGTTACTGTGTTCGCTTGCTGGAATTTGAATCGGCTTGGCCGTGATCAGCATCCGCCGCGGGTTGCTCAATCCGAAACGTCCCACGCCACGCACTTCGACCAAACCAGGACCCACCGTCTCACCAATCTTTACATTGAAAGTATTGGTAGGCAGCGGCTGGTCACTCAATAGTCGCGGCGACGCAGTCCGTGGCTCAACGGCAATGGCACTCGCATCTCCAGTAATCGCCAGCGTCTGTAATTCTTCTAATCGAGTTCCATTCAACTGCAGCTCAATGGTTGAACCGACTTGTGCACCCGACCGCGACAGCGAAATCAACTCGGCGGTGGGCAACTGCCCGACCGCAGTTCCAGCCTCCAGACAGCAGACCATGAAAAGCAGACTTAGGCCGAATTGGAAGAGCTGTCCTGCACGCAGATTCTGGTATGGAGCGGCTTGAGAAAGGCAAGGACCGAGTTGTACGTGTCGTGTAGTTAACATAGGATCGTCGTGCATTGCTTTGTTACAAAAAATTTTGACACTCGTCCCCGGGCTCTGCCGGCTTTGCATTTGGGACGCACTGCTCGGAGGCTCCCTGCACTCGTCCCCGGGCTCTGCCTGGGGACGCACTGCACGGAGGCTCCTGCCTCCCTTTATTTCCCTGCACTCGTCCCCGGGCTCTGCCTGGGGACGCACTGCACGGAGGCTCCTGCCTCCCTTTATTTCCCTGCGCTCGTCCCCGGGCTCTGCCTGGGGACGCACTGCACGGAGGCTCCTGCCTCCCTTTATTTCCCTCGGCTTCTCACCCAATCGACGAGCGACTCCGGCTCAGTGGTTGAACAGAAACTCTTTGCTATTGATGATCGCCCAAACGAGGTCTTCGTAAGCCTCGCGCTTGCGATCGGTGCGATCAGCAACATATTGGACAGCCGTTTCCAGCTCTTGCGGGGAAGGACGACGGCTGAAGGCCGCCAAGTAAAGCTCTTCGAGGAGCTCGGTGGGATCTTGTGAACTAGCCGCCATCGCTGCCGGACGACCGACGTCCGATGCAAGTTTGGCTTGGACCTCTTTCGAATTCAACAAATGCAGACTCTGTGCCAATGTGGCTTCCTGCGATCGCTCGCATTCACACGCGGTGGTCGCATCGGGTCGCCCGAAGACATCCAGAAAGTACGATGCAAATCCGGTATCAGGCAAACTAACGGCGCGGGTTCCGGCTGGCATACCGCTGAACGAGGTTTCCGTCATCGTAACCTGATCAATTGCATCCAGCAGAATTTCTGCGGGTAACCGCTTTGGATAGAACCGCGAGTAACTGTGCTGATCACCTAAATTATGAGCATTAGCATCTGAGCTTAATCGATAAGCGCTTGAGGTACAAATTAATCGCACCAACGATTTCAGATCGAACTTCGATTCAATCAAGTGCTTGGCCAGACCGTCCAACAATTCTGGGTTGGTAGCTGGATTGGTAACTCGCATGTCATCTTCGGGCTCCACCAAGGCGGTCGCAAAAAAGTGTTTCCAATAGCGATTGGCCAACGAGCGAGCAAAGAACGGATTGTCGGGAGCGACCATCCAATCGACGAGATTTTCGCGCGGGTCATCGATCGCTTCGAGATCGAGAGGTTCTGCATCCAACCCGGCCGGCTTGAGCGACTGACCCGACTTGGGATGTTGAGCGCTGGCGCCACCGACGCGCGAGATGTAAAGCGGTTCGTCGGGAGTGGGTCCTTCTTTCGTTGTTACTTTGGAAAAGAAGGCGGACATGTGATAGTAGTCAGCCTGACTCCATTTTTCGAATGGATGATGGTGGCATCGCGCGCATTGAATTCTCTGCCCGAGAAATAACTGGGCTGCATCCTCGACTCGCGACTCCGTGTTTGACACTTCGCGGAACCAGGCGACGGGCGGATTCGTTTCCACCGTGCCGGTAGCCGTCAACAGCTCGCGGACGAACTGATCATAAGGCTTGTTCTCGTAGAAGCTCGTTCTCAGCAAATCGTGAAATGCAAAGGTCCCAAATTGTCGACCAACCCCTACGCGACGATTGCGAAGAATCATGCTCCATTTCTTGGCAAAATGCTCCGCGTAGTCGGTCGAGTCAAGCAAATGATCGACCAAGTCCGTGTACTTTTGCTCGCCGCTAGCAGCGATGAAGTTGCGACTTTCTTCGACCGTCGGCAGACGTCCACAGATATCGAGCGTCGCGCGGCGCACGAACGTAGCGTCATCGCAGGTGGCGGACGGAGGGATGCCAAGCGTATTCAACTTTGCAATCACCAGCTCATCGACGATGTTTCGAACCGGAGGTAACTGCGTCTCTGCTTCAGCCAACTGGACGCCAAGTGGTATGCTCGAACGAAACACGCCAACTTGGCCTTGATAACGAGCCATGATCGCCACATCGCCGGGCTGATCACCCAGTGTGACGAGACCTTGGGTGTTAACATCCGCCAAGTCTTTGTTGTTCGACTCGAACTGCGCCGTGCGAGTAATATCCTCAACCGATCCGTCCGAGTAGGTCGCGACCACTGCAATCTGTTGAACGGCACCCCGCGGCAAGCGACGTTGTCCGGGTGTAACAGTGATACTCGTCACCACCGGATCATTGTCGCTGCCGTACGGCATCCCATTGGCAATCCAGCGCTCGATGACACGGTATTCGTAGGAATCAGCTTCCAGTCGTTGACCACCGCCGTGCGGCGATTGGTTCACACCTTTCTTTAGCAACAAGCTCTCCGATGGGACCGCCGGGAACAATCGGCGGCCACGCGATTCGTTGACTAGATGTTCGTAGTCCTCGCGAGGCTCAAAGCCAAGTAGCGACAGTTTAAATCCCGCTTGCCCAGCCGCCTTGCCGTGACATCCGCCCCCATTGCAACCGAGCTTGGTAAAGATCGGAACTACTTGGTGCGGAAAATTGACGGGCTGAACCACGTCCAGCCCAGTGACTTGCAATTCGACTTGTGCTACCAAATCGCCAAGCTGAGCTGTGATCGTCGCTATTCCATTGGCGTCAGGCTTTACATAACCAGTTGCATCGATCGTCGCAACAGGAGGCTCGACGGTATAAGTCACTTCGCGGGTCGCATCCCGCAGGCCATCAGCCGACTTTAAACTTACAACCAACTGCACTCGCGAGTCACTTCCGCGCAATGCCATCCCCATTCCTTGAACAGGCGCCATGGTGAACATTAATTCATCGGCGCGGGCCATGGAGCCCATCGTCAATAACGCAATCAGGGTTGGCAGTGCAAATCGAGCGCAGCAACTTAATGTGGAATTCACGGTTGGACCTATGATCATTAGCGGTTTTGTGCGACGACGGCTTACTGGAGGGAAAGCGTAGGTTTTTGGCACGACGGCAGGTAAACCAGGAGGGTAGGGCAGGTGGGTTATATCAGTTCAGCGATCGGGTTCTTCTCAACCAAATACTGTGGTCGCCCCGTAGGATCGATCAGCGCAGTCGTGGCCGTATCGATACCCAAGTTGTGGTATAGCGTCGCAATGACTTCCTGGACATCGACCGGTCGCTCGGTGGCATATTCGCCTAAGCGATTTGTCGCACCGATGGCTTGACCAGCGCGAATACCGCCACCAGCGATGTAGGCGCAGCTAACTTGTGACCAGTGATCGCGTCCCGCACCTGGGTTGATCTTGGGCGTTCGCCCAAACTCACCCCACACGACGACAGTCACATCGTCGAGTATTCCTCGCGCGTCCAAGTCTTCGATTAGCGCGCTCAAGCACTGATCGAGCTTTGCACCGTGGTCGCGCACGAGATCGAAGTTTTCTCCGTGGCTGTCCCAGCGTCCGTAGCTAAGGCTCACACAGCGAACTCCCGCTTCGACAAGTCGCCGAGCGATCAACAGGTGGTCATTACAAGTCGGTGCACCGTCGTACTGGTATTTGTAAGGCTTACCGTCGCCGTAGCGTTCGACCAGCTTGGGATCTTCCTTGGTGAGGTCGAGCGCGTCGAGCAATTTGCTACTGGTCAAGACATCCAGCGCTTGCTGCCCAAAGACATCCATGCCATCCATGTTGCCACTGGTATCGATATCGCGTCGCAAGTTATCGAGACTCGTGAGCAGACGCCGACGATCCTGCAATCGCTCGAGCGAGATATCGTTCAGTTTCATGTTCTCCATCCCAGGCCCATCCGGCTTGAAGGCCGAGTAACTGGTACCCAAAAAGCCTGCGGTGCCAGAATCGGACCATGGAACGTGCTGAGTGCGTTGGGCCAGTCCAACAAAGGCGGGCACCGCCGGATCGACTTGCCCATGCAACTTAGCGACGGCGGCACCGATGCTGGGTCGGCCACCGAGGTTGCTCAAGTCGGTTGGAATCCAGCCGCTCAAGCACTGCGCCGACTCGTGACGATCTTTGCAACCGACGACTGAACGAATGACCGCGGCCTTGTCCATGAGTTGCGCGAGTTTTGGAAAGACTTCGCAAATTTGAATGCCGGGCACGTTGGTAGGAATCGGCCGGAACTCACCGCGAATCTCCGACGGTGCTTCCGTCTTGATTTCCCACATGTCTTGGTGCGGCGGTCCGCCGCCAAGGAATACATTGATCACTGCTTTGTGTCCGAGTCCAGTTCGTTGTTTCGACTGGCTGGATTCCGTACGCAAGATTTCCGCAAGTCCAAGTCCTGGAAAACCAAACGTACCGGCACCGAATGTGAGGCCACCGATCGACAGGAAACTGCGGCGCGATATTCCATCGCAGTATCGACCAGCCTTACCAAAAATGGTCAGCATGGCATGTACCTTAGGCGGGAGGGTCTAAATCAAAGGCGGGAGTGCTAGACTCATTTTCTAAACACGTTGTCGCTTCTCTCTGAGTCGCGAACTGAATCTCAGGGAGATGCAGCTACGTGAAAACCGGTTTAGAAACAGAGCCTCGGGCGTCAGCACGCTCTATTGTGACCTAAAACCAGCCTGGAATGCAAGTCGAGCCCGCAACACCCACCTAACGGGCTGGGCGACCCCGAATTATGGCCCGGAAAGCGGCGAATGGAGGCCGTGGACGACACCTTGCGTGACGAGAGGATTTGTGTGGATTACAATTCCCCGCGTTAATACCAGCTTCCACTGGCCATGTGCAGCATAAAAAGCTTCACCTGCACACGACATTCTTTTCGCCGACACCCCATACCTAAGAGCAGCCTTATCATGAAATCGATGACTCGTTTGTTCACCTTCCTTATCACCGTGGGGCTCGCCTCCCTCATTTATGCCGAAACGCCTGAAGCCACGGTCGACCTGGTCGGCTCGTGGAAAGTGACAGCGTCCTCGGATGAAGGTGCCCGCGAACTGACGTGGACATTCTCAAACGAAGGCAACAAGCTCAAGGGAGAGAGCCGCGATAACGGCAATTCTGAGCAACGCGTCCTCGATCGAATCACCGTCAATGGCAAGTCTGTCATGCTGGAGGTTGACATCAACCAAGACGGCAACAGAGGGACCATCGAAGTCGAAGCAGAAGAAGAGTCGCCGGGCAAGTTGGTGGGCAAGTGGGCAATCGTTGGCGACGACGGAACGGAATATCTCAGCGGTAAAATCACTGCGGTCAAGGAAGTCCGTTTCGAAGGTGAATGGGTGGCCACAGCGACACTCCCCGACGGGCAAACCATGGAATCTAACATGAAACTGACCGGCGGCAATTCGGCACTCAAAGGTTCGGTCAGCGGTCAGGCAGGCGAAGTCGAACTCGATAAACTGACCGCCAAAGATCGCCAACTAGAACTGGAATTCGATTTCGAAATGGAAGGCAACACAATTGATTGCGTCATCAAAGCAGAAGCCAAGGATGCTTCGAACCTCGTTGGGAAGTGGCTGGTCGTCGGCGAAGATGGTGCGGAAGCGGCATCGGGCAAGTGGACTGCCGTACGGAAAGCCACCGGACTAGCGGGCGTTTGGGATGTGGTCGCTACGGTTCCCGACAGTGCCGATTACAATGGGACACTTACTCTGACCGAATCCAATGGAAAGTACGCTGGCGAATCGAAGAATAGCGCTGGTGAAGCCCGGACGCTCAGCTCGGTCGATGTCGACAGCAAAAGCGTCAAGATCACCGTTCCCTTTGAGTATGAAGGAAACACGGGAACCATCACCATTAACGCCAAACAGACTCAAGACGGCAGTTTGAAAGGGGAGTGGGTATTGACCAGTGACAACGGCGACGAGGTCGCGCGTGAAGCCTGGACGGCTGTTCGACGCAAGTGAGTCGCAGCCCCTGAGGAGCTTCTTCATGCATCATCCGACCCGTCGAACTTTTATTGCCACTGCATGTACGTCTGGAATTTTGCTGATGAAACCCCTCGTTGCCGCAGTGCAAAACAGAAGCTTCGACGAAGCTGCGACGGTTTTGGAACAATGCGTTGCCGGCGGACAAGTTCGCTCGGCATCGCTCTTTGTGCAAACGGGCGAAATGCAGATTGCTCGAACGTTTGGTGCAGCCAAAACAACCAGCGCCGCGTTTCTACTCGGCTCAATTTCCAAACCGATTGCCATTGCCGCCTTGATGACACTGTACGACAAAGGCCTGTTCCGCCTGGACGATCTGGCTCAAAAGTACCTGCCGGAGTTTAAGGGGGATGGGCGAGACAGGGTGACAATCCAACATCTGTTGACGCACACATCGGGACTGCCTGATCAGTTACCGCAAAATGCTGAACTGCGATCGCAGCACGCAAAGTTATCTGAGTTCGTCAACGGAGCCTTGCGAGTGCCGCTGCATTTTGAACCTGGGACAAAATACGAATACTCCAGCATGGCCATCCTGTTGGCGGCGGAGATCGCACAACGGCTCTCGGGAATGGACATCAAGCAACTGGTGCAGCAGGCGGTGCTCGACCCGTTGGGTATGCACGACTCGGCACTTGGTATTGGAACGCTCAAGCCCGAACAGTTGATGCAGTGCCAGGTGGAGTTTGGAGCGGTTGAATCGGGTGCGGGTTCGCCTGAATCCAAAGACTGGGACTGGAACAGCTCGTTCTGGCGAGAACTGGGAGCCCCTTGGGGCGGCCAACATGCCTCGGCGGCGGATGTCGGAAAGTTCCTGCACGAGTTCCTGCATCCTACAGGCAAGCTCTTTAAGCCTGAAGTTGCCGCGTTGATGGTTCGCAATCACAATGCGACGGGAGTTGAATCGCGGGGACTGGGTTTCGAAGTCGGGATGGAGACCTATTGTTCGGGCTGCTCCGCGTCGACGTTTGGCCACACCGGCTCCACCGGGACGATTGCTTGGGCAGATCCCGAGCGCGATCTCCTTTGCGTCGTCTTAACCAGCCTCCCCGCCCGCGCCCTTGACGACGGCACGCACCCTCGTCAACTCGCGTCGGATTGCATTTCAGCAAAGTGATCACACTTGTTTCAATCGCTTTGCGTTCGTCTGTTGTCACTTGGTGCCACTCACCGCGTTTCATGGCGCAAACATGTACTGCTGCAGGTAGCTGTCAAATTCGCACGCATCGCGATCCTCTTTCACCTCCTCCGCACCGTACTCCTCTGGTGCATACAACGAGAGATCGACGTCCAGCGTGTTGAATGCGGTGTCGTCGTCTTCACTTGCATCCGCCTTTCCTGCCTCGACCGGTAGCTCTTCGGCAACCACTTCACCCTTCGACTCAATTGCGATCTTCTTGTTTAGCAACTCCGCACGCAAGATGTGCACATCTTTCGGAGCTTGGATGCCCAACTGCACCGTGTTTCCGCGAACTCGAACAACGTTAATGGTAATGCTTTCGCCAATGCGGATGCTTTGATTGAGCTTGCGAGTGAGAACCAACATGTTTGCTTTCCTTCGTGGATTCGAGAAGAGCCGGGGGAATTTCCTAACATGAATGCTCAGTTGCGAACATTGTGCCAACTGCGCGGTACGCATTGAAAAATCTGTCCTGCGTGAAGTAAAGCACAGAAAAGCTTTGGGAAATTCAACATAATAAAATCGAGTGCCGCTACACCGGCGATGCAAGACCGCTGAAACCGTTGCACGCAACGGAACTTTTTACAATTGTTAGTAGAAAGTTCTAAAGCGTTGGTAAAGGTTCGTGCGGGCGTTATTTACCTTCCTACTGTGAAGGTCGTGAGGGCTATGCGCTCTAAACGTCTTTCATTGTGATTTTACCAGTCGGGAGAGCGAGGCGCCTGCCGAGCTTTTTCGGGCAGCGTCCCAAGGTCCACAAGCCAACCGATTATGGCCGTTACATTAAGCCAGAAAACTCATACAAAACGTGAACCCATGTTGCGACCCTTTGCCTTCTTAACAATGTGCCTGTTGTTCGTTGCTTCCAATAACGTCCCTTGGGCACTGGCCGACACTACCGATGTGCTCATACCACAGAACTTACTTGGACTTGTCCATGCCCCCGAAGTCCAAACGGAACTGGAATTGTCCGACGATCAGCAGCAGAAGCTAGAAGCCCTATTTGAAAAGCTGGACGGCGAATGGTTCCGCGCTCGTGTCCTCCCTCTCGAACAACAACGTTCAACCATCGCCAAACTGGAAAAGCAAGTTCTGCAATGGTTCGAGAAAAACGTTACAAGCGATCAGTTTAAGCGCCTCAAGCAACTTGAACTGCAGTCACTCGGCATGCGTCTATTGCTACGCCCCGAGGTCACTCGCGATTTGGAATTGGACAGTGGACAACAAGCTCGCTTGATCGCCTTCGCCAAAGAAGTCAACGTGGCCACGCTCCAACTGCAACAAGCCACAATGAAAAATGAAGCGACGCAGAAGCATCGAAATGACCTCACCACTGCCGTCGAAGCCGAGCAACAGGCACTGCAATCGGTCCTTAAGCCACCACAGCAAATGAAGCTTTCCAAACTGATTGGCAAACCATTTGATACGGCGCAATTGAAGCGAATCTACCCAATGGCTCCAGAACTCGTCGCGGTCGACGAGTGGATCAACTCGAATCCTATCACGTTGAAGGAACTGCGCGGAAAAGTAGTCATTCTGCATTACTATGCCTTCCAGTGCCACAATTGCCACGCCAACTTCGAGCATTACAACACGTGGCACAAGCAGTTTCCCAGCGATCAAGTCGTGGTCATTGGCATTCAGCGCCCCGAAACGTCCGCCGAACGCGACCCAGCCGCCATCCGCGCCGCTGCCAAAGAACGAAACATGAAGTACCCGATTTTGATCGATCTCGAGTCGAAGAACTGGGACGCTTGGGCCAATACCATGTGGCCTACCGTATATGTGATCGACCAGCAGGGATACATTCGGCATTGGTGGCAAGGTGAATTGAATTGGCAAGGAGTGACCGGCGACAAGACGATCTCCGATTTGGTAACAAGTTTGATCAAGGAGTCCTAACAAGTCTCTTCATCCGTGCTCCGGCCTTGCCATCCGTGCTAAGGAAACTGCGGGTATGGCGAGGGATGAGGATGGTGACAGCATAGTTCCCAAGGGAGGCAGGAGCCTCCATGCTGCGCGTGCCAAGGCAGAGCCCTGGCACGAGGTCACGCTGAGTGCACATAGCGGTATTGGCCCTTGCCAGTTATCTTAAGGCTACGCCCGCAATTACTTGCCTTTCGCCGAACGAAAGGCATCGGGCTCCGTCTGAACGAAGAGCTATTTGTGGTTGAAATTGAAAGCCGAGATCGATTGCCGGTCGAGTTGTCCACGGTCATGCAGTCCGATCGCTATCGCTTGCGCCAAGCTTGGCAGAAACTTTCGCGGGCCGGCAAGACCGATCCGCAAAACGCAGAATTCCAAAAATGGCTGGAACGGGTCAGCGCCTCGAGCGGGCTGCGCGAGCGCCGCTCCGCGCGGGTCCCTGAGCTCAAGTACGATCCGGAACTTCCGATCACCTCGCACCGACAAGAGTTGATCGACTTGATCCAGTCCCGCCAAGTGATCGTCGTGTGTGGCGAAACCGGCTCGGGCAAAAGCACTCAACTTCCCAAGCTTTGCCTGGAAGCGGGACTCGGACGCAGCGGCGTGATCGGGCACACCCAACCCCGCCGCTTGGCTGCCCGAGCCGTGGCCAGTCGACTCGCTGAAGAACTCGGCACACGCGTCGGCGAGTCGGTCGGCTTTAAGATTCGCTTCGCCGATTCGACCAAGCCTGAAACATTGGTCAAACTGATGACCGACGGGGTCCTCCTGGCGGAGACGCAAAGCGATCGCTTCTTGGATCAGTACGACGCGATCATCATCGACGAGGCCCACGAGCGCTCGTTGAATATTGATTTCCTGCTCGGTTACCTCAGGCGGATCAGTGGCCAGCGTCCCGACCTGAAAATCATCATCACATCGGCGACCATCGATCCTCAGCGCGTTGCCGACCACTTCGCCGATGAGGCAGGGCCAGCGCCGATTGTCGAAGTTTCCGGACGCACCTATCCAGTTGAACAGCGTTATCGCCTGACCGGGGCTACAGATGGACAAGACACTGCACCTACAGCCAGCGACGAAATGGTGTCGTTGCCCGCCATCACCGATGCGGCCGATGAATTGATGAGCGAGGGGATTGGGGACATTCTGGTTTTCCTGCCCACCGAACGCGATATTCGCGTCACCGCCAAACATCTCCGCGGGCACTTTACGCGGATCGGCGGTGAGCGGGCGGTCGAGATCTTGCCGCTCTACGCCCGCCTGAGCCACGCCGAGCAGAACAAGATCTTTGAATCGCATTCGCGCCGCCGCATCGTGCTCTCCACCAACGTGGCCGAGTCCTCGCTGACCGTTCCCGGCATTCACTTTGTAATTGATACCGGGCTGGCGCGAATCAGCCGTTACGCGCCGCGCAGCAAGGTGCAGCGGCTTCCGATCGAAGAAGTTTCGCAAGCGTCCGCCAATCAACGCAGTGGTCGCTGCGGACGATTGGGTCCCGGCGTGTGCATTCGCTTGTTCAGCGAAGACGATTACTTGCGTCGCCCCAAGTTCACCACGCCTGAGATTCGCCGCAGTGACTTGGCCAGCGTGCTTCTGCAAAGCTTGATGCTGCGGCTCGGTCCCCTCGAAGAATTCCCGCTGCTCGATCCACCCAGTGCCGAGTCGATTCGCGATGCGCAGCGGACCCTCCGCGAATTGGGAGCTATCGATGACCGCGGCGCCTTGACGCCCATCGGTCGGCAGCTTGGCTTGCTTCCCTGCGAACCGCGCGTGGGACGGATGCTGCTCGAAGCCAATGAACGCAATTGCTTGGCAGAAGTGCTCGTCATTGCCGCCGGATTGGAATGCCAGGATGTGCGTCAACGACCGGCCGGGCAACGCCCCGAAGCGGACGCGGCACATGCCCAGTTCCTCGACCCGCACAGCGATTTCCTCAGCCTGCTGCGACTGTGGGATTTCTTCGAACACCTCCGTGAGGACTTGGGACGCTCGCGGCTGCAACGGGCTTTAACCCAAAACTTCCTTTCCTTTCAAGGCTTCCGCGAATGGGCCGACACGGTACGGCAACTCAAAGACATCTTGGAAGGCGCCGGAGTGCGGGTGGGCAAACGCAAGTACCATCTGCCACCAGTACCAACTGGCGACGAAACCGGTCAACCGCCGCGCGGTAAGTCTCAAGGTAATTCAACTGGTAATTCGCCCGGTAACTCTGGCAAAGTAGGTGGCAAAGCAGCGGCTCGAGTGGGCGGCAAAGGAGCCAGCCGGTCTTTTCTTAATCAACCCGGAAATCAGCAACGCAGCAAGCAACAACACGCAAATCAACAACCGCTGGGCAAGACCCCTCATGGCAATAGCCAGTCGTTAGAAGACCCCATCACCAAGTTGGCCAGACCCAGCGGCTATGCAGAAATCCATCAGTCGCTGTTGGCGGGATTGCTCAGTGGAATTGCGGAACGCGGCGACCGCCATGAGTACAAAGGGGTAGGGGGGCTGAGCGTTGCCCTCTGGCCCGGCTCGGGTTTATTCCGCCGAACACCGAAGTGGATTATGGCGGCCGAGATCCTGGAAACGAACAAACGTTACGCCCGAACAGCTGCTGAAATTGACGTGGAATGGATTGAGACCGCCGGCGCTGCCTTGCTCAAACACTCGTATAGCGATCCGCATTGGAGCAGCAAATCGGGGTCGTCGATGGTTTACCGTCGCAGCACGTTGTACGGTCTGACAATTGCTTCGGGGCGCCGCGTCCCTTACGCCTCGATCGATCCCGAGGCAGCCCGCTCGATGCTCATCGAACATGGCTTGGTCGCCGGCGATTGGACTTGCAATGAGCCATTCTACAAACACAACGAAGAATTGGTGGCCGACATCCATGAACTGGCCCAGCGCACCCGAGCGCGGGATTACATCGTCGACCGCTTTCATTTGGCGAACTTTTATAATGCCCGCTTGCCAGAAGAAATCACCGACCTGACCAGCCTGCGGAGTTGGCTCGTCAAGCAGCGGGGAAATGCGCGTGAAAAGGTGCTCTGGATGCAGCCCGAAGATCTGCTGGCCAGCGACGAACACCTGCACACCATCGATGAAACGTTTCCCAACACGCTCAAGATCGGTCCGACCGAGCTGCCGCTCGAGTATCACTTTGAGCCAGGTCATGAAGCGGATGGCGTCACTGTCACCGTGCCGCAGGCCGCCTTGCGACAGGTGAGCGAGGAAGCACTCGGTTGGCTTGTCCCCGGTCTGCTCGAAGAAAAGATCTTGGCGATTATCAAAGGGCTGCCGAAAGCGAATCGCACTTACTTTGTCCCAGCACCCGATGTAGCCAAAAAACTGGCCGCTGCGTTGGCGGACGTTCCGCGCGATCAGCCATTCACTTCGGCGCTCAGTCGAGCGATGAGCGAACACTCGGGCGAGCGAATCACCCCCAATCAACTGACGGTTGAAAAACTTCCCCCACACTTGCGTTTCCTCGTGCAAGTCGTTGATAACGAAGGGCATGTGATCGACAGTAGCCGTGATGTGGTGCAACTGATCGCCGAACACGCGCCTACCTCTTCGGCCACTGGCGGAGTCGTTCGTCATGCGGATGAACAGAATTGGAGCAACCGTCCCGTCACACCCAACGACTTTGCTGGGATTCCGGACCAAGTCACCGTGCGGCGTGGCGGCTTGCTGGTAGCCGCATTCCCGGCCCTGGTCGATGTGTGCAATGCCGTGGAATTGCGTTTGGCCGACACACTCGATGAGGCAGAGCGGATATCCCGCGGAGGCTTAACTCGCTTGTTTGCGATCAAGCATCATCGTTCTCTCCGTGGCCATGTCGCCAACTTACCGGGACTTTCGCAAGCCAGTGTGCAACTCAGTCACGTCATCGGCAGCAAGGAACTGGCCGAGCGTCTGCAGGATCTGATCGCCCGGATCGCCCTGGTCGAGACACAACCACTTATTACCGACCGCGAGGCGTTCGAAGCCATCAATGCGCAAGCAACCATGCGGATTTCCATTGCCGCCCAAGACGTAGCTGTGTGGTTACCCAAGCTGGCGACTCAGGCGCACGAACTGCGGTTGAACCTCGAGCAAGCTCCAGGTTTATGGAGCGAAGTGACGGCCGACATCCGCCAGCAAGTCGGACGGCTCCTGGGCAAGGACTTTTTAAAGGAAACGCCGTGGCAATGGCTGGCCGAGCTTCCGCGCTACTTGCAGGCAGCCAGGATGCGAATGGAGAAGTTGAAGAACGGTGGCGTTGCCAAGGATCGCAAGCTCTCCGAACCGGTAATGGCAGCCTGGAAAGCCTACGAAACACTCAGAAGTTCGCCAGCCGTGCAGGCATTCAATGCCCAGTCGGCCGCTGACTTGCAACAACTCCGCTGGTATCTGGAAGAGTTTCGCGTATCGGTATTCGCCCAACAATTGGGGACGAAACATTCCGTTTCACAGAAGCGAATCAACGAATTGATCTGTTCGCTCGAGTAGAACCCGCCGCAGGTGACTGGTAGCTGGAACATCCGTGCTCCGGCTTTGCCATCCGTGCTATAAAATCGAGTTCGGAACTCTATTTACCATGACATCAATCCGTTCCAACTTGCTTGTAAACGGCAACTGGCTGTCCGAGATGGCTCCGCAGGAGCTGCGCCCACGTTACCCTTCCAGGGCAGTTATTTCAATAAGCACCAACCGACCTGCTTATGCGATGGGAAACGCGTATACTGATTGCCATGCACAGCCACGTGGCCGTGCGTCTAATTGAGAGTTTTTACAGGAGTTTGGCGATGATAGTTAGTTGGAAAATAGCTTTACGGCGCGCGCTGGTGGCCAGCGCTCTGGGATGTGTTGGTTTTATGAGCAGCATGTCACGAGCTCAGGACAATGACGCGTTAACCATCGGCTCCGATGCACCTTCGCTCGACGTCGAACATTGGGTACAGAATGGAAACGGCAAGTTCAAGCCGGTCAGTGAATTTGAAAAAGGCAAAGTGTATGTCGTCGAGTTCTGGGCAACGTGGTGTGGTCCATGCATTGCCAGCATGCCGCACCTGGTAGAAACCCAGAAAAAGTACGCAGACCAGAGCGTACAGATCGTCAGCATCAGTGACGAAGACCTGGAGACAGTTGAGAAGTTCTTGGAGCGTGAGTACACCGCCAACACAGAATCCGCAGAAGGAGCGGTCGCCGAAGATGCACCCAAGACCTTCCGCGAACTGACGAGCGCTTATTGCTTGACAACCGACCCCGATGGCTCATCCAACAAGAGCTACATGGAAGCCGCCGGCCGGAACGGAATTCCGTGCGCGTTCATCGTCGGCAAGGATCAGAAGATCGAGTGGATTGGACATCCGATGTCCATGGATGAAGCGTTGGAGCAAGTCGTCGAAGGTAACTGGGATCGTGAAGCATTTGCGGTGCAGTTCAAGGAAGAACAGCAGATGGACTTGCTGATGTCGAAGATCATGCGCACTGCGCGTGGTGGCAAGGTGGATGAGGCACTTGAAATGATCGATGAAGCGGTAGCAAACGTCAAATCGGATCAGGTCAAACGAAGTCTCCAGATGACGCGCATTCAATTACTCGCGCAAGGCGGTAAGTCCGAAGAAGCGCTGGCCGCATTGGATGCAATGATCGAATCCGCCGAAGGCGCGAACGTCAAGCAACAGTTGCGCGTCTTCCGCGTTCAAATGCTCTTGCAAGACGTTTCCAATCCAAAACTTGCGGATGGAGTAACCCAGGCGTACGAAGATTTCAAAGACGAGCCGAGTCTTGTAAACCTCATCGCTTGGACACTTTACGAGAGTTTCAGCGATGGCACGCTCGATAACGATGCCTTGATCAAGGCCAGTCGCGTTGCATCCGAGCGAGCAGCCGAAGCCGCCGATGGCGCATCAAAAGCGGCGATTCTCGATACGGCCGCGCACTATCAATTGCTCGATGGTGACGCCAAGACCGCGCTGAAGACCCAAGAAGCCGCAATTAAGTTGGCCGACGAAACGCTCAAAGAACAACTGACCGAATTCTTGGAAGAGATCAAAAAAGCGCTCGAGAAGGAATCCAAGTAAACGTTCCATTCCAAAGGATTCATTCGTCACCAGGCTCTGCATGGTGACGCAATAAGGGACCGCGGCGCGACCACGGGAGGGCGACGCGGGCGACGCTCCTGCGGAGCCTTCTCCGGCTGCCGCCTACCGTTCACAAGCAAGCAGGCCTGACGCTCTTGGCTTGTGGACGTCATGCGGCAGCACCATAAAAAGCTCGGCAGGAGACTCACCCACCAATGTCGACAAGTAGGGCTTGGGGATGCACCATGCGTCGCAACTCTCAAATAAAACGATCGTATTGCTAATCTTGCAGATGCCGCATGAACCCAATCGATGTGATCAATAATATGTTGCAATCGATCCCACAACGATTGCCGCCAACAACCGAATCCTCACGGGAAGCTCGCCGACATCCCGCACATGGTGTGTACATATCACCAGACAAACCAACCATCGTCTATGCAACCATATGCTGTGAAGATCGAAAACCTTGGTTGGCAAGTGATAAGCACCTTGACATACTTTTGGACATCTGGAACGACACATCGCACTGGGTGGTTGGACAATACGTGTTGATGCCCGATCATCTTCATCTATTTGCTGCACCTCAAGAATCGGCGGTCGAATTCGACGACTGGGTAAAGTATTTCAAATCGCAATTTACGCAGCGCAATCGGCAGAAGCACTTTGAATGGCAGACGGATCATTGGGACACCCGCATTCGAAGTGCTCAGCACTACGAAGAAAAGTCGATTTACATGTACAACAATCCGGTCAGAGCGGGGCTAGTTACGAACGCGAGCGACTGGAAATACAGAGGTGTCGTTCACGAATTGCGATGGGAATGACACGTTCGGTATTTTGAAGCGACAACGGGAGGGCGCGACAACGGGAGGGCGACGCTCCTGCGGAGCCTTCCCGGGCCGCCATCTGCCGTTCACAAGCAAGGGGCCGTACTCTTTTGGCTTGTGGACGTTGGGACGCTGCCCGAAAAGGCTCGGCAGGAGCCTCGCCCTCCCAACTGCACATTCCCCTGGTTGAAGCAAGGCTCCAATCTCTTTTTGCTTGTGGACGTTAGACGGCAGCACCATAAAAAAGCTCGGCAGGAGCCTCCCTCTCCCGACTGCACATTCCACCGGTCAAAGCACAATGAAGGTTGTTTAAAGCGTGGCCTCGCCCACCCGCCAAAGTTACCCGCGACTGCGCCCAGCGAGGGCAAAATACCCTCCGGCGCTTAGCGGTGTTAAAACTCGCGGGCGCATGACGGCATCCCCCGTCAAGTTGATCGGCGTCATCTCAACGGACTCATAACCGGCTGATACGAGCAACTTGCGCAACTCACCTCGACTAAAAATATGCAAGAACATGGCGGGGAGTCCGCGGTAGCTGTAGACTCGATCGCCAAACTCCCAGTCCTTGGTGAACAAGCTCTTCCACTTCGTCGAAAGCAGCCAAGCCGGACCGGCTGGATCCCATAGACTGTGATAGCGATTGTGAACATGCAACAGCAATCGCGCACCCGGCTTTAGAGCTGATCGCAATGATTTCAAAAATTGCAACCGGTGCTTGTGTCCCCGGATCATGCCGATGCTGCTGAACAAGGAGACCGCCATGTCCAAGCTGTTGGGAGCCAAGCATCCCAAATCGACCAGGTTGGCTTGAATGCAGCAATTCTGCTCGGGATGCTCTGTCTTGCGGGTGAGTTCGGCCAACATGTAGCTGCTCAAATCGACATTCACCAAGCGGTAGCCAAGCGGCGAGAGCGCGCGGGAAACCCGGCCGGTACCGCACCCCAAGTCGGCGATGACCGGTGGACGCTGAGGATCATCAAGCGGCGGCAAGTGCTCCTGCAGGAACTCGAGGTCCAGCCGCATTAAGGCGTGCTGGGCAAAGTAGGAGTCGTAGTCCCCCGCAATCGACTTCGACTGCAGATAATCCCATGTCCCTCGGCTCACGCCGGCTGGCAATCTCCACGTGGGTCTGCTCATGCAATTACTTCACTTAGCGTAACGGGAGCGGAACCCCCTTTGGGATAGACTTAAGGACTCACCAGCTGCCGTACAGCCCACTTGGTGGTTTTATTGTGCGTTGCAGCCCACCGGTTGCCCCGGTTCACCTCACGGCGCAACCGGTCGTTGCTGGATTTTTGTGGCAAAAGTATAATCTGCCCAAAACACCAACCAACATACACCGTTTCTTGACTTTCGCCGAGCAACGGTCACGAATCAATCCGATAATCAGTTACTTCGGAACCGGTCGACAACACTTCAGGAGAATCACAGTGACAATACGAATCGCAATTAACGGCTTTGGTCGCATCGGTCGACTCACGTTTCGCAATCTGATGGCCCGCAGTGACGAGTTCGAAGTCGTCGCCATCAACGACTTGACCGATAACAAAATGCTCGCGACGCTGCTTAAGTACGACTCGATTCACCGTCGTTACCCTGGCGAAGTTAGCTCGACGGATACCCATTTAATCGTCGACGGCAAGAAGATCTTGGCTCTCAGCGAGCGCGATCCTTCGAAGCTGCCTTGGGGTGAGCACAAGATTGACATCGTCATCGAAAGCACCGGCATTTTCACTGCCCGCGCCACGGAAGCTAAAGCCGGTTACGACACGCACTTGAAAGCCGGAGCCAAGAAGGTTGTCCTCAGCGCTCCTGCCAAAGATGGCGCTGACCTGACCTGCGTGATCGGTGTGAACGACGACAAGTTAACCGCCGACATGAAGTGCATTTCCAACGCGAGCTGCACCACCAACTGTTTGGCACCCGTTGCTAAAGTCCTGCACGAAACCTTCGGCATCGAATCGGGCTTGATGACCACCGTGCACGCCTACACCAACGACCAGAACGTGCAGGATCAACCGCACCAAGACCCGTACCGTGCACGCGCGGCTGCCTTGAACATCATCCCAACCTCGACCGGTGCCGCTTCGGCCGTGAGCTTGGCGATTCCAGAACTCAAAGGCAAGCTAACCGGTATCGCCCTCCGCGTGCCCGTGCCAACCGGTAGCGTAGTGGACCTGACAGTGAACCTGGCCAAGAACGCGACTGCCGAATCGATCAATGCGGCCATGAAGAAGGCCGCTGATGGTCCGCTGAAGGGAATTCTCTGCTACACCGAAGACCCGATCTGCAGCACCGACATCATCGGCGACCCGCACAGCTCAATCTTCGCTGCCGACTTCACGCAAGTGCTCGGCAAAGAAGGCAAGTTGGCCAAAGTGGTTAGCTGGTATGACAACGAGTGGGGCTACAGCTGCCGCACCGCCGACCTATGTGCCCTGCTGTCGAAGATGCTCTAAGCAGCCCATGCTGCGTTGAGCACAAACGACTCGACAACTCAAAGCCCACCCGTCTCAGACCGGTGGGCTTTTTCGTTGTTGGATCGAGCGATGTTGCCCCGCTACGGTTAGTCCAAGTCAGCGAACATCTCAGCGACACGTATACTCAGCCCTGGTAGAATGCTCTCCGCCGTCAGGGTCTCGTACTCTTCGAGAACTTGGAACTCGACGGATGATGTATAGACAGCGACGGAGCGATTGCGGATATCAACGAGCCAGACTTGCTGTACGCCGGCGTGAAAATACTCGCGACGCTTGCGGGCCATTTCCAGCTTTGTATTGCTGGGACTCAGCACTTCAACCGCCAGGTTGGGAGCCAGTTGTGGATATGCATCCTGGGGAACTTTACCTTCCGGTAGCCTATCCCTGGCAATATAGGCCACGTCTGGGCCACGAACCAAATTGGGAAACAGTTCGAACATGCCATCTGGCGCGGACACGATTCCTGAATTGGTCTCACGAGTATAAGTCTTCAGCAAAAACAAAATCGTGCCAGCCACGACCGATTCTGGAAAACCCATGGTCTTCGCCACTAAGCAACCGTCGACCAGTTCACATAAAGGGCTTTGATGGGTGTTTGCGTCGACCAAGTCGCTGAGCGTGGCTGTACCGGGAATAGGCGACGTGCGCAAGCGGGCCGGCGGCACGCACAGTTCGGCCAAGCGTTCGTCGAGCGTGATGGGGATGGCAGCATGGGGCATAGGTATTTCCTCTAGCGGTTTATCCAGTATAACCCAAGGATGCTCGGCGCTTGAGAGTATCCGTAAACTCTAGCCGCGGCCTCGCTCAGATTCTCTTGTCCGTAAAATAATATTGACACGTTACGACGGGCGTGATAAATTATTCACAAGATTACTACAGGCGTAAAAACCAAGGCAAGCTGATGCAGATTACCGAGGCGGAATGGGAAGTCATGGAAAGCGTCTGGCAAGTTGACGATCAGTTGCCCGCGGAAATCTTAGCCCGCATCGATGCGGGCAATAGAAGCCATCGCACGCTCCGCACGCTGCTAACACGACTCGTCGACAAGGGGGCTGTGACCGTTTCGATTGACGGCTCGAAGCACTACTATAGCGCCGCCGTTTCAAGGACCGAATGCGTTCGAGCCGCTGCGAAGACATTCGCCGAACGATTTTTCGCAGGTAACCTCAGCGACTTGTTGCTCCACTTTGTCGAACAAGAATCCCTATCGGCAGACGAGCTCGAAACGCTCCGCGCACAACTGGCGGCCAAAGCCAAAAAACCCACCAAACCCAAGCGGCGCTAACATCTGCTGAGCACTTCAGGAATATTTGGTGCTGTGGCAAGCATGGCAAAGCTCGAACTGCACACGAAGACACCTGAGAGTTATTGGCTGCTGCGTGAAATAAGTGGTATCGACCAATCGGTCAGTTTGGCGAGCCTCGGAGGAGCCCAAATCGCTCTAGCTGACATCTACGACAAAATCGAGTTGTCGAACTAAGCCTGTTAACCTCTGCCATGCGAGTCATCGCCGATACATCCCACCAGCCAACGTACGGCATAATTCCGCTCGCTTTAAACATGAACCTTACGACTACAGCGGCTACCCAGAATTCCGCCGCATAAAAAAAATTGGATTTGTATGGAATTTTCCTGGGATCAAAAGCCTCGGGCGGCATCTTAGCAATGCAAATGGTTTTCATTAGCACATACAGTCAGGTTGTGGATCGATCTGGTCAGTGGAAGCATACGACTCAACAAAGAGAAACTAGGACACCGAGTTTCCGAACGACCTGCTCGGTGACCTCTGTGTCTCTGCGTTTTAAGAATGATTCGTTGTGCGCCACCGATTGGTAGAAAATGTGGCTCCCCGAAACATCCACGTACAGAGGCAGCGTCAATCAAGCAATATCGTTCTCAAGTCCCACAAATTGTTGCATCGGCCCCGTGCCACTCGTACAATCCAGCGATATTTCACGAAAGGCAGGTGGCTAATGGTTGTTTCAATTCGCTGTTTCGCGTATCTACTGCTTGGCCTGATGACGGCAGCACCCGGCCTTGTGAAAACTGCTTGGGCACAACCGCTGTCCGGCGGTTTGACAGCCACGGTAATGCCGGAGGCCGAACAGTTCCGCGTGCTGGAAAATCAAGCTTGGCCCGCCGAGTTATCGCGTCCCGATGAAGCCGACCCGGCGGCGAGATTGTGGCAGTGCGATGTCGGTGATGCCGACTCACCGCCGCTATGGCTGGTCAGCTCCAGCGACAACCGGCGACTGTGGGTCGATCGGCAGCGCGATGGCCAATGGACGGAAGTTACTGAAAAGGCAAAGGTCTCCGGAGCCTCGGTCTCTGGATCCCAGGTCAACGCACAGCTCAACACGCCAAACATCGAAGTGCAACGGATCGAGGTATTGGCGCAGCCCGCTTCGATCGATCGCAAGCTGTGGCCAACTCCAGCCAGCATCCCGCTGTTGCTCTATTACCACGAGCCATTGGATGTGTGGACCATGGCGACGCTGGTGGGCTGGCAGGGGAGGATCGAGATCGACGGTGAACCGATGCAGTTTGAGCTACGGGATGCGAACTTCGACGGCCGACTCGACAGTGTGCATGATCTGCTGCGGATTGACCTGAATCGCAATGGGAGTTTCGAAGCGCTTCGCGAGCAGTTTCCCATGACGCGACTGTGGCGTTCAGCAGGCCGCCGCTTCGCGCTCGGTGTCGATCGCCAGTCACAACAATTCGCTCCCCGCGAAATCAATGAAATGGGATCGATCGAAGTCGCCTTCTTGCAAAACGACTTCCAGCAGCCGCCGAGCGAGTTCTCGATCAGTCTGGTCTCGGACTCGGGCATCCATGTTGTCATCGAGGGAACAGACCCGGTGCGTGTCCCTATTGGTGAATATCGCTTGCTGGCCGCGACGCTGCTATGGTCCGGGGACACAAAAGCCCGCGCGACCTTTTCGCAAGATCGCGACGCGGGCTCTTACCATACCATTCATGTGCAGACAGACCAGCTGACACGGGTGCTCCCTCTAGGCATGCTGGAAGTGGGAGCGACGTTGCAATCACGCTCGCTCGAAGGCAATGAGATTCAGATCCAACCCTTTATGCGCAGCGATACCGGCATGTATCTCACGCGCTATAGCACTGGCAAAGTCGCTGCGACAATCGACGGGACGTTGTATGCCTATGCCATCCGCAAGTCGGAAACGGCTGAATCGATCGTGGCTCGCGGTTCGACTCAGTTTGCATGCGGAACCTTCTGCCCCATTCGACTGGCCTGGAAAGAAGAGCAGCCATCGCACATTCAACTCGAATTCGACTCTGGACCATTGGCAAAACTCCAACGCTCTGATATCTCGATAGAACAATTGAAGGGCCCCCAACCATGAAGCGATGGATCCTATCCTCTTGGATGGTATGTTTATTGACTCTGTTGACCTGGAACGCAGGCGCTGCCAAAGAAAGGCAAGCCGTTGTTCAGCCAACTAAAGTTGAGTTCTACGGTACGGTGCGCGATGAAGCAGGTAACGGCGTAGCGAATTGTCAGGTCAACTTTTCTGCACCGTGGCGAGAAACATGGGAACGCCTCGGTTTCAACCGCTACAGACAACCTGAAGAGGCGCCCACGTTCGTCGTCACCACCGACGCTCAGGGGAACTACCGTTCGTCCATTGACGTGGCGGACCCGCGCTGGTTGGGACCAGGTGAAGGGGCGATCGTCGCCTTCAGCCCTTCGGCTGGGCTGGCTGTAGAAGCCTATCGGCTGGATCGTGGCCTGGTTGACTTGCCGCTCGATCTGATTCTCGCCAAACGCAGCACGGCCTCCATCGTGGTTCAAGACGAATCAGGAACGCCGATCGCCGATGCCCGCATCACGCCAGTGTGTTATGGCAAGGTGGCTTTGCCGAGCCAACTCGGCGTTCCGTTTGCAGTGACCACGGATGCCTCAGGCAAGGCGGATATTATTCGCTCCCCTTTCGAGCTGAGTGCGGTGCTAGTGGAAACCACCGGGGAGTTGGCTGAGCCAGCGCAGAATGCTGGCGAAACCACGAGTTACCTAACGCTGCAACCAGCTGGCGACGGGACGCAGGTGGCAACACTTACCCGCCCGCTCGAGAGTCGACTCCGCATCCAGCATCTCGACCCTGCGCAAACAGCACATTTGCCGGAGATCGCTTGGACCATTGTCAGCTATCGCCAGGTAAAGGACAGCTACGATGCCACCTGGCAAACTTTGCGAACCGCCGCAGGAGAGACGACGGCAACGCTCAGTCTGCCGCCGGGGAGTCTGCACATTATTACGGATGCCGAATCGGGACACGGCCTGTTTTCAAGTTATGGCCAGAGTAGCGAGACGCTCAGCGCGGAGTTGAACGAGGTGTTGGCAGTGTTGGAACCGGGCCAGCGAGTGACCGGATCAGTGGTATCGGCCAAAGATGGTTCGCCGCTATCAGGCATCACCCTGCAGCACCATGGTAACAGCCATGTGCTATCGCAAGCAGACGGTAGCTTTGCAGCGTGGCTACCCAAGCTGACCAGCGGCTTTTATCCGCTCGATCCGCTGAAGCGGCATTTTTTCCAAGACTCGTTTTATGTCAGCCCCAATGCTGAAGTGTCTCCCGGCCAGGCCACGGTGCCTCCGTTCCAGTTGATTGCCAGCGACCGCATCACCGGGCTGGTGCTCGGTGCCGATGGACAACCGTGCGTCGGAGTAACAATCAACTGCGAAAGTAAACAAGAACGATTCACGACAAGTCAACAAATTCTCACTGACCGACAAGGCCAGTTCACGATCTACGGTATGCAGGCAGGTACTCCTGTCAAACTGACTGTCGCAGATCAACGCGGCGTTACCGAATCCCCATTAGAACTCTCATTGGATCCAAATGAGAACATTACGATCCAGTTGGCACCAGCCACTCCCGTCCGCTTCAGTGGGCAGATCGTCGATGATGCGGGCCAGCCGATCGCCAATGCGCAAGTCGGTATTCTGCGCGGGGTCGTGTCGATCGACAACGGTTACCAGCCGATCGAGTACGGTTCAGCGGATGCGTTTAGTACCGACGACGCCCAGCCACCCACTTTTGTTAACACCGATAGCGAGGGACGCTTTCAATCCGCGGAGTGCTTTGATTCCAAGCACCCTTTCGCAGTAACGCTCCAGCATCCCAATCACTTCGCCAAACGAACCTCGTTTCGCACCTTTTCCACGCAGGCTAGCCACGAATACGACTTTGGCCAAATCGTAATGCGAGCGATGCCAGCCGACAGTCTGGTGCGATGCCAGGTGAACGATCACGAAGGAGAGCCCGTAGCCGGCGCCACAGTCGTGTTGGTCCAGCCGGGCAGCTCTGCCGGTCAGCAGCTTAGTGGCGAGGATGGCAGGGTGAGTTTTTCAGCCAAGAATAGTGCTGGCGTGATCGGTGTGCTCCATCCCGAACTTGGCGCATCCTTCTTCGTTTACGAGCCACCGAAGCAGCTCGGCGATGAAGCCGCAGATCCTGCGACGCACGACGTATCACCGTTCGTCATCACCTTGGACCCCAAGCAAGCAGCGGCTCCCTGGCCCACGCGGTCGGCCGATCGGCAACAGCGGCGGGCACTGGCCAAGAAGCTCCTCGAGCGTTTTGAGTTTGCGAAGCAACCCGACTTGGACAAAGCCTCTGCTTTTGAAGCCTCCACGTTGCTAGGTGCTATGGCCTTTACGTCGCCCGCCTGGACAGTGACCTATGCCATCAGCAACGCCGCCGAATTGACCAAGCGGGCTGATATAGGAATGAACTTCATCATCAAAGTTGTCGCACGCGAACCGGAACTCGTTGCCACGTTAATGCCACTGATGCCCGACATGGTCCGCAGCGGAATTCTCACCGAACGGGCCGCCGATGCCACGGCACCGGAGAGCCAGCGTCGCAAAGACATTGAACAGTCGCTGACCATTGCACGTGGCATGAGTGGCGATGAGGCTGCCGTAGCCTTCGGACGGATGGCGATGTTGCTCCTGGAACTGGGCGACATCGAATCGGCAACTTATATCATTGAGGAGTTTTTTGAAGATTATCGAGACGAGGCGGTTTCCTCTTCGGGACAGCGGTCCAAACGGGGTGTCGCGCGTTACTTTTACCCGCAGTTAGCACTCGTGGATTTTGAACTGGCGTGCAAACTGATCCGCGAACAGGCCTATCCCAACGAAATCGAACGGCTGCATGCGTTGGCTTTGGTGCTGGCCGTTATCGGCGGTCAGACCGATTGGGACAGCGGCTTGGAGGCGGTAGGCACGACGGTGCTGAAGCAATCAGAAGATGCGTTGGTGCCAGGCGGTTTCGGACGAACGCCGTTGCCCAGTTTCCAGTTCGTCGAGCAAATCGGCAGTCGTTTGACCAATCCTCATCGCCGCGGCTTGTTGTTCGTTGGCTCTGCGATGCGGACCCCCGGCTTGTCAGCCGCGGAGCGTGCGGAAGCGCTCGAACGTGGGCTGACTGAACTGGCCAGCGATACGCAACCACCTGACTCCTTCTACTTCAATTCGCTCGCCAACGAATGGAAGCAGGATTGGAAAGCGCTGCAGAGCATCGATCCGGGGTTAGCTCGCAGGGCGATCTTTGAGTGTTTTCGTGAATTGTCCGATCACCGCGATGGGCAGTACGAATACTTGGCCGAGCGAACAACCCTGGTGGCTCAGGCGTTGGGGCCGGTCGCTCCGCAGGCGAGTCGTGTGCTGCTGAGCCCTTTCCTGAATGACCTCACGTGGCGATTCAATGCCCGCGACCTCGGCCCGATCATGCCACTGAGCGTAGCTGCTGAGATAGATCCCGAGTGGGCCGCGCAAATCGCCGAGCAGCTGATGGATGATGAATTCCGCACCGATCGACTACGCCAGATTTTAGTTCTGGACAGTCTGCTGGACGGACTGGCCAAACCTTGAGCAGTTGTGCATAGATCTATCAGGATAAGGCGTGTGCCACTGGCTTCGCCAGTGTGAACAGAGTCGTAGATTTAGGTTGTAGGTCACATTCCAATACATGAACCGCCGGGATCGAAGCTGCCGAAGTAACCAGAGATTGATGGCTCTGTGAACTCTGTGTCTCTGTGTTTTTAGAATAAATCATTGGTCGCCATCGATCGCGAATAGGCCAAGACATTGATCGGGCTTTAAACGACATTGTGTAAGTCGTTATTCTTAGAGAATCGTGGTGAGCTATTTAGGCCCCTTTCGGTCCGAGCATGCTCGTGCTGAACAGCATCGTAGTGCACCGACTCTGGTTACTTCGGCAGGTTCAATCTTCTGACTGCGCGCTTCGTAACAGCTGCTTGAAGGTCTGGCGAAGCGACTTGTGGAGATAACGTGCAAACGAACCATCGAGCTGGCGAACGGCGATCAGCTCTACGACATCGGCGAAATCCTTGTGCGTGCGTCGTAGGCTGCCCATACCGCAAGCGAGCTTCATTTCGATCAGACGCGAGAGTCTCACCACAGAAACGCCCTCAAGCTCCTCGACATTTAACTCGCCCCTGGGTTCGGCAATGGTGACTTCAGCACCTTTGCCTGCCCTCGTTCCGGACAATAAGAATTGCACCGCAACGCCGCCGGGACTTTGAAACTCTTTCGCCACTTCATCCCATTCGAATCCAGCCTGAAGCAGTAACTCTTTGACTTGTGCGGAGTCCTGAGCCTCGATCACCATATCGACATCGGTCGTGTTCCGCTGGTAGCCATGAAGGCATACCGCGACCCCACCGCAAATCGCGTGCGGTAAATTCGCCTGTTGCAACAGCTCATGGCACCGAAGAGCGGTATCCCACAGCGATTCGTTGCCAAGCATTGTATAAACCTTTTGCGCTGCAATCGTCATCAGTTGGGTCCTTGCGACCTAATTATAGACCAAACTTTGTGCGTTTGAAATTGTGACGACACCAAGTCTTCAGGGGTCAGGTCATGCTTGGGGAGTGTCGACATGTGGCGCGTTCCTGAAATTTTCCGGCTCCATTGATCACTCTCATTATAGCCGAATATCCCGTTCCAGCTCTGACTTCTGGAACAGAACCCGGCTAAGCCCGACGCTGAAAGTGAAGTGGCACAATTCTTGGACCACGGATCGCGGGGTTGGTTTATTCGTTCGTCCCGACAAGCGCCTGTCGCAGTCGCTCGTAAGCTCCGATCGCGACCGTATCCGTTTGAGGACCGTTAACGCTAAATCTCATGGCGCAAACGATGGCGTCCGCTGCTTTGGGATCGCCGCTGCGGGAGTAGATCGGAAAGTATTGGTGTCCGTCCTCTCGCCACGCAGTCCAACCCGATCCCTCCGCGAGTTGAGTTAACAGGGCTTGCATACGCACCGCATCTCTGACCGTGAAAGTGAAAAGCATGGGCATCGTCGTCAATTGCTCGACTGTTTCGTCATCATCGTTCGCAGGCAGTCGTATGACATGCAAATCTTCGCCCAACGCCCGCACAAGTGTGACGAGATCGAACGAGTTCTCGGAGGTCGCCCGAGCCGAGGGTGATCCATCGAAGGTCACTCCTGCGGGCAGTGATCCGGCTTCACCGATTGATCTCGTCTCATCCCCTGCCTTACCTGTCCTCTCCTCCCGTACTCGGGCTTGCAACTCTGCACCTTGCAGCATAGCCGCTTCAATCGCCTTGGACATGCGGAGGGTGAAGGTAAGCAATTCCGTGTCCAACTTGTAACGTCTAAGGTGTTTGGTATCGAAGAATGTCTCCACTAACGACTGGATGACCTCAGGCGCTGCATCCGGAAAACCTACCTGCAAAGCGTCCGTGATGTTCTGTCGCGTCGACTCGAGGGTAACAAGGTGTTCTCCGTCACTGCCAAGCGACTTGTTCGCTTCGCCTTTACGCCCCAGGGGTGAACTCGCGTCTATTGCAGCACTATCACTATCCGAAGGCAACGGATCGACCAAGCCGCCGTGCAACCATTGCATCAAGTTCTTGATTTCCGCTTCTTCAAACGTTCCGCTGATCTGGATGGAATTTCCCGTGATCGGTGAGTTGATCCTAGCAAGCATGCGGACCTGATCATTCACAATAATTGCCAGATGCTTGCCAACATGGTCTGAGGTGAGCCGTTCCAAATTTTGACTCAATGATTCATCCAAAAACGCTTGGATTCCTTGACCGTTCACATTCACGGTTTCGATGTGCCCCTGAACGTCATTCCAATCGATAAAGCCCTCGTTTTGGACCAGAACGTAACGATCCTTGATGCCAATGCTTTCCATATACGACCAAGCATCTTCCAGCATCCAACCCCAACCCCATTCCTCGGGTTCATTCCCCGCAGGATACCAGGTACCGAACTGAGTTCGGATCGGCTTACGCGTCAACGATGCATCGATACTCTCGGCAGCCGTCAGCCAGCGCTGATGAGCGGCCGATTCCTGTGGGCCGGGAGTTTCGATCACTCCGAATGCCAAACGCTGCACCTGGGTGGCTTCCTGCGAGCGATCGACTCGTGCTTTGCTATCGCGATCACTACCCGATGGTTGATTAGCCCCCGACGCCACCAGCGCCTGGTGGATCGCTTGCTGCAATCTGGCTTCATTGAAGTTATCTCGCAGTACAATCGGCTTTGTGTCTACGCGCGCAGGGTACACGGCCACTAGTGGTATCGATATACGCTCGCCAGGCGAAAGTTCCTTAAGCTTGGTGGATAGCTCATACGTCCCGCCAGTCCGATCCGCCTTCATCAGGATAAAATTCCCCTGCTCTAAAGACTTTATAACCGTCGGACGCTCAATCGCCTCGCGGCGGAGGCTTTCCCCTCTCAGCGCCCACTCTGCAAAGACGAACAGCAGCACCGGCCGCCCCGCTGCGCGATACTGCGTTAAAGCCTGCTCGTTGTACGCTTCCCACGGCATGTCGTTCCATTGGGTTTCTTTCACTGCGATTCTTTCTTCCGAGCTGGCTTCTACCGGGCTGCGAGGCACCATCTCGTCAGACCCGATCTGCAACGCCCCAGGCCCCTCCACCTGGATCTCGACCTTGCTGCCCTCTGCCAGTTTCAATACCGACTTCGTTCCATCGGGATTGGTAATAATGATGATGATCGCCAGCATGCCGCCCAGCAGGAACCCGAAAAAACCTGCGGCAATGGCGATATAAGTTGGCACGCGACGATGAAGCCACCCGCTGCGACTCCCGGAACGTGCCGATGCTCCGGACATCGCTACGGCGGGCAGAGGCACCTCGGACAACGGCGTGCTCGCTTCAGCCCGCTGAACCAACGGACCAAGATCGCTCCCTGCACAGAACGCGGTGAGAGCCTGCCGAATGTCGGCCGGTGATTGCGGACGGTCCTGGGGGCGTTTATCCAACATCTGTGCAACCAGTTCTGAAAGCCGTTGCGGGATGTCGGCTCGCAGGCTGTCCAAGCGTGGCGGTTGGCCCGAGACATGCGCGGTCATCTTCGCAAAGCTGGTGGTTTGCTCGGCAAACGGAGCGCGACCGGTGAGCAACTTCATTAGCGTGCAGCCGAGCGAATAGATATCGGCTCGAATGTCAACACTCCGCGCATCGCTGACTTGTTCCGGAGCCATGTAGTCGGCAGTACCTAACGATTGGCCCGTCGCCGTCATCTCGGACACACCCTCGTCCAACTGCACACGAGCCAGCCCCAGGTCCAACAATTTGATCGAGCCACTGCGGCTGAGCATCACGTTGGATGGCTTAATGTCGCGATGCACAAAGCCTTGCGAGTGTGTGTACTCGAGCGCCACCGCCACTTGTCGCACGATCTCACAAGCCTCTGCGACCGGCAACGGTCCCGTGCGTTGCAGCAGTTTTCCTAGATCGAAGCCATCGACGTATTCGGTCACCAACACCGCGCAACCACCCACGTCGCGCGCATCATGCGCGATGACGATGTTCGGATGACTCAAGCGACCGATGGCCCGCATCTCTGCTTCGAATCGTTCGCGGAGTTGGGGATGAGTCCAACGATGCCGGGAGAGCAGCTTCAAAGCCACCTCGCGCCCCAGCTTGGTGTGTCGCGCCAGCCAAACGCTCCCCATCCCGCCATGGCCCAGCGGCCGCAGGATCTCGTACTCGCCGATCTGCTTGGGCAGTTCCGGCATCGCCGGTTGTTCGCTGGAAACGATGCTGTAGGCCGCAAGTGCTTTGGCCAACGCCGTCTGATAGGCGCCCTCCTGTTCAAACGTCTCCCCCAAGTCCTCGCCGCGGAGACTGGCGATCAATGCATCGGAATGCTCGTCGACTGTCTCCAGTTCTGCTTGGCAATCGGTGCAGCTGGCTACATGTTCGAGCAACGATTCGCTCGCTTCGGCATGGGTTTCGCCCAGCGACAGTGCTCGCAATTCGTCGGTGGAGGGGCAAGTTGCAGTGGGCATAGCTCTGGTTTCCTGTCATCATTGTAGAACGATTGTCCCCAATCGTTGCCTGCTGTATTTTAGAACGATTGTCTCCAATCGTTTCCCGGCTTTAGTGTCGAACGATTGTCCCCAATCGTTCCCGTCTCCTCCAAACTCCAATCGCCAAGACATTAAGTTAACGATTGAATTGCTTAAACGATTGAGGACAATCGTTTAACACTGGTACCCAAACGATTGGGGACAATCGTTCTACACTACCATCTCTCTACACTGATGAACGAAATGTCCTGACACCATTTCGTCGATTGTCCTATTCGGTGTAGAATTTCTTGCATGAACTCGTCCAATCCATTTGCAGCCGCACCCGAGCACCCGACACTTTCCACGCACTGGC
Organism: Pirellulaceae bacterium; assembly: GCA_041753315.1. Lineage (GTDB taxonomy): Bacteria > Planctomycetota > Planctomycetia > Pirellulales > Pirellulaceae > Aureliella. The sequence goes on along the minus strand of JBGSUV010000136.1, from coordinate 6,727 downwards.
TTGACGGTATTCAAGGCCGGGATGAAGTCCAGTGGAAGCGGTTGGTCGATATTTTTGGCCCAATTGTCTATCGCTGGTGCCGTGCTTCGGGTGTTCGCGAGGGGGACGCGCCCGATGTGGTGCAAGATGTCTTCATGGCGGTGGCCCGGGGTGTGGGTAGCTTTGAACGCCACAAGGCAGCGGGCAGCTTTCGCAGCTGGCTCGCGACGATCACCCGCAACAAAGTCCGCGATTACTTTCGCACCGCAGCTCGCAGCATCGACGCCGAAGGAGGTTCCTCGGCGGTTGGACGTTTAGCCGAGCTAGAGGAAAAACTGGACTCAACCATCTGCGCGGAAAGCTCCCGGACGCCCTTAGCCAAACAGCTGTTGCGGCAGGTAGAAGCCGAGTTCGAGCCGTTGACGTGGCGCGCGTTTTGGCTGATGGTTATCGACGGTCGCCGAGCCGCTGACGCTGCCGAGCAGACCGGGCTGTCACTGGCCAGTGTCTATCAAGCCAAATCGCGCGTCCTACGACGCTTGCGGCAGCGGGTAGAAGATTGTTCGTAAGTAGGAATGGTAGTAATGATTCGTCTATCTGCATATTTGGCCGGTGATTACGGAGCACATTACGACCTCGAACTTCGCCAGCTGGCCTGCGATGAGGAGCCAATGTGACCCCGCCTGCGCACCTCTTAAGTTTTGTGGCCAGTGAGCCCGCGAACATGGGCTCGATCCATGTTGATCTGCCGGGACTTGAGTTGTTAATTTCTCAGTTGGAGTTGTTGCGTTCTCAGTTACAGAGCAACGACTGCCCCCATACGCATCTGACCGCTTATGGAATTGACGGTGACCAACTCACCACCACCAAGTTGCCGGATCAGCCTACCGAAGTCCATCAGGTGATCCATGTCAAGATCTATGGCTGGACCGAACAGTGGGCCGTGCGTCACGGCCTAAAACCAGCCCAGTTGCCGTGAGATTTTCCCAAGAGCAGGTCGCCGGGCGTGCGACAGTGCGGCTTCTCCGCGTATTCCCTATCGAGAAATAGACATCTTTCACTTTTTAGAATTTAGGATTACGTCGCGATGTTGAAGTTCCCGTCCCACTTCGCGTCCTGGATTTTCACATGCGTGGCGTTCGCGATTGTTGCTGGAAATCCGTGGTGGCTCTTAGCACAAGGTCCAGCTGACGACGACTTGGTATCCAATGCAGTTGGACTGCGTTCCATCCAGAGGCTGGTTGGCAGCAAGGCACTTCAAGAGGAACTTGAGATATCTCCTGTACAATTTGCCGAGCTGAAAAAATGCCTGGCCAGTGAAGAAGTAAAGACAGCTCCCAAACGAGATTTCACTCAGCAGCTACTTCTTGAGTCCTTGCCGGACGTACAGGTCGAGGACTTTGGGAAGATCGTGAGTATGGAAGACTCGGTGGATGGTCTTGTCGAGCGAAAGGCTTCAACCATCTTGCATCCTGAGCAAGCTGCGGAGCTCAGAATAAGGTACTTGCGGGGTCGCATGAGCTCACCAAGTGTGGCATTGGAGCCTTCTAATATTGCCGCATTGGGCTTGCTAAAGAACCAAAACGATCAAATTTCATCGCGATGGGTCGAACCGATGAAAGAGATTGAAACAAAGTGCACCCGCGTCCGCACGCGATCCATCGCCACATGCTGAATGAGCTGCCTGAGGTTTCGAAGAAAAAATTCGCACATTGCTTTGGCAACATGTATGTGGTTCCAAATCGAGCGCAGGAGGGCTTCGACGTTTCATCGGTTGGCCTGTTTGCGATTGACCGAGATTCGTATCCACTCACTGTTCTACAGCTCCAAAATCGAGAGCTGAGTCGAGACGCAGAGAGAGAAAAGCAACGCATTTTTGATGCCTCTTTGGCCACACCCAACTTCGATACGCATGCGGAAGTGAAAAAGGTGATGCTACATCTGGCTTCACTCGCTCAGTACGAACAAGTTTTTGAGTTTCTACACGTTAGCGAGTTGGAGCATGACCTGCGATGCATCAGTCAAAACTCTGTCCTTCGCTTCTTGGAGATTCCGCAAGAGCTGGTCGAAAGGACTCGAGCGGAGTGCGATAGGCTTCAACGCGAAATCGATTCCGTCAGGCTCAATCTTGAGTTGCCATTGTTCAAGAAAATGTACGGCGAGTTGGCGCCAGATATTCGCGAGAAACTGAAGTGGATGTACGACGGCGTATGGTGTGACTTGGAGTCTGGCTGAAGCTGAGTCTAGAGGCGGGAGTCTTCAGGCGGGAAAAAGCCGCTCACCACTTCAAACTTCACCCTTCAAACGTAATCCGCCTGCAAGTACCTATCAAACAATTACCGCTGGGCGCTCGAGTACCGACAAAGAATCCGAAACCTTGGGAGTTCGACAATCGTCTACCTGAAACGGTGCAAGATGAATGGCTCAAGCTGTACATCATGGTCGAACGCACCGATGGCGGAGCGGTCGATGCGGAGTTGCTGCGACCACGAGCCTGGGTGGAAGCCAACAATATCCACGCCGGCCAACTGCTGCCACTGAACTTCGCCAAGCTGTAGGTGTGCCGAACAGTAAAGAGTCACCTGCTCGGCCTCGGGCTTTTCAGGTGGATGACAAACCAAGGATTGCGTTGACGTCGATGGTCAGTCCCGCAACTTGGAGTGGCGCTAACGTTGCGCCGCTCCGCGCAGTGATTACGGTCGCAAATCTACCATCGGGTTGTGGGTCAAGATAAACCTCGACCGTCGACCGGTTCAAATTCACGATCCAGTATTCGCGGATACCCGCCTCGGCGTAGACCGATCCTTTGATGTCGCGATCATAGGCCAGTGACGAATCCGCGACCTCGATCAGCAACAGCACATCTGCCGCTCCGGGACGCCGCGACGCATAGAGATCTTCTCGGTAAATCAGAATCGCGACATCGGGTTCGGGTTCGCTGTCCCCAAGCCAAATCGGGTTCTGGATGCTGAGCATGGCATCATCTTGAATGCACTTCGCCAGCAGGCGGTTCAAGCGATTCACGGTCGCGGCATGGGGATTTCCAATGGGCAATTTTCTAATCACCTCCCCGCGTATGAGTTCGATCGGCTCATCTTCCTTGAAGATTCCATGCTCGATCATCTCGTGATACTGCTCAACAGTAAATAGATGGCGTGTGACAGCTAGCGATGCCGAAGCAGCCGCCGGAGTAGATGGAGAATTCGGATGTGAATCGATCGACGACATCTAGGTGCCTAAAAACCCAAAGAGTGAACCTATACTCGATTTGCTATCGTACCGCGCACGCATGAGGATTTCTACGCGGATTACCGGCGCCACGAGCCGAGCTACCAACTGGCCAATCGCTATCAACCCGACCACAACTTTATAGGTCCAATCCGCAATGATATGGCAATGGCATGAGCGAGAATAGCTAGCTAGGAGGGATGGCGAATCCAAGAAGCTAAAGTGACTTAGATTGACTTAGGCGACTCATGCTGTTTTGGCTAATACGGAAATTCACGCAATCTAGGCATAATAGGAAGCCTGGCCCACTAGGCAAAAGACATCAGGCCCCTGCGGGACAGACACTACGCCATCCGCGCGGAAAGGACAGGCGCTGCGCGAATCCCCAATTCACCTCGCCTGTCCCAGCGTACAGGACAGGACAGGCGCCGCGCGCGGCTCCTACAGGACACGCGCTGCGCGACCCCGGCGGCGCGCAGTGCCTGTCCTGCACGCCCGCGCAGAATGGACAGGCGCAGCGCACGGAATAAGAAAGCAGTCATTAAAGGTGGTTCGCAGTCCGCGGCGCGCGGTGCCTGTCCTGTAAGCGGTGATTCGCAGTCGGCGGTGCGAACAGCCTGTCCCGCAACGGTGCTGATCGCAGTGCCTGTCCTGTAGCGAAGCAAGGTGTGCTGGGAAAACTGGAATTTCAGGCAAAAGTGAGGACCTTGGGCTTATGCGACGCCTTGGCAAAATGCGGAACGAACGCAATTGCAGAACCATGGGCAAAATGAGCGAACTGACTAAACCAACGAATTCACCCGTCCATTTAGGGGTGAATGCTGCAAGGATAAGGACTTCAACGTAGCGGAATTCCATTTAGGGTGGGTGCAGAGTAACGCGGCGGCGAATGGCTAGCTAAAGTTACTGAACAGGCAAGAAGTCAAACAGGAATGGATCGGCGACCAATGCAGCCATCACAAATTTCTTTCTATTGCGACGGCAATGCCTACGCCCGCAACGCATAATGGGTACCTCCCCTCCGTCGACGCAAAACTCGCTCAATTCAAGTTTGAAACCACCACTCCGACAAGAGCTTGCCGATGTATTCTCGCTATGCAATTACTGCACTTACATGGTTACTGTTGTTAATTCCCCTACGAACCACGTTGGCCCAGGTTGAACCAGATAATCCTCTCCGCCTGTCCGTTCTCCAGTGGATGCTGGGCAACTGGGTCAGCGAGTCTGATCGGTTCGTTACGCGCGAGGCGTGGACGCAACTGAATGACGACGTCTTCCAGGGCTCGGGGACCGTTGTGAGCAAAAGCGACGGTAGCCGCGCGAGCAGCGAAGCGTTGCTGCTCGCGGAACTGGACGACGGGGTCTTCTACATCGCCAAGCCCCAACAGAACGACTTGCCAGTTCCATTCAAGCTGGTGGCTGCCTCGAATGTTGAGGCAACGTTCGAAAACACCGCTCATGATTTTCCGCAAAAGATCTCCTACCGCCTGCAGAACGACGGCTCACTGGAAGCCACGATCAGCGGCGGTGGTCGCGCGGTGTCGATACGATTTGTGCCATACATTCCGAGCAATCCCCTTGCCGAAGCGCTATCCCCCGACGTATGGCGACAGGAACGGCGGCTAGTCGATCTGCATCAACACGTCGAAAGCAAGCCTGAACGCATCGCCCGCGCCGTCTCCATCTTGGATCGAGTGAGAGTGGGAGTCGGCGTGAACTTGGGGTCAGGTACCGTTACGGCCAAAGCTGGGCAACTGTCCGCGTTAGAAGAAGCCAAGCGGTTGACCGATCAATCAGCGCCGGAACGCTTTATCCACCACATGCTGCTCGACTACGCAGACTGGGACGAAGCCAACTGGAGCGAGCGCGCCGTGCAGCAGATCGAAGAGGGACATCGACTCGGGGCCGCAGGTTTAAAGGAGTTCAAGCGACTGGGGCTGTACCTTAAAGACAAAACGGGAAAGCTAATTCGAATTGATGATCCGAAGCTCGATCCGGTGTGGCGTCGCTGCGGTGAGTTGGGTATGCCGGTTTCGATCCATGTCGGTGACCCAAGAGCATTCTGGCTTCCGTACGATGATACAAACGAACGCTGGACCGAACTTAAGGATCATCGCAGTTGGTGGTTTGGCGATCCTTCCGTCTATCCACCGCGGATCGATCTGTTGGAAGCGCTCAACCGAGTCATCGAGCGACATCCAGGCACCAAGTTCATTTGCGTGCACTTTGCCAACAACCCAGAAGAAATCGACTGGGTCGACGCCTCGCTCAGCCGCTATCCGAACATGTATGCCGACCTGGCAGCCCGCATCCCCGAGTTGGGCAGGCATGATCCTGACTTAGTGCGTCAATTGTTTGAAAAACACCAAGATCGCATTTTGTTTGCCACCGACTTTATGGTGTACGACAAATTGATATTGGGTTCGGGAGGTGATGCCGATCAGCCGACTGATGATGACGCAGTCACCTTTTTCATGAAGTGTTATCGTTGGTTGGAAACCGCCGATCGCGATTGGACACACATGACACCCATCCAAGGCAACTGGACGATCTCGAGTATCAATCTGACTCCCAGCGTCAGTCGCAAAATTTACTTTGACAACGCGGTTAAGTTGTTCGCACGCTCACTACCTCCGCCAACTCTGAAAGCGGTGCGAATCGAAAGTGATTTTGCTCCCGACGGCAAACTCGACGAGCAGGTATGGCAAAGCGCTCCAGCAGTGCGGCTCGAATACCAATCGTTGGATGCAACCGCGCGACCCGAGCTGAGTACGCCCGTGCGGGCGTTATGGTCCGACAACTATTTGTACCTCGCCTTTGAATGCCCTTTTCAGTCGCTTAGCACATTCCAGCCGACGCAGGCGGAAGAGCGCATGGGATTGTGGGAGAAAGACGTGGTCGAAGCGTTTATCGGCCCAGTGTTCGAAAAACCAGATCATCCCGAAAGTTACTACGAAATCGAATGGTCGCCCAGCGGAGAAACGCTGGATGTCAAAGTTTCATTGCCCGACAAGGATTTCGCCTGGACCGCATCATCCGAATCGGTGGTCGAGGTCGACGGGTCGCGGAAGGTATGGCAGGTTGAGACGCGAATACCACTTCGTTCACTTTCGACGCAATCACCGACCGTTGGCACGCGTTGGAAATTGAACTTGTATCGGCATGATCGCGCGACGGGCAGCTATTTGGCGATGCGTCCGACACTCAGGGGCACATTTCATGCACCCGATCGATTTGGATGGCTCGAGTTCATCCAGTTGTCTTCCACAACTGACCATTAATTTGTTCCGCCGGAACGCCTGACGGTTGTGACTCGCTGACGACAAGTAATGCGTTGAACAGTCGGACTTCGCCTCACATTCTGTCGCGACGGGACGGCTGCGCTCCGAGCACTTAACGGTGGCAGTGCGATTCGACTTGACGATTGACTGTAGAAAAGTGGCCGAAGCATAATGCCGTAACAGCTAATGATTTTCACCTCGTACGTCATGGGTACGTACTTAGAAGAGCAAACAATTGC
>JBGSUV010000135.1:0-42202 GCA_041753315.1 Pirellulaceae bacterium | reverse complement strand
ATCCGGTCCTACTCTGGCCGCCAATCCCGATAGTTCCTAGCCGAAACCAAAGCCGAACAAGACGAAAAACCTGCCGCTGGCAACGATTCCAGCCAGCAACCAAAATCGTCGCGCCCACACCTTCGGCGAATGTTTACACCTTCCGCAACACAATCCTTGTCACAGTCGGCATTTGCGGCTTTCCCCACCCCACTCGCTTCAGCCCGTTCGCGGCTACTCGCCGTCTCCATCCGCTTTCCGAGCTCCTTGCAGGCCGCAGCAGGGTTGCTGCAAAGCGAACAGGCCGTGTTGCCCTCGGAGTCCTGCTGATTGGCAAGTCCACCACAACTACCACTAATCTGACGCCGTCCCATCAGAACGCCAACTGCCATGGCAACAATCACCAATAGGAAAAATCCAAGTGTCACACCAAATGCTGTAATCAAAGTCATGGTTTGTCTCCCTCGACTGTCGGCGATGGCAAGATGAGTTTCTCAAATTGAGCTGTTGCCATCACTTCCAAGCCACCGTTTTTCTTGACGATCATCATCGCCGCCAAGTTATGGATTTCCGCAATGCGCAGACTCTTATCATAGCCGGACGCCATTAAGCCCGTTGCCAAAGCGTCCGCCAGCGCGCAGTTGTCAGCGATAACCGACACCGAAACCAAGTCATTTTCCACAGGAAATCCAGTCTTGGGGTCAATAAAGTGGTTTATTCGCTTGCCATCTTGCTCATAAAAATTGCGATAGTTGCCACTCGTCGCCAACGCCTGGTCGTAGAGTCCCACAGCGTTTTGCACCGCTCGTTCACCTTCCGCTGGTTTCTCAATTCCAACTCGCCAAGCTTCGCCGTCCAGGCGTCTTCCCTGAGTTCGAACTTCACCACCAATCTCAACGAAATAGGCATCGATCCCAAGCCCTTCCAGGACGCCAGCTACCCGGTCCACGCCATGCCCCTTCGCGATCGCAGAGAGATCGACTCGCAAGCCTCCGGCCAATTTGCGGAGGGCAGGGGGGGCGAGCCTCGCTTCCAACTTGTCGGACCCGACAAATTCTAATGTTCTTGCAATATCGGCTTCTGTAGGTAGTTGTGCTGGCCGGCGCTGTGGACCAAACCCCCACAGATCCACCAGAGGCCCAACGGTCACGTCAAAAGCACCGTCGGTTTGAGCATTGATCTCCAACGCCAACGCAACCACCGCCGCCGTTTCGCTGGAAACCGCAAACCAGTCGGTGGATTGTTGATCGTTAAAGCGAGAGAGCTCCGAAGTAGCGATGTAGGTCGACATTTGATCGTTGACCAACGCCAACTCCTCCGTCACCTTGTCGACGATGTTTGCGAGAGACGACGCTGACCCACTTGATACGAGTTTGATGGAATAGGTCGTCCCCATCGTTTCGCCGCTGAACACCTGCACCACAGGCACCGACGTCGGTTGACAACCGATCGTCAACGACAAAAACAGGCCGCTCAGCAGCAAGTTCCAGCGCGATGAAATTGCCCAGCATTGCGAGGATCTACTCACACTTAGCCGCCAAAGTCGTCGTAGGCAATGTTTTCTGGTTCAACGCCAAGATTATCTAACATCTTAAACACCGCCGCGTTCATCATCGGCGGTCCGCAGAGATAATACTCGATGTCTTCAGGAGCGGGATGGTTCTTCAAGTAGTTATCGAGAACCACTTGGTGAATGAATCCGACATAACCTGTCCAGTTGTCTTCAGGCAACGGTTCAGATAGTGCAATATTAAATTGAAAATTAGGGAACTCTTCTTCGATCTTACGAAAATGATCGATATAGAACAGTTCTTTCAGGCTGCGCCCGCCGTACCAATAAGAAACCTTGCGATCGGTCTTGCGATTCTTGAAAAGTTCAAAAATGTGGCTGCGTAGGGGAGCCATACCGGCACCTCCGCCGATGTAAACCATCTCCGCCTTGGTATCCTTGATAAAGAATTCGCCGTAAGGACCGGAAATGGTAACTTTGTCACCCGGTTTGAGATTGAAGATATAGGAACTCATTTTGCCTGGAGGAGTTCCTTCAGGTGCACGTGGCGGTGGAGATGCCACGCGCACATTGAGCATGATAATTCCCTTTTCACCAGGGTAGTTGGCCATCGAATAGGCTCGAATGGTCTGCTCGTCCACTTTGGAAACATAACGCCAAACGTTGTATTGATCCCAGTCCGAACGGAAGCGTTCCTCGATTTCAAAGTCTTTGTAATTCACGACGTGAGGTGGAGCTTCGATCTGAATGTAACCACCCGCTTTGAATCCAACCTCTTCTCCCACTGGGAGTTCCAAAACCAACTCTTTAATGAATGTAGCCACATTGCCGTTGGATCGAACCGTACATTCCCACTTCTTGGTTTCAAAGACCTCGGGCGGTACTTCAATCTTCATGTCCTGCTTCACAGCAACCTGGCAACTCAAGCGATAGCCTTCGCGAGCCTCAGCCCGATTAATGTGCGCTTTTTCCGTTTCCAGAATTTCGCCGCCACCCTCTAGGATGCGTACCTTGCACTGGGCACAGGTCCCGCCGCCACCACACGCGCTAGAGACAAAGATCCCGTTGTCAGCCAATGCTCCCAGTAGTTTCCCACCTGCTGAAATGGTCAAATCTTTCGATTCATTGATCGAAAGATGAACATCTCCCGACGGAACAAACGCTTTCTTTGCACCGAGGATGACGATAACCAGCCCTACTACCACAGCAGTAAAAACGGTCACACCAAGTAAAACTACAAATAATCCGGACATGTGCGTCAGCTCCGAGAGTGACTGGATAATTCTGATAATTCGAAATTGTCTGCACCCGCTCGCGTCGAGTCTTGTTGGTGCAGCTTTTATTTTGCCAGGAACAAGCGCATGGCAGTCGTTCTGCAACTAGTGCGGATCGAATGCCCGTTTTGCTACAGCTTAATGCCCGAGAAGGCCATAAACGCCATTGCAATCAATCCCACGGTGATAAACGTAATTCCCAATCCACGCAGTCCAGGCGGAACGTCGCTATAACGCATCTTTTCCCGTACTGCCGCCAAGGCCACGATGGCCAGGCCCCAGCCAAAACCAGAACCAAAACCAAAGACAACACTCTCACCAAAATCCAGGTCACGTTGCTCCATGAACAGTGATCCACCCAGGATGGCGCAGTTCACGGTGATCAACGGCAAGAATATGCCAAGTGCACCATACAGGGCTGGAAAATGGCGATCGAGGACCATTTCCAAAATCTGCACGATAGCGGCGATCACTCCGATGTACGTTATCAATCCCAAAAACGCGAGGTCGACCGTCGCATACGAAGGCCCCAACGACGAAGCCAAGGCTCCTTCCTTGAGCACAAACTGGAACAACAAATTGTTGACCGGAACGGTGATCGACTGAACAACGATTACGGCAATACTCAAACCGATCGCCGTCTTCACGTTCTTGGACACCGCAATGAACGTACACATTCCCAAGAAAAACGCGAGCGCCAAGTTCTCAACAAACACAGCCTTTAAGAACAAACTGAGGTAATGTTCTAACATGCTTTATGCCTCCTCGATCTGTTCGGGTTTAAACGTTCGAATCACCCAAATGATGATGCCAATAATGAAAAAGGCGCTGGGTGACAGCAACATCAATCCGTTCGGGTTGTACCAACCATCTGGATTGGTGACCGGATTGAGGATGGTGTAGCCGAGTAGTTTGCCGGAACCAAACAGTTCGCGGAAAAATGCGACCACGATCAATATGAAACTGTATCCCAAGCCGTTGCCTATACCATCGAGAAAACTCATTTTGGGATCGTTCTTCATCGCAAACCCTTCGGCGCGTCCCATCACAATGCAGTTCGTAATGATCAGTCCCACAAATACGCTCAACCTCTTGCTAATGTCGAACAAGTACGCTTTGAGAATCTGATCGACAACAATTACCAACGAAGCAATGATCACCATCTGCACGATGATGCGAATGCTACTTGGTATTCGATGGCGAATGGCACTCACCGCTGCGCTGGAACAGGCGGTTACGGCAATTACCGCCACGCTCATCACCAGCGAAGTCGATAACTGAGTCGTGACGGCCAACGCGGAACAAATACCAAGGATTTGAAGCCCAATCGGATTGTTATCAAAGATCGGCTTGAGCAGCACCTCTTTAACTGTTTGTTTTGCCATCGTCGGCGGCTCCTTCTTGAGAGGCCAATTGTTTCAAATAGGGCCCAAAGCCTTGGTTGCTAAACCAATACTTGAGCATCGAGTCCACACCACGACTGGTTATGGTTGCCCCGGAAAGCCCATCCACCATGTATTCGGCGTTTTCCGGAGAAGGCGCACCTTTAGCAACACCAACTCGGAGATTGTCATCAGCGCGTGGCGCTCCTTCCGTCCAAACCTGCTTGCCAACCCATTTGGATTTCCAGGATGGATTTTCCACTTCTCCGCCCAGTCCAGGTGTTTCTGCATGTTCGTAATATGTCAAACCGGTAATCGTCCGCAGGTCACTATCCAACGCGACGTATCCATAAAGCGTTGACCAAAGCCCCATGCCGTAAACAGGCAAGACAACTTTTTCAATTCCGCCGCTACTGTCGCGAACCAGATACACGCGAGTTTTCTGCTCCCGATTTGCAATACCGATATCGAACTCACCTTGAACCGGCGTGTTTTGCTTGACATCTTTCGCCGCTTTGCGCGCATCGTAAGCTGGATCGTCTTCCAAGTACTCACCGGTGCTGAGGTCAATCATCTTGGTCTCAACCCGGCTAGCGAAGAGCTCTTCGACCTCTTTGCCACTGAGCGCCTTGGAGTCTTCCGCCAAACCCGCTGCCTCAATAATGTTGCGTTGCCGGTCAAGCAGTTTGTTCCGTTCTTGCAATGGCTTTAGCGAAACGGCCGCACCACTCACCAGGAGAGAACAGACGACGCACAATACAATCGAAACTAAAAAGGTGTTTGCTATCGAGTCTTTAGGCGGCATATCGGACAGCCCTCCGTTTAATGTTGGCCTGGACGACAAAATAATCGATCAACGGGGCGAACACATTGGCAAACAGGATCGCCAACATGATCCCCTCCGGAAATGCTGGATTGATCACACGAATCAAAATCGTCATCGCACCGATCAACACACCATATACCCACTTACCAGTCTCGGTCATCGAAGCACTCACCGGGTCTGTCGCCATGAAAACCGTACCAAAGGCGAAACCACCCAGCACAAAATGCCACCACGGCGGTACCAAAAACATGGGGTTCGTCGCTGACTCGCTAACGATGTAGAGCAACGATGAAAACGCTAACGCTCCCACACAAACTCCAGCCATGATTCGCCAAGAACCAATTCCAGTCGCAATTAAAATGGCCGCACCAATCAAACAAGCCAATACGCTCGTTTCTCCCATCGAACCTGGAATAGTGCCCAAAAATGACTGCATGAACGTGATCGCTTGCTCGCCTCCACCCGTTACCGGAATGTGCTGAACCGAATCCATCACACTGGGATACTGATCGACATCCTTAAGCTTCAATTGGCCAAGCCAGCCCAGCGCCGTCGCGCCCGAATAACCATCAACCTTGCCGGCCTCATTGACCAATTTGGCTGCGGTCCAAACACGATCACCGCTGATCTCTGGAGCATAAGCGAAATACAAAAATGCGCGAGCCGTAAGGGCAGGGTTTAAGAAGTTGCGTCCCGTTCCTCCAAAAATCTCTTTACCAATCACCACGCCAAAGATGATCCCAATCGCAACTTGCCACAATGGAATGGCTGGTGGCAACGTCAGCGGAAAAAGCAAACCGGTGACCAAGAAGCCTTCGTTGACTTCATGTTTGCGGATCGTACTAAAGACAACCTCCGCTGTTCCACCCGCCGCCATGCAAACGATATATACAGGCAAAAAGAAAATCGCGCCATATACAAAGTTGTCAAGGAAACTCTTCGAGTTGTGCTCCAAGCCCAACGCGGCATGAACATCGTGATGCCAATCGTAGGCTGGTTCCAATCCTGCAGAGAGAATCTGCTCGATCGCCAAGTTGGCTTGAAGCCCTGTATTCCACATTGCCATGAATACACACGGTATCAGCGCAACGACAACCATGGTCATCATACGCTTGAGATCGAGTGAATCGCGGATGTGAGTCAACCCCCGTGCAACGTGGCCCGGGGTAAACAAAAACGTGTCGGCTGCTTCGTAGAGAGGATACATCCTCTCCAGCTTGCCACCTTTGTCAAAAAGTGGGTGCAGTTTATCGAGCGTGTTACGCAAGAACTTCATAGGAAAGACTATCCCTCTTTCTCAATCTTGAGCAAATTGTCGCGTAGAATTTCGCCATATTCGTACTTGCCAGGGCACACAAATGTGCACAAGCCTAAATCTTCTTCATCCAACTCCAAACAACCCAACTGCTGGGCGGAAGCGGTATCGCGTGAAATCAACGATCGCAACAACGGTGTGGCGATTAAATCCAGCGGCATCACCTTTTCGTAACTGCCAATCGGAACCATCGCACGTTCACTGCCACCGGTGCTGGTGGTAAACGGGAAGCTCTTCTTCGCCCCCCATGCTGAAGCAAACACTCGCGTGACCGAAAACTTATTAAATCCAGGCATCTGCCACCCCAGGAACTCACGCTCGGTCCCCTCCGCCAAACAGGAAACCTGCAGATGATACCGGCCCAAAAAATCAACCTTGTCGGCCAACTTCCGCCCACAAAGCAACGAACCCGAAATGACGCGATTGCTGCCTTCCTTTAACTCACCGCTGACCAGTTCAGGCAACCCCGCCCCCAACTGCGTACGGAGCAAGCGGGGGCGATTTACAACCGGCCCAGCCAATGAAATGATTCGTACAGGGTCAAGCTGCCCGGTAAGAAAAAGATGGCCAATTGCTAAAACGTCTTGGTAATTCAGATACCAATTGACCTTGCCGACGGTCGCGGGCCGCAAGAAGTGCATGTGCGTGCCTACCAGACCGGCTGGATGTGGCCCATCAAACTCTGCCACCTTCACTTTGTTCATCATTTCGCCAGGTATCGATGAACCCGGCGTGCGACACAAATAGACCGAACCCTCGGTTAGCTGACTGAGTGCTTCCAAACCAGCCTTAAAATCAGCGGTTCGGTCGTTGATGATTGGATCAGGGGTCGCCGCCAGTGGATTGGTATCCATGGCATTCACAAAGATCGCGTTGGGCGTTTCGGACAACGGCGACGGAACTTTGCTAAACGGTCTAGTCCGGAGGCTGGTCCATAGTCCCGATGCCACCAACTGCTCTACAACCTTGGCGCGACCCAAATTGACAACTGCTCCAGCATCGTGGCGAGCAAATTCAACGCTCTGCTGATCTCCACTTTTTTCAATGATCAGCGACAGGAAACGGCGCTTCTCGGCCCGGTTGATCGAAAGCACCGTGCCACTCGCAGGGGCCGTGAACGTTACACCTTCGCTTTTCTTGTCCGCGAAAACCGCTTGCCCAAGCTGCACTCGATCTCCCTCGGAGACAAGCAGCGTTGGGCGCATGCCGATATAGTCATCAGCCACCAAGCCAACGCGACTCACTTCCTTCACTTCAATGGCGGATTCGGGCGCCCCCTCTATCGGGATCGTCAATCCACGACCGATCTCAAACCGTTCTACCATAGTTCTTACTCGGGAGTTCTTGTTCAGGAAACAGAAGCCACTTTGTGAAAACTTTCACAAGCAAAGCTTTAAAATAATCCCGCTGGAATGATCGCAGCGGGATGGCTGGTTTGTTACTTAAATATGACGCCCCTGGGTGAAGTTGACAACGCCAGATTGTCGCAGCACCAAATTTTACCAAATGGTTGGCAAATTAATTGGATCGGATTCGAAAGTTGAGCCACGGCCTGCAAATAAACCGCGAAAAATCTACAGCTCGTTTTCGCTCGCTTTTTCTAGTTCCTCTGTTGCAACTGCGTCGGGATACGCTTTGGCGTAGACCTCAGCAGCTTCTTGGGCAGGGTAATCCCACCCCATCTCCTTCAGCATATCCCGCTGCTTCTTGAGAAACCACTTCTTATCGATCTGTGAAGCGTGGTCAGTTAAACGTGCCAGTGCCCGTCCATAAAAATGGTCGCGGCGCAGGATGCGCACATCCAGCAAGATGAACTCGCTGCGATCGCTGCCCGCCAAACTTGTTAATTGAGCAAAGGCACCAATCAACTCTGCATCGAATTGTTTTGGGTCTTCTATGGGAATTGCCTTCGCAACTTCAGGTAGTTCGCGATAAGCCAGAGCTCGTGCTCGACGGTAAAGGCAGTAAGCTTTGGCCTGCTCAATGTCTTCACTCTGCGGTTTTAATTGCTCAAGCAATCCAAAGAGTCGCAGTGCCGCGTCGGCAATTTCGCGCGGGTACGTTTTGCGATATTGCGGTTGGTCGAGCCAGTGGAGGTGTAGTTGTCGAATGCCGACATCCCCCGAATGTTTCGCGAGCAACGCCTGCAGTTCGGCCGTGTCTTTGGCCGTGGGCTTGGCGCCCTTCCCCAAAAGTCGTTCTCGCAATTTGGCGGCTAATTTAGCAGGATCGACCACCGGCTCTTTCTGCAGTGCTTTGAGGTTCTTGGGAGCCGCCCAGAGCGGTTCGTCGCCAAGCGAGCCTGGATTCCATGCAGACAACCACTTTTGCTGCGATTCGAGCTCGTCGCGAAAGGCACCTTTCACCGACGAATCATTCAATTGTTGCTTGATCAGCTCCAATTGCGTATTGCGCCATTCCTTTGCCGGATTGCCAGCCGAAAGAACACTGAGCTGCGCAGTAGCGGTGGTTGATGCCGCGGCAAGCACAAAGCAAAAAAAACAGACGAACCAAATAGTTTTGCGAGTCATTGAGCAAATATTCTAAGATAGTAGGAATACTGAGCTTGGTCGTTAAGCAAAGCTCCAGCGACCGTTGGGCGAGTCGGACGCGTCACCCGGCATTCGCTCAATGCTAATTAAAAAATCGCTGTCGACAGGTCCAAAACTGGATCCTATTAAGATTTTACCTGACGCGGCTGCTTCGGCTCCTGCTACCTGACGTGGGCCTCTCTAGAAATTAGGGCCAAGTAGTGTGGATCTCCGCTGATCATCCACCCAATCTCTGATAAGCCAACGCGTACGACTTCGACGACGTCACCAACCCAAATGTCTAAGAAGTGTCATTTCAGGATTTCCTTTACGACGCGAGCTTCATCGACCCCAGTCAATTTCTCTTTGAGCCCGCTATCCAGCACGAATAACTGGTTATGGTCCAGGCCCAACAAGTGTAACATCGTCGCATGCCAGTCGGGGACACTGACCCGATTTTCGACAGCGTGAAGTCCCAGTTCATCCGTTGAACCGTGTGTGATTCCGCCCTGAATACCGGCACCCGCCAGCCAAACGCTAAAGGCATTCTTATTGTGATCCCTGCCCGCCTTTCGATCGTCATTGTCTGCAGGTAATTGGGCAATCGGAAGCCGACCGAATTCGCTTCCCCAAGCCACGAGGGTTGAATCAAATAGGCCGCGCTGTTTCAAATCGCGCAACAATCCAGCAATGGGAAGGTCGGTACGAGCACAACACGATTTTAATCCGCTGAGCAGGTCGCCATGATGATCCCAGAGATTTCCGTTAACAAACAACTGCACGAAGCGGACGCCACGTTCGACCAGCCTACGGGCCATCAGACATCGGCGACCATAAGAGTCCGTCGGCTCACGACCAATTCCGTACATGTCCAAAGTGGACTGCGTTTCCTGCGACAGATCCAAAGCTTCACTTGCCGATACTTGCATTCGGGCAGCCAGTTCGTAACTGGCAATCCTGGCAGCCAGAATGGACTGCCCCGGACGACGCGACTGATGCAATTCGTCGAGACGAGAAATCAGTTTGATTTCATCATTCACGACGTCAGCGGGGCGCTCGATATCCGCACGCAGATTGAGAACCGGAGTTCCAGTTGAGCGGAAACGCGTCCCCTGAAACATCGGTGACAAGAAACCAGCCTCCCAGTTCTCCACACCGTTGACGGGTAGACCGAGCGGATCATCGAGAACAACATACGCCGGTAGCTCTTGGCATTCCGACCCGAGCCCATAAACGACCCAAGATCCAAGCGTCGGGCGACCCGGGCTCATCTTGCCGGATTGCATGATGTAGATCGCCGGTTCGTGGGTAATGTTCGTCGTATACATCGAACGTATCATCGCCATATCGTCGACCTGCTTGGACAGGTTGGGCAATGCATCCGACATCCACATTCCGCATTGACCATGCTGTGCAAACTTGAATTGGCTCCGCATCAGCGCTCCAGCCGATTTCGGACTTTCGACTTCACCGGCAATCTTGTCGAAGTATTTCTCGCCGTGATGTGCATCCAATACGGGCTTCGGGTCAAACAGATCCATTTGACTCGGTCCACCATTCATGAACAGATGAATCACCGACTGCGCCCGGGGATCAACATGAGGTTTTCGAGGATTCAGATCCTTGGGCGAGTCTTCCAATGACCGCGTAACATGAGGTTCTTCTGAAGCAATGCCATCTGCTGCTAGCAGTTGAGCCAACGCTGCTCCACACAAACCGCTGGAAACAGTGCGGAATAAATTGCGACGACTGATCGCACGGCACAAAATTTCTTTACTCGATTCAATTGTCTGTCGCATCGCTTGGTCAAATCTTCTGATGGCCGTTTTGCTTGGCTGCGAAGAAGCCATTGTAGCTTGCTCGCCATTTCACGATGAGGTGTAGAGCGATTGTCCCCAATATTGTCCCCAATCGCTTTGAAAACGATTGAGTCAATCGCAACACTAACTCGTAGCCCCATCCCCTCAGAGGAACCCTATATCTTAGTCGACAAAAATAAATGACGCCGAGTTCATAATCGCATGGCAAAACGCAGCCAGCGCTTTCGAATTCACTAACGTTGCGTCAGGCTTTCCATCTACACCCAGCTGTTCGGTCCAATCCATTTGAAGTTGCTGCAACATCTCCAAACCAATCTGCATTTCAGCCGCATCAGGCGGCCGGCTTAAAGCAATCTCGTAAACCCGTTTTATCTGCTTCGTTGCGTCGCTATCTGACTCGCGCAGAACGCGGGCTGCAAAATGATCTGCGAGTTCGAGGATCATTCCATTGTTCATCAAATGCAGAGCTTGCGGCGCTACCATCGATTCGCGGCGTTCTATGCAATTGGGATTCATTTGCGGATAGTCAAAGCTCTCTAAGTGTGTTGCCAGTTTTTTTCGTAGTTGTTGAACGTATATCGATCTGCGCCAGCCGCGTTCTGATCCATCAGGAGTGACAAGTCCATCGGCACGCATTTGAACAGTATCCGCTGGACCGAACTGGGTTTCGTCCAATCGACCAGCAACTAGCAGTAACGAATCGTAGAGAGATTCCGCATCGAGTCGGACCATGGGCATCCGCGATAACAGTGAATTCTGGGGATCAGTCTGTTCAAGCTCGCGTGTCAAGCTCGAACTTTGTCGATAGGTCGAACTGGTCATCATCAGAGATGCATTTCCTTTAAACTCCAACCACGTACGATCAATTCGCGGGCTAACCAGTCGAGCAATTCGGGATGAGTGGGCGGCGTTCCAGCACGTCCAAAATTGCCTGGAGTTTTCACAATTCCACTGCCAAAGTGATGCTTCCAGATATGGTTTACCTGAACCCTCGCTGTCAACGGATGGTCGGGATGAATTAACCACCTTGCAAACGCAAGTCGACGACCCGTCTGTTTTGCACCCGGCCATGGGGGTTTCACTGCAAACGGCGTACGACCATCTGTTAAGACTGAAGGCACTCCCGGTCCGACCAGCGTTCCAGGACTCAACCAATCTCCGCGACGATAGATGAAAGTTGGGGATGGCTCACCTCGATCCCAAAGCGCTTGAACTCTGGGCTCGGGCTGGTGCTTAGCTTCAAGCGCTCGAATTTGATCTTCGGGTGCGGAACGTGCCTTCGCTGCGGCAACTTCCTCGTTCACCCTCTGTTCATGTTGTTCCCATGCTTGCCGCTCAGTGGTGGTAACGTAGGGCAGATGCCGCCCGCCGATCACATCTTGACTGACCGGACCAATTCCCGGTCGTATATCCGGTCTTAACCATGCGTGTTCGTCGTACGCACCTTTGAAAACACTCAGCAGTCGGTAATAGTCACGATGCGGAATCGGGTCAAACTTATGTGAATGACAGCGAGCGCACTTCAGCGTCAGTCCCATGACGGCAGAACCCAACACATCAATTTCATCGGCAATGACATCGATGCGATCAGGGACATACCCTGTGATGTTCGCCCAAGTTGCGTCGGGAGTCATCCTCAAGAATCCGGTCGCCACGAGGTTGTCATAAATTTCCGATGTTATCTCCGGAGCATTTTCATAATCTGCCAGCTCGTCACCGGCGATCTGCTCGAGCAAGAATTGGTCGAACGGTTTGTCGGCGTTGTAGGATCGAATTATATAGTCGCGAAATCTCCAAGCATGTGGCCGTGGCAGATCCTGCTCGCGTTTACCTTCTGAATCGGCGTAGCCCGCCAAATCTAGCCAATAACGTCCCCATCGTTCGCCATAGCGTGGCGAATCCAGCAAACGGTCGATCAATAACTCATAGGCGCGCGGATTGTCGTCAGCCACAAACGCAGCCACATCCGCCGGCTCGGGAGGCAAGCCTGTCAGATCAAAGGCAGCCCGGCGAATTAGTGTTTGACGATCGGCCTCTTCGTTGAGCGACAGACCGGCGGCCTCCAGTTTCCGAATGATGAACGCATCGATTTCATTGCGAACCAGTCGGTGATCTTTCACTTCGGGAACCTGCACCGGCTGCGGCGAACGAAATGCCCAGAAATCGCGATCTTCATCGCTGACTAGAGGATCGCCCTCGGTCGTGGCAACATCGGGCTCAACGTGAAGTTCCGGAGCTCCCGCCGCAATCCACTTGACCAATTTTTCCACTTCCGCCGGCTCAATCGGCTTAACACTTGCTTCGACCAAGCGATCAAGTGGCGGCATTTGACCGCCACGAATCATCTTGACAAGCAGACTGTCTTCCGGATGACCAGGCACGATTGCCGGCCCCGATTTCCCGCCTCTCAGCATTGCAGTTTTGTTACGCAGATCCAGGTCGGCGAGTTGTTGATGGCGTCCGTGGCATGCGGTACAGCGACGCAACAAAATAGCGACGACGGCATACTGATTGGGTGTCTCATGAGCGTCGAACTCTATAGACGCATCGACATCGATCGTTGCGCCGTTCTCTATCCAGCGTTCGATGCGTTTGACGTCAGAATCGCTGAGGCGATCCTCTTCGTCTGGTGGCATTTCGCCAGAGTGAATCCTCTCAAATAGCAGACTTTTCCCGGGCTCTCTCGGAACAATCAACGCCCCCGACTCGCCACCTTCAGAAAGCCCAGCCGACGTCTCCAAATTCAAATTGGCTTTGCGAGTCTCTTCTCCATGACAGTGAAAACACTTTGACTGAAGTAAAGGACGGATGTCATTTCCATAGGACACTACATCGGTCGAAGTTTCCAACTCCCCTCTCGCCTCATCGTCGGCCAACAATCGACCTTCACCCTCGCAGAAACAAGTTGCGACGATGAGGGTCAACACCAATGAGATAACGCTGTCAGTTTTCATAGCAATTCATAAATCGGTTGACCGTGGCCGACGATGCTGGTTGATCGGCTATTTCGCTCGAAAAAGTGGGCTACAGGAATCTTTCATTGATCGCTACTCCATGCTTCCCGGCTCTTGGTCCCGCATGCTTCATCCACCACAATACGCTCTGGCAATGGGCCAGCATAGACCCAAATCATGTCCATCGTTGCAGAAGAGTTGTTGACGAAGTAATGAACTCTGCCGCGCGGAACCATGGCAGTTGCACAACCGCCTAGCAAATAACGACTACCTTCAACCAGACAAGTCGCCTCGCCGGCGACAATACATATCGACTCATCAAAATCATGGAAATGTGCGGGCAGTCTGCCGCCAGGTTGAAAGCGAGCAAATCCGCCACTCATCTCGATTCCAGGGATCAAGTTTGCGTTAAAGAAGTCAATGAACTCGGCACCAGGACCAACGCCGATAGTCCGCGGGGCTGATGCAAAGTAGTTCACCCGCTCTGCACCAGACAAGCCGTTGGAACTCTGCGACATTTCCATGCGCGTGAATGCTCTCGCTACCAACTCGCGTTCAGGCTCACTCGATGCAAATGCGACATGCACCCGCGCCGGCTTGGCAGCATCAGGATTCCTCGCTGAATGCGGCAGCCAGCGTGGAATAACGATATTGTCCAGCGGTCCCAGTCGATACACGCGACCTTCAACGGCGATTTCCATCTCTCCTGCCAGCACCGTGAGCGATTCACTGCACGAATGGTGGTGATAGTCGAGACATGCAGCTGGGCCAAAATCCGCAATCCCAGTCGTTAGATTGCGAGCTGTATTAAACTTGCCCACCAGCGGTTGAAAGATAACAGCGGGTTGCAATTCAATTGCATTGCTCTCTTCTAACGTAGTGATGATGGCATCGCGGTCCGGTTGCATCTGCTTGGGTGGCCGAGAAAGGCAAGCTTGAATCGGTCGGCCGTCCCGGGCGTCAAGGCTGGTAGCTGGATGCAGGTCGCGGCCAATCGATCTAAGAGACTGATGCAGTGAACGACACAACAACCCCGTGTCGGCGCCCAGGCCCGGCATTCGGAACCCTTGCTCGAGCCGCTCGTGCAGGTTTTCAACACTGGTTGCCAACAGCCCACACTGTTTTCCCGCTGCCCGAATGTTCTCTTTTAACTTGAGTATCTGCTCGGCTACTCCTGGGCCTTCCCATTGCCCTCGGAATCCCGCAGAAGCAGAGAAGTCGGCCGGACCAAAGAAGAACACGTCAATTCCGTCGACCTGGCACATTTCGTCGATGTTCTTCACTGCGCGCATGCTTTCGATAATCGGCACGATCAAAACGTGGTCATTGGCTTCGGCCGTGTGCTCGGCAAAACACTGCCCCCAGACGGTAGCTCGTTCACCACCAATGCCACGCCTTCCCTCCGGCGGATAACGACAGTCCGCAACCACGGCTCGCAATTCCTCAGCCGTCTCCATCCATGGGATAACCACTCCATCGGCACCGATATCGAGCGCGCGTTTTGTGAGCGAAGTGCTTCGCTCGGCCAATCTGACTAAAGCGACTGTATCGCTGCGCAAAGCGGCTCGCAGGTGCTCGTTGATCTCTCGCCAATCAAGGTGACCATGCTCGGCATCGATGACAACCCAGTCGAGACCCATCGCAACAGCCATTTCGGTGATCGTCGCCGATTCCAACGTTACCCACAGTCCAATAACGGGCTCCTGACTGGCTAGTTTCGCGCGAAAGCGTTTTAAGGCCTGTGTTTTCATATTTTGCTGTCCGTTTCGTTCGGATGGATAACATCGGTTGTAGAGTCGAGTCGCGGGTCCGTCACGTCGCTACTAAACTCTCTTGTTCAGGCAGTTGCACCGGATGCGCACGCCACCAATTGGCCAGTATTGACGCCGAGACGTTCATGACAGGACCAAATACGATCGGCACTAACCCAAGAGTGGCCACTTTCCCAAGGGACTTGGCCAAGCCCGTAGCCATTCCAGCGTTTTGCAAACCGACCTCAATGGCAATCGTGCGGCAATTGAGTTGATCTCTTCCGAGCAACCAGCTCACGCCATAGCCGAGCATGAAACCAAAACAACTGTGCACAAAGCAGGCTACGATTAACACGGGGCCAACCTCAAGCAGTTTGTCTCGACCAACTGCAACTGTCAGTACCGTCATGATCACGATACCAGCCATCGAAATAATCGGCATGACACGCTCTAGCCATTTGACTCGGTAGTAGACGATATGATGGAACGCCAAACCACCTATGACCGGGAGCAGTACGATACTGGCCATTTGCCACATCATTTGTGGAACATCAATCTCTACCATTTCGCCAGCCAACAACCTCATTAACACCGGAGTTAACAATGGCGACAACAAAGTCGACACCGCAGTCAGCGTGACAGACAACGCCACATTACCTTTGGCAATAAAGGTCATTACGTTGGAGGCCAAGCCACCGGGAGAACAGCCCACCAACACAAGTCCCGCAGCAATCTCAGATTGCAAACCTAAACTGCGTGCCAGTAGAAAGCCAATCAGCGGCATGATTGCAAACTGGCACAGGGTTCCAATCAGCACATCCACTGGCATTTTGAGGACCCGGGAGAAATCCGCTATGCTCAGCGTCGTCCCCATGGCAAACATGATCACCTGCAGGATAGGGATGAACGTAATGCTCATCTCACGTCCACCGAGCCCAAAAAACCACGACGGAAATGTAATGAAGTATTGGTGATAAGCCATCCCTACGGCCAAGCCCACTGCGATCCAAAACGTAAAAGACAGTTGTCGCAAAGAGCCCTGGCTAACGTTTGCTGCCAGCGCCAAACAACAGAATGCAGCCGTCGAGGCCGGCCCAAGCCAAGTTGTTTTGCCAGCCAACCAAGCCGCTATAAACGCAATCGCGCAGAGAGTGGACAACCCGAGCAGTAAACGCGAACTAATCGTTGAACGAAGGTTATTCAATTGCCCACCCAATCAATTCGTGCGAGTCCGTACGGTGGCAGTTCGATTGCGAGTTCAGCTGTCGCGGAATTCTCGCTCATCTGCTCTGTCGAACCCAACACGCGGATCGCGACAGGCCTGCCGTCAAGGCCGCGCAGTGTCACGGTCTGCGATTTGCCTGTGAGATTGCCGGCAACCATGCGCGAACGCCCAGACTTTTTCACAGCCAGTCCGATGGCAGCCAGTTCATCAGAAGAATCGACCCGCAGCGTCTGCCCGCCCGCAAACTCGCCAATCTCCAGCAGCAGTTGATAGACAGGAAATAGTTCACCGGGCCGCGATGGAAATGCCTTGGGCCGCGACGCGACATCATCAGCATCCATGATTCCGTTCCAGCCGACGGTCTCGAAGTACGTGGCCGAATGTGCGCGGGCATCGCTGAGAAACTTTAAGCTACCGAGCGTCCAGGCTGCCGTAAATGTTTCGACCTGCCGCTTGTCAACGTAGGTGGGCAGAGCGTCACCCTCGGGCGGACCGCCGGGCTGGTCAACGCCATCAAGCAGCTGCGGTGCCATCGTCATCGGCCCAATGATCAACGGTCGCGCACCGGCAAACTGACGAGCGCTGTTGACCGCATCAGCCTGAATCGGCAACGTCTCCACTACAGATGCGTTATCAAAGGCATGAATCTGCGGATTGATGGCAAAGCCGATCGCTTGGATTGAATTGTCCTCGGGCCGAGCTCTATTCAGATCGACAAAGTTGGTTACGCGGGTCACACCCAATTTCGCATTGCCCAAGACCGGCGCAAGTTGTCTTCTCGCTTGCTGGTAATGCTCGGGATCGCCACCCCGCACGAGCCAATAAGAAACAGGTGGCTGAAGTTCCTTGACCTCCGCTAGCAACTTGTCAAAGGCAGGTGCTTTTCCGACTCCAACAACAATCTGTAGTGACACGCCCAACGCATCGGCCTGACGCGTGGCCATGCGCAGACGCTTAACGAAAGAATCATCGGAAAGATTGAGATCAACGCGGAGATGGTCCAGGTGCAATGCACTCAACCGTTTCACTTGTTCGTCCGTTAGAGCGTCAACTTCGCTTGACACTTGCACGCCAAGTAGTGGAAGCGTCGATTCACTCTGGCCCAAGGTTAGAACTGTACGGTCCGTTGGAGAAACAGCTTCATTCACTCCGGTACCATCAAGACTAATGCGGATCTTTTGAATGACTTGAGTACCATTGGGAACTTCGACTGGATACGGAATTTCTAACGGCGTGCAATAGGTTTTGAAGGAAGCATCGGTCCAATTCCGCTGGTCCTCCATTTCAAACACTTCTCCTTCGAATTCGACGCGAGCTCGAATTTCTGGAGCGACTTCATGTGTGATCGCCCGCAAATTTTTGGCCGGCTGATGTGCCGAGATGAACTTGGGAAACTGCCCCGCACTTGTTTTTCCGTCAACGGTTTCAAGCACCCATGGTCTGCCAGCAGCCGACGGACCATGCAACACGCAAAAGCCAATTCGATTTCGTTTGAATGTCGAATGTGCTTGTCCGTCAAACGTGAACTCGATCACTCCCTGATCACTCCCAGTGATCAAACCTTTCCAACGAAAGTCTATGTCTGCATGTTGACAGGTCACATCAAACGTGACCTTGAAGCTCTTGTTGTCATTTTCGATCTGCAGGTTTGTGACTTTGGGCGCAATGGTAGCCCAATCCTGGTTACGAACAGGCGCGTTAATACCACGCAATATTTCATTTTGTCCGACGCGGATGTATCGCAAGAACACGTTGTCCGCGTCAAAGACCGCAGTCACCGGACCAGCTCGCAACGGAATCGGTTCGCGTGGTTCCTGCGCCAAAGACAAAGTTGCAAGGTACAGAATTGCGTAGCCGAAGATCAACGTATGGCGAAGTTTCATGGCGAGCACCCGATGTGAGTGTAGAGCGATTGTCCCCAATATTATCCCCAATCGCTTAGGAGGCGATTGAGACAGTCGTTCGACAATGTTAGCGTAGAGCGATTGTACACCGAAGCCATCTTGTTTTGTCGACGGGTCCGCTTCCGAGCTAAATTGCGAACTAATACCTTAACCCATGACTAATATTGCCATCAACAAGTGCAAAATGGAGCATACTGAGACGTAGCTGACGTCGTCCAAACGACGTGTAAGATGTCCACTCACTTCCTACAGCCTACCGCGAGTTACACGATGCCTTTCACCCGACGCGCGCCTTTGGTTCGAAACCTACGATTGAAGCTCTTCACGGTCTCTCTCGCAAGGTTTTGCCTGATATGTCTGTGCCTGTGCACTTTGACGGCACATGCTGCGGAAAAAGTTGACCAGCCAGCACAGCAAAAGCCCGAAGCAGCGCTCGGTGCACCACCCAACTTCGTTCTACTCTTCGCCGACGATTTGGGTTACGCGGATTTAAACTGTTTTGGAGGGCAGAAGATGGTCACTCCCAATCTCGATGCGATGGCTGCGGGAGGCATGCGACTAACCAGTTTCTATGCGGCCCAAGCGGTTTGTAGCGCCTCGCGCAGTTCACTCTTAACCGGCTGTTACAACGTGCGCATCAGTATTCTCGGGGCTTTGGGACCGGGTGCCAAAACTTGCTTGAATCCAGACGAGCAGACCATTGCCGAAGTGCTCAAACCGGCCGGATACGCAACGGCCATTTTTGGCAAATGGCATTTGGGAGATCGCCAACATGGCTTACCGACCCACCATGGCTTCGACGAATACCACGGTCTGCCTTATTCAAATGACATGTGGCCACTTCACCCTACCGCCAAACACTTCCCACCACTTCCACTATTCCAAAACGAAACAATCGTCGATGAAAATGTGTCCGCTGATAAGCAACGCTCTTTGACTCGCATGGCGACTGAACATGCAGTTGACTTTATCTCGCGAAATAAGGCCAATCCGTTTTTCGCCTATGTACCGTATAGCATGCCGCACGTTCCAATCTTCGCTTCCAAGGATTTCGAAGGTTCAACGGGGCAAGGTCTCTTCACCGACGTCGTTGCAGAAATCGACTGGAGCGTGGGCGAAATCGTCAAGACGCTGCGCTCTCACGGATTGGAAGAAAACACCCTCATTCTCTTTACATCGGACAATGGACCTTGGTTATCTTATGGCGATCATGCAGGCTCAGCGGGACCACTTCGCGAAGGCAAAGGGACAACGTGGGAAGGTGGTCAACGCGAGCCAACCATCGCTTACTGGCCGGGAAGAATCCCGGCGGGAAGCAGTCAAGATGCGGTCGCAGGCACGATTGACGTTCTTCCCACCTTCGCACATTTGGCCAATGTCGCACTACCCGAGAAAAAGATTGATGGAAAAAACATTTGGCCACTTTTGTCCGGTGACGCCAGCGCGACCAGCCCGCATGAAGCGTTTTATTACTACTGGGGTCAAGAATTGCACGCCGTTCGGAGCGGTCCCTGGAAGCTTCACTTCCCTCACTCCTATCGCACGCTCAAAGACCAGCCGGGCAGGGATGGCTTGCCCAGCGACTACCGCCAAGCCATGTGCGGTTTAGAACTCTACAACTTGGACGAAGACATCGGTGAACAGAATGATGTCGCAGATAAACACCCCGATGTCGTGGCCAAGCTGCAAAGGTATGCAGCTGCCATCCGCATCGAACTGGGGGACACACTCACCGGAGTACCTGCCTCACAAGTCCGCGCCGCCGGCGTTTTGCCTTGAACGCGCCCCCACGCAGCCGCTTCCACTACCGCGCATGCCCCATACTGACGCGGCTGGGATGGTTCGGACATAAGTGTCGGCTGCTAGCTTGCCGGGTGAGTAACTCCTGGCAGGAGTTACCTACCACCTGGCAAAGACCAACCGAGGTAGAAGGCGATACTTACCTTGGGTGTTCACAGAACAGGGTGTGGCATGCTTTCGAGCGTATTGAGTTCGAATACAGAAGCCAGGATTAATGTCGAAATTATGCGTTCGTTGATCAGGGAGCCGCGTGCACGGCATTGTTATACCGCGCTGCCAAGTTTGCCTTCGAAAATTAGCTGACCGTCGCGGTCATACAAACGTGTTTTTGTTAACACACCATTTCTGATGGTATCAATGCGGACTTGTCCGTTTGGGTATTGTGTTAATTTCTCACAGCGCTGGCCGCAACCTGCGAGGCAAATGACCAATCCAACTGGAGCAATTAGTTTCCATAGGCTCACTTGTTGAGTGTCTCCCAATACAGATTTGCTTGTTTGACCCGCAAAGGCGGACAATAGCAAGCTGTAATTGAGAAGTAAACACCGATTAGCTAAGGGTCATTAAGTTACACCGAGCATGAATCTGCCCGTCACGAGAAGCGGGATGACGACGGCATAATCCGGTCGCCGGGTTTGATTGTTTAGGAAGTCAGACTAGCTCGGCGACTCGGCGCTCATGCCTTGGTTAAACAGCAGTCCATCAGTCGCAAAGCAATTCCAAAACGCTTATTTCGTGTCGAGAGCGTAAGGTGCATAGCAACCGAGCAAGACAGATGCGAGAAGGCCACAGAATCCACATAGAAGAATGGCATGGCTATCAACCGTAGATTGCAAATACTTCAGGTCAACACCACCAGTCAAGGTTGACACATTGGATAATAGAAACATTTTGAATTCACTGGGAACTTGAAAGAACCAAGGAGATGTGATGGCAAACACCGCAAATCCTGTCGCATGACTATTTCGATTTCGAATTGCCAAAAGAACCGCGACGCCGCACGCGACAAAAACGGCCAATTGCGATGCCACCGCCCAGCCTAACGAAGGCGTCCGAATGGAATTAATCAGGATCGCTGCGTAACCCGTTAACGCAAGCAACTTAATGATCGAAAGTTTCATATGCTTCCTTGCTGCAGAACGATTGCGATAACGCGGCCGGGAGTTGACGTTGCCGAGCGAAGCGAGCCAGCCGGCGTAATCCGACTCGCGCTCATAGCTTTATTATACAATCTACTCTTCGCCACGTACCAGCGTCTCAACCCAGTCTATCAGCTGAGCACCAATCGCCTCGGTGGCAGATTCGTCCATCTGCTTCAACGACGAAATATGTGGAGTGGGCGCGGACTCGCCATTCCTTTGTAATGACTCTTTCTTTGTGGCCGTGGCAACATGCAACGCATCAAGTCTAGCATTTGGCGGAATCATCATGCTCATGCTCGTGCTCGTGCTCATGCTCATGCTCATGCTCGTGCTCATGCTCGTGCTCGAATGCGGTTTGATACACCGTGGGATTCTCGGAAACCGATTCGTTCCGCGCCACTAGCTTTGTGAGCATTGCCACGATGCGTCGCAGTTGCGATTTGCCGTTCAAGTTGCCTTCGGGAGCAAGCGCGTGGCACACATTTAGTACATCATGAATGGCAGCACATTCCAACGCGGAACCACGAGCGATATCGAAGAAACGGCTACGATCTTTCAAGCTGTGTTTACCATTGCCTTCGGCGGTGTTTAGCGGAATCGATTGAGCGGCGCGAAGCCATTGATCGCGGGCATGACGATTGTTGCCAGTCAAGCGAGACGCGATAGCGTACGAAAACGCGACGTAGTCAATCGAAAGACGATAAACATCGAGTTTCTCGTGATCGAAAACTGGTTCGTTCATCACAGTCCTTTCGAGCACGAGTCAACAACGCCGCGAAGCTTTTTGAAAATCATTCAAAATGCACCAGATAGCGCGCGCCCATAAGCGAACACAAACACCTAAAAAGCGTCCCCAAACTACTCAAGAAAAGCACGAGCACGAGGAAATACGATCGTTTTCAATGCATCCCTGGGACTTCATAGTAAGACGTTTCTGTCGCTGTCAGGATCGATGAACTGAAAGCGCCAGGGCACGAGGCGCCTTACTCACACTCACAATCGTTACAGCCATCCACCTTTCGCTAATCCGACAACCTTATCTGGCATTAAAAGTCATCTGCGACCGGCAGACTCGACGCTGGAGTGTAAGTTTTCCCAACTAAACGGGATGTTTGGCTAAATATGCCAAAACACAACCCTATCCAGTCGAATACTCGAACGCCGCGTCGTGGGGAAAACATGCCAAAAACAAGCAACAACGCTGACCAGATCGTCGAAATGGACCGCCGCCGCAAGGATCGCCGCCCAGCCGAAGCCACTCAGCAAGATGTCCCCAACGCCGCCAAACCAGTCCGCCGCAAGCAACAACGCCGCCGCCAAATCGACCCTACCACCTGCGAACGCGAATACAACGACGATGAACTCCTGTTCATGCAAGCCCTGGACGCTTACAAGCGATCGAGCGGACGCATGTTCCCAACCTGCAGCGAAGTCCTGGAAGTCGTTCGCAGTCTGGGTTACGTAAGACTCTCCGACGAAGAAAAGCAGATCCTGGAGAGCATTGAAGCGGTCGAAGCTGACCTGGCAGAAGCCACCGAGATGACCGACGACCTTGTCACCGACTGATGTCTGTCATGCAAAGATAAGTGAAACAAAGGGTGAGTCGTCGTGGACGAGGCCACGTGTCCGTAGCTACATTGTTACGCCAGCGGACTTGTGGCCCCGTCCACGCGTCGTTTACCCCACTGAACAAGTTCTCGACTAGAATAGAAGGAACCCGCGGACCCCATCCCACCTCCTTCCACTGCCTGTCGAGACAACATGCCACGCTTGCTGTTTCAGTTACTCGTGATCCTGGCGACGCTCCCCCTGACCAGTTCTTCTGGGGCGGACCCAAAAAATGTCGCCAATGAAGTACGTTCCATTCTCTCCAATCGCTGCTTTGCTTGCCACGGTCCCGACGAACAGCAACGGCAAGGCGGTTTTCGACTCGATGAACGGAATTCGTACCTGGCT
The DNA here is from genome assembly GCA_041753315.1 of Pirellulaceae bacterium. Lineage (GTDB taxonomy): Bacteria > Planctomycetota > Planctomycetia > Pirellulales > Pirellulaceae > Aureliella. The sequence goes on along the minus strand of JBGSUV010000135.1, from coordinate 18,833 downwards.
GAGGCAGACTCTGGCGAGTACCCCGTTGTCCCCGGCAACCCATCGGCCAGTGAACTTCTCAGACGTCTAACCAGCGACGACGAGACGGAGCGCATGCCTCCAGCCAGCTTTGGTGGAAAATTGTCAGCTGCCGACATTGAGCTGATTCGAACCTGGATTGAACAAGACGCCCCGCTACCGGCGCACTGGTCCTTCACTCCCCCCACGCGACCCGATCTGCCAAACCCACAGTTGCCACAACATGCACCCCTGGACGACCACTGGCAGACGCATCCCGTTGATCGTTTTGTTCTCGCTCAACAACTCGTTCGTGGCCTCCAACCATCACCTGAGGCAACTCGCGCCGAACTGCTGAGGCGACTGAGTTTGGATCTCATCGGCTTGCCACCAACCCCTAAGGAAGTAGCCGATTATGAAGCTGACGATTCGGCAGATGCTTACGAACGACAAGTCGATCGGTTGTTAGCATCCCCGGCGTTTGGCGAACATTGGGCTCGCAAGTGGCTCGATCTGGCTCGTTACGCCGATTCGGCTGGCTATGCCGATGATCCCGAACGAACGATTTGGGGCTACCGTGATTGGGTCGTCAACGCGCTGAACTCAAACATGCCGGTCGATCAGTTCACGATTGAACAACTGGCCGGGGATCTCCTCCCCAATCCCACGCAAGAACAGCTGGTGGCTACCGCGTTTAATCGCAATACGCTTACCAATAACGAAGGTGGAACCAACGACGAAGAGTTCCGAAATGTGGCAGTCGTGGATCGCGTCAACACCACCATGGCCGTCTGGATGGGAATAACGATGGCTTGCGCGCAATGCCACACGCACAAGTACGATCCCTTTACTCACGCCGAGTACTTTCAGCTATTTGCGATCTTCAATCAATCTCAAGACGCAGACCGACGCGACGAAAGTCCGCTCATCGAATTGTTAACTGCTGAACAGTTGGAGAATCAACGCCAATGGAAAGAAAGAATTCAGCAGCTCGAAGTGGAACTCTCCAACCCTAACCAAGCCTCGCTGGAAGAGTTAACACAGTGGGAACAATCGCTAACAGAACCAAACTGGTTCGCGTTGACACCCACGACATTTTCCGCGACAAGCCACGTTCCAGCCGACCTTAGCACCACTCCAGAGATACGTGTTGCACCAAGCCTCGACGATATTGAAAAGAACAGTAGCGAAAAAGATAGCTACCAGATCGAATTTTCCCTCACATCTGAAAGTGGTCCCAAACGCATCACAGCCATCGCCTTGCGGACACTTCCTCGCTCCGATTTGCCGCAATCGGGTGCTGGTCTCGCAGGCGGTAACTTCGTGTTGACCAACTTGACCGCAACGCTCGAACCCAAAGCGACTGCGGCCGTTGAAGCTCAATTCGTGCGCATCGAACTTCCGGGTGAATCAAAAATCTTGTCCCTTGCCGAGGTCCAGGTTTTTGCGAATGGCGAGAATCTAGCGATCGGCAAATCGGCTTCGCAAAGTAGTACCGATTACCAAGGCGATGCAGCGCGGGCCGTCGACGGAAATACCAGCGGCGATTATTCCGCCGACAACTCGACGACCCATACCGCCAACAGCCAGAATCCATGGTGGGAGCTCGATTTGGGAGCCCCAACTGCCGTGGATCGCTTAATCATCTGGAATGGTACCGACAACAATCTCCAGTCGCGATTGAACGGTGCGCAAGTGATATTACTGGATGCTAATCGACAGCCTGTCTATAGTTCGACACTGAAGTCAGCACCTGCCAGCAGCGCAGAATTGAGCATCGTACCCAGCACCTCCATTCATTTTGCGGTTGCCAGCGCCGATTATGCCCAAGGCGGGTTTCCGGCCAGTGCGGTGATTGACAGTGACGCTACCTCGGGATGGGCCGTTGGAGGTCAAATTGCACAATCGCATTTGCTGACGCTCATTCCCGATCGCCCAATCGAATGGGACAGCGCAAGCAGCCTGAAGCTCCAGCTCGAGTACAACTCTCCGCACGCACGACACCTGCTCGCCAGCTTTCAAGTCGAAGCCTCACAGGCGGCCACCGTTGGCGATTGGACGCAACTTCCACCCGACCTGAGAGCTATTCACGCCAAAGCGGTCGACGAGCGCTCCGACGAAGAACGATCGCTGATGGCGAAATATTATCATCGTCACGTTGCATCCAACACGGCGAATGCACGTCATGAGTTAGAGAAAACTCAAAAACAACTCACTGCACTTAAACCGGCAACCAGCGTCCCCATCATGCGCGATTTGTCAGCCGAACAAATGCGAAAGACCTTTATTCAACTACGCGGAAATTACAAGTCACTGGGCGATGAAGTGATCGCAGGCACCCCAGCGGTCTTCCACCCGTTGGATTCGAGTGACGCTTCCGGTCAACCACGCAACCGACTCGATCTCGCGCGCTGGCTGGTCGACAAGCGCAATCCCCTTACGGCTCGCGTATGGGTGAATCGCATCTGGGAATCGTTGTTTGGGATCGGCATCGTGCGCAGCAGCGAAGAGTTTGGCTCACAAGGTGACAAACCGACTCATCCCGACTTGCTCGATTGGCTGGCTTGCGAATTCATGGAAATGGAGTGGGATAACAAACAGATTTTGCGATTGCTGGTGACCAGTCAGACCTATCGTCAAACGTCGATGGTCTCACGCGATTTGCTTGAACAGGATCAGGAGAATATCTGGCTTGCACGCGGTCCACGCGTGCGGTTGAGCGCTGAGATGATACGCGATCAATCGTTAACCGCTGCGGGCATACTGTCGCGAAAAATGTATGGGCAACCCGTGCGCCCGCCACAACCCAACTTAGGGCTAACCGCCGCCTTTGGCAGCGGTACCGACTGGACCACCAGCGACGGCGAAGACCGTTTCCGTCGCGGCCTTTATACGACGTGGCGTCGTTCCAATCCGTATCCATCGATGGCAACTTTTGATGCGCCGAGCCGAGAAGTGTGTACATTGCGGCGCGACAGCACAAATACACCGCTGCAAGCGCTGGTGACGCTCAATGACCCAGCCTTTGTCGAAGCAGCCCAGGCGCTGGCCCGCAACATTGTGTTACAAGCGGATGCACCCGCGCCGGCCAGCGATGTCGCAGACGATATCGACGCGGTTCGCATGCGTGCTGCATTCCTGCTGTGCACCTCGCGGCTACCGCAGGACGACGAGATGAATGCCTTGTTGGGCCTCCTTGCGGACGCAAAATTGCAGCTCAAAGAAAACCAAGCGGCGGCAGTACAACTCGCGAGCGAACCGCTTGGACCGCTTCCCGCAGACGTTGATCCCGTTGAGATGGCCGCTTGGACATCGGTCTGCAATGTTCTGTTGAACTTAGACGAAGTATTGATGAAACGCTAACGAGCCAATTGAGAGTCGAAAATATGGATCCCCACTACGATCACGTTCGCCTGCGCACGCGGCGATATTTCCTTCGCGATTCTGCTTGCGGCCTGGGGGCGATTGCGGCGGGAAGCCTGCTGAATGAAGCCTCCGCCCGCAACGACGATCTTCAGGCCGGCGACAACACGAACGCCCCAATGCACCTGAACCTCGGCCAGCCGCACTTTGCGCCTAAGGCCAAGCGGGTGATTTACCTACACATGACCGGTTCTCCCCCCAACCTTGATCTCTTCGACTACAAACCGGAGTTAATCCGTCGCAACGGCGAAGATTGTCCTGCATCTTTCCTGGCTGGACGGGAGTTTGCGTTTACATCGGGAACCCCAACGTTGTTAGGCACGCCGCAACCGTTTTCGCAAGTAGGCAGTGGCGGGACCTGGATGTCTGCAGCGATTTCCGGTTTGCATAACGTCGCGGATGAAATGTGCGTCATCCACTCAATGACTACCGATCAATTTAATCATGCGCCCGCTGAACTACTGATTTACACCGGCTCTCCGCGAACGGGTCGTCCTTCCATGGGCTCCTGGATTACGTATGGCTTGGGTTCTGAAAACACCGATCTGCCTGCCTTCGTGGTACTGATCTCCAGCGGCGTTCAGCCCAATGGCGGCAAGAGCTCGTTTGGCAGTGGATTCCTGCCAAGCATCTATCAAGGAGTTCAGTGCCGATCGAAAGGGGACCCCGTGCTGTTTGCTTCCAACCCCGCCGGCATGGATGCCAAACTACGTCGCTCGACGCTGGATACGTTGAATAGGCTGAATCAACTGCAAGTCGAAGCGATGGGGCACCCTGAAACTCAAACGCGAATCTCGCAATACGAACTGGCGTTCCGCATGCAGACCAGCGTCCCCGAAGTCATGAATATCTCCGATGAACCACAATACACGCTCGACGATTATGGAGCCAAGCCGGGTGAAAGTAGCTTGGCGAACAACTGCCTTTTAGCACGGCGTTTGGTTGAGTCGGGCGTGCGCTTCGTCCAACTTTTTGATTGGGGGTGGGATTACCATGGCACCGACCCAGGAACGGGGATCGGCGACGGCTTGCGGAATAAATGCAGCACGATGGATCGCCCCGTGTCGGCCCTCATCCGCGACTTGGCGCAGCGCGGTCTATTGGATGATACGTTGATCGTGTGGGGTGGCGAGTTCGGTCGGACACCGTTTCGCGAAGGCAGGACGGCAAAAAGCGAAGTGCTCGGTCGCGATCATTATCCCGACTGCTTCAGTATGTGGATGGCGGGCGGCGGTACCAAAGGTGGCTTCAACTATGGCCAGACCGATGAATTGGGTTTTGGTGTCACCGAAAAGCCCGTTCACGTGCATGACCTGCAAGCCACCATCTTGCATCTGCTTGGATTCGATCACACCCGTTTGACTTATCGCTTCCAAGGCCGCGACTACCGCTTGACCGACGTCCACGGCCAAGTCGTGCATGAGCTGATCGCCTAGTGTAAAACGATTGTCCCCAATCGTTTCCAACGCGATGCTTGTCTCAATTGTTTCAAAAGCGTTTGGGGACAATCGCTCGACACTGGCAATCGGTCTAGTCATCAACTAGGCCGAGAATTGCAAGACATTGTAAAAATTACAAATGCTTGCAAAGCGCGAGGTCTTTCACCTGCACGCACACAACACCCAAGCCACCCACATTAACGCAATTTACACTTTTCCAGTATCAATTGCGAACTTGGAAAGTGCCAGCACGTTTTGGCACACAGGTTGCAGAGTATGAAAAAAAGTGGCGAACACCGAGGCCCGCAGCGGAGCTAGGTTGCCACGACTTAGGGATTAGAATTTAGGATCGAACGCGATCGCATGTTGGGTTCCGAGTGTTCGGACGAGTAGGGAAGCCCCCCGTGACCTTAGAGGCACGTTGCCGCAGTATGGCAACAAACAATTCGACTGATCGCAGCGTTGAAGTTAAGCAACTTTAACGCTGCGGAAATCAAAACAGTCAAAGGCCCGCGTTTCACGGCAGTAAAGGGTCCGCTTGAGGGAGCTTGATGTATCAAGTTCCTTCACAGCGGGCCCTTTTTCGTTTTCTCATCGAAAATTGATCGCCATCTTTTGAATTTCAAGTTACCTCATCGCCACCACCGCCAAGCCGTTTCAAGCTATCATTGAGGCTCGGTGTCATTGAAGCTCGGTGTCCTAGCCTGGATAATTTCGCAATCCGAAGCGTGAGCGAGGAATACGCGGTAGCCCTCGCTTACTTTGCCACATTCCAAACGTCGTTTTTCGACGACTTGCAGCTAGCTACATCGTATGGACCAAGTCCCGCGTTTACCTCCGCTTCCCTTCCTCGCATGAAACGTCTCGCCAATGAGTTCTCCTATTGCATCGTCCCAAGCGGTTTCGACCGCATGGTGGCAAAATCTCAGTAGCTACCACTGGTTTGTATTTGTCATGGCTGCTTTGGCTTGGCTGTTTGATTGTCTCGATCAACAGATTTTTATTCTGTTTCGCGAAGATGCCTTGAAGAGCTTGATTCCCCCGGGCTGGAATGTAAAGGCGTACGGTGGTTACGCCACATCGATCTTTGTGGCGGGTTGGGCCACTGGCGGTTTGATATTTGGTTCGGTGGGGGATCGCATCGGCCGCGCCAAGACGCTGACGCTGACAGTTTTTCTTTACTCCGTTTTCACCGGGCTCTCCGCTCTGTCGACATCTTGGATCGATTTTGCGATCTATCGCTTCGTCACCGGACTGGGTGTTGGCGGCGTATTCGGCTTGGCGGTGGCTCTCATCGCCGACACACTCCCTGACCGCTCGCGTCCAGGTGCGCTTGGTATGTTGCAAGCCTTATCCGCGGTAGGCAATATCACGGCTGGCTTGATCAGCATGTACATGAGTAGCTTGATCAAAGAGGGCGACAGCAGCATAACGGCCGACAACGCTTGGAAGTATGCGTTTCTAGTCGGTGCAATCCCTGCCTTCTTATGTGTTTTTATTCAGTTGCGATTGAAGGAGCCTGAAAAATGGGTCGCGGCCCGCGAGGCTGGCAGAATCAGCGGTGTCAAGTTTGGTTCGTATGTCGCGCTTCTCGGTCCCGGTCGCTGGCGGAAACCCGCGTTGCTCGGAATGTTGTTATGCATTGCGGGAGTCATTGGCTTGTGGGGCATCGGTTTCTTCGCTCCAGAGCTCGTCGGCGATGTCATCAATACGTCGCTAAAAGCTCGTGGGCTAGCAGATACGGAGATCGCCAGTCAAGCCGCATATTACAAAGGGTTGAACAGCATTATTCAAAATGTCGGCGCATTCTTTGGCATGCTCGCCTTTTCGTTTTTGGCGCAGCGAGCCGGACGCAAACCAGCCTTTGTGGTTGCATTTATTGGTGCTTTCATCGCCACCAACGTCTACTTTCAGATGTTCAAAGGAGTTGATCAACTTTGGATGAGTGGTTTGATGGGCTTTTTCCAATTAGCCCTCTTCGCCGGCTTTGCAATCTATCTTCCAGAATTGTTCCCAACACGTTTACGCAGCACTGGTACAAGCTTTTGTTATAACGTGGGGCGATTCCTTGCAGCCACCGGGCCTTTTACGCTCGGTTTGCTGCAGCAGCGATTGGGGGAAGCCGCCATCGCTCGATTGCCTGAAACGGCCGATGCCGCCGCCAAAGCCGCCGCGCGCTTGGGGGCCTTTCGCGAAGCAACCTCCTGGGTCAGCTTGGTCTTTATCTTTGGTTTAGTAGTTGTTTTCTTCCTTCCCGAAACAAAAGGCAAAGAACTGCCAGAAGATTGAGAGGACTCCTCCGACTTCATGCATCCGCCGTTCTGCTGCCGAAAAATCCAGCTCCATACATTTGATCCAAAACCAAAGCTCTAATCATGCGCAATTGCATAATACTCTATTGCACCATTGTCCAAGCGACGACCATGTCGATAATTTTGTTGTGTTCCTCCGCCGTCGCAGACGAAACACTGAAGGGAATCGCTTGCCGTTCGGTTCACCTAGGCTTCTCGGGTAAGGACACGTTGGCTTTTTACAACGAAGTAACACCTCACACTTCCGCACCCGGGACCTTCTTCATGGCCTGCGGCTGGAACACTGGCTACTTTGGCTTGCAAGAATTAGCCGACGGCAAAAAGCTGGTGATCTTCTCAGTCTGGGACAACGCCCGGGGCGATGATCCCAACGCGGTCGAGGAAGATGTCAAAGTCAAATTGTTGCACCAGGATCCAGCGGTTCGAGTGGGACGTTTTGGCGGCGAAGGAACGGGCGGTCAAAGTTTTTCGACTACGACTGGAAGCTGGATGAAACCTATCGCTTGCTGGTCACCGCGACTCCCATCGAACGACGCACACAATACTCCGGCTACTTTTTTCATCCAGAAAACAACGAGTGGAAAAAACTGATCACCTTTTCAACGGTTACGGGAGGACAATCGCTGAGCGGCTTCTATTCATTCATCGAAGACTTCAAACGCGACCGCAAGTCGACGCAACTCCAGCGCCGCGCCGATTTCGGAAACGGCTGGCTGCTCGGTGTCGACCAACAATGGAAGCCGATCCAATCGGCTACATTTACAGCCGACGCAAATCCTGTCGAGAACATAGACGCCGGTTTCTCAAACGATCGTTTTTTCCTGGTCACGGGTGGCGACGTAAAGAACTCGACAACCAAACTGCGTGCCAAAATTCAACTCGATGCACCTCCCATATCTCCACCAGTTGATGTGACCAGCCTCTTTGAGTAGCCGAGTTGGCACTTTCGCAACGTTTCTCTGATTGGTTGTCTAAATCTTTTCGCAGATACGGAACAACGCGCGCCATAAAACTGACCTTTCAGCATCTGAGTGGGGAAGACACAATAACGAAGCACTCCCTCTGCAGTCGATTCACAAGGATTCAGAATGTCGCAAACGCAAGCAACTCCTGCTTCCCCGCATGTTCCCCCGCAACCTTCCTCTCCTCTCGAATCCGCCGAACAACCGGGACTTTTCCAAGACAATTCGTTTTGGGGCATGATCTCAACGCAGTTTCTAGGTGCGTTTAACGACAACTTGTACAAGCAACTGATGTTGTTGTTGGCGATCCCGATGGCGGCTGGAGCAGTCGTTGCTGGAGCGGAAGCAGCCAATGGGGCAGGGGGGGGCACCGACACCCAAGGCTGGGCGACTTTTGTTTTCTCTTTGCCGTTTGTGTTGTTCAGCGGCTTTGCTGGCTACCTATCCGACCGCTATCGCAAAACTCCGATTATCGTCTGGGCAAAAGTCGCCGAGATCGTCGTGATGCTCCTTGGTCTGCTGGCGTTCTACTATTACGGGCTGTTTGGTACTGCGGGCACCTGGATCGTCCTGTTTTTAATGGGTACCCAAAGCGCTTTTTTTGGCCCCGGCAAATACGGTGTCTTGCCGGAACTATTCCGCGAGAAAGATCTCCCCCGCGCCAATGCATTAATATTGATGACTACGTTCCTGGCGATCATCTTTGGTACCGTTGCCGCCGGCTTTCTAAACGATCTGTTGAACGACAACGGCTCAACTGCCAACCTCTGGCTGGGACTTATGGTTTGCGTGGGCATCGCCATCGCTGGCACGCTGACTGCGCTGTTGATTCGAAAGACACCACCTGCCCAGCCGACAATCAAGCTAACGATCGATTGCTGGGCGGTCAGTGGCGATGTCTATCGGATGCTCAAGGCGGACCGTACATTGCTCGCAGCCGTGCTGGTCTCAAGCGTGTTTTGGTTAGTTTCCGGGTTAGCTGTTCCCACCGTCAATCGACTGGGATTGACTATGTTGATGGTCAATGCGACCAGCACCAGTATCTTGACCGCCTCGATTGGTTTGGGAATCATGATCGGCGCTTTGATCGCCAGCGCCCTGTGCCGTCGCGGGCTGGGAGATCGCTGTGTAACGTGGGGACTATCAGGAATTTTCGTCGCGCTGGTCGCCCTTGGTTTCTGGAACGGCAATGAGCATGTCTTGGGATTTTACGGCAGTATTGCGGCTCTCTTGGTGATGGGAGTTTTCGCAGCGATCTTTGCCATCCCCATTCAAGTCTTCCTTCAAGCCAGACCGCCCGCCAGTCTAAAAGGACGAATGATCGCCACGATGAATCAAGCAAACTTCATCGGTATTCTGATCTCAGGCCCGCTGTACCAAGTGTTCGAAGCCTTGGCCACCGCCATGGGATGGCCGATCAGTAGCGTCTTCTGGATGATGGGCCTGCTTGTCTTACCCCTTGCAGTAATGTATCGACTCGATTCCAAGAAAGCTCTCGCACCCACGTAGGCGAGTCTCTCCGAGGCTCGCAACCATCAGCAACCTTCAACGTCTCGAGGGACGTTGCTACGTGGTTACTGCCATCGCGCTCGGGCTTCTTCCAGCGGATATTCAGCAACCGTCACGTTCTTGCGACGTTTTTGAATCTCCCACAACCGCATATAACCACGCGTCACCAACGCCGCTCGCTCACGCGTAAAGTCTGCGTCAAGCGTCCGTCGATCCAAATCTCCATCGACCATGATCGGCGAAAATCGCTCGTCGTCGATGAACTGAGAAAGCACGGGATTGCAACGCAAGTGGCATTCGCGACGCGTGTGCAACGTCTCAGGGTCGATCCAACCAATGACGTATTGCAGGTACAAAGCGCTTTCAATCAGTCCTTCGACTTCTTCGCCGCACACTTCACACAGATAGCCTTCGTCACACTTTGCCATACTGTTTACAACTATTGCTGATCAATTCCCAAGACATCAAACATGTTGTACATACCAGGCGACTTTTCCACCAAGAACTTGGCGGCCGCCAATGCACCCTGAGCATAACAATCGCGATTCGACGCAGCCACGCGCAGCTCAATTGTCTCGCCAAGCATTCCGAATACGATCGTATGTTGCCCTGGATCGTCGCCCGTGCGGACAGCATGATAGCCAATCTCGTTGTGAGGACGAGCGCCAACCATGCCTTCGCGACCATGTACATGTTCAGTAATTCCCATCGCATTGGCAATCAACTCGCCAAACTTTAAGGCCGTGCCACTGGGCGAATCTTCTTTGAAGCGGTGGTGACGTTCAATGATCTCGACATCCGCCCCGCCTGGTACCTGTTTTAACGTCCGTGCGGCCTGCTCTGCCAATCGCATCGTCAAATTGACCGCCAACGACATGCTGGGAGCCCAGCATATTGGGATTTGGTGAGCCGCAGCTTGGACCGCTTCGACTTGCGACTTTGACAATCCCGTGGTGGCGACAACCAATGGTATACTGGCTGCAACACAGTGGTTGACTGCCGATTCGCAAGCTGCGGGCACCGAAAAATCGATCGCAACCTCAATGCGACCGGGCCAAGAAGCTGACAACGGCAGGCCCATTTCCGACACTCCCGCGACCAATCCAGCGTCGAGGCCAAGTTGAGGATTGGATGGATGATCAATTGCGGCAACGATTTTGAACGCTTCATCAGCAGTCCCCAACGCAACCAACCGCTTTCCCATTCGTCCCGCTGCACCATGAATGGCCAAATGAATTGCCATAGTATTCCCCTTGAAACCGTGATTTCCGACCCGTTGTCACAGCATAACTTGAGGTCTGCTTACAAAGTAGGACACCTAGGCGATTTTGGTAGCGCAAGCTATGTTGCAGTGAAACCAAACCTATCGCAGACGCGATGTTCACCGCCTTCGTCACCCTGGAACATTAACTGAGATTCGAGCGAATGGATCGTTATCGGGCACTACTGCATGAAACTTGGTGGCTCTGGATTATCCTGACGTTATTTGGCGTTGTAATGTCCTTTATCAGCCTCATATTCTTGATTACGCTCCCAATTAGCCTGATCACATTTTTGTGGTTTGGTTTTGTGCGCTATGACGAACATGGGAACTTTAAGGGAAGCTGAACGACGGCGTGACTGACTTGACGACCCCTTCACTTCCTTCGATCACCGCGGCGCAGCTTTTGTCGACAACGGAAACGCTGCAACGAATTATCGCGGATCGAAGCATACTTCTTCAGCTTCCGCGCGAGCAGCAGATGTTATTGCTACGTGCCGCTGAGCAGGTTGCCCACCCCGATCGCGCTGCCAAGCGAAAGATGCTCCGCGCCGTCCGCGACGAAAAGCGGCAGCAACGCGAGCACCAGCGACAGCAGGACCGCGAGATTCTCGATCAAACAGGCATTCGCCGAGCTTCGGCCACAGTGCTTCCAGCCCCAGAGTTTTCCCAACTGCGAATGCCATCCCCGACAAACGAACATGAGGAACGTCTCAACACATCGGCCGCAGAGCTGCGGCATTCGGCCGCTACCTCGTTCCAAGCGGACACCAAGGCTGCTGTGCAGGCAGATCAGTATTCTCAGCCGCTGAATCTGTCGCGAAATTGTTACATCTGCAAAACAGACTTTGATCGAGTTCATTTTTTCTATGACTCGCTCTGCCCCGAATGCGCAGAGTTCAACTGGACCAAGCGGCATCAAACGTCGGACCTCACCGGTCGCTATGTGCTGCTGACCGGTGGCCGAGTGAAGATCGGGTTCGAAGCGGCGTTAAAACTCCTCCGAGCCGGCGCGACGCTCATCGTGACCACGCGTTTTCCACGCGATGCGGCGAAACGCTTTGCCACACAAGTCGATAGTGCCCAGTGGCTTCCGCGACTGCAAATTTATGGTCTCGACCTGCGACATACACCCAGTGTCGAAAACTTTGCTGAGCATCTTGTCAACACGCTCCCACATCTTGATTTTATCCTCAGCAATGCCTGCCAGACCATTCGACGTCCCATCGGATTTTATCAGCACTTGATAGAAACCGAGCGGGAACCGCACGATACCCTGCCCGAGTTGCAACGTCAGCTACTGGCTGGCTATGAACAGATGCTTGCAAGCCATGCACGACATGAAGTGAGTCAGCAAGTCTTAGAGGGTGTGGAAGACAGATCAGCGGTGGGAGCACTGGAGACTTGCAACAGTGCCGAGTTAATCGCGGGAATTGCCAACGCCCAAGTTCGGCGCGGTGCACATGAATGGACTCAGTTGCCTCTACTTCCAGAAGACACAGAGTGTGGCGGCGACGTTTTTCCTGATGGGCAACTTGACCGCGACCTTCAGCAAGTCGATTTGCGAAACGTCAATAGTTGGCGATTGAAGCTGGCGGACGTTTCGACCGTCGAGATGTTAGAAGTTCAGCTCGTCAATGCAATTGCACCGTTTATTCTCAACGCGCGTCTCAAATCACTCATGTTGCGAGTACCGTCGCGCGACAAACACATCGTCAACGTTTCGGCGATGGAAGGTGTTTTTTATCGCGGTTTAAAGCGAGACACCCATCCGCATACCAATATGGCCAAGGCAGCGCTCAACATGATGACTCGCACTTCGGCAGCCGACTACGTGAAAGATGGCATTCACATGAATAGCGTCGATACCGGCTGGATTACCGACGAAGATCCGCTGGAAATCACGCATCGTAAGCAACAACAACACGACTTTCGAACGCCCCTCGACGCCATTGATGCCGCAGCCCGCATCTGTGACCCGATCTTTGCGGGGCTCAATAGCGGTGAACACATTTGGGGCAAGTTCTTAAAAGATTACCGAGTTTCCAACTGGTAAGAAGACGTCTTTGAGCCTGCATGGGCAGACGCTGAATGTCCATAAGCAGATCTTCATCCGTGCTCCGGCTTTGCCATCCATGCTCTGAAACCGAGTACGGGGCCAACGAATTAAAGGAGACGACGAATGTCTACTGCTCCGTTCTTGCTTGTGGACGTTGGGGGGCAGCCCACAAGTTGCTCCGCAGGAGCGTCGCACGCCCGTGACTACGTCGCCCTAAATATCATCCAGTGTGATTTAACCAGTGAAATCAGCAGTCGGGAGAGAGAGGCTCCTGCCGATCCTTTTTGGGCAGCGTCCTATCGTCCACAAGCAACGATGTTCAAAGCGGTGATTCGTCGGATCCCCTGATTTGAGCGTTATGAACAGAACCTGCCGCGGGTTTCTGATGGCTGGAACATCCGTGCACCGGCTTTGCCATCCGTGCTCTAAAACCGAGTACGGGGCCAACGAATTAAAGGAGACGACGAATGTCTACTGCTCTCGTTCTTTGCTTATGGACGTTGGAGGGTAGCCCACAAGTTGCTCCGCAGGAGCGTCGCACTCCCGTGACCGCGTCACCAAGATGTTTAGAGCGGTGGCCTCTCTCCCAACTACAACCCGCGACTCTAGCCCTCACCCGCATTCAGCCAAACTCACCGTATTTTCTTTAGCAACGATGATGTGATCGATGACTTGAATTCCCAGTAAATCACCGGAGCGTTTAAGTCGCTCGGTAACTTCCCGATCTTGGCGACTTGGAGTTGGATCTCCAGATGGATGATTGTGTACCAGCAGTATGGACGACGCGGCATCGCGAATGGCCACTCGAAAAACTTCACGCGGATGGACCAAGCTGGCGTCCAAGGTACCGACGGTGATTTGGTGATTTTGGATCGGTTGCAATTTGGTGTCGAGCGTAACGATGTGAAACTCTTCTTGTCGGCCGTCGTGAGCCAGACGTTCAAAATTGCGACGACAATAGTCGACGGCAGCAGCCGTGCTGTTGATCTTATCTTTGGGTCGTTTCTCTTTGACTGCGTTTTCGACACGGCGGCCCAGTTCAACCCCGGCCATGATTTGACAATAAGCGGTAATGGAAACGGCTTTGCTAATCTTCTTTAACTCCGGATGCGACAGATCGATCAACCGGTCGAGTTGTGAGGTGAGATGATTGGACAACCGTTGGCCACCTTGAACGGCAGATTCCCCTTTGACTCCAGCGCGGATCAGAATGGCGAACAACTCACTATTCCTGAGCTGTTGAGGGCCAAGTTCCAGTAAGCGTTCGCGCGGTCGCTCTTCGCTCGGCAACTGAGTCACTTGCGTTCCCGCAATTTGTTGTTCGATCCATTCATCGCTCGCAAACTTCTCCACCTCTTCCGCCCACCGAAAGTGCTCTTCATTGTCCTGTTCGAAGGAACGCAGCACGCCTTCGTCCTTCAACTGCTTGAGTACTTTGGTGACAAAAGCCGGCTTGGCTTCACTGCACAGGAACTGGACCTCGCGTCGCCGGAACTCGGAACGTTCAGAGATGACGGAGATGACTTCGCGCAGTTTCTTTCGACGTTGATGATCTTCGGACTTGGGCATTTGAATACTACCTTCCACACACTCGGGCATTGCATGATCAGGCGCTGCACAAAGTCCCGAACTGAGCGATTCGGCAATCATCGCAGCGGAAAGCAGTATAACAGTTAGCTAGGGAGCCAGTGGTGAGGCGCTGACATCTTCGGTCTGTAAGAGCACCATGCGTTGGTAGAGTCCACCGTGTTCTAGCAGTTCCGCGTGGGTACCGCTCTCAACAATTTGCCCCTGATCGAGCACCAGAATGAGATCGGCGTGAGTGATCGTGCTCAGGCGATGGGCGATCACAAATGCGGTTCGCCCCTGCAGTAGTCGAGCCAGGCTGCGTTGAATGAGTCGTTCGCTCTCGCTATCCAAGCTGCTGGTGGCTTCGTCAAGAATCAGTATGCGGGGATCCGCCAAGATGGCCCGAGCAATGGCTAAACGCTGCCTCTGCCCACCACTCAACTTGACGCCGCGTTCGCCGATCCAAGTATCAAATCCATCGGGTAACGCTTCGATAAACTCTCGCGCTGCCGCAGCCGTCGCCGCCTCGGCAACTTCTTCGTCGCTGGCCCCACGCCGACCGTATGCAATGTTGTCACGGACCGTTCCATCAAACAAGAAGACATCTTGCTCAACCACACCCAACAACCGGCGATAAGAGTCGAGATTTATGTCCTGCAAATTCTGACCATCCAACTCGATGCAACCACCCACTGGATCGTAGAAGCGAGCCACTAAGTTACACAACGTGGTTTTTCCCGCTCCGCTGCGTCCGACCAAAGCCACCGTAGAACCGGGCGGGACCGAAAAGGAGATATTTCCTAAAACGTTTGCCTCCGTTCCAGGATATCGGAACGATACGGAATCGAAATGAATCGCACCATCAACTTCGGCCCGCGTCACCTCTTTGGCACCAGGCTTGCCCATCGACTCGGTTGATTCGTCCATTACATCCAACACGCGATCGAGGCCTGCCAAGTTATTCTGAAACGACATGGCGCTGGAGGCTATCGAAGCAATCGGACCAAGTAGCATCGTCAGATAGACCAAGAACATCATCAAATCACCCAGGGTCAGCGAATTGTTCAAGATCTGCCAGCCACCGTACAGTAACAACCCAGTGGATGCGAGCGGAATGAGCACTTCCCACACGATCTCGAGAATGCGAGTCGACCACCAAACCATCAACTGCTGACGAGCAAGCAGGTGAGTCCCCCGTGTAAAGCGATTCGATTCGCTCTTGTCGCGTGCGAAGGTCCGCACGACGCGAATGCCACCAAAGGTCTCGGTCGTCGAGGCATCGATCTGCTGCCGACGCGAACGAATGTCCTTGTACAGCGGCCGGACACGATGTATCCACGTGCGATGCGTAACCCAGACGACCGGCAACAGCAGTAGACCACCGAGCATCAGTCGCCAGTCGACGAGCACCAGCACAAACAAGCTGCCCAACAATTGAATGATTGCTTGCCACGGGTTGTAGAGCATGTTGAAAATCAGGTCGGCGATGCCACCGGCGTCTTCGCGAATCAAGCTGGTCGCTCCGCCACTTTTCAACGCTTGGATGCGATGCAGCGGTAAGCGCATCGAATGCTCAAACACCCTGCGGCGAATATCGGCTTGCAACAAGTTGACTGCCTTTGTCGCGTACCAGCGTCCGCATAGGTGAACGATGGTTCGGAGCAACGTAATGCCAGCCACGCCCACAGCAATGAACCATAGCAGCCCCATCCGCGTCGTTTGCGGAACGTAGCTCGAAAACCAATCGGGAAGCGGTACGGGCGGTTCAGTCAGGACATAGTCGATCGCTAGCTTCGTTCCCGCTGGAGGAATCAGACTCAACAACGTCGAAACCGTTAGCGTCGCCAATGCCATGATGACTTTGCCACGATGTTCACCTAACATCCGCCAAAACTGCGTTAGCAATTGCCAGGCGGTACGACTCCGCTCCTTGCTTTGTCCCCGCCGGGAATCGTCGCTGTCCCCATGGTAGCTTCCACCACTGGGCGTCTTCTCTTTCCGCCGTGCGGCAACCTTCTGCATGTACTCGAGGTAACGTTGTCGACTGGTCGATTGCGGCATGGCGATAGATGTACTTGTGTTGCAGTCACTGACGGCTCGGGTTCAGCAGGCGTGACCTATTAAAAAGCAGACGGAAAATGAGAAAGACGGAAAACTCTGCAGCCGTTTAGATTCTCTGTACAACGGCTTCGGTTGCGAAACGAACCTTCTTCGCTGTGGCTTGCGCGTCCTCCGCATGACGATAGCCAACTGCACAACCAACGACGGTGGCATAGCCTGTGCCTGTGAGTCCAAGTAACTTGTCGTACTCCGAGGCGACGATCCCCTCCATCGGACAAGTATCGATGCCAAGCATGGCGGCAGCCAACATCAGTTGACCAAGAGCGATGTAGACCTGCCGCGAATTCCAATCAAGGTGCTGCTCCATTTTCTCGATGGTCGCGACAAGCATCTTCCGATATCCAACCATGGAATCAGCCGGCAGCCCCCGTATGGAAACCACATTGTCCATGAAGCTGTCGACATATTCAGCATCCATCGACACTTTTGCCGCCAGAATTACCATATGAGAGCAATCTTGCGGCTGTTTTTGATTCCACGAAATGGCTGGCAACTTCGCCTTCGTTAGTTCATCAGTGATCACGATGAACTTCCAGGGTTGCAAACCATAACTGCTCGGAGTCAAGACCATCGCCTGCTCCAGCGCCCGCCATGTAACCTCGTCGACCTTGCGGTTCGGGTCAAAACGCTTTACGGCATAACGCCAACTAAGTTGTTCGAGCAATTGTTGTGCTGGGATTTCGGACATTTGATTAGATTCTCGGCGAAAATGGTACGAGGAAAGAAAATGGCCTCGTCAGTGCATTGTGGGGCGGATTGCCAATATGTCAAACTCTAGCGAGTCTACAAGCTTGCTTTCAAAGCTCAATCCATTGTGAGGTGTGCGATGCGTGAAGTTCGAATATTACCCCAACCCGAGCAGATCGCTCCGGACGCTTGGGTAGCTCCAAACGCCACTGTCATCGGCGACGTAACGATCGGCCCGCTGGCCAGTATTTGGTTTGGAGCCGTGATTCGAGGAGACGTCGAGCCAATTACCATCGGGGCCGGCAGCAATATCCAAGACCTTTGCTGTCTTCACGCCGACCCGGGCTTCCCATGTATGATTGGCGAGCGCGTCACGGTTGGTCATCGCGCCATCGTGCATGGCGCCACGATCGAAAGTGAAGTCCTCATCGGAATGGGGGCGATATTGCTTAACGGTGCCCACATTGGCCAGCACTCGATCATTGGAGCTGGTGCGTTGATTGCCGAAGGAAAAGTCATCCCGCCGCGATCGCTGGTGGTTGGCACCCCAGGCCGAATCATCCGTGAGCTGACCGACGAGGATATCGAGAAGATCCGACGTGGATCTCAGCATTACATCGACGTAGCCAGCCAGTACCGGTTGAAGGGCTAACAGGCTGTCAAAACCGGAGGGCGACGCAGGCGACGCAGGTCACGGGATTGCGACGCCACCCGCTCTAAACGCCAGCCGCTCTAAACTTCGTTGAACCATGAGATAAACGAGGTTTGGCAGGCGGACACGGTCACGGGAGAACGACGCTCCTGCGGAGCTTTCTCCGGCCGACACCTGCCGTTCACAAGCAAGGTGCCGTTATCTTTTGGCTGTGACGTTAGGACGCTGCCGGAAAAAGCTCGGCAGGAGCCTCGCTCGCCCGAGTGCTTAAGGGCGACGCTTCGCGGAGCAACTTTTGGGCTGCCGCCCTACGTCCACAAGCCATTAAAATCATCGCAACCAGCGTCTCTACATCCGTGCTCCGGCTTTGCCCTCCGTGCTATCGAAACAGAGTTGAGTGGGCAGTGACGCGGGTATCGATGAGGACAGCAATCTGCCCAAGAGAGGCAGGAGCCTCTGCGCAGCGCGTAACCAGGCAGAGCCCGGTTACGAGTGGATCTAAACATCGTTGAACCATGAGATAAACGAGGTTTGGCAGGCCGACACGGTCACGGGAGAGCGAGGCTGGGATTATGAATCTTGCGGCTGCAAGATCAATTTGGTAACGGTTAACGAGGTACGGATTTATTGCGCGAGTTTGATTTTCACGGAGGCTGCGATGATAGCATTGGCGACGGAGCGGGCTGAGCAAGATTCGGATATTGCGACCAAGAAGACTCAGCGCGAGTATTTGAGCCGCAAGGGTGCTTTGGTTTGGTGCCTTGGAAAAAGTAGGGATAACTGGAAGACCAAATACGGCAATGTAAAAGCCCAACTTGATGCAAGTCAGCGGAAATTAAAGT
>JBGSUV010000134.1:0-12178 GCA_041753315.1 Pirellulaceae bacterium | reverse complement strand
CTCGCCCGCATCGATCGTGCAATCCGCCTTACTGCGGATGCAGTGTAGAACAATTGTCCTCAATTGTTTTGTTCTTTTTGTTCTGTTCCTCGCGATGGTTGCCTTAAGCTAGTGGGACAGCGCCACATTGATCAAAATCTTAACCCGAAGCGTTAGCGAGGGAAAGACTTATGCAAAGTCCCTCGCTTACGCTGCGGGTTGTGAAAAGACGGCACTTTTGACGAAAGTGGCGCTGTCCAACTAGGTACGGCACAATTGGGTCCAAAACAATTGGGGACAATATTGGGGCAATTGTTCTACATTACGGTCACCAATAAACGAAAATGGCCGCTCACTAGGAGCGGCCATCGGTGTAATTTACTCAACTCGATCGTCACTGCCAACATTGGCAGTTTTGTTCAGCGAGGACTAAGCGGTCTTCTTTTCGGTCGACGTGACCTTAAAGGCTTTGACTTGTCCGTCGGCATCGTCGATGTCGATCGTAAAGCTGGTGCCTTTTGGTTGTTCGGGCAAGTCGAACATTACGTCAAGCATGATGCCTTCGACAATTCCACGCAGACCGCGGGCACCCACCGACTTGTCCATCGCCTTTTTCGCGACGGCATGAAGGGCTCGCTCGGTGAAGTGCAATTCGCACTCTTCCATGTTGAACAACGCTTTGAACTGCTTGATCAACGCGTTTTTTGGTTCCGTTAGAACCTGAATCAATCCAGCTTCATCAAGAGGTGCAAGTGCAGAGACAACCGGAAGTCGTCCGACAAATTCGGGGATCATTCCAAACTGCAGAATGTCATCCGATGTCACCAGTGGCATCAGTTCAGCTGCGGTCAGGTCGCTGCTGTGCTGCTGACCAGCGGAACCAAAGCCGAGGGTCTTTTTGCCCAAACGCTTGCGGACAATTTCTTCAACCCCCACAAAGGTTCCACCGCAGATAAACAGAATGTTAGACGTATCCATCTGAATATACTGCTGTTCCGGGTGTTTCCGTCCACCTTGAGGTGGAACGTTGGCAATGGTTCCTTCGAGCATTTTCAAGAGCGACTGTTGCACGCCTTCGCCCGAAACGTCACGAGTGATCGACACGTTGTTGCTCGTCTTGCCAACCTTGTCCACTTCGTCGATGTAGAGAATGCCACGTTGTGCCGCTTCAACGTCAAAGTCCGCTGCATGCAGTAGCTTAAGCAGTAGATTTTCCACGTCTTCGCCCACATACCCGGCTTCGGTCAAGGTAGTAGCGTCGCCGATGGCAAACGGAACGTTCAGCATTTTGGCCAGCGTTCGGGCAAGCAGCGTCTTGCCACTACCGGTGGGACCTACGACGAGAATATTCGATTTCTCAATTTCAACGTCGCTGCCATTCCATTCGCTCGAAAGTCGCTTGTAATGGTTGTGCACGGCCACGGCGAGCACGCGTTTAGCCGAGCCTTGACCGATAACGTATTGGTCCAAATGGTCAACGATTTCGCGAGGCGATGGAATTTCATTGAAAAGCTTGTTGCTCGGCCCACGTCGCTTTTGCTCTTGGTCCAAAATCGACTGGCACAGTTCAATGCACTCACCACAGATGTAAACATCGCCCGGCCCCTCAACGAGCGGCCCGACATCGCGGTAACTCTTGCGACAGAACGAACAAAAAGCATTTTTCTTGTTCGAACCGGTGCTTGTTCCACGACGTCCTGAAACGACATCCTTACCAGAAGGCATACACGACTCCTTTGCTCGATATGTTAGACCCAGCCAACTCTCCCCAAACACGCTCAGAAGTTGAGTCGCATGGAGATTTAGCCGAACTGAATCAATGGCTTGTTACACGTAATGTCGCTCGAGGGCACTCGGCTTACGCCAAGTCCGGGCATCCGTGTCCTCGGGATCGAGCCAATAAAAGTCAAACAGTTCTGAATCAACAGTCTCCCAGACTGCTACATGCGAAATCCGCGGAAAGGTGTCCCTCACCGTCGAGTCGCTATATCGCTTATCGTGCGTTTTTTCAAGCACTGCCCTTATACTTCGGAGTTCTTCCTCGTTGATGTCACCCCCGAGTCGCATTTCTTCAAAATCCCGTGCTACATCGCGGTCGATGGTGTCGTCTTTGCTGGTCGAAGGGCGTAACGCTTCTATGACGCGATACGCCACAAATAACAGAATTAGCAAACTCGCTGCAGCCAACGCAGCTTGTATTTTCGTCTGACTCAGCAAGTCCCACATCTGCGTCGCTCAAGCACCATATGAATCTAGCGGCCCAACTGGATGACGCTCTCATATTACGCACTGGATGTAGTGAAAGTCCAGGAACTTTGCCCAATAACAGCCGAATTAAGCAACGGAAATTCGTTTTCTCGTGCCGGATTGACTAGGGTCTGTCCCTACGCGAGTTGACCAGGGTCTGTCCCCGTGCGGTTTGACTAGGGTCTGTCCCCGCTCACCCGTAGACCAGGGTCTGTCCCCACGCGAGTTGACCAGGGTCTGTCCCCATGCGGTTTGACTAGGGTCTGTCCCCGCTCACCCTTATGACTAGGGTCTGTCCCCATGCGACTTGACTAGGGTCTGTCCCCGTGCAACGAGGTTCTGTGCGGTCGGTCGGGTCGGTCTTATGCAGATTTTTGACCGCCAATTTACAACCGGCCCGCATACCCCACGTGCTGTGCCTGTCCCCGCGTGCCAGATGAGTTGTGCCGCGCGACCGCAGTAGTTATTGCGACAACATGCGCACGCGGTGGTTTTCTGAATCGCCAATCAGCAGCTCTCCGGTCGGCAATAAACAAACCCCATGGGGACGGTTGAGTAACCGCTTTTTCAGTTCATCGCCATCGCCGTTAAAGCCCGCAGCGCCGTTGGGTGAACCGACCAAAGTGCTAATCCGCTCGCTGGCCAAATCAACAACGCGAATCGCATGGTTTTCTGTATCTGCAATAAACACGGACAATCCTGGTGACACGGCGATCCCTTTGGGTCCGTTCAAACGGGCCAATTTGGCGTTATCCCCGTCCCCAGAGAACCCTTTCTCCCCAGTTCCAGCTACGTGGTAGATGCGATTGGTGCTTCGATCGATTCGCCATACGCTATTGCCTTCGCGCAAGACGATCCACAAATTGCCTCCATCGACCGCCAATGATCTGGGACCGGCTAATGGCTGCTCCACGGCAAGCCCGCCTTCGGCTGGAATTTTCCGTTCACCGGTACCGCAAATCGTCTCGATTTTGCCAGTCTGCAAGTCAACTTGTCGAATCCGATGATTCCCAAGGTCGGCGATCCATAAACGATCACCTTCAGTCGCAATGCTGTAGGCCTGGTCCAGCAGCGCTTCGGTCGCCAGTGATCCGTCTCCAGCAAAACCTGCGGTACCCGTACCGGCAACTACTTTCCAGCGTCCCGTCGTCGCCTCAATCATCCCTACTCGATGATTGTTCGTGTCTGCAACATAAATGTTTCCTTGTGGATCCACCTGCAATTCATGTGGCGCGTTGAGCATGACTTTGAGTGCATGGTCACCACTTCGACCATTTAAACCCGCTTGCCCCGTTCCAGCGAAGACCTCAAGTGTCGTATGGCTGGAGTCCAATCGATAGAGAACGTGCTGATCAAACGAAGCGATCAAAAAATCTCCATCTGCCTCCTGCTGAATTCCAAAGGGGTTTGTCAAAGCAAGTTCACTCGCCCGCCCCTGAAATCGTACTTCTCCCGTCTGCCCGCTGCCCGCGATGGTGGTGATACGTCGGTATTGCGCTGCCGCCGGTGCAACCAATGCGAACAAAATCGTCACATGACAAACGAGCAACGTGCGATAGCGACAAACCAACATGTTGGACCTACAGGAAAAACGATGTTTTCAAAAGTGCTTGATCAAAAGCTAAATCAAAGGCCAGTGTCAATGCTTGGATAACTTCACAAACAATGCCAAAATCAATCCAACTGCCAACAAACCGACAAAAAGGAGCAAAACCATGCTAACGAGCCCAAAACCCATACCAAGTTCCTTTTGATGCTTGTGGCGTACGCGTCACCTTCAATTCGACCGTTGCCTCTCGGCCACGAAGAGATGCAATGCTAGCACAAAAAGATTTTAAACTCATCTTGAGTCTAAATCTAAAATTTTACTAAAGTTCGAGCACTCATGAGCGCCGACGACTGCGCGCTCGCACGAATTCTCCGCGCCCACCAATTCTACGCGATCAGGTCCGAGGAAAAACGTCATGCATACTCACCAGCTTTCACCAGCACGATTGCTCACCGTCGCTGCGCTGGTCGCGGTCTTCGCAGCATCTCCTGGGTGCCGTTGGTCCAGTATCGGACAAAACACCGTTGGTGTTCGACTTTTTGAACAAGGACGCTATTCAGAAGCACTTCAGCAATTCCAAGTCGCTCAAACTACGGACCCTTCCAATCCAGATGCATACTACAACCTCGCATCCACTTATCATAAACTTGGCATCGCCCAAAAGGACGCCAAGTTAATTGAACAGTCCGAAGCCCTGTACAACCAATGTTTGGATTTACAGCCCCACCACGTCGACTGCCACCGCGGACTGGCAGTGTTACTGGCGGAATCGGGACGCCCCGACAGCGCCATGAAGCTGCTAAAGAATTGGGCCACGGCCAATCCTCAATCCGCCGACGCTCGGATTGAACTCGCGCGACTCCACCAGGAGTTTGGCCAAACGAAAGTTGCGGAGCAGTATTTGGACGAAGCACTCGCCCTGAACCCAAGCGATCATCGCGCTTGGAGCGCCAAAGGCCAGATGCGGGAAGCTTCGGGTGACCTGAATCAAGCGCTGCAGAACTATCAACAAAGCCTGGCCATCAATAGCCTGCAACCCGATCTTTTTCAACGCGTCGCTTCTCTGAACGTGCGTATTGCGCAAAACACCATCTCGGGTGCCACGCAACCTCAAGGGGGCTGGACGGTGCAAAATCCTCAGCCAAACGCCGGCGGTCGATATTAAAGTCGATATTAACACGTAGTGATCCGTTACAGCTTAGTTTTAGGGTAGCGGAACTCGTCAAGAGTCTCGAAATAGTCATCAATCACCAACAGTCTTGACGACTTTCGCTACGGCAAACCCTAATTTTTAGCTGTAACAAAGCAGTAGTGTAGTTTGCTAACTGAAGCTCCAGTGTCGAACGATTGTCGCAATCGCTCCACACTCCTCAGCAACTGACGCACCTTTCGGCGATTTGGGTTGATTCGTAGAATAGTCGGATGAGAGGTGATTTCACCCTGTCAAAACACAACGACTGTCCCGCTAGGAATCCAGGCTATGCCGACGCAAGTGGCCCAAGAACGAATTTTGAACTTTTCTGCAGGTCCTGCTGTCCTCCCCGTTCCGGTATTGGAGCGAGTCCGCGATGAAATGCTCTGTTTTCCCGGCGCAGGGGCTTCCATTTTAGAAATCTCCCACCGCAGCAAGCAGTTCATCGATGTGCAGGACCAGGCCAAAGCCAGACTCCAACGACTCTTGGGAATCGGGGATGAGCATGAGGTGCTGTTCCTACAAGGGGGAGCGCGGCTGCAATTCTCCATGATTCCGATGAACATCCTTCGCGGTCGATCACAAGCGGCACAATACGTCATTACTGGGTCGTGGGGCCAAAGCGCTTTGGCAGAGGCACGACGCGAGGGTCCAGTCGACGTCATTTTTGACGCAAAACAAACCAACTACGATCGCTTGCCCGCCGCGAGCGAACTCAAGATTAAGCCGGACGCATCGTACGTCTATATCACCAGCAATGAGACGATTCAGGGAGTGCAATACCCTGCAGATCTCGATACCGGTACCACTCCCTTGGTCTGCGACTCATCAAGTGATTTTATGTATCGCCCCTACAATATGAGCCGCTATGGGCTGCTGTTTGCATGCGCCCAGAAGAACGCGGGTCCCGCTGGCGTGACGGTGGTGGTCATCAAGAAAGAACTACTGGAACGATCTTCGGACGATCTGCCCGGCTATTTAAATTATAAGAATCAGGCGGAGGCCGATTCGATGTGGAATACGCCACCAACCTTCGCCATCTATGTTCTGGGGCTAGTCGCTGAATGGCTCGAAGAAACCATTGGCGGTCTGGACAAGATGCTGGAACTGAATCGACGCAAAGCCAAGCTACTTTACGATGTGCTCGATGAGTTTCCGGCGCTCTACTCTGGACATGCACAAGTCGCTGATCGGTCTCTAATGAATGTGACATTCCGCTTGCCCAACGACGACGTCGAGAAGTCATTTTTGAAGGGCGCCGCCGAGCATTCGATGGATAATCTTAAGGGGCATCGCAGTGTCGGCGGCATTCGGGCTAGCATTTACAACGCCATGCCCATTGAAGGCGTGCAAGCACTCGCCAGCTATATGATCGACTTTGCCAACAAACAGGCATAGTCCGACCGTCCCTCACAAACCAACAAAAACTCGTGCCAAGGCTCGGCCTTGGCCATTGCTGCCCGCAGGCTCCGCCTCCGCTGAAGCACATACACCCAAACACCCGCAACATCCCCCGAAGGCTCTCAAACAAATGGCTAAGTTCCGCATCGGCATTCTCGATCCAATCGCTCCCGAAGGCATTGAATTACTCAGCGCCGACAGCAATTTCGAATATGAAGAGCGCCATGGACTTAAGGGTGAAGAGCTCCGCAAAGGGCTCGCCGAATTCGACGGTGTCATCATTCGAAGTGGCGTCAAGGTTACCGCCGAGTCGCTCGAAGGAAATAAGCGATTGAAAGCAATCGTGCGCGCGGGAGTGGGAACGGATAACATTGACAAAGAGGCTGCAACGCGTCTGGGCATCGTGGTCATGAATACGCCCGCTGGCAATACGTTGTCCACTGCAGAACATGCCATTGCACTGATGTTGGCACTCTCCCGAAGCATTGCCCCTGCCTACCAAAGCCTTTGCGACGGCAAGTGGGATCGCAAGAACTACATGGGCTCTCAACTCGCCGACAAAACGTTGGGGGTTGTTGGTTTTGGACGCATTGGTCGCGAAGTCGCCTTGCGCGGCCTCGCCTTTCAAATGCGTGTGATCGCATACGACCCATTCTTGACTGAAGAACAAGCGACCAAGTTGGGGGTCGAACGTGTTGAAACCGTCGCGGAACTACTACCCAAAGTCGACTACTTGACGGTGCATACTCCGCTGACCAACGAGACCAAGCACTTGGTGAGTACCAAAGATCTTCCGAACCTCAAGCCTGGAATTCGCTTGATCAACTGCGCCCGCGGAGGCATCTACGACGAAGCTGCGCTGGTGGAAGGACTTAAGAACGGACAAATCGCCGGCGTGGCGCTCGACGTCTTCGAAGATGAACCGTGCACCAACAGCCCGCTGTTTGGCATGCCCGGTGTCGTATGCACGCCACACCTTGGAGCGAGTACCGAAGAAGCCCAAACGCAAGTTGCCGTTGAGGGAATTCACTTGTTATTAAATTTCTTTAATACCGGCGAAATCCGACACGCGGTCAATGTGGGCGCCCTCGATCCCAAGACGCTCGAAGCGCTCCGTAGTTACCTCGACGTTGCACATCGCTTAGGGCTATTGTTAAGTCAATGGCATGGGGGAGCGATATCCAGTTGCACGTTGACCTATCGCGGAGACGTCGCCGACCGCGACACCAAACTCTTGACGAATGCGTTTTGCGCTGGCTTGCTCGAACGAGCATTGGTCGAAGATGTCAACATCATCAACTCCGCCATGCTGCTACGCGAACGAGGCATTGAATTGAGCGAAAACCGCAGTCATGAAATGGGTGCTTTCAGTTCATCGATTACGGCAGAAGTTTCTGGCGGGGAACGGACAGTCAAAGCTTCAGGAACCGTCTTCGGACATAACATGCCACGGCTGATTATGCTCGACGACTATCGATTGGAAGCGTACGTCGACGGAACCTTGCTGATTTTCACTCACCAAGATGTCCCCGGGATCATCGGCAAAGTTGGCAATGCCTTTGGCAAACATGACGTCAACATCGCCCAAATGTCGGTTGGTCGCGCCGGCAATCAACCCGGCGGGCATGCCATCGGTGTCTTGAACCTCGATAGCAAACCGACGCAAGCAGCCCTGGATGAAATGCAGGCGATCGAGTCGATAGATCGCATCCAAACCATCGAACTCCCCGCCGCTGGCAAATTGCCAACTTGGTTACAGTAGACAGTTCATTCGCCATTTGGCGAGCGCATTCAAAGAGTACTTGAGAGCACTACTTATATGAGCATCGGTACTTCGCAACGCTGTGGAGTCTGTCGCTCCTACATGGACGACGAAGACCTTTTCTGTGCCAATTGTGGCACAGAAAATCCGTCGGCTGATCGCAGCGCCAAGCAATTAACACATGTGGCAAGTCATCATACCTTCGACTGCGCCTCGTGCGGCGCATCGATGAGCTATGATGCTTCGGCACAGGCGCTTCGCTGCCCATTTTGTGGCAGCACCAAAATGGAAAAACGCGAAGGGGTGCGCGCGATCCAACCCGATGGCGTCGTGCCGCTTGCCATCAGTCGAGAACGCGCAGAGTCGACGCTCCGCGACTGGCTCGGACGTGGCTTCTGGAGACCAGCAGACGCCGCCCGCGCATCGCAAATTGGTGAAATTGCTTCGGTCTACGTCCCATTCTGGGTGTTCGACGCCAAAGCCCATTCCATGTGGACCGCCGATTCATCACCAGCCCCTCCCGGATCGCGCGGAGATTGGTATCCACTGAGCGGTGACAATCGCGCGGAATACAACGAAGTGCTCGTAGGAGGAAGCAGTATCCTTACCCCCAACGAAATTGCCGCCATTGCGCCGTTCCAACTCAACGCCCTTGTTTCTAATAGCCAAGTCGACTTGGAGAATGCAATCGTCGAAGCGTTTAAGCTCTCGCGCAAACTAGCGAGGCCCCTGGCGCGAGGTGCAATCGAGTCTTTGGAACAGCAGGCTTGTCAGCGCCATGTCCCCAATCGCGTTCGCAATCTTAAAGTCAATGTGAAGATCGAATCGATGCGAGGTCGCCCACTTCTGTTACCGGTGTGGATTCTAGCGTACCGCTACAAGGACAATGTCCATCGTGTACTTATCAACGGACAGACGGGAAAAATCGCTGGCTCCGCGCCGTTTTCCTACGGCAAATTGAGTATTGTGTTGATAGTCATTGCCGTTGTCATCGCCGTATTCTTTGCCCTGCTCGTATTAGCCAACCAATGACGCTCAGGTCTCGCGCGAATTCTAAACCTAAACTTAATTAAACCTAAACTCGAACTTAAACTAAACTCACAGCCACACTCGCAACCAAATGAAGAGGTTGACTTGGGACTGTCCGGTCTGTCCCAATCTCCTCTCGTACTCGAAAATAGCGCGATCTCCGAGTTAAGTTCGAGTTTAATTAAGATTAGGTTTAGGATTAGGATATAGGATTGGTGGTGATGACTATGGCTGAGATTGATCCGCGTGTGGCGTTGGCCTCGGAAAGAACATTGTTGGCCTGGGTGCGGACTGCACTGGCACTGATGGGATTCGGCTTTGTCGTCGCCCGTTTTGGTCTCTTCCTGCGCGAGCTGGCAATGATGGGCCATACCGCTGAATCTCCGTTAGCCGAATCTCAGTTGACTGAATCGCCGGCCGCGGAAGCACTCTCCGGTGGGACAAACGGTTCGTTGTGGATCGGCGTGAGCCTGATCTTGATCGGCGCTGCAGTGACGCTGCTGGCGGCGAGCCAACATGTGCGATTCATCAATGGCTTGCTACAGGATGAGCCCTATCGGCCTAAGAGGCTTTCGCTGGGAGTGCTCCTCGCTCTGGGGCTAACCGTCATCGGTGGCTTGATGGCAGGCTATCTGCTGTTGAGCGTCTGAGGCGACTTTACGCCGTTTCTCGCCTCTATGGACCGCTAATAAGAACGTAACTGCCAATGGCTGGCTGACAGACTCTCCGGCTCGACTAAACTCATCGGTATCCGATCACGCTGTGCTTTCGATTTCGTTGGCGCGGCCTTCCGACGGTGACACGCGGATGTAGGTAAAGTCATTCAGAACTTAAGAGTTAACCACACGATGCACAATCCCTCGCTTGATGAATACCACCACGAACTGCAGCAGGCGTTTTTCCAACAGCGCGATCAAGAACTGCTTGAGTACCTTCGTTCATCCTCGGCGACAACCGAATCGGCCGATCCGCTGCACTCATTGACCGGCGTTGAAGACCCTCAGGTGTTGGAGGCGCTGCAGCGGGCTGGCATAACCGCCGAGTCAATCGCGGCCTTCGCGCTTTTGCCCTTGGTACGGGTAGCTTGGGCTGATGGCAGCGTTTCGGACAACGAGTTCGAGGCAATCATGAAAGCGGCTGAGGACGAAGGGATCCACGAGGGAAGTGTGGGGCAACGCCTGCTTCACCGTTGGCTGGAGGAACGCCCGAGCGAACGGATGTTGATTGCCTGGAGAGCCTATGCACAAGCACTTGGACGCGAGCTGGACGATGAGAGCTTGGAGGCGATTAAGCAGTCGACGCTGGGGAGAGCTTTTCGCGTGGCTGAGGCATCGGGTGGCCTATTGGGGCTTGGGAACAAAGTCTCCGACAACGAACGGCTAGCCCTCGAGGACTTGGCCAACGCTTTCGATAAACCGGTCGACTTGGTTTAATTCGCAGTTACATCGAAGTTACTTCGAACCGTTCTTGGAGGCGGTAGGGAAGAGCGGTAAGTCCTCTTCTGCCTCGGGTTTGCCCGCCGGTGCGAGCTTGAGGTGCTCGAAGCCTTTGGGTGTCGCGCACCGCCCGCGCGACGTACGGATGATCAGTTCGCTGCGCAACAAAAATGGTTCCACCTCATCGACCAGTGTGTCGGACGAGACATTCATCGTATGGGCAATCGCTTCGATGCCTGCTGGTCCACCTGAGAAGACGCGGATCAACGTTTCGATGTAACGTCGGTCTTGGCGATCGAGGCCCAGTTCGTCGATGCCTGTCATTTGCATAGCGCGGTTTGCCAAGTCGAGCGTGATTCGACCATCGGCTTTAGCCATGGCAAAATCGCGGACCCAAAGCAGGCGATTGTTGGCGATCCGTGGCGTGCTACGACTGCGTTTGGAGATTTCGCGGGCTGCATCATCGGTCACTTCGACGCTCAACTTCGATGCATTGCGGCGCAAAATCTCGGTCAGTTCGGAGTGCGAATAAAAACCCAAATGCTGGCGGAGTTGAAACCGGTCACGTAGCGGACCGCTCAGCATCCCGGCACGCGTCGTGGCACCGATGAGCGTAAACGGCTTGAGCTGCAGATTCAGAGTCCGCGCGCTGACACCTTCTCCCAAAACAATGTCGATGCGAAAGTCCTCCATCGCCGTGTAGAGATACTCTTCGACCGCCTTCGGGAGTCGGTGGATTTCGTCGATGAATAGGACTGAACGATCTTCCAAATTGGTCAGGTAAGGAATGATATCTTTGGGAGCCTTAAGCGATGGACCACTGGCCATCTGCACGGCGACTCCCATTTCGCGCGGGATGCAGGTTGCAAAAGTGGTTTTACCTAGTCCGGGTGGTCCGTCGAAGAGGATGTGCCCAAGTGGCTGTTGACGCTTGCTCGCCGCATCGATGGCAATCTGCAAGACCTCGATGACTTCGCGTTGTCCAACCATGTCGGCAATCCGTTTAGGACGCAGCGCGATGTCCTTGTCATCATCGGGGGGTAACTCCGGTTTTAAGACTGACTCGCGAGCCAAGATGTTTCTCCCTAAACGTTTCCCAAGTGCCTTTCATCTTCACAGCTAAGCACCGATGGACAAGTTCTCGTTCGTAATTAGGGCCGTGGCTACCGCCAAAACGGCTGAATTAGGGGAAAACGCATGCAGGGGTGCTCATGCACATGATACCGCTTTCCACCGCCAACGCGAAGCTCAACCGGCAAGTGGACGAGCGGTATAGAAAACCGAGCTGGTTGTCATATGTTGTGGAACAATCAGGCCAATCAGGCCCCCCAGCCCAGATGGGCCGCCAGTACTCGTACGCTCGTCCTGGTACTCAGCTCCGCGGTACTCGTAGTATCTTCCGATATCTCCCCCTAGTCGAACAGTACGGTTAAGCTCTTTTCAGAGTAATGCCATGGACAAACGCAAGATCGAGATACTCCAGTCAGCCAAAGGGATCGGAGATGTAGCGACCTCTGTGCTGCTGGCCCATCTGCCGGAACTCGGCAAGCTCAATCGCGAGCAGATCGCTAAACTCGTTGGCG
>JBGSUV010000133.1:0-1969 GCA_041753315.1 Pirellulaceae bacterium | reverse complement strand
TGCGTAGTGATATCACTCGCTGCGGCATCCCTTGTCTTTGGTCAAACGCCAGTCGCCCCGAATACGAATACTGTGGTCGTCAAACCACTTCAACCAACCGGGGTTCTCGGTGATGACCTTGGAGTGTATCGAACCATCGAGAGCTTTCTTTCGGAGGGCATCAAGGTTGAGACTGGAGAGCTCATCGTCGATACTGTCGATGGCAAGAAACCCGATCAACCTGTTTCAATGGTGATCCGAGGCGCCGTGATCGTGAACCATAATCTCCAACCCGCGATACTCAATCTTCCTCCCAAACAGCGTTGCATCTTAAAAGGATTTGAGTCAGGCGAAATGATTGGTGTTCCGCCAGCCTTGATAAACGCAGCAGAAGAACAAGGTTGGAAGGAATTGCCAACGAGTTCGGTGCATTGGCAGTGGATTCCCTCACGCGAATGATAACGCCACATATCACCTACTGTGCTTCGGTTCGTCACTTTCCCATGCGTCCGGTAAATCATCCGTTCCCTCAATCACCAACAAGTTTCCTGGAGTCAACTAATGCAAACGAAACCGACCCAGTCGCGATTCGCGCACTTTCTCGTGCGATCGATTTGCGGCATCACACTGGCTACGGCATTTATCACCGCCGGGCTGGCGGCCTATTGTTGGGTGGACGTCCAGTCTTTCTTTGCTGGGGCCAAACCACTCGAAGCCACCATAGCCAATCTTCACTCTCCGGCCGGCGAGGACAATAGTCGAGCGGATCGATTTCGGTTCGACGCCTCACTGAAGCAACCTGTTGATGGTCGGCAGTCGGTGACCATGACGGGTCTTTTCCGTGTTGCAGCTGAGGACGAAGGTCGCGCCATCACCGTGTTTCACAATCCCAACCATCAGATTCGCTGGGCCCTCTCGTCACCGTGGAACTACATCGGCTCTGGAGTCTATGGCGCGATCTCGCTACTTCTGCTCGCCGCCTGGGGAGTGTTGCAGTTGGTGTTGCGTCATCGGAAAGCAATACCGATTACCGCAATTGCGGCAGCCTGCGTCGCCATGGTTTCACTGGCGGGCACTGCCGTTACTGCTGCTGAAACGCCACTGGTGCCACAGGAAATATCATCCGCGCCAACAACGAGACACGAAGCCTGGAGCGATGGCAGCTTCTTTCCCGTCATCAACCGATCGGCTATCGAGCAGGTCGAGGCGGAATCGACGTTGCTTTGGACCGTTGATGCCGCCAGTTGGCATGAAGCCATGACTCGTTACCACGAATGGCAAGGCTGGAAGCCTTATGTCCCCATGGATGACGATCCAATTACCTACACGTCCACAGAAGAAGCCGAAGCTGCCAGATTGTTGGCCGCTTTGAACAGCTATCTTCAAGACACCACAAAGAATGTGTTCACGGCAGCGAACACAAAAAGACAGGGAAACCAAACATGAACGACAACGCCGACATTCGATCACAATCCGGAACCGCTCGTTGGATCGCGGCTGTCGTGGTTATCGTCGCGATCCTGGTTGCTGGCATGGTCTATGTTCGAGCCACCAGCAATCCGCAGTCACTCGTTGGCAAGCTCCTGCGAGGAGAAGAACTGCCGCAGGCAAACAGTTCACAGCCGGGTTTGCGTGAGAATTCATTACGGCCCAATGAATTTCGGCTGACGGTTGTTCGCGTCGTGGACGATTCGGACCAACTCATCGTTCGCCTGACCGTCGAAACCCTGCAGCCGCAATGGCACGAGATTTCCTGGCGGGATTCAGCCTCGCTTGGCTCAGGCGGCGGAGCGAGTTCTGGAGTTGTGAATAGCCAGTCTGAATCGGATAAGTATTTTTCGGCGTCCGATACGCTGAATGCGACTCAGATTGCTTACCACGATATTCAACTGGCACGCTGTAGTCTGGGAGGCGGATCAACAGTGACTGATGTTCCGCTCAAGACGCCGATGGAGAAGGTCTTGGTGGTGACAGTCAAGGACGGCATCTA
>JBGSUV010000132.1:0-16521 GCA_041753315.1 Pirellulaceae bacterium | reverse complement strand
TCGTTCATTTCCGGCGATAATAGTTTATACTTGCGACGAATCCTTGCGACAACTTTTGCATCCATGATGCAACTGTTCTCGCACGAATCACCTAAAACTCCAATATCAAGTTGTAAAAGTTATTTTTGCGCGGGCCCTTAGTGGCCTAATCGGTTCCAGTCTCAACATGGAAGACGTGACGCTGAGCAACGTGGGAACGCTGTTTGGAAACGCGTCTCTGGGTACTGCACTCATCAACGACGGTCAAGTCGAGACAATTGCAGGCGAAAGGATGCGTTTTGCGGGAGCCAACAACGTCAATCGTGGAGAGATCCACAACTTTGGCGGGCAAGTTCGCTTTGATCAATCGCTGGCGAACGAAAGTTTTATTGCTGGCCGAGGTCAGTTCATTGCCGGCGATTGGATGAATGAAGGCGTGATGGCCTTCAGCGGCGGTAATGCAGATGTCATCGGCGATCTCATCAACCTAACTGGCGGACAGATTGTCACCACGGGCGTCGGTGTCACAACCTTCTTCGACGATGTGGTTCACAATGGTCTGGAAATTCGTACGTCCGCTGGCAGTAACAGCGTCTTCTTGGGAGAGGTCAGCGGTAGTGGTCCCTTCACCGGAACGGGAACCGTCTACTTCGAAGGCGACTTGCGGCCCGGCAACAGCCCGGCAATTGTAGAGTTCGAAGGCGACCTCGTGTTGGGCACTTTGGCAGCTACCTTTATCGAAATCGGCGGTTTGAATCTCGGAGAGTTCGATCAGCTTCAGGTTGCGGGCGATATGTATCTGGACGGCAATTTTCATGTTAGCCTAATCGACGGGTTTACGCTCGGGTTCAACCAAGAGTTCCTGATCGCCGACGTTGGCGGGGCCCTCTCGGGCACGTTCTTCGGATTGGACGAAGGCGATCTCGTCGGTACTTTTGGCTCTCACGACTTGTTCATCAGTTACTCTCGAGGAAGCAGTAGCGGAGTGTCGTTGTTTACTGCGGTTCCCGAACCCTCCACGGCCGGTTGCGTTGTCTTTGCGGCGCTTGCCGTGTACTGGAAACGCCGTCGTACAAGTGCCAACTCCGTTCCTTTTTGGTTGTACGCCTCGCGTTAATCGAGTGCAACAATCAGGGCGCAATTGTATTTGTTGATGAGACCGATGATAATTGCGAATCAAACTACCGTGCGGCGTCGAGTCTCAGTCCATTTCAACAGCAAATCGTGCGGAATTTGAAAGGACACCGTTGGCTTCGACCTACTTTCCAATATTTCCCGTCGAGAGATGAAGAGTCAACATTTGATCCGTGATTTTGCCAATACCGCGCTTATCCTCCTGATTGGTTTTGCTCCAATAGAATCTTGGGCGCAAGAAGTCTTGAAGCCTGCCGAGTCAAGCTCGATTAACCCGGCCCAAGTCCAACATGGTCTGGATCCAAACGCGCCCTTGATGCAGCGTGTGGGAAAAACGCCGGACAGCGTACTCGCCATCTTTCACGAGGCTGGGATGTCCCCAAAGCCTTATTCACTCAACGACGAGGACCAACAAAAGCTCATTGAAGCGATTGCAATTCTTCCGCCCTTACATCAGGAAGTGCTCAAGCATAGATTACGCAGTTTCAGCTTCTTGAATGACATGCCGAATACAGCGCTGACATCAACAGTCAACCCAAATGAACCCTATCGCCTGTTTGATATTGCAATCCGCGCAGCCATTCTGAATCAAACCGCTGCCGAGTGGATGACTGAGAAAGAAAGCTCATGTTTCGATGGGAATGATTCCGCGTTCTCCCTAAGAGTTGATGTCGGAAACATCACTGCAATTCAGTATGTATTGCTGCACGAAGCGACTCACATCGTCGATGCGACGCTCGATATCACACCTTCTCGTCGACAGATTGGGGAGAGTGTTCCGCGAGGCACTGCAACTCCCTTTTCAGCAGGGGTTTGGGAGGATGCGAGGACTCCTGTAAGCCGATACTTGGACAAAGGTTTGATGGCGATTCGATTTCGACAAGGCGGCCAAGTTATGGACGCATCGAACATGACAACCCTGTACGAAGCACTTGGGCGAACACCGTTTGTCTCGCTCTACGGAAGTTCGGCATGTACTGAAGATCTTGCTGAATATGTGACTGTTTACCATCTGACTCAAACGCTGCATCAACCGTTTCGAATTTCTGTTTACGATGGAGATCGAGAGGCGTATTTTCATGATCCGATGGCTTCTGAGATAACTCGAAGTCGATTTGAACATATGAATCAGTTCTACGATTCAGCGGACGTCGAACAATCACGAGGCAAATAACGCGATCGTAAACGTTTTCCACCGCTTGGCAGCGGGTGGCTACGAAAACTTCAGGATCTTTTGTGCAGATCACCGGTCGCCGTGCAATCTAACTTGGCAGAAGCGGTGATTGCCACACTGAGCAATGCCCCGCCACTTCAGACTAGTGGACTTATGGGTAATGAAACCACTTTTTAGCTTACGACGAACGCGGCTAAACGGTACTTTTATCTGCGACCGAAATGACTCCGTCTTCCATTTCGTAGATCGTGTCAAAAACGTCCAGTGTTCGATGGTCGTGAGTGACGACGATGACTCCGGCCGCGTGCAGTCTGGCGACGTCGCGGAAGAGCTCCATCACTTGTCGACCGCGAAAACTATCGAGCGCCGCTGTCGGTTCGTCGGCGAGTAGAACACGAGGGTGATTGGCCAAAGCTCTGGCAACTGCCACGCGTTGTTGCTGGCCACCGGAAAGCATCGAGACTTCGTGGTTGGCTCGATCACCAACTCCAAGGGACTCTAGTAGCTCTTGGGCACGCTCGCTAGCGGCTCGGTGTGAAAGCCCATTGAGTTCCATTGCGATCTGTACATTTTCGCGCGCATTCAAGAAGTCGATCAAGTTCGACTTTTGGAAGACAAATCCAATATGCTCCCGTCGAAATGCCCTGACGTCGGTCTTTGCATTGGGACCATCCATGACCAACTCGCCGCCAATCCAAATCTGACCGCCGGAGGGCGGATTGATCAGACCGACGGCAGTCAGGAAAGTCGATTTGCCGGAACCACTCGGACCCAACAATGCGACAACTTCACCTTGTCGAACGGAAACTGAAGCATCATGCATCGCAACCACTTCCGTATTCCCTTCGCCGTACACTTTGCGCAGTGAACGCGTTTCGATGGCCAGCTTTGAAGTTGTCGATTCAGCGGTATCAAGCTGCTCAGGTGCGACGATATTCATCGGATGACTCCTTTTTAGCCCATCAACACATCGTTAGGTTCGACCTTCAGCGCTTTCCAAATTCCCATCAGGCTGGACAGCACCGAAATAATGAACACGACAATGGCCAATTGAATGAGGTCTTCGTTGGTGAGAACCACTCGCCGCGGGAACATTGGAAAGAGCTGTGTGCCTACGGCGTATGCCACGAGGTAACCAAGTCCGCCGAGCAGCAGTGCTTGTTGCAATATCATACCGAGGATAACCCGATTGGGTGCACCAATTAGTTTCAGCAGCGCAATCGCATAAATCTTGTCAAGCGTGAGGGTGTAGATGATCAGGGCCATAATGATGGCTGCGATGACGGTCAGCAGCACGCGGAACATCAAAAGTTGCTTGCGAGCCTTGTCGACAATTCCTTGTACCAGCAGGTCTTCCTGGCCAGCCGTGGTGTAGACGGAGACATCCTGCCAGCTCTCGATGAGCGATTGAATCTTATCAAGGTCTGCGCCAGGTCGAATGGTCACCAAGACTGCGCTCAAGGATGGCACTGCGATTGCTGGAATCTGGGACGCGGGTAGCGCGAGCCGTTCTGTGAGTTGGGGTTGCTGGATGAAGACTTCGTTCTCTTGACCTCGATTGTCGCGAGCCGCTCTCTCCAATCGAATCGCTTCCGACGGGGAGTCAAATTGGATCGCTTGTGAATCGAGCAGTGTTGTGAAGGCCATCCCATCGCCTCCGGTGCTGACCATGCCGGCCGTGATACCGACGACGGTGTATTCATCCTTGCCCAGCCGCAGTTTCTCTCCGAGTTCCAGTCCTAGCGACTTGTCAGCGATTATTTCATAGTGATTTTCACGTAAGGGACGGCCCGCAACCAATTGCAGCCAGTCACCTTTATCTTCGGGCCAACTTAGACCCAAGATGGACATGCGGAGGAGTGCACCCCGATGTTCTCGCTGAATGGTGTGAAAGACGAACTCTCTAGCTGATGCCACGCCCGGGACTGCCTGGGCACGATACACCAAACTCGTCGGTACCCTCGAGAGTTCGGCGAAGGGACCACGCGTATCTTGTTGCACAATCCACAAATCGGCTCCGATCTTATTGATCAAAAATGTGGCGTCTTCGAGAAGTCCACGGTAAATGCCGGCCATGCCCATGACGATCATCAGCAACATGCCGATTCCAATCGTGGTTATCACAAAGCGGCCGAGGTTCTTGCGAATGTCTTTGAAGGCGAGGTTCATGGGACCAAGACCTTTCTGCCATCGGTGAGCCTTGCGCCAGACTGCGTCGGTTTGATGATGGTCTCACCGCTCGACAGGCCATCATCGATGGCAATCGTATCGCGACCTTCGATGCCACATTTCAGAGCCCGCCACTTCGCCACGCCGCCATCGTCAATATACACGCCTTGTACATCATCTCGCTGCACTAGGAAGGAAGTCGGAATCCACAAACAGTTGTCGACTCGCGCTGTTTCGATGAACACTTCGGCTCGCTGGCCGATGGCCCAGGTTTCGGGAAGTTTTAATGCTCGGACATCAACAGTGAATTCACGAGTCTCACGATCCGATTGCTTGCCTAACCGCGCGACGACACCATCGAACGCCTCCGTTGGTAGCGACCGAAAGACAATCCTGGCAAGCTGCTGGTCTTTGAGCTGGTCCATCTCAGTTTCGTCGACCCAGGCGGAAACCCAAAGTTCGTCGAGAGAAATCAACTGAAGTATGGGTGAACCTGGAACAACGATGGCGCCAGCGTCGCGGGCGCGTTCGATCACCAGTCCATCAAATGGAGCCAGCAGCTTGGCATCAGCCAAGCGTGCCTCTTGAAACTTGAGTGTCTCGCGATTGAGCGACACTTGTTGTTCGGCTTCCAGCAAATTGGCTTCTGCTCTCAGCAGCCCCGACTTTGCTAACTCAAATGCCTCCCGCGTCTGATCGAACTCTGATTGGCTGATCGAGTTCGCAATGACTAGTTTTTGCGTTCGGCCAAGATCGGCTTCCGTCTTGGCGAATGTCGACTTAGCCTGCGCGATCTCGGCACGAAATCTCCCCAAGGTTGCTTCCGCAGAGCTTATTCCAGCAGTGGCCATGCGGGCTTGCTGAGCCAAGTCTTCATCGTCCAGTCGCACAAGTAGTTGTCCAGCGTTGACCAGTGAGCCTTGGTCGACGAGCACTTCCGCGATGCGGCCTTGAATCTTTGGACTGATCGTGGTTCGTATACGCGCTTCGAGTGTACCTGTGCCCATTACGCTCTGAACGACCGTCCCTGTGCCGACAGTATGGCTTTCGACCAGAATCGGCTGGCTGCGAATGTACCAGACAACGCCTGCGAGCACTGCCAAGATTAATGGATACTTGAAAGCATTTAACATGCGAAAGAGGCTGGTGAACAAGGAAGTTTGGCTCATGATGAAATTTTCGCTTTGGCTGGCGTTGAGTACTGTCTCCCTATGATCCCCCCGCAGCTAACTCAGAGTGAGTCAGGCGGCTTAGGGCTCGAAGACCGATCGGAGGTTCAACCTGCCAAGGAATCATCGCTACTCGGCTGGCCTGGACCTCTTCGACTTCGTTCAAATACTTTTGTTCATCTGTTTGACGCTGTTTCAACAGTGGATCAGCGATAGGCAATGGGCTTAACACTTGATTGATTACCCAAGCATAGGGCTCGATCTCGGCTCGTCGCAAATCTCGCTGTAACGCCGCCGCTTCATGCACCGGAGTGGCTTCTGGGAGGGTGACGATCAGTACGCGTGTGAAGTTTGGGTCTCGTAAGCGTGGTAGTAGGTTCTCGACGGCTTCCGGCATTTCACTCGATTGGCGAGTGACTTCGCGGTGATACGCCAGCGCCGAATCGAGCAAGAGAACCGTGTGGCCGGTGGGAGCCGTATCCAGCACGACAAACTTGTTTGTGCCAGCAGCAACCGCATCGGCGAAGGCTCGGAAGACAGCGATCTCTTCGGTGCAAGGCGATCGCAAATCTTCTTCCAGAAGTGCTTTGCCTTGAGCGTCAAGGTTTGCGCCGGCTTTACCTAGCACTTCAGCAGAATACTTGGCGGTTTCAACTTCGGGATCGATACGACTAACCGACAAGTTGGGCAGTCGTTCGTCATTCATCGCGGCTGCGATGTGTGCTGCAGGATCGGTTGTGGATAGATGGACTTCGTAACCGCGTTCTGCAATGGCCACGGCAACTGCTGCGGCGACGGTTGTTTTGCCAACGCCACCTTTGCCCATCGCGAGGATGACACCATGACCTGGGGCGACCAGATCATCGATCAATTCCGAGAGCAACGGTAGTCCAACGACTCGTTCAGTGACTTCCTCGTTCGCATTTGCAAACGCAGCGGCGTCAACCGTACCGAGACGACGAAGTGAGTCGATTCCAAGAATGCCATCCGGACTAAGAGGCACAATCGTCAGCGGAAATGCGTTCAAGCTATCTGGTGTTGCTGCCAGAGCCGCAGCGCCGCGCTGCTGTAAAGCGACTGCGTAAGGATCACTTGTGTCGATTGCGTTGAACACACCGTTGACCACGAGGTGTTGATTGCGAACTCCAAGTTCAGCCAGTTCACCGCTGGTACGAGCCGCTTCGCGAAGCGCACTTGCTTCGGCGCGGGCTACGAGTACGAGCGTTGTGACCGCAGGATCACCAAGGGCTTTGACGGACTCTTGATACAGTTTTTGCTGCGCCTGCAAGCCGGCTAACGGTCCTAAGCAACTTGTCCCTGTTGTGTTCTGCTCCATGAAGCCGTCCCAGGCCGATGGAAGTGTGAGCAAACGCAACGTGTGACCGGTCGGCGCTGTATCAAAGATCACATGGTCGAATTCTGCGGTTGCAGTTATATCCCCAAGCAAGCGGGAGAACTCATCGAAGGCTGCGATCTCAAGCGTGCAAGATCCGGAGAATTGCTCCTCCATGCTCTTCACGGCTGCTTCGGGCAACAAGCCGCGGTAAGGGCCAACCATGCGTTCTCGATACTCGGCCGCCGACTTCTCGGGATCAAGATTCATGGCGAATAGCGTCGCAATCGCTGGGATCGCGGTCGGGTGGTTTCCGAGAGTTACACCCAGTACCTCATCAAGATTGGACGCGGGGTCAGTCGAGACAAGCAAAACTTTCTTCCCTGCGTCGGCAAGCTTAACTGCGGTCGCACATGCCACCGATGTTTTGCCAACACCACCTTTACCTGTAAAGAAAAGATTGCGGGTTGGATGTTCGAGAAATTTCATGATGACAAGCGATCAGGTGTAAGGTGTAAGGCGTAAGGTGTAAGGTGTAAGGTGTAAGGTTTAGAATCCACGTTTAAGCAGCGGGCGATCGCGGGCTGGAATTTCCTCCAGCCTCACGTCTCCAGCCTCTGACCTGCTCTAGCACTAGCAACATCCACTCGTTCCACAGCAACCGCCGTTTGGTTTGGCAACGGGCAGAAGATGCTTGGCTGGTGAACCTGCAATCCAGCCTGCGAGATCTTCACGCGATGGATAAACGGTTTGGCTGACGATCTGGCCCTCAACCACGACGACTGGCAGGCAGTCGGTTCCTTCAGTGCTCAGCAGATGGTGAATGGCTTTGTTTTCGATAAAGGCTTGGGGTTGCTGTGCTAGGTTGTAGCGCTCGACGTTGTGGCCTTGGTTTTTTAGCCAGTCGAGATCGGCTGCGAACTTTGGCAATACGGGATCAATGTCTGGGCCACAGACGCCGGTCGAGCAGCACATGGGTTTGTCATATACTTGTAACGTTTTCATGGTTTTCTCCTTAGGGATGGGTTGAAGATTCAAAACGGGAATCGTGTTCACGGCGTTGGTCGAAGGCTGCTTCAACGCGTGCACGCGTACGCTGGCAGCAAAGGCATTGGCATCAAATGACTGCATGACCGATGCCAGCCCGTCGTGCAAAGACTTTTCATCCGATCCGCACGAGCCACCGCCACAGCATCCGCCGTCGCTAGCCATTGCGTAGGCGTTTAGGTCTGATCCTGTGTCCGTCACGACCACGGAAGCGAAGCCGGCTTGTTGCAAAAGGCTTCGATAATCGTCGATGAGAATTGCACCCGAGATGCAACCGACGTAGGCTTCGACACTTTGCTTGACTTCATTCGGCAGTTCTTGCTTGAGAGCAATGTCGCTCAGTGCTACGCGTCCGCCTGGTTTCAAAACTCGCAGAATCTCACGAAACACAGCCAACTTATCTGGCACCAGATTGATCACGCAGTTGCTAATCACACAGTCGACAGAGTTGTCGGGCAGTGGCAACCTGTCGATGGTGGATTGATGAAATTCGACGTTTGTCAGTCCGAGTTTTTGCTGTCCGGCGCGAGCTCGCTCAAGCATCTCGCTGGTCATGTCGATGCCGATAGCGCGGCCCGACGAGCCAACTTTACGAGCTGCCAAAAACAGGTCCATGCCGCCGCCGCAGCCAAGGTCTACGACCACCTCGCCTTCACGGAT
Organism: Pirellulaceae bacterium; assembly: GCA_041753315.1. GTDB lineage: Bacteria > Planctomycetota > Planctomycetia > Pirellulales > Pirellulaceae > Aureliella. Next base: position 7,856 of record JBGSUV010000132.1, on the reverse strand, counting down.
GCCAGCCAGTGCCAGAGGGTTGCCACAGGACAATCCCATATTGGCTTCGGCTGGCAATTGGTTCAGTTCGGTCTCCGAGTAACCAAAGGCAGAAGCGATCGACCTGACCGCCGTCGATTCATTGGAAAGTCCGCCTTTGGCTACGCCTGCGTATTGTTCTCGTACATGGTCGATCATCATTCGCTCGCTCATGGTGTGCTCCTTTGCACGCTATCGCCTATCGCCGAAGGACGATATGCTTGTCGAAAAAAATTTTTGGAAATTTACTTTGTCAGTTCATCAACCGCAACGTCTTGGCACGGTCGTCTATGGTTAATGGAATTACTTAGAGGTCTGCAATCAACTTCTTCAATTTGGCCATCGCATTTTGGTTGATGCAGTAGCAAACGCGAGGGCCATCGATTTCACCTTGCACCAAACCCGTCTCCTTGAGGATCTTCAAGTGTTGAGAAACCGTCGACTGAGCCAAGGGCATCTCTTCGACGATCTCGCCGCACATGCAGGAAGTTCGGTTGAGTAGCAGACGCACAATGCGTACTCGTGCAGGGTGAGCCAGAGCCCAAGCGAGTTTGGCCAAATCTTCAGCCCACGCGACGTCCGGCAGCGACAGTTTCTCACTGGTTGTACAGCACTTTTGCGTGGCTGCCTTGGTTCGGACCATTGTTGTCGTTGCCTCGAGATTGAATATGCGGATCGCCTGCTTAATTGTTTATCGTCGATTTACGATACGCTTCTGCAGGCTATCTGTCAATACCACCCACAGATTTCGACTCATCGGTGCGGCAAATTAATAGTATTGCAATTCCCAGCGTTGACGACGCCTTCCTCAATGCAAATCAAACCAAAATGAGTCATGCGAAATATCTCCAAAGGGATGATACCCGCTTAAGACTCGGTTGTGTGATCGACTGTGGGTCAATTGCAGTGCGCTCTTGGCGACCACACCGCTCTTCTTCGGTCACATCAATTGGTGAACGCGAGTTTGGTCGACGGCGGAGCATTTAGATGACGACGACTCGCGAGGCCTTCACCGCTTCCGCAGATTTTGAAGCTTTTTCTTGAATCTTCTATCACAGTCAATAGATCTGACTTTCTGGCACGATGGCTGCGTCAGTCGCAGGAAAAGGCCTCGAACGCTTCGATGCCGAGTAACCATTCAGATGTGAGGTGTAGTATGACCCATTTAACGATCGTTGCCGCTTTCACCCTATCGGCGATTGTTCCATTCACCGCAATCGCCGACCAGCACGAGGAATCCATGATGAAGAAGTGCGCTCAAGTATGTGCGGCTTGTCAAGTCGAGTGCGATAGTTGTTATGTTCATTGCCTGAAACTGCTTTCCGAGGGGAAGAAGGAACATCTAGCGACCGCAAAAATGTGCGCGGATTGCGCCGAATGTTGTAAGGCATGCGCAACTCTTTGTGCACGCAATAGCCCATTAGCCCAGCCCATGCTCGAATGCTGCGCCAAATGTTGTGAAGAGTGTGCAGCAGCCTGTGAAAAGTTTCCTGACGATGAACACATGGCTGCATGCGCGAAATCATGCCGCGAGTGCGCTAAGCAGTGTCGCGAAATGCTTGAGCAAGTTGAGAAGTGATTGCCAAGCAATCATCCTCAAGCAATCATCCAATGCTGCGTCCAGCTTAGATTTTGGAGTAGTGGACCTTGCTTGATAAAGGCCCTGCAGTCAAGGGAGCTTTAGCGAGATCCACTACTTCCAACCCCTGATTCTTAATCTGGACGCAGCACAAGCTAGGTTATTCAGTGGTAGCGCAACGGATTTGTCGGCAATTTATGTGTCCATGACGGCAAAAAAGCTGCCTCTTGAGAAGCGGTCTGGATGTACTTCGAGATTTGGCAGATTCGATCGCCACGCCGACTAAATCTTCATGTAGAATTGTCGAGGTTCAACGTTGGAGTTTACGCTCCCCAAACGGACGAATGTTGAATCAGGTCAAATCTCGAAATAGTGTGAAGAGATTAGGCCCGGGGGGCATCCAATCCGTTGCCTCGGAAAACCCTGTCGTCAGCACGCGTCATGTCATCACTACCTCTTCATATCGTCTTGATGTGCGCAGTCGCGTACAGCCAAATCTTCGGAGGGTTTTCGTGTTGCTGTCTCTCTCGCTCGATCACGGCGGGGGTGTCCTCCCTCGATGAAGTCTGTTTATCGAATCAGCAAGAACTGGTGACGGAAAACAGGCCACCCGCGCCAAAATGTCCCCGATGTGCTGTGTCTCAGACTACTGTTGCGCAAGGTACTCAATCGAATGAAGTTCAAGCTTGCCTGGCGAGGGACAGCAAATGTCAGTGCGAAATTGCTTCCTCCATTGCGACGGTGCAAGTCGAACCGCGCTCTCTATCCAACTTGGTGCAGTTCGTCGCAACGCCCATAGCGATCGCGGACCTCCGCCCATTCGACGAGCGGAAGCTGGTGCGAACGCACAAAATTCCGCTCCGCTTCGGTGGCCATTCTTGGCAATCGATAGCCTGTATTTGGAAGAATTGAAAAGCCCAGCAATCCGACTGCTCCGGAATTGTTGAACGGTTGTGTGCTTTCTTTCGGGCACCGACCGGTTGCTTTTTACTTTTTGCACGAATCAGGTGAATCATGTTTTCGAAACTTGCGCTGCTAAGCGCTCTTGCTCGGTCGTCGATTGCGTTGGTGGTAAACGGAAGTCGCGGCACCACGCAGGCACCGTCTGCGTCCTCGGATCGAGAGCGCAATTGCCGCATGCAACGAAATTTCCGCTGCACGACACATCGGACTTGCTGCCCCCATTAGATCGCTGAAGGCGGTCGTGAAGCCAGACTGCCCAAAGCTGTCATATCTCCGAGCAGTTTCCACTTTTTAGCGGGAAGGGAGTGAAGGATGCAACCAGCAGAGTCATCCAATGAGATGAAAGGGCCAACGAAAGATTGTGTTTCGCGAGTCCTGGATGAGGATTTGAGGATCTGGATCCATCGTGCAATCCACGGGCATCGAGAGTCTCAAAAACGAATTTATGACTTATTGGCAACGCGCTGTTACCGTGTCATTCGGAAGATCGTCGGCGATAGCCATGCGGACGATGTGATGCAGGACTTCATAATCCATTTGTTTTCTAGACTTGGTCAATTTCGATTTGAATCTTCGCTTGAAACATGGGCACATCGCATGGCAGTGAATCAGAGTTTGCAGTACCTGCGGAAAATGAAACGCGATGAACTAAAAATCCATAAGTCCGCGCAAGCTGGTGACATGTCCAGCACGATAAATCCGCACATCGCAGCAGACGAAGCCAGTGAGGTCCTTGAATTGGCTTTGCGGCAAATCACTGGTGAGCAACGAGCGATTCTGCATATGAAGGAGGTCGAAGGACTCGGTTATTCAGCGATTGCGAGCATCCTTGAAATTCCTGAAGGTACCGTCGGTTCGCGACTTCATAAGGCTAGAAACGAATTGAGAACTTCTCTGATCCGGTTGGGTTGGGAGGCATAAGTATGAAATGCAATTTGGTTGCAGAGCATTTGTCCTTGTATATCGATCAAGAACTGGGTACTGTGACTTGCCAGTACCTGGAAGATCATGTCCTGCAATGCGATGCATGCCGCGCGAAGATTTCCGAGTACCGTGCCATGGGCTCGTTGATGCGTCGTTCAGAACAGAGGGTCGAGACAGCGGTGGTGTGGAACCGAGTATCTGGCATACTTGAGAGTCCTGCAGCCAAACCTGCTTCAAGACAATTGCAATGGCGCAGATGGACGAAGCGTCATAGTGTTACATTTTTTGTCGCGGCTGCGGCAATCGTTCTCCTGTTTTCAGCGCTGCAGAATGTTATCCGCGATAACCACGATATATCGGTCTCGTTGCACAGCCACGTTTCGCTGGCTGAGGACTTTGCCGAAGTATTTCGCTCAGCCAGAGCTGAACCACAACAAGCGTTGGCCAAGCTTAGTTCAAAGTACGAAGGACAAGAACTGAGTGTGCGAGACACTACACAATATCTCGGTTATGAGCCGGTACTTTTTGAAAGTACTCCAGATGGATTCACTCGTGTTTCAACTCACGTCTTAAACATGCCCTGCTGCAAGTGTTCGGCGACAATCTGTGAACGAAGCGATGGCACATCGCTCATTGTCTTCGAGCATATGGATGAGCAGCCTATCTGGTTTGGTGACTTGCCTTCAATTGATACTCAATGCTCGGGCATGCCATGCAAAATCGTTGAGTCGGCCGGGCAGCTAGCCGTGAGTTGGCGAATCCAAGACCGACAAATGACGATCGTTGGTGCGGAAGATTTAGCTGAAGTGAATCAATGGGTTGCCTCGTTGAAGATGTAAATCGGCAAGAAGTTTCAATCAATCCCCTGTTCTTGTTAAAGGTTTTTAAGTATGACGAGATGGAATATGCCTTGTTGGTTTGGTTTACCAATTGCGGCAACTGCTCTAATTTTCGTCGGTGGTTGCAACCCGTCAGAATCTGAGAAGACCGTAGATCAGAATGCACTCCAAGTCGAAGCATTGGGGCAGGACGAGGCAAACGCAAACCTCGCTGAGATGAATTCCGTTGCCAGCGACGACGACAGTGAACATGGACATAGAGCTGGCGCTCACGGGGGAATCATGGTTTCACTGGGGCGCGACAACTATCACGTGGAAGCGGTCATTGACTCCGAAGGGGCCATTCGGCTTTACACGCTCGGCCGAGATGAGAGCCGAGTGATCGATGTGGAGAGCCAGACGCTAAAAGGATTCGTCAAGGCAGAAGGCGACACGGAATCCAAAGCGATTTTATTCGAACCATCCTCACAGGACGGTGACAGCCCAGGAAAGTCTTCACTATTTGTTGGTCAGCTACCTCAGGATATGATGGGGCGCAAAATTGATGTGACCATCCCCAATATCCGCATCGATGGTGAGCGATTTCGACTTGGATTTGTCTCGGGACAAGAAAGTCATAGCGATGCAACCGGTATGCCATCGAAAGTCGCTAACGATAAAGAGCGTGAACTCTATTTGACTCCTGGCGGGCGTTACACCGCAGACGATATCGCAGCCAACGGTGACGCTACGGCTACGCAGAAGTTTAAGGGGATTAAGTCTGAACACAACATGAAGCCCGAGGTTGGCGACCAACTTTGTCCGATTTCAGGAACAAAAGCAAACCCTAAGTTTACGTGGATTATTGACGGCAAGCCTTATGAGTTCTGCTGCCCACCTTGCGTCGACGAATTTCTGACCACTGCGAAGGCGTCAACTGATCCGTTGCCTGATCCAGATAGCTTCATCAAAAAGTAGTCATATGGTTTCACCATTGAAAGTTCGGCCTGTTACTGTGCTGTTATGGGCCATTGCTGCGTCGCTAGTCAACGCCCACGAGGGACATCAACCACTGCCCACCAAAGGTGTCTACGTTGATTCACAAAAAGGCCATTTAACGCTTTCAGGTCAGGCTCGAGAAGCGATCGGGCTCGAAACAGAAGAAGTCGCAGTGGGGCCTGTTGCATCGACGCTGAAGGTCTATGCGGAATCCGTTACACCTTGGCACGCGAGGGCATTTGGATCGGCGCAGATTGCTGGACGCATCGTCAAGCTGCTGGTGCGTCCTGGGGATTTTGTTGAGAAAAACCAAATTATTGCCGAGTTGAGTAGCCGTGAATTGGAAATGCTCAAGCTGGAATATCTCCAAGCGACCAACGATCTAGAGCTCAATGAGCGTCTGCTTGCAATGACGCGACCATCGGCCCAGGCAGGCGCTGTGCCGATGCAACGGTTGTTGGACATCGAGAACGCGAGAGAGCAGAGTCAAAATCGCTTGGATGTGGCGCGGATTCGAGCTGAATCCCTTGGAATCACTTTCCGTACTTCCCCAGCGAACGCAATGCAGGCTCTGCACTATCCAATTCGATCACCGATCGCTGGACAAGTCCTTCACTCAGACTTGGCAGAAGGCAGGTACGTGGAAGCGTTTGAGCACCTGTTTGAAATCGTCAACACGGATGAAGTTTGGGTGCGGCTACAACTCTTGGAAAAGGACATCGTCAAGGTCAACGTTGGCAATCGCGTGCAGATTGAATTCCCTGCGTCATCCTTCACCGTCGAAGGTGTCATCGACCAAATGGATGCAGGCTTGGATCCTCAGACTCAAGTCAGTTCGGCGTGGGTTACACTTGCTCACCCAGCGATCGTTCCTGGGCTTGTCGGAAATGCAACTATCTTTACTTCGGAACAGGCAGAGCGGCTCACCGTTCCCGCCCGGGCTGTGTATAGCGATGGGTTGCAGAATTATCTATTCGTCGAAGAAGCATCGACTCGAACCTCTGCAGAGTACCGCAAGCAGACCATTCGACTCGGTAAACGTACTTTGTCGACCAAAAAGTCGACCAAAAAAGCAACGGAGCCGATGTTCGAAGTGCTCCAAGGTGACATATTTCCTGGCGACCGCGTGATTGTTAAGGGAGGTCACGAGTTATCGAGTTTGTTCTTTCTTGAGGTTCTGAAACTCTCAAACAGTGACCTGCAGCGTTTAGGAATACTGACCGCCAACGCAGGTTATCGGGAAATTGCTTTGACACTGCAGCTCCCTGCGTCTGTAACCTTAGCCCCAGAGAACCGCAGTGAACTCTCTTCTCAGTTGGACGGTACCGTCCACTCTCACACGCTGCTTCCTGGGCGCAGCGTTAATGCTGGTGATATATTGATGGAGATTGCTTCGCCTGAATTTTATAAGCTCCAACTCGACTTGATCAGCACTTCACTTGATGCTGCCTTATCGCTACGTCGAGCCAATCGGCTGGAAGAAATAAAGGGAGACGCAGTTTCAGTGCGCATCGTATTGGAAACGCGAGCTCAGGCGGAGCAACTGGAGGCACGAGCCGAGAGCTTACGACGGCAACTCACTGCATTGGGACTACGCGACAGCGAGATCGAGTCGATCGTCGAAGAACGACGAATAATCGACTTCTTACCTATTCGATCCAATATAGATGGTCGCATCGCTTCGTCTGCTATTACCTTAGGTGAAACAGTTGCTGCTAGCCAACCGCTCGTTGAAATTCAAAATCTTGATTCGGTATGGCTCGAGGCGCATGTACCTTCGAAAGAGATAGGCTCTATTTCAAATCAACTTCATGGTGTTGCCACGATGTTGGCCAACCCTGACGTTAGATTTCCAGTGGTCCTTTCACGCGTCGGTCCATCGGTGAATGAGTCGACTCGAACTCAGCGGATATGGCTTACTCCCACGCCGGCTCCTAGTCCGACGATGACACTCCCGCAACTTCGCTCCGGAGCGTTGATAACGCTCACTATGTCCGTAGGAAGTTCGCTTTCAGTTCTTGCCATTCCATCATCTGCAGTTCTTCGCGACGGTGTGCATTATTTCAGCTTCGTGCGGAAGGACGACGGATATGTTGAGCGTCGTCGAATAGTGATCGGTCGATCTGACGCAGAGTTTACCGAAATTACAAGCGGTATCGTGGCGGGTGAGTTGGTCGTAACCGCTGGGGGACGAGAGTTACAGACGGCGTTTGCATCTTTAAGGTAGCTCACTTGCTCAATCGCATTATACGACTTTCACTTCAAAACCGCGCTATCGTTGCAATTGCGTCACTACTTGTGATGTTGGTTGGAGCGTCTTTGCTTCGCACGTTGCCTGTCGACGTATTTCCCGACCTAAATCGTCCCACGGTGACGATCATGACTGAGGCACGTGGCCTGGCTCCAGAAGAAGTTGTCAAACGCAACTAAGAATCAGCCAATTTAGCAGGGTGGCTGGGTTGTTTGCGATTGACTGATCGCAGTTTGCGGGGCGGCTGATTATAGTAGAAGGGTGTTTTCAGCCTAGAATAATCGCCTCGCTGTGAAGTAACTAG
>JBGSUV010000131.1:0-50450 GCA_041753315.1 Pirellulaceae bacterium | reverse complement strand
TGTTGTCATGACCTAAGTCTATACGATTCAACACCTTAGAATCAATAAAGATGTTTAGAGCGGTGGCCTCGCTCTCCCGTGCACGGAGCATTTCACGAAGGAAATACCAGCCTGCGAATCCTAACTAGGTCTGGTCATTCCTGGCAGGAATGACCTACGGCAGATTCCAAATCCAAATCTCGTTGTTTGCGGAGTATGGGTCGGCAGGATCTGTGCTTGGTGGAGAGTGCGGAATGCTCTTCTCACGTTGAAAATCAGCTCCCCAAAGGACCGCGCCCTGACCGTCATTCGAATAGCCAAACGGTTGGTTCACCGGTGATGTCAGTTGATTAAAATCTAAATCGAGCAGCTTTAGTTCTTGAAGTGACGCCGGAAAAGCTCCCTCGCGCTTTTCATGTAGGCGTAGACCGATGGCCAAAGTGGCGATGCGGTGCTGGGCGGCTTGGCGAATGAACGCGTTTCCAATCGCCCCAATTGAAGGCGCCAATAGTCCTGTCATCAGCGAATCAAAGCGTTGCACCCACCCGGTGTTTAAATTGCGACCAAACTCTTGGTCCAGGCGTTCTACAGCTACACTAAATTCATAAATATCTGCTGTACTTAGCTCAGCGACGTCCTCCATGTGATCAAGATAAACCAACTTGTCGCGAGATCGGGCGGGAAGTGTCAGTGGCATTTCAGAACCAAGGGCTGTGGGATCGTCAAACACCGGCAGGACCAGTGCGATTTCACCCTCAATGGCCGCCTTCCATTTGGAACTGATATTCAAACGACTACGCATCAACGCAAGCAATTCGACCAAATGACGCTCTTCCAGCATATCATGCTCCAAAGCGCTCTTGAGCAAATTCATGGCCATTCCATCAATTGCAATTGCCACAAGCGACGAAACGAAAATGGGTTGCCCAGACACCGCATCCGCACATCCCAACAGAGAGATGATGGCACGATGAACGCCAGCAGAGTCTCGATCATAGATTGCAACTTTGCCTCTTAGCTGCAACAGTCTTGCAGCTTCGCGCATGTCCTGTACAGGTTTGAGCAGCGTGTTAAGCGACTGGAACTCGATCGGAAAGCGCACGGGAAGTGCTTGTTGATCGAGTTGCTGAAAGCAGAGCTGTTGTAGCGTCCGGTGCGTATTTTTCCACGTATCGAGGAACTCGCGGACCGCTGTTTGTTGCCCCCATTCTTCACCTGGAACAGGGGCGGTGTTTTCCTCTCCAAAGTTCAAATCAAGCGCCACGTAACCTTGCGTATATGCGTCACTCTGTAATTCCTGCAGTAGCTTCATCCATGCTTCCGTGTTTTGCTCGCTGGTCAATTGGTGGTAAAAGGCCTCAACCGACTCATTGTCACTCGGAAGACCTTGTTGTTGTCGTTGAAGGAGCCGCTCCCGCAAGACTTGATTGGCCTGACGCTCGCGTATAGTGATCATCAGCACCACGATGAACACGGCGAATAGTGGTAGCCCAAAGCAGATGAGTAGACCGAAAAACCAACAACCGAATCGTGATTTTGGCCGATGAGCGGAATGTAGTTCTGATGGTCGCTTGAAAAAGGCCATAACTTGTTCATATCCGTTGGTGAATACCCAGTTGGAGTCACGGACGCAATGTCTTTGAAGTCGGCTTGGATACAGAGCATTTGCGATTCAAGTATCGCAGCCCTGCGTTCTCAAGCGATGGGGGCATGTGTGACATTTCCGCGACGTTGCTGCGATTTCGAGTTTACCAAGTTATACTGCTCCCATGAAACACTACACCTTGCGAATTCGCCCACGTTTCCGTGACTTCCAATGTCCCATCTTGGCTTGCACGCTCATGCTCGTGGCGTCGGGTTACGCCAGGGCTGCGGATCCAGTCGCTGAAGCGTCTACCTCGGCACCGTTGATCACTTCAGATGCAGTTGTCTTCGGTATCTTGATGACGATGCTTGGCTTGATCTTTTGGTCAAACAACAGCCAGATAAAAATGTTCCGGATGTTGTACACCGTCGTACCGATGTTGCTGTTGTGCTATTTCCTACCATCGTTGCTCACATTTTTTAATATCGTCGATCCGCACGCCTCCAAGCTTTACAAAATGGCGTCGCAGTACTTGTTACCAGCCGGCCTTGTCCTGCTAACGCTCAGCGTTGACCTGATGGAGATCGTGAAGCTCGGCCCCAAAGCGCTGATCATGTTCTTGACGGGTACCGCAGGCGTGGTCATCGGTGGTCCACTGGCCATCTTGATTGTTAGCGTCTTCGATCCTGCTTTGGTTGGTGGAGCCGGGCCCGATGCTGTTTGGCGCGGCATGGCAACCATTGCAGGCAGTTGGATCGGTGGCGGTGCCAATCAAGCGGCCATGAAAGAAGTTTTTCAACCATCGGACGCACTGTTTAGTGCGATGGTCACAGTCGATGTGCTGGTTGCCGAGCTGTGGATGATGTTCCTGTTGCTCGGCGTGGGAAGGGCGAAGACGATCGATCGACTATTTCGCGCGGATCGCAGTAGCGTCGAAGCACTTCAGACTAAAATGGAGGAGTTCACGCGTCGCACGGCTCGCATCCCGACTACGGCAGAGTTGTTTGCGATTTTGGCAGTTGGCTTTGGCTGCACGGCTGCATCGCATGCCATAGCGGATTGGCTGGCGCCATTCATTGCGACTCACTATCCGTACTTGGCTCAATTTAGCTTAAACGTACCGTTTTTTTGGTTGATTATCATCGCGACGACGTTCGGAGTGCTATTGTCGATGACTCCACTTCGGCAGCTCGAGGGGGCAGGCGCGTCAAAAATTGGAACGGTGTGTATCTTTATATTGGTTGCCACGATCGGGTTGGGAATGGACTTGCGTGCCGTGTGGGACTACTTTGGCTTGTTTGTCGTCGGGCTGGTTTGGATGTGCATTCACGTCGCACTGCTTCTTATCGTTGGATATGTGATTCGAGCTCCCTATTTCTTTCTCGCAGTAGGGAGCAAGGCCAACATTGGTGGCGCGGCCAGCGCACCAGTGGTGGCTGCGGCCTTTCACCCCTCGTTGGCACCCGTGGGTGTGCTGCTGGCCGTACTCGGCTACGTTCTGGGAACCTACTTCGGCTATATCACCGGTCAGCTCATGCAATTCGTCGCTCCGGTGGCCATTTCCCCCTAACCTATTAGCCCCGCCAATCGTTCACGTCGGGGCGTACTGACAATCGCTGGAAATGTCGCTAAGATATTGTGCCATGGGACCGTAGCTCAACGGTTAGAGCAGGGGACTTAAGCGATCGATACCTAAACGCAATCTGCGCAGGGTATCATCGAGTGGGTTGCCGTTACTTTTGTGCATGAATCGTTTCATCCATGAGGGTCTCGGTAGAATTCGTCAAATTCGGGGAAGACTAAGTCGGTACTGATCCTGTGAGGAGCAGCGATCGATAAGTTAATCCCGAGCCAAGCCTCAGCGGAGGAAGGTGTAGAGACTATACGGCGAACCCGTAATGGGAAGAGATAGTCCAGACTACAAACTCGAAAGAGGCAGTGAAAACTGTAGTGGTAAGCATAATCCCTTGGTTGCGGGTTCAAGTCCTGCCGGTCCTACTTTTTTTCCACCCACACCTGTGAGTTGCTTAGCTGTGGCTTGCTCACCTGCTGGCACTTTCCGCGGTTTGGCCGTCTCAAGATCGAATCGCGGTGAACCAAAGATGGAATTACGGTGAACCAACGGGATGATCGCGCACAAATTGTTGCCACGCTTCTGCAGTGATACTTGTCCCACCGATTTCACACGATTTTAGGTTGGGCAACGTGGCTAAGGTCTTGAGAGCTTCATCGGTCACTTGAGTCCCAGTGAGCCACAAGATCTTCAGATTCTTATGTCCGCGCAGTTCTGCTAGTCCAGTGTCGTCAATGGCGCAACCACTTAGGTCCAGTTCGTTGAGCTTCGAAAGTTGGCGAATTTGTTTCAACAGCGCGCCATCGATCGCAGTTCCTTCGACGCTAAGACGCTCCAAGCTTGTCAACTCGTTCAGCCACGTCAAATCGCCGGTGGTGCAGTTGCAAAACGACAGGTCGAGCCACTTCAAGCGCTCTTGGCCAGCAAGTTTATGCCAGTTTTCAGGTTTGAATGCGCTACCCGCCAATACCAACTCTTCAACTTGAGTTCCGCTTGCCACAAATTCGGAGAGCTGATCATCGGAGACGGTCATGCGATCCTGGTACTTGAGTTTGGCTTCCTCTTCGTTGTCTGCAAATTGAGTCAGCAGCGAAGTGCTAGCCGTTGGTCGACCTTCATAGATTGCGGTCAATGCGGCCATGAATTCTTCCCTCGAACCACTCTCCTGTTTTGCCAGATCGAGCATCGCGTGAGTCAGTCCAGCAGCATGGGAATAGTAGAGTGCCACGTTTGGATCTTCTTTCCATGCGTCGATTGTGCCATTTGAAAATTCATTCCATGCGGGCCAATATCCGTCGCGAACAGCGCGATAGCGGGCCGTCTGCATGCGCGGAGCATCGATTCCTCCGACGGTCCAAAAAGTTCCGTGTGATCGCAGCGATTCCAGGTAGAGAGCAATACCTTCAAGTATCCAAATTCCACCTTGGTTTCCTGCATCGTTAAGCGCGTCGATGCGACTCGCTTCAGCAAACAGTTGGTGCGTCAACTCGTGAAAGAAAGTTGCCTCCAGATCGTCACTGGGATAGAAAAAACTCTGTTTCGCGCGCGCGTTGTAATAGCCAACGGACACTCCGATACTTGCCTCACGCACTCCCAGCACTTCCAAGTACTCGTTGCGATCCTTGAGCAGTACGACCTCCATTTTGCGAGTTTCATTCCAGTTCGAATTTGCTCCGCTGAGTTTCGCGGTCAATTGCCCAGGCTTGGCCCATTGTTCGTAGAACAACTGACTCCACAACGCATGGGCGACTTCGAGCCGCTGAGCAACGTCGTTACTCGCCTTCGGATCAGCGCGACTGGTGACCAGGAAATGCATCGTTTGCACTCGACTGTACGAACGTGGGGGCCAGGCAAATGCCGGATGCGCTGATGTGGCCTGACGCAACTTGGGACGAACCGCAACTGCCGTCACCAATGTGCCTAGTACGCGGCGTGTTTCTGCATGTTCCGGGTCTTCTCGCACGACTTGCCACAGCTTTCTAAATGCCGCCGCCTCGTCGCCAGCCTGAGCCAGCTTTTGTGCTTCTGCGTAAAGCCACAAAGCGTGTGCGCGTCGGGCAGCTATGAAATATTTGCACCAACTCGCCTGCTTTGCGTTGTTCGCATTTTCCACTGGAAACTCGGTCGGTAAATAAAGCCGTTGCTGATCCTTTCGATGCACCTTGTTGAGCCAGGTACGGCAAGTGGTCGCTTCCTCCGTCAGTTGCAATTCATCACAGATTGATGCCAATCGTTCCAGCTCAAGTTGCATCGCAGCCTGATCGAGTGGCGTCGGAGTCTTGACCGCTTGCCCGCAAGCGTGCGTTGCAAGTAGTAGGCCGAATAGCAGTCCCGTGGACTTTAAAAAAAACTGATTCACTGCAACTGCGATCCTCTGCAATAGCACTTGGTGGGGTTATTTCCACGAACATAAAACTAAGAACCAAGTGGGAGTCGGGCGTACATCCTCTCAGTATAGTCCCCTCATCGACGCTAGCAGGTCACCCTGTTACACATCGCGTGATAAATAGTCGCCACTCTACCGAGCGGCTGTTAATTCTCAAGCAGAGCGAAAGACGACAACAAGAAACCAGATGTGGCTAAGTGGTACGCCAATTGTAAGACTCTTGTTTCTGGAACCCCGTCACTTCAATTGTCCCGTTGGGTTCAATCTTGATGACAGAAAATCCGTTGTTCGTTTCGCCAGATTCTTCCACCATCGCTCGCATCGTACAGTAATGAATGCCGCCAATATTGTTCAGTGCATTCTGATGGCTGTGGCCCTGAAATACCGCTAACACGTTGTGACTTGACTCCAAAATCTGCCGGACTTGCACATTGTTTTTTACCCCATGATTGTCGTTGACATCGAGCCGTTGGTGGGCAAATACGATCACACGTTTGGACGTCGAGGTCAGGTCGGCCTTGAGCCATTCCAATTCGTCCTGCGGCAGGTTGGTATCGGTCCAAGTAAAATTCTTGCGCTCGTAGGCCTGACCGTCATTGCGAAAACAGGCGTCCAGAACGACGAAATGGAAGTTGCCGCGATCAAACGAATAATACGACTTTTCCTGTTCCACTCCCCCTAGAAATTCTGCTTTGGTCAAAGTATCGACGCAATGATTACCTAGCACATAGTGGCGATCCTTGCAAATCGCCGAAAAGTCTCGGTTGATTCGCTGGAGATAACTCTGCTCCATCTCCACCGAATCCGCTGCATCAATAAGATCACCTAGCTCGACCAAAAAAGCAATTTGTTCTTGCTCGAACCGCGCCCCCGCCTCCTCCAGTTTGGCAAGAGTCTCTCGATAATGCCGACTTCCGGCCGGTGCCTTATCGGCGTAATGCAAGTCGGTCACCAATCCGAACACCAGCGATTCCGCTGACTCACTGCCAAAAGTGTCCTCTAACGAAATCAGCGGCAGGGCAGCCAGTACCAATACTCCATTCCTGAGCACCGCCCGTCGATTTACTCGATTGGGCCCAGTGAAACTTACCTGGGGCGCAGTGAGAGTTACCTGGGGCGCAGTGAGATTTACCTGGGTCGCGGTGAGATTTGCTTGTTTGCGCGCAGAGAGAAGAGGATTCATTTTTAGTTTTCCTTGGATGAAAAAGCAGTCAGTCAAAGCCCCGTGTCTCCAACTCCTCCCAGCACGCACTATCCCAGACGTTCTTCGCTGTCCCAGACTTCGCTGTCCCAGACTTCGCGCATCTCTTGCACGGTCCTAACGCCCCTGGCATTTCTTGCACGGTCCCTAACCAACTCGTGCGCTGTCCCTAATGTCCTGCGTCCTTCTCGTGCACTGTCCCTAGCGTTCTTCTCGTGCACTGTCCCTAAACTCGCCGTCCCTTACCTGGTGCACGGGGCGACCTGGTCACGCACTGAAACGAAGCTCTTGCTTCATAGCAGACAAATCGTTGCAAACATTCGCGGCATTCTGAATAAGTACGCAATGAGCAAGAAACGGCAAGCAGCATCTGCTTGGGAAACCGGAGGATTGTTGTTATAGCACGGCTAGCAAGTCGCGACCCGACCCAAGCTTGGGGACTGTCCCCATGCAATAGCGCGGCAGAGGGTTTGTCCCCGTGAAATGGGAAGCAGATTTGGGGGTGTGTCGCCTTATATCACATGTTATCCGCACGAACGAGGGGGTGTGTGATGTTAATTCGGGGTGTAATGTTGGTTCCGAAATTCGTCGATGACCGAAAGCGCTCAACGCAGGCTTGCGAAATACCGCCTCGACCAAAGAGAATGTCGAGCAGCGCGCAGCAAATCTATGCCAAAGAGGCTGGCCAAACGTTGTAACTCGTTTTCAAGCGCGTGGCGCAGTGGGCCAACATGGAAGAGGGTGAATGATCCTGAATATTTGATCCTGAATATTTATTTAGAAAAAAGCCCGAGAAAAGCGTCCAAATTCTGGTAAGGAACGCGCGCGATAATTAGTCTGGGTAATTGTAGGCGGAAGAAAGTTGAAGTTTGCCGGAGAATCATGAAATGCAACGTAAGATATTTGCTTTAGTTTTCATCGTAGCTTTGCTCGCACAATTCTCGCTCGCAATTGGGCAAAATAGAACCTGGGTCGCAAACAGTAGTGGAAACTGGAGTGATTCGGCTCGATGGTCACCCAACGACGTACCCGACGAAACTACTGAGAACGCAGTGTTCAGTTTTAACTCAACCACAGCCGCGGTGGCTACCGTTGACCAGAATTTTTCTATCGGCGATTTAACGTTGAATTTCAACAACACGTTGAATATTTTGGCAGACAACACGTTGACTGTGAATAACTTCACCAATAACTCGTTGGGTACAATTACTGGAGAAGGTCATTTAGTCGTAGGCGGTTCGGGTACGCACAACTGGGAAACGTTAATAATGCAAGGAACGGGTTCAACTACATTTTCTGCAGGAATACTCAACGTTATCCGACTGAATAATCCCGCCCAAGTCACATCGAGGACGATCAATACGGATGCTACGACCAACTGGACGGATAGCCAAAGTGCTTTGACGCTTAGTAACGCCACCTGGAATAACGGCGGTGCATTTACCAGGAACCAGACGGTTGGGGCTAGTCGCAATCTCGACTTAACCAACAACTCTATTTTTAACAATCTTAGCGAAGGAATTTTTGTCCAGATTGGTACCGTAGCTTCAACGGTAACTGGCGGGACATTCAACAATGCCGGTACTGTCCGGTCTGCTGCAGCAAGTCTTACTTTTTCTGGTGCGGTGACAAACAGTGGGACCATGCAAACTTTAGGCGGGGCATTGAACTTAAATGGACCCACGACGAACTCGGGGAACATCCGCGCCGAAAATGGCAACGTAACGATCGCTGGCAATTTCATTAACAACGGCGGTGATTTGGTTGCCGTAGGAAGCAACACGATAAATATCAATGGCACTTACACTCACAACGGCGGTAAGTTTATCGTTGATGGCGGCAACATCGGCGGTAGCGCTGCACTGGCAATTAACACCGCTGGGGCGAACCTTGGAGGAATCGAGGGAGTGGGTACGCTCACGCAGAGCGTTACGATGAATGCTGGCACCTATATCGCACCAGGGAATTCACCCGGCGTGCTAACGTTTAACAACGATCTGACAATGAACGGTGGCGAGTTGCGTATAGAGATTGGTGGTCTTTCGCAAGGGGTGGACTTCGACTTTATCAATGTGCTCGGCGATGCCAATATGACAAATGTCACTGTCGTGGCTTCTCTTTTCGGCGCTTTTGAGCCAACATTCGTCGGTCAGCAATTCGAGTTTTTCCGTGCTGCCAACGCTCTTGACGGAACTCAGTGGACTTTGGCTGCTAACGACACTTTCACCTTGAACGTTACGGGGAATTCAGCATTCCTTGTTTCGGCTGTACCAGAGCCGAGCAGTCTTATCTTGCTTGGACTTTGCACTGGGTTGGGACTTTTCGCGCGGAAGAGACGCCTTTCAGCACCACAATTTTAGTCTCTACTCGTTTTCCAGCACGCATGTTTTCCAGCACGAACGGCTGCGTTTGCGTTCAGTCGTTCATCCCGCGTGAGGGTGGTTTCACTCCCGCGAGTAGCACACATTCTACATCGAAAGCTAGTCAGTGTGTTGGATAACTGACTACTTGCTGCACTGGTAGCGCTCTGCAAACCCCTGATGTGGCAAACCGTATCACCCAGTTTTTTTCAGCTATGATCCTTCGTTCGCCGGTTGACACACATGCAGCACTGGGTAACCTAATTGCCATCTTTACTTAGTTTGCCCACTCGTTTCAACCATCAAATGCAGCACGATCGTTAGACTCGGTGGGTTGGCAACAGAGAATTAGAAGGCGGATGTCCCGCCAAGTTGGCTCAGCGGTTGGGCCGTGTTTTGAGTGTTGGTAACCTTTGGGAGGTATCCGATGAATCGAGTTTTAGTTGCGGGCATCGCTGGCTTGGCCATGCTTTTGACCGCTAGCGTTGATGTTCAAGCTGGTTTCGGCCGCAAGTGCGGTGGCAATGATGCTTGTGGCGGTGGTGGTTTGTTCTCGAAGCTGGGCTCACGCGCTGATCGCGGTTGTGGCGGTGGCGGACTGTTTGCCAAGCATCGCGCCAAGAAAGCTGATTGCTGTGCGCCTGTTGACACATGCTGCGAGCCTGCTCCAGCACCATGCTGCGAGCCAGCTCCAGCTCCATGCTGCGAGCCAGCACCAGCACCGTGCTGTGCACCAGCTCCGGCTCCATCCTGCGGTGGATGCAGTGCTCCTGCTCCATCCTGCGGTGGTTGCAGCACTCCTGTTTCGTCCTGCGGTGGTTGCAGCACTCCAGTTTCCACCGGTTGTGGAAGCTGTGGCAGCGTAAGCTACGCTGGCGGTTACGACATGGGTGGCTCGGTCATTAGCAGTGGTTGCCCCAACTGCAGCACAACAGTAGACAGTGGCGTTATCATGGAAAGCTCCGTTCCATCGGTTGCTCCACCAGCTCCAGCTCCAATTGCTGATCCTGCTGCTGACGCTCCATCTGCCTCAGACGCTCCCGAAGCGTAATAAATCGACTTGCACGTTATCGGCAACTTGCGAGCTTCGCAATGATTGTTGAGGACGTCATCAGTAACAAATCAAGCCGAGAGGTTTCCCTCTCGGCTTTTTTCGTTGAAGAGACACGTGTTGTTACATTCGCAAAGTTACCGCATCATCAGTGGCTCAAAATGCGTGCGGTAAGATTACAAGCGGATTCCATAGTTCGTGTCGATTTAGAAGCGGAAAATCAGATCGGCTGTCAAGCGATCATCAAGTACTCCGCGTCGTTCCGTCAATGGAAACTCATAAGCGATACCCGCTTCGACATTCGACCTTGGCTTGGCCTTCATACCGACGGCTTGGGTAACGATGTCGTTCCCTGTGACACCGGTCGAACCGAGGTTGAATAGATCACCACCTTCGACAGGCAAGGGAAACGCAGTACCACTGCTTTGCCAGTTGTACCAATTGAACTCAGTGAACGCATACAATGGCCGATCTGCCAACTGATAGTCAAAGTGGTTCGACCAGTACCAAACTCGGTTTTCCAGATTGGTGTCAGCCGGTTCGCGAATGCCCGATGCACTCAACCAGTGGGCGCGTTCGCCAATGCGTGTTCCCGACGTTACGAAGAAGTGAAATTCGCCGTTGCCGTTTCCTTGCAGCGACTTATTCGCCCCCATCGGTATCTCATAAGTTGCACCAACGCTCAGAAGTCGCCCCGCCTCGACGTCACGATACAGATTGTACTTCAGACCTGCTGCAAGGTCGGCCAAACCTGGTTCGATCAAAGGGCTTTGCGAGTAGATCAATCCATCTTTGGTTGCAATCAGACTTAGTCGATCTGTCAATCGAGCACGCAACTGTGCGGCGTAAACTTGAACTGAGTTGCCACCCAAGGCCGCTGGCAGGTTGTGATTGAGGAAGATAAAACGCACTTCCGTCAAACTACGCGGATCTTCGAAAAAGACTGGGTTAGTCATTGGGCTGATGAAATCATCGAAGCATTTGTCGCTTGGCTTGATAATACCGTAGCCGAGCAGACCATCACTCCCACCACAACCCATGCTATCGCAACCGCCGGCGTCGCATACGTTGTCATCACATCCGCATGCGTTCCCAAACAAGTTGCTGAACAGCCCTCCACTGCCCTCGCTACAACCGCAGGCGTCACAGTCGTCGGCACACGAAGCGTCGCACGAAGCACCGCAGCTACCAACGCTGCAGCTTGCCGCAGTAACGGTCGGCGCTATCACTTGGTCATGACGGGCTTGAGCCGAAACCACACGCGAGCTAACAGGGCCCGTCGCCATTGTGTTCGCTCCGGCGACTGTACCCACCACGCCTACTAAAGAGGCTAACATCCATTTTTTTACTGTCATGGGAAAATCCTTTTTGTCCCGGTGATACCTCGAGCGTATTCAGACTTCACTGGGTAAGGGCACACTATGGCTCGTTGACCGTGCGTTTTGAGCACACTATGGAGGCTTATTTTACCTTAATTGCTAAGGCCTAAAGACAATCGACCGCAATGCGTCAAAAGTTCAATACGTTCAGGCGGCTTGATCACAATTTTCGAACCTGCAAGTCCAATTTTGGTAAGCCTTGACGGAGAGCCGATGTGAATCCAGATTTCGCCCCAATTTGTACTTTTTCAAGGCTTTGGTGCATCAATGATTGGATGAGCGGTAAAGCGCATTCATCCGCTCACATGCATTGAACCAACCGGGGCATGCAATCGTTAATGACCGTACAAGTAGAATTCGATGCAGAAACGTCGATTTTAGGTGAGCGTATGCCGAACCAACCTTGGAAGGCGTGCGCGACGACGGCTCATCGCGCACTTCACTGGAAATACTCCGCTCATCGCAAGGACGTGGCACGGCGGGTTCAAAGGTTCGGCCAAACTGGGTCGAAAACTGTGCCATGAATCGAACGCAAGCATACGTGGGGCCACGCGGCTGGGCAGTATTAACACTGGCTGGAGGAGCGGCATTGGCCTCTCCCTTCCTGCGTCCAGCTCAAATCGATTCCGCTCGGCTTGCAAGTGGTCCAGCGACATCCGAACTCGCAGCATGGTCGCCCATTCCTTCCGAGTTGGATGGATTTGAATCGTCGTCGAATCTACTGCCCGGTCGCATCGTCTCTGGGACACTGCCCACCACAGTTTCCAGACTCGACGACTGGACGACATCCGAAATCCCGTTACTTCCTAAGTGGGTTACGCAGCAATCTCCCTTGGACGAATTGATATCACGCGCAAAATCTCCGGCCCCACAGCCTGACTCTTATGTCGAGCGACCGACAGCGGAACTTCAACCACTACGGACATGGCGAGGGGGACGGCTGAGCGACGGGAAAGCGCCTCAAGACTACGCAGCGTCTAGCGAGCAGGAGTCCTCACTGGCAATTTCGTCTCACCGAGACTCGCCGTGGGACATTGCCGAAAGCGCCGCACCTACGCTGGCGGATCGACAGCTTGCCGACCCGACGGACAATCGGATTTCCAGTTGGACCGACCCAAAATGGCCGGACCAGACGCTTGGTCATCTCCCACAGGAATTGGCTCAGATTGATCGAGCCTCGAATCCAATCCGCGAAAGCGACCAAAGACCGAGATTCGCAGGAGATGACCATCGGCAAGCAGTGGAAGTGCAGCAAAGAACCGTCGCCGCCTCACTTCCCCAAGCCTCGGTCGTTACGTCCCATGCACCCGTCATTGGAGCAACCCTGAGTCGCACGCCCGTTAGCGCGCAGCACTCTTCTCCGCCAAGCAACAGAACTTCCGGTCAGCGCCAGCCAGGCAGCGCTGCGTTGTCTCGTCCCCACGCTCCCCAACCCGCGGAAGTCGATGAAAAACGATTCGTGCTACAGCCAGGACTCAGGAAAGGGTGAGTTGCGTGTATCTTAGATCAACACAAGATTAAGTGATCGAGTGTCAATTGATCGAGGGTGTCGCGACCGACGCGCATTTCGATGGCGGGGTCGAAATGAGGACTGAGTATCTTGTGTGCGCATTGTCGTGTTGGAATGAGCTGGCTATCGTTGGTTCCGTCCAGTGATATGATAGGCATGTCGTAGTGATTGCCATCGCGACGCGCGGTAAAGGCGATCGAGTTGTCGTCAAGACGCACGCTGCTACCCAATGGATACAGTGTGATTTGATTGATCAGCGCGCGCATGGCTTCAGGATCGATGATGCCTTTGCGGCATTGATGCAACATGATGTGAATTGCATCATGAGCGACAATTGCGGGACGCCCTGGTCCGGGAGCGGTCAATGATAGAAAGATATCAACTGCATTCAAGATGCGTGTTAGTGGATGTACCATGTGTTTTTTCAGTCCGCGCGGGAAACCACTTCCATCGGGCAGTTCATGGGCTTGTACGATCAGCAGTTTGACAGGCTCTGAAATCGAATAGCAATCGCTGAGTAATTTAACGGACAGTTTGGGATGCGAGCGATACGCTTCGAGCTCGGTCGAGTTCATCGCGCGACTTGGGTCACGGACTTCAAGCGGTAAGAGAAATAGTCCGATGTCGTGCAACAAGCCCGCCGTACCGACCAGTTCGACGTCGGAGTCGGACAGTTGAAGTTCCATGGCGACTGCACTTGCCAATACGGACATCTGCGCGCAGCGGGCGGAAAGCAATTTGGAGCGTTCATCGCATTGAGCAGCGACGATCGCTTGATCGGCATCTTCCACCAACATTTCTGCAATAGCTTCCGGCACGCGAATCAACTCGGCCATGGGAGTGGAGGTGATGTCGAGTACATCTGCCGCCACGCAGTCCAGCAGGTTGAGTGCGTTGTTCAACTGCGACTTAAAGCGGGCTGCGCGAACCGACGAATGAGGTTCGCTTGTGCGGTCGACGCGGCTTGCATGTTTTGCGAGCGGAACGTGCGGTGTCGGCTTTCCACTACTACGCGTGCTTGCTAACTTGGCGTAGTCGCGCACTCCGACTTGGACGTGAGTGATGCCGCGAGCCTTGAGTCGCTGAATGAACTCGCGAGTCAGCTCGGTCCCAGCAGCCAACAGCAGTCGATTTGCCGGATCTGAGATGTCCGCTGTGCACACGTAGCCTGTCTCCAAAGTGGATACAGCAATACGACGGTCTTGCGAACGGAGTGGATTAAAGGTCGGCATATGCCCCTCTGTACCCTCCAATGGGTACGCGAAATGCTGGTTTATTCGGACTTTCGGCTTGGGGCAACGGCCAGTGGGGCAACGGCGAATGGAGCAGTATGGAACGATAGCTCAATCTCCGCCCTCAAATGGATGAACCCGCCCCTGCTGCGTGAATCGGAGAGGGCAAACGTCCGAGTGGTGGGATTGTAGGAGTTACATCGTCAAGCAAGAGCCGCAAATTTCTTGGTGAAAATTGGCCAGGATCGAAGGGCACTAAGCGCAGCGGGCAAAACGCCCTAAAATGCTCGATCGCAGTCTCACTCGGTCTTTTGTTGCTCTCCCTGAGGCAGTACCCAATTGCGACTCTGTGCCGTTCGCCATATCCAACAATGTGCGTGAAAAGACGGTGGAGTCGCCCAATCGAGGACTTTCCATGTCAATAGGTGTCGCATTTCGTGCTTTTTTCGCCGCGTTGTTCAAGCGTGAAGTGGCAGATCGCATTCGTGAAGCGTTGGATTCAACTCAGCCAGCCGACAGCACCGCACCGGCAAAGCTTGAACAGCGCCACAAGCCAGAAACTAAGCCGGAATCTAAGCCTTCCACTCCGACTCGCAGTGACGCACTGACGCTGCTGAACACGCTGCAACGCGAGGCCCGGTTGCTCGACCTAGTCTATGAACCACTGGATCAGTTTCAGGATGCACAAATCGGTGCCGCAGCCCGCGAAGTACTTAAAGATTGCCGAAAGACACTGGGGCGGATGTTTGACATCAAACCTCTGGCGGAACAGGAAGAGGGGGAAGTGTGTAATGTTCCCCCAACTGCATCTCCCAATCGCGTACGGTTAATCGGTAAGTCGGCCGGGACATCTGGCACGATTACACATCGCGGTTGGCAAGCGACTTGCTGCGAAGTGCCTCAATGGAATGGCGGGCGAAACGAAGCATGGATTCTGTCACCGACCGAAATAGAAGTGAATTGAAGATGCGTAAATATTCGATCGGCATTGACCTTGGTACAACCAACTGTGTCGTTGCATTTACAGAGCTCGGCGTGGATCGCCCCGCACTGCAACTTTTGCGGGTGGAGCAGATAACCGGACCAAATCAAACCGAGGCTCTCCACAGTTTGGCGAGTTTCCTGTATGTACCGACTCCAGCCGAAAATTCGGAAGGCATTTTCGCCATGCCCGACATGCCGGCCTACCCCACGGTCGCAGGCACTTACGCGCGTAAGATATCCGCTGATCATCCCGAACGGACCATTCTGGCGGCCAAGAGTTGGCTCTGCAATGCAGCCGTCGATCGCCATGCTTCCATTCTTCCCTGGCAAAGTCCCGATGAAGTCAACAAGTTCTCACCCGTCACTGCCAGCAAATTTTTATTGCGACAGTTGGTCGATGCGTGGACAATTCAATTTCCGGAGCACTCGCTTAAAGAACAATTGGTTACACTGACAGTACCGGCTTCCTTTGATATGGCCGCGCGTGAACTGACGCGCGAAGCAGCTCTGGCAGCGGGGCTGCCGTCGGACTTCATTTTGCTCGAGGAACCACAGGCGGCTGTCTATCATTGGCTGGACAAGGCAGGAGATAGCTGGCGCAACGCAGCCAAAGAACATGATTGCTTGCTGGTGTGTGATGTCGGTGGCGGCACAACCGATTTGACGTTGGTGCGCGTCGAACAGGAGCAGGGCGAATTGACTCTCCGTCGAATCGCAGTTGGCAATCACCTTCTGGTCGGGGGAGACAACATGGATCTTGCCTTGGCACACTTCGTTGCTAAGAAGTTTGCTGAACAAGGAACGCGGTTGAACCCATGGCAGTCGATTTCTTTGTGGCATTCCTGCCGGCGTGCAAAAGAGTCGCTGCTGGCAATTGATGGCGCAGAGACGGAGACGATTTCAGTCCTTGGTCGTGGCTCAAAACTTATCGGTGGTACGGTCAGTGTTGAAGTGAATCGCGAAGAAGTACAGCAACTGCTGCTGGACGGTTTCTTTCCAATCTGCGAGGCTGATGCGCGACCATCGCGCGGACCCAACTCGGGATTCCATGAACTTGGTTTACCATTTGAGCCCGACTCGGGAATCACCCGCCACGTCGCCAGCTTTCTCGCCGAGAACTCAGCCAACGACTACCGACAACTCCATCTCTTACTTAACGGTGGCGTCTTTAAAGGCCCTGCGATTCAGCGACGATTGAATGATGCCATCAGCCATATTTTGGGCAAGCCGACGCAGAAGCTGGGCGATCACGAGGATTTAGACAATGCAGTGGCGCGCGGGGCAGCCTATTACGGCTGGGCGAAACACCGTGGGGGCGTTCGCATCCGTGGCGGTACGGCACGCAGTTATTATGTCGGCATCGAAACGGCCGGCTTGGCGATCCCTGGGATGCCACGGCCCCTGCAAGCTGTCTGTGTCGTTCCGTTCGGAATGGAAGAGGGTAGCGAATTGAATGTTCCTAGCCGAGAAATTGGTTTGGTTGTGGGACGCCCAGCCAAGTTTCGCTTCTTTGCTGCAGCCCACCGTCAGCAAGATGCGGTTGGAACGACACTTCGCGAGTGGGACGAAGATGAGTTGGTCGAAACGGCACCACTCGAACTGACACTTCCAACCGAAGACGGGATCGACGAAAGTGTGGTGCCGGTCAAGTTCCAGAGTCGCGTTTCAGAACTTGGCGTGTTCGAATTGTGGTGTAAGAGCACAACTGGGCAACAGGAGTGGAAGCTTGAGTTTAATGTGCGTGACGCTGTCGAGGCATCCAGCCCGTGAATGATCCGCACGCCACCGATGGTTTTGAAGATCTCCCAAGTCGATACATCGTTGGTATCGATCTGGGAACAACCAATTGCGCCGTCGCATTTGTCGACACGGAACAGGCCGATGCGCCAATACGCATTTTTCCAGTTGAGCAGTGGGTGGACTTTGGAACTTCCGAGAAGCGCAATCTGCTTCCAAGTTTCCATTATCAGCCGCTACCATCGGAATTGACGAGTTTGCAGGGGGCGGGCGCCCTGGCCTCCGGCAGCGAAGCGATGGTAACGGTGGTTGGAGCGCTTGCCCGCGATCGAGGCTTGCAATTGCCAGGGCGTCAAATCAGCTCGGCGAAAAGTTGGCTGTCGCATTCGAGTGTCGATCGACAAAGTCCTATCCTCCCCTGGCAATGCGACGAAGGGGTTGAGAAGTTGTCGCCCGTTGAGGCCAGCGCCCGTTATCTCGCGCAGATTAAACGAGCTTGGAATAGGACTTTTAAATCACACCCCCTCGATGAACAAGAGGTTATGTTGACGCTCCCAGCATCATTTGATCAAGTTGCAAGGCAATTGACGATTGAGGCTGCCAAACAAGCTGGACTTGCCCGCATTTTGCCGATCGAGGAGCCCCAGGCAGCGTTTTACGCCTGGCTGTCGCGGAATAGCGAAAAGTGGGAGTCACTGGTCCAAGTCGGTCAAACGATTCTGGTCTGCGACATCGGAGGCGGAACCACCGACTTTACGCTCATCCGCGTTCGTGAGTCAGCCAGTTCGGAACTCCCTCAGATCAACGAATTGCACCAACAACGCTTCTCCTTGCATCGGGTCGCCGTTGGACAGCATCTAATCCTGGGTGGTGATAATATCGATTTGGCTCTTGCCAAGTTTGCAGAGCGCAAGTTGACGGGAGGCAAGTCGTTGCCACCGCGCAGTTGGGATGCACTTCGACAAGCATGCCGTGTTGCGAAAGAGACGCTATTAGCGACAAAGCATGATAATAAAACGCCCATCAACGACAGTTTCACTATCCATTTGCCCGGCACGGGTTCCAAATTGATTGGTGGCGGCAATCAAGTGGAAATTACGGCCAGCGAGATTGCGGCGACAGTACTCGAAGGCTTCTTCCCGTACTGCGATGTGCAAGCGAGCCCCATGGGAGAGCAGACGGGATTTCAAGAATTTGGATTGCCATTCGCTGCCGATCCGCGTGTCACCAGTCATCTGGCATCATTCCTGTGGAATCATCGCCGCGATGGACGTACCGACGAAGCACTGCAATCAATGGATGATTTGCAGTTGGCGCGTCCCGACTGGATTTTGTTCAACGGCGGAGTGATGACGAGCGAGCTGTTGAGTCAGCGTTTGCTCGACGTCATCGCCAGTTGGTTTGCGGGATCAAGTGGTATTGCGGCAGATTGGCGTGCTGGCGTGCTCGACGGCGAAAGCTTAGATCTCGCTGTCGCCATTGGCGCAGCCTATTTTGGCAAAGTGCGGCGTGGCGAAGGTGTTCAGATTGAAGCCAAACTCGCCTGTTCATACTATCTGCAGACTTCCAGCAATCCGCCGCAAGCCATCTGCATCGTGCCCGGTTCGGCCAGTCTAGGCGACAACTTTGAACTTGACCAACAACCTCTTGAACTGGCCATTGGTGAACCTGTTCAATTTCCACTTCTTTATTCAACAACGCGACTGGCAGACCGAGTTTCGGAGAGCGTACCAATTGACGACGAACATTTGGTACGACTCCCACCCATTCGAACCGTCTTGGATCTTGCTGGACGCAAACGTCGTGATCGGTTGCCGGTGATCATTGCGACCGAATTGACGCAGATCGGAACACTGCAAATGTGGTGTCGGGATACAACCGGCAAACATCGATGGAAGCTCGAATTCGACGTGAGGGGGAGCACGCAAACCGATTTTGAAGCGAATGAACTTTCGGCCAACAATTTGGGCATTTTGGACGAACAGGTGGAAGCGACGGCACGCAATGTACTGCAACGCACTTTTGGCGAAACTGGCGGGGAAGTACCACCCGCGAAACTGATGTCAACCTTGACCGAAGAGCTTCACCTTAGCCGCTCCAACTGGACGCCAAGCTTGCTGCGCGCCATGTGGCAAGCATTGATGGAAATGAACGCCGGCCGCCGCAAGAGCGCCGCTCACGAAGCACGCTGGCTGAATTTGCTTGGCTACTCACTCCGACCCGGCTACGGATTGGCTGCAGACGATTGGCGGGTAGCGGAAACGTGGCGAGCTGTGCATGGCAAGTTGGCTTTCGCAGCTCCAAGTTCGCGCAATGAGTCGCTGATACTGTGGCGTCGAATTGCGGGCGGCTTCACCGCAGGTCAGCAATTGACCGTCTACCAACAAATCGCTGGACCGCTGCGAGCAGTGCTTGATCCCACCAAGCGCTCAAAGGGGAGCGGCACTTCTCCCCACGAGTTGATCGAATTGCTAAGGTTGGTGGGTAGCCTGGAACTCCTTCCCAAGTCAGAAAAACATGCGCTGGGCGATTGGTTGCTGGACCTGATCGACGTCAAAAAGTGGACTCCCTGTCAACCTGCCATCTTATGGACACTAGGACGAATTGGAACGCGATTTCCCGCATACGGTCCGTTGAATGTTGTGGTCGATGTCCATGTCGCCACAGCTTGGATTGAACAACTGCTTGGTAAAAAGGTTGATATCGAAAACATGACCTTGGCATTGATGCTGTGCGCTCGTCGTGTCCACGACCGGTACCGCGATATCGCAGACGATCTTCGAGACCAAGTCACTTGCCGACTTGAGGAACGCAATGCACCAGAACACGTAATCGAGTTAGTGCGAAACGGGGGACGATTGAAAAGCGAAGAGGCAACGCAAATGCTTGGCGAGTCGCTACCACTGGGATTGCAATTCCAGAGGCAGACGCAGCTTGTTGACTGAGTTTTTGGGCTGCAATTTCAGCTACACGGTAGCTGGTAATTAACATTGAGTTTAAAAGTGCCCGCTGACGAGGCTTCGTTGGCAACCACTTTGTCGAGTTTGACCCGGTAGTCACGAATATTCGACGCAAATGAGTCTGAGCTGAAAGCTGTTACCGTTTTGGATTGACCAGGAAGGATGTAAAAACAGCTTGTTTCACGTGAGCCAAGATACTTACGATCGGCGTCGAAAAATTCAAGCGTGACCGACACGAGGTTGAGAAGTACAGGGCTTTTGTTAGAGATTTGAAATTCCAGCTCAAAACCTTGGGTTTGTCGCTGATCGATTATTTGAACATCGATTTCATTCACTTCGGGTTGATTTGCTGGGAAACTGTCACCAATGGGAGGTACGGGCGCAAACTGAATTCCACTTCTTTCGGGAACCTCGCCATTGTGACGAAAAACGGACGTTGGATTCGCTGAAGGTGGCGCGGGGACGGTACGTCTAACCTTGGGCAGTTGCTCCTCTTCATCGCTATATGCCACCGTTTGCGTAAGTTGTGGCAAAGAGATGGCCAACATCATAGGGATTGCGACCACACAAAACGCAACGCAACCGATACACAAGTATCTTGATTCTTTTTCGTTCATCTACCACTTCCGGTGATTCTCAAGTTGGCACTAATTTCACACGTAGTCATTCGGTCCCGCATCGCATTTATTTCCTTGACATGCAATTGCGCGAAAAGAAAACTTTGAGTGGAACTGTCGCGACCAGGAAGATTGCTTTTTTGATGGCCGACCGCGTTGTAAGTTCCATACGCAAATGGGGCAATATAGTTAGCAACCCGCTTAATAGGTTGTCGATCACCCGTTTTTGTCGCTCGGAAAAATAGACAACCCCCCAATGATCATGCATCAACGTGCAGTGCGAGGCACTTCCATTGGGAAATCGCTGCAGTCGCAAAGAGAGGGGTTAACAAGTGAAAGGGAAAGACTTGTCTACTTCGAAACCACTCATTCACTGCAACGCAAAAAAACACCGGACAATAAGTGCTCCGCCAACACTTGTTTTTGGGGTACATCTGCGTGGACGAGGTTACGAGTCCCTTCGGAAAAACAGCGCTCGCGGGACTCGTAACCTCGTCCACTACCCAAATTTTTAATATTGACGAAACACTAGTGGAATCTATGCGAGCAGTTGTGGCACGATTTTTGGACTCTCGACGCCCGTTAGTTTTTGATCAAGTCCTTGGAACTTGAACGTCAAGCGACTGTGATCGATGCCCATGCAGTGCAAGATGGTGGCGTTGAGGTCATTGATGCTCACCGGATCCTTGATCACGTTATAGCTGAATTCGTCGGTCTCTCCGTGAATGTACCCCCGTTTGGTTCCACCTCCAGCTAACCACATACAGAAGTTTCGCGGGTGATGGTCGCGACCGTAATCTTCTTTGGTGAGGGTTCCTTGTGAATATACGGTTCGACCGAATTCTCCTCCACACACCACCAAAGTTTCTTCCAACATCCCGCGTTGTTTCAAGTCCATCACTAACGCTGCGGTTCCTTGATCGGTGTCTTTGCACTGATTGCCCAATTGTCGGGGTAACCCGCCATGCGTGTCCCAACCGCGATGCAAGATCTGGACCGTGCGTACACCTCGCTCCACCAAACGACGAGCTAACAATGCGCTATGCGCAAACGAGCCAGGAACCGTCGCATCGGGACCATACAATTCGAGCGTGGACGCTGATTCTTGGCTAATGTCTACCAACTCAGGCACACTGCGTTGCATGCGGAACGCCATTTCGTATTGCGATATACGCGTTTCCGTTTCGGGATCGCGATACTTCGTCAGCCCTCGGCGGTTCAGTTCGTTGAGAGCATCAAGCATCGTGCGACGATCTTCCCGTGTGACGCCGGCAGGGTTTGGCAAATAAAGCACGGGGTCACCCGATCCACGCAGGGCAACTCCATTAAATCGAGTAGGCAAATAACCACTGCCCCACATGCGGTTATAGAGTGCTTGGCCGTTGCTATCGGAAGGAAAGCGTGGAGTGAAGACGACAAAGGCAGGCAAATCGTTGCTCTCGCTTCCCAGTCCATAAGCGAGCCACGAACCGATACTAGCCTTGCCTGGAACTTCGGAACCCGTCATGACAAAGGTGCAAGCGGGATCATGGTTGATTGCATTCGTATGTACCGAACGGATCAAAGTGATCTCATCGACAATCTTGGCAGTATGCGGCATCAACTCGGCATTGATCCACATTCCCGATTCTCCCTTCTGTTCAAACTTGAACTTGGTGGGAGCAACCGGAAAACGGGTTTGACCGCTCGTCATCGTCGACAAACGCTGGTTGTTGCGTATCGATTCGGGAAGGTCTTTGTCAAAGTAATCAATCAGGGTGGGTTTATAATCCCAAGTATCGTGTTGGGGCGGTCCTCCGTTGTAATGCACATAGATGATCGCCTTGGCTTTGGGCGCAAAGTGCGGCAAGCCGGGTTGCGGAGGATGAACCCGTTGTGTGGCCTGCGGTTGTGAGTCGGCTTCAGCAGCGCTGACGGAACGAGCCAGCTGACCACACCCCATGGCAGCCAACGACAAACTCCCCAATCGCAGCCCTTGCTCACCAAAAAAATGGCGGCGCGTTTGACGAACTAAATGCTCGTGGAGTGGATCCATTTTTAATTCCTAGTCACTGTTTCGTCGAGATTTAGTAGCATGTTGGCGACCATGGTGGCTGCAGCCAACTCACTTGCTTCAAACTGTTCATCTGCAAGACTTTCGCCACTGGCAATCAATTTTTTGGCAGCATCGATATCTTGTTGGTAGCGCGCGTAATGTGCATTCCATTGGCGTTCGACAATATGCAGTTCCGGCAATTCGGGGCTGCGCGACAAGACGACTTGATAGGCAAATTCGATGCGCTGACTCAAGGTGCTTCCTCCTTCGTGCAACATTCGCTCTGCCAGAGCTCGCGCAGCTTCGATATGCTGCACATCGTTCATCAACTGCAAGGCTTGTAGCGGCGTGTTGCTTTTCTCGCGCATCGAACAGGTTTGCTCGCGGTTTGGCGCATCAAAGTTCACCATAAACGGAGGTGGTGCAGTTCGTTTATAAAAGGTGTAGATGCTGCGGCGATAGAGCGCTGATCCGGTATCACGTTTATAAAATTGCGTATTTGACCCCGCAAATCCTACCGGTTCCCAAATGTTTTCGGGTTGGTAGGGACGAACTCCTTTGCCACCCATTTCCAATTGCATGAGCCCGCTGACAAACAAAGCGTTGTCCCGAAGCTGTTCTGCATCCAACCGGAAACGTGGGCCTCGTGCATAGAGGCGATTCTCTGGATCGAGCCGTAGCAATTCCGCCGTCAGTACCGGACTCTGCTTAAAAGTATTCGAGCAAACGAGCAGTCGTACTAGTTCCTTTACATTCCAGTTGGACTGTTGAAAATGCTGAGCTAACCAGTCCAAGAGTTCTGGGTGGCTGGGCATTTCTCCCTGTGAACCAAAATCGTAACTTGTCTTGACGATACCAACTCCGAAGAACTGTTGCCAAAACCGATTCACGGTCACTCTGGATGTCAACGGGTTTTCACGGGCCACAAGCCAGCGTGCGAGATCAAGCCGCGTGGCACGACCGTCGGGATTCGCTTTGGTCAAAACAGGGAGTACGGCGGGGACACCGGGCTCCACCTTTTCACCCGGCTGGTCATAGTTGCCGCGCAGCATGACAAAGCTATCGCGAGGGGTCTCCATGTCGCGGAAAATAAAGGTGCTGGGTATCGCATCGTCGATTTGTTTGCGCTGATCTCCGAGCGTCTGACGTTCGGCCAGCATATTCGAGAACGTCGGTTTGGTTTCGGCACAAACCGCTTGAAGGTAATAGGCTCGTAGTCGATCTTTGGCCTCGGCGGAAACTTCCTTTTCCGGCCCATCTTTGGCAATCTGATTGAGATCCGTTGACAACCCAGCAGTATCTTTCCCAGTCGCTTGCTTCCACCAGGCTAAAAAGGAACGCGCCGGATCGCGGGCCGGATCGCTCGTTCCAGCAACTCCGACTTTGTCCCAAAAGACGGTGCCGCCATATTGCGTCAGTGCGAAACCGGTCAACTGATCTCCTGCGGTCAAACCAACTTTTTCCACAGGCACTTCCAATCGAACCCATTCGCCCCCTTTGGGCAACTCACCCATGTGAACCCGTTCGGTCGTATTGGGAGCACCCCAGGAAATGGCATCGTAGTCTCCCCACACAGCGCGATGCAGCCATCCGCCTTTGAAGTACTGGACCATGATCGATTTGGGTAAATCGGTTGGCTCGAGCCAGACATACGCAAATAGTTTGCCATCAGTCGGCAACGTGAGGGCATCGGAAGCTTGATCCCAAACATCTTGTGCCAATCCGGCATCGGTTCGCTTCAGCGACTTGGTGCCACTGAATACTGGGGTAGCGGCATCTTGCATGACGAACATGGTAGGTGCTCCCGGAGAGGCCTGGAGCTTGCCAGTACTTGGGAACTCGTCATCCATCCACACAACTTCGACGGGAGACGCAGGAGTCGGCTCCGCGGCCTCAGCAGGATCGATGTAGTTCAGTTGTCGCGCCGCTGCGTCGATGGCAGATTGCTTCTCGGCAATTTGAACATCCAACTGAGCCAATTGCTGTTTGCTCTCCTCTGTCTCCAATTTCAAAACAGGCTGCGTTAAAAGCGCATTGCCATCGAATCCTGGATCAGCAGCGGAGTTAAAAAATGCGTAAAGGGAGTAGAACTCATTGGCACTAATCGGATCAAATTTGTGGTCATGACAGACTGCACAACCACCCGTTAAACCGAGCCAAGCCTGAAACGTCGTGCTCGCGCGATCCACGGCGTACCGATACAACAACTCGTCGTTGATGGACCCACCTTCACTGGTAGTCACATTGCAACGGTTGAACCCGGTGGCTACCAATTGATCCATCGAGGGCTCTGGCAACAGGTCACCGGCGATTTGCTCGATCGTAAATTGATCAAACGGAAGGTTGCGATTGAAGGCGTTGATGACCCAGTCGCGGTAGGCCCACGTCTGACGTTCATTGTCTAAATGCATGCCGTGCGTGTCGCCATAGCGAGCGACGTCCAGCCAATGACGCGACATCTCTTCTCCATAACGCGGGCTGTTTAAATAGCGATCGACCATTTGCTCGAAGGCATCATCCCTGCTATCAGTTAAAAAAGCAGTTCGTTCCTCCAGCGTCGGTGGGAGTCCCGTCAAAGCAAAGGCAACGCGTCGCAGCAGAGTCTCTCGATCGGCTTCAGCGGCAATTTCCAGTCCCGCGGAATGCAAACGCTGTGCGATGAACTGATCGATCGGATTGGCGGATGCCGAGTACGCTTGTGGTGGAACAATTGGTCCAGGTGGTTCAAACGCCCAGTGCTTCTGGAAGATGGCGCCTTGTTCGATCCAGCGTTTGAGTATCTCTTTTTCTTCCGCCGAAAGCCGCTTGTGACTGTCGCTCGGGGGCATCATCGTTGATTCGTCATCCGAAAAAATCCGTTGCCATAACTCACTCTTCTCCAAATCGAACGGAACCACAGCGGCTGTGCCATTTGCATTTGAAGTTGCCCCCTCAACCGTATCGAGTCGCAAGTCTGCTTGCCGTTCCTTGGCATCAAAACCGTGGCAGGCAAAACATTTATCGGACAGAATGGGGCGCACATGCGCATTGAACTGCACTGTCTCCGTCTCGGCCGACGCAGCTCGCGGCAGCAACAGATAGACAAGGCAAACTATTCCAGCAAGAAATCGCTGGAACATCTCGGAGTTGGATCGACGCGGTTCCATGCAGAACTCCTAGGGTTCAACACTCAAAACTTCGGGAATAGCGATCAAGGGCAGGTTCGTCCATTCGGCAATGAGAGCCTTCTGGCCGAAGTGGGATCGCAAAGTGGGGAGACTCCATTCTACACGCCCACCGCAATGACTCAAGTCGGAAGGTTTCGTAGACTTCTCGCTGATCGCCAGTATTGGCTGAACTGAGAAACGTACACGCACTCAATGAACTCGAACTTGTTGAAATGTGACTCGCTGCAAAACCTTGAGGGTCCATTTTTCGAGTAGCATTACGATTTGCGATTGCCGCCAAAGGCTGAGTACATGTACGGAAACCGGGATTCTCGGGGAATTAGTTCGTGATCAATACCGGCGATCAGCGAGCAGTGTATGATTTGTAGTCCTTGTCGGGAAAAGTGCCTCACCTAATGGGTTGCGACCATGCGAATTCTAAAAGCATATTTTTGTACTTGTGCCGCGCTTGCGCTCTTATTGACCGATGGGATGACCCAAGCCGTCGTTGCCCAAGACATGCCGTTGGACGATTTTCCGGCGTTGAATGTGGAGCGCGATTGGCCATGGTGGCGTGGTCCATACCGAAATGGAATGTCTCCTACGTCGGCGAGTCCACCGGTAAGATTTGGTGAGAATGAAAATCTAAGCTGGAAAGTGCCGGTACCTGGGCGCGGTCATAGTTCTCCGATCGTCGTGGGTGACAAAGTGATTTTGGCATCGGCTGACGAAAAAAAACAAAGTCACTTTGTGGTTGCGTTTGACATGAGCACCGGTCAACAACTTTGGCAGTACCAGGTCAACGAGGGGGGCTTCCCGGCTCAAAACCATCCAAAGAACACCGAAGCAAGTCCGACCATCGCATGCGACGGGGAACTCCTGTTTGTTACTTTCTTTCATCATAAGCAGGTGCAGCTCACCGCTATCGATTTAGCAGGCAAAGAACGCTGGAAGGTTCGCGTTGGACCGTTTAATCCGCAAAAGTACGAGTATGGATATGCTCCTTCTCCGTTGATCTACAAGTCGATGGTGATCGTTGTAACCGAGCAAGATGGGGAAAGTGCCATCGCCGCTTTTGATAGAGGCACGGGCAAACCACGTTGGAAGACCCCGCGCCCCAAGAGCATTTCATTTTCTTCGCCAGTTGTTGCCAATGTGGCTGGCCGCGAGCAGCTCTTGATCAGCGGTATCTACAACGTCAGTTCGTACAATCCGATGACTGGCAAAGCGCTTTGGGAGGTCGACGGAACGACCGCTGCAACCTGTGGAACCATGGTCTGGAACGACAGGTTCGTTTTTGCAAGTGGAGGCTATCCTGACGCCGAAACTCTTGCCGTCGCTGCGGATGGAAGTGGCAAGGTCATCTGGCGCAACAGACAAAAGTGTTATGAGCAATCGATGATCGTCGTCGGCGACTATCTTTACGCACTTACCGACGGTGGCATCATGTACTGCTGGCGAACCGAAGATGGAAAAGAGATGTGGCGCGAGCGACTGGCTGGGCCTGTGAGTGCCTCGCCGATTTTTGCTGGAGGCAACATCTATTGGGCCAATGAAACGGGTTCCATCTACGTCTTTCGGCCCAACCCAGACCAATTTGAAATGGTTGCCGAGAATCGGATTGGTAATGACAACTTCGCCAGCCCTGCTGCGGTCGGCAACAAGCTCTTCTTGCGAATTGGTGTGAAGGAGGGCAGCAGTCGAAAAGAGTTCCTATATTGTTTCGAGGCTAAATAGCGAGTCTGCCGTGCAAACTAACGCCCAGTTTGTTGACTACTTACAAGTTGCATTGACCACAGGAGTTGGGCCGCACACCTTGGCGCAACTGTTCGACTATTTCGATTCAGCAGCTGATATTTTGGCCGCGAGCCCCGCTGAGTTAACTGAAATTGATGGAATCGGATTGGTGCTGGCCAGAAGGCTGCGTTCCAATGAATATCGTGAGTTGGCGTTGCAAGTGATCGAAACTTGCGAAGCTAACGGCATTCGTATTTTAATTC
Organism: Pirellulaceae bacterium; assembly: GCA_041753315.1. Classification (GTDB taxonomy): domain Bacteria; phylum Planctomycetota; class Planctomycetia; order Pirellulales; family Pirellulaceae; genus Aureliella. The sequence goes on along the minus strand of JBGSUV010000131.1, from coordinate 22,715 downwards.
CGGGCGATGAGGAGTTTCCTCGGCTCCTGCGCGAAATCGCAGATCCTCCCAGCGTTCTTTATATCCGCGGAGAATTGTTGCCGGTCGACTCGCTGAGTGTGGCGATTGTCGGAACCCGCGGCGCTTCACAATATGGCCGCAGCCAAGCAGAGAGATTTGCTCGGTCGCTCGCTCGCGCCGGCTTGACCATCGTCAGCGGCTTGGCGCGCGGTATCGATGCCGCAGCCCATCATGGTGCCATCGAGGCGGAGGGACGGACGATTGGCGTGTTGAGCAACGGTGTGGCAGAAGTCTACCCACCGCAGAACGCCGAACTAGGCCAACGCATCATCGAACATGGCGCACTCATCAGCGAAATGCCACCAGGTAGTAAGCCGAAAAAGGGGATGTTCCCGCAACGGAATCGACTGATCAGTGGTCTCAGTCTGGCAACGCTTGTAATGGAAGCTGGAGATAGTAGTGGTGGGCTAATCACCGCTCGACTCGCAGGTGAGCAGGGGCGCGAGGTCATGGCACTTCCCGGTCTGGTAACTTCGCCCAATTCGCGCGGCTGCCATCGACTCATCCGCGATGGAGCGCATCTGATCCAGGATCCAGAGGATGTGCTCGACGCGCTCGGTCCTTTGGTTCAGGATATCAACATCGCCCCTGAGCAGACGATTCGTCATCCAGCAGAACTTCAACTCAACGATCAAGAAACTATCGTACTTCAAGCGATCGACGTGCAACCGACGGATATCAACAAGGTGGTCGTCGCCAGCGGACTGCCTGTCTCGCGAGTGCTCAGTACGCTCAGCGTTTTGGAAATGCGGCGTCTCGTGCGACGCGTCAGCGGACAACTCGTTCAACGTCTTTGAATCTTTGGTTTGAAAACGTACCATCCCGCAGCTTTTCGCGACAACGCGGTGATCACTCGCTCAAGTTGAGTGAAGTCCACACATCAAAGAACTTTAGCCAAAGTCGTCAAATTCATGCTGTGCTGAAGGTACGTTGGTAAACGCAATATTTCCCGGCAAATCGGAGTACCGCGTCCATTGTCACCAATGCGGTGCTGATTCCCAGCGCATATTTCCATGAACCAGCTGTCGGTTGGCGAAACGTCCACAAGAATACAAAATAAATCGTGCGGGGTAGTCACAGATGTCAAACCTGTTGGAATCGACTGAAACGGAAATGGTCCACGCGGAATTGCTAAAGATCATTGAACGCGAACACGGTGATCTTGCCAACTCGTTATCCAACGTCCAGAGCGATTTGTCCAAGACGGTTGATCGCAACCGTGATAACGTTGCATTGATCAAGTCGGTTCAGTCAACGTGCAGCTCCCTTGCAGATCGCTCGTCGGTGCTGGCCGCCGAATCCTCACAACTTCGTGCCGCTATTTCGGATTCGCGGCGCTTGATCGAAGAGACCGATGCGAAGCTCGCGCAGATTCGTCAAGTTGTCGGATTGATCGAAGATATTTCCGACCAGACCAAATTGCTCGCACTCAACGCAACCATCGAGGCTGCTCGAGCCGGTGAAGCGGGCCATGGCTTTGCCGTGGTCGCGCATGAAGTCAAAGAGCTGTCGACGGAAACACAACGCGCCGTGGGGCAGATCCGCGCTTCGGTTCAAGAAGTGGTTATTAGTTCAAAACTCTCGACAGAGCGTTTGAGCGAAATCGAAAATCAAGCCTCGGCGATGGGCAAGTCCATTTCAGCCTATGTTTCCGAGTTGAACGAATCCAATCAGAAAAACGAACTCGTCGCCACCGGCGCAGAACTGGGCAACGACCAACTCTTCCTGTCGCTTGCCAAGTTGGATCACATCTTGTGGAAAGTGAATACCTACGGCAGTGTTGTCGAAGGGAAAGCAAAATTCCCGTTCGTCGATTCGGACAATTGCCGACTTGGAAAGTGGTATCGCACGGGGGAAGGCCAAGCACGGTTCTCGCAAAGTCCAGGTTATCGTGAACTTGAACAGCCACACGCTCGCGTCCACAATGCAACTCAGGAAATCTTTTCAATTCTCGAGTCGCCCATGGCGCACGAACGCACCCAAGAACTGGCCTTGGCAATCGAAACCATGGAGTCTGCGAGCCGTAGCGTCTTCGATCTGCTTGATCGAATGCTCTCGCATCGCTAGTCAAGTGTCAATCGTTAACTCGCTCAAATGCGAGCAGGTGATAGCGGAAGTGCCGGCGGTAGAGGCCGAGTAATATCGTAAACGCAGATGCGGTCAGATGCCGCCACTGCCAACGGTTGACACCGCGTCTGACCAACAATTTGAAGAAATGAATTAGCGACAGGTGGGCGGCATGTAGCGCCGAAGGCCCCAGTCGCCAACCGCACTCAAGATCCTCGACCAACCGGAGTCGTCCACCTCCGGTCCAACGTCGTGCTAATTCGATTTCGTGAAACATGGGTACCGCCCAATTGTGGGCAACACCTTTGACCACAAATCGAAAGAGCGGAGAGGTTTTATCCAGCGGTCGAGCAATATAACCGTCGGTCAACACAATGCGTCCACCCGGTTTCAGTATCCGGGCCGACTCCGCGAGCGCTTCGTCAGGCCGCGTGCTATGGCATAAACTCTCCAGGTAAAACACTCCGTCTACCGATGCAGTTGGCAACGGGATGGTGTGGTAGTCGCCACAGTAGTAGTTGACATGCTTGCCGTAATTCATGGGAGAAGCATGCCGACGCTCTGCTTCTGCAATCTGCCCAGGTGAGATCGACATTGCATGGAACTGAAGTTGCGGATAAAGCTGGCTTCCAAACCGAGAGACGGCTCCCACTCCACATCCCAAATCGGCAACACTACCACTGGGTAACTCGCTCAGGTGCAGATGTTTGAAAATGAAACGATTCATCTCTTCCAACATGGGTCGCCGTGAAAACGGGTTCAGCCAAGGTCGCCAATAGCCAAAATGCAAGTAACCTTCGTTGCTCCACGCGTTGTAGTCGATGACCGTGTCGTCATAGTAGTCCGCAATTGGCGCAACAACCGTCGAATCAAGCGATTTTGTGCTCGATTCCCCAATCATCGGTGAGGGCGGGTTTTCAATAGTGGACATCACGCGCTTTCAAGTCAACGCAAAAAAACAGTTCGAATTTAACGCTTTGGTCTTGGTCTTTCTTCATCACGGACGACAATATGTTAAGGTAAATCGCAGAACAGCCAAGGCTAGACAATGTTTCAGAGGACCGTTTTCACGTAGCTGCGTCTCTCCGAGACGCAGTTTAATTCGCGTCTCGGAGAGACGCGTCTACGTGTTGGTGCGAACGTTGCGCGAATAGGGTAAACTATAGAGTCCGATCAAGAATGATAGACCGCTTGTTCTCTTCTCTTCTGACAGGCAGTGCAGCATGTACTATAAACTCGTCCTTCAAAATCACGTCGATGGCTTAGAGGGCAAGCAGTGGTCATTTCGACCGCCAGCAGTGGTTGGACGCGACCCAAAGTGTGATGTCTGTTTTGAACATGATTCGATCAGTCGCCAACATTGCCAATTCTCTCTAAACGGAGAAGAAGCGTTAGTCGTTAAAGATATGGATTCCATGAATGGCATTTATGTGGACGACTCGCGGGTGCAACATGCCGTCCTGATGCCACACCAGACGTTGCAAATCGGAGCTTTGATCGTCCAAGTGGAATTTTCCGACGAAGAACCCCGCTCGACCACGACCTCCAAGCCGAAGGGAAGTGTCTACGCGACGCAGCCGATGCAAACTCTGCGCCCTACGTCGGGTCCCACCTCAGCTCCGCAACCTGCTGCCACCAAACCGTGGTGGCGTCGGCTATTCGAATGAATTCTTAGCTAACGTCACGGGCCACTGCAAAGATGTGTCCTTCGTCCAAAATGGCTTGCGCTGTCCATTCCAGTTGAATGAAGTGACCGTCATCGTGGCGATATCGATTGCGAAAACGGACCACCGGTTTTCCGTTGGTTAGGTCCTCCATCACGCGCATCGTATCTGCGACATCATCGGGGTGCACAAAATCGAGAAATGGTTGGCTGACCAATTTTCGTGTGTCATATCCCAGGACTCGCGGGAAATTGCTGTTGACGCGTTGCAAGTAACCATCCATCGTCGCGATGCAAAAGAGGTCTAGTGAAAGATCAAAAAAACGACAAAGGTCACTTTCCGCCTGTTCCAAGGCGGTTTCGAGGTAGTTGCCGATCACCTGCGCAACCTCGAGAGGCGAAGCTGGCCTTTCATTTCGGTCGGGTGAAAGGCATTGCTTAACCAGGTTGACCAAGCGTTGATCGCTATTGGAGGCGTCAAGCCGAGCAATGGCCCCTTGCAGTTTTCCACGCATGGCTCGCGCATGCACCCCACGATGACTGCGACCGCGATACGGAGGGCGTCCTGTTAGGATTTCACATAACAGTGCGCCAAGCCCAAAAATATCAGTCCTGGGACAGAGCTGTTCGCCACGCGCCTGCTCGGGCGACATATAAGCTGCCGTCCCAAATACGCTTACTGCTTTTATCACGCTTGAGTGCAGTACGTTGTTCATCTCCTCAAGGGCAGGCTGAGACCACATGCGGGCCAATCCCCAGTCCATTGCATGCACTTCGCCGAAGCTCCCGATCATGATATTGGCCGGTTTCAGATCCAGATGCAACGCCCCTTGTGAATGCGCATAGGCCAACGCTTGACAAACTTGTTCAAAGATCTTGAGCAGCCGCGAGCGGTCCAGTTGACTCTGCGGTACGATCGATAAAACGTCTCCCAAGGCTTTGCCATCGATCAGTTTCATCGCAAAATACGGGCGATTGTCGTCGGCCTGACCGCAGTCGTAAATCGGCACGATACAGGGATGCTGAAGACGACTGGTCAACAGCGCTTCGTTCTCAAAGCGTTGGCATAAGGCTGCATCATCGCGGAATCGTTGCTGCAATAACTTGACGGCCACGTCGCGATGAAGTTTCTCGTCATATGCCTTGAACACAACCCCCATCCCACCACGAGCAATTTCAGCAGTAAGTCGGTACTGCCCCACGCGATCGAGCCGTTCGGGTGGTTCGCGCAGTTCAAATTCGTCGACAGAGCCAGTCCCCCTAGTAGGCTCGTCATACCTAGCGGTAGCGGGTAACGCATTGCGAATTTCAGCGTCTCGATTCACGTTTTCATCCGACGGCAGGCGCGTATGACTTCAAAAAGAGACAATGCCGCGTTCGTACATTTGCCTCGTCCTAAATGAGCTCTGATCAAGTTATCACATTGCAAGTCGGTGGAAAATCAAATTGAGTCGATTTCGTCAGCTTAAGATTATTAAGTGTACATAAGGCCACTTAACCTAGACCCTTTTCCAGCCACTTCGTACCATGGGGGTTCGCCGGAAAATAGCGGAAACCGGCGGTATTTTGCGACGTTAAAGCTGTCCCGGACGAGGTGTGTTAACCAATGGCGCACCCTTTGCGGGGGCATTGTTACCATTGGCTTGACAACTGGTTAATACGTGTGGACGAGCGTAAAAGCGGAGACGAAAAGCAGTTCAACGAGGACTTAGTCCAAGTTTTGGGCTATTTAAATTTTTCCTCGGGTAAAATCGACAATCAATCGTTGGCGGCCCTCAATCGCATCTATGCATGCGCACTTCCAGGTAGTCCATTTGAGGGGATGCCAGCTTGGTTGCAACTGCAACTTTGGCTTCAGGACGGATTGGCCCGAGTGGGTGAGTCGAATCCGGCATTTGCCGACAGTAGTCAAGCGGCAGCGTTGGTCGAGATCGTGTGGTTGAATTTTCTACCCGCCTACCTCGACTTTCACAAAGATCTGCTGTTTCACCAAGAGCCGGAAGGCGTCTTTAACGGGTTTTTCCTTGGCAAAGCGATGGAAGCGGTGTTGCTCCAAGGTGGTCCGTGGGATCAAACGGATCGCATTCTCGAAGGTGCGATACGGCAACTCAACGACTTTGTGGGGTACCGACCCGTTGCGGTCCTGGAAGGACGACGTCTAGAACCGTATGAACATGAGTGGGTAAGACCGATCCCGCTGTACCTGGCAGGCGTGGGCACGACCGCAGGGACTTACCGCGAAGTGGTCGAAAAATGTCTTGAAATCCTGCGCAATACGGATCCGAACATTCTTCAGCAAGCCAGTTTCGACCTCGAACTGCTCGACGAATTGGCGATTGACCCTCGCGCCTACGACTTCGATCACCCCGTCAATCAGCGCCCGAACTATCATTTTGGCCAATGGGATCCGCATCGCATCGACAATTCGGGAAACTATCGACGGTTTGTGATTCAACAGGTGACGCTCGACGCGCTTTTGGCCCGCTTGATCGAAGAAACGTCGTTGCCGCGCGACGAACTTCTGCTGGAAGCTTCCGCGGTATTGGCTGGGACCATTTTGATGGCCTCCGGCATTTGCGGCTCGGGACCTGGAGCGTTTTCATCGACCGTGACCTTGGCAAGTCTCTTGGGGCCGATCGCCAGATACCGCGATGAATTCTACGAACAATTGCTTGGACGGTTGCACGGAGCTCATCTTGAGCGATTGCTCGAAGAGCAGAAGTTAAGAAGGCAGCCGTTGGGTGGAGCGCGGCAGCATTTGAATACTCACTTAGCCAAGCATCGCGCAAGCCAGCTTGAGCATGTTCAGTTGGCTCGATTGTTTGCCAGGATGGGACATGCTGCGGCGGCGAAGGAGCAGTCGGATTTTGTTCCTGTTCCATCCGCCCGCATCGTTTCGCGGATCGACTGTTTGATGACAGCCGCCGACCATTACTTGCAGACGGATCGCTTGGATGATGCCGCATCCATCTCTCCGCAAGTCATGGACTTGGTTCATCGCGGTATTCACTGTGGAGCCATCGTCGATCCCTGGAATATCCTCGGTTTTGCAGGCAATTTTTCGCGTTTCGAGGGTCCCGATTCGGCCGTACACGATCATCGCGTCGAAGACCTGGTTCAATTGATGGAGTACGTTTTTGCGCTTCAGTCGCGGATATGGCGCGAATCTGCGGCAGCGGGAAGAACGGACCTGTGTCTGGAAATCGAGTCGCAATTGCGGGAGGGGGCTTCCTGGTGGCGCCAATTTGCAGCACACGAAGTCGGCGACCTGCACGCTACGGATCCGATGGAAACGCTCGATTCAGCAGTTTTGGTGGCCAAAGCACTTGAGCTGTGGCATGCCGGCGATGCCGCCACCGGTGACATTCGTTTTTGGGCGCCCCATGCTGAACTATTTGATTCACCCAAAGCATACGCCTTGGTGGTCGAGTCGTTGTTGGAACGCAACGACTTTGTTGCGTCCATGGCCTTGCTCGTGCACTGGCTGGGACAAGCGGACCGCGTGGGCTTGCAAAAGGGAGACGACTCCTTTTCCGACCTCGCTCGCCAGTGGATGCAGAAGCTCGAACATCATTTGCAATCAGGTAGCACCGAGCCACCCAGGAACTGGAGCGTGGCGCATAAATTCTTCGACTATTTGGAGGCCAATGCCGAACAATTTTGGCTGCCTCCCGAATTTGCTTTGGGTAAAGGAGGCCGACAGCAACGCGCGGATTTTGCCGATTCGTTAGGCGACGACCTGGACATTGACGAAGACGACGAAAGTCGCGGCTTGTTCGATGCAGCTTACGAGGATGTAGTCTATAACGACACGACCGACGATGGTATTGACAGCGATACACCTGAGGAAGGTGTGGGTGGCGACTCAACCAACGAATTGGTGGAAGAATCAAATCGACTCAATCAACACTTAACGTTTCTTACCGCGTTGGCTCAAATGTGGAAGGGTGCTGCGCTCAGTCGCCAACTCCACCAGGAAATTCTGAACGACGCTGAATCGCGGAGCGTCCGGCTGGCTGCCATGGAGGCTTGGGCAGCTCAAGCGGCAGAAAATCGGCATGGTCTATTGGTCTTGCTGCAAGATGTCGCTGCATTTGCAATCCCCAAAGGCGGTACCGACCACGATGCCATGTCGCGGTACGACCGCCAACGGCTCATCAAAGAATCGTTGCTCGACCGCATTATCTCCACAGCCGTGGAAACATCCGATGCGCGTCGCTTATTGCTCGCCAAGCTGCACGCCTGCGGTGAAGCCAGCCAAACTTTGCTGCGCGAAATGGAAAAATTGCCCGACGACGATCGACTGGCGATCGAAGTCGTTGGCGCCCTCCTTTACGGCGATCAAGATGCTGTCCTGGAGAATTTCCCGCGATTGCTTACCGCCTTACGCACTAAAAAACTGTTGTACATTCCGCTGGCGCGCGGTGGCGACCCAGCACTGATCTACAGTGTTCGCTTAAGACGACGGGTGCTTTCCCATTTGCTAGTGTGGCTCCCTCGGCAGGGTTTCTATTACCAAGCCTGTCAGTTGATTGAGACCGCACGGTTTATGGAACACCATAATCCTATTGGCCCAGGTGCAGTCACCGAGTTTGACGATTTGTTCAAGTTGTGTTTTGTGTCGATGGTCCGATCGGCCGTACAGAATTCCATCAATTGGCGCATCGAAGAGTTGAGAACCAATCAGTTGGCTCAACAGACGCCACATGAAGACAGTGGCGATCGCCCTACTCAGAATCCGCTTGCACCCAAAACTAGGGCATTCGCTGAACCAGAGAGTGCGCCAGAGGTTGGACCAGCGAGTGCGCCTGGAACTGCACCTGTAGAGCCACCGCGATTGGAGTCGTTTCGCCCCGCGGCCACTCCTCACCTGAGTGACGAAGAACTGCGCCCGATCGACCTCGATCAACACGATGGAGCTGCGCTACATGATTTGGAACCACAAAGTGAAGAACTGATTGCAGTTCTCGAACATTTAACCGAAGTTATGCTCGGAAGCTGGTTGTCGCACAGCCGCACTTTGCGTCTGAGCGTCCTGGAAACCGTCGACAACTCGCGGAGTTGGAACCGCCTGGTTGGATTCATCAAGACCTATGGCGGTCCCATTTTCACCCAATCGTTCTTGCGACTTGGCAACGTGCGGGCGATCCTGCACCAAGGTGTCTCGCACTGGCTAGGTAAATTGGTGAAAGAAGGCGACGTCGAAGAGTTTGAGGAACTGTTTGCCGCCATCGACAGCGGGCAAATCGCTCGTCGTGACGTAGAAAAAATGCTAAGCGTGGTACTCGAAGCCGTTATCGATCACTACAGCGAGTATCGTGACTACAACAGCACGACAACTCAGTCGGATCGAGGTGAGATGCTCTACATGCTGCTCGACTTCCTGCGCTTGCGGGTGCGGTACGATCGCGTGAGTTGGAATCTCAAACCGATCTACTGGACACACGAGGTTTTGGTGCGCGGGGGTTGCCATCAAACCGCTCAGCAGTGGCGCCGAGCGCTGGCCGAACGTATCGGCCGCGAAAGCGAAATGTACTTGGAACATCTGGTCGAGTTGCAAAACAAGTATGCGATGCGCATGCCCACGGTGGCCGATCGTTTGCGGGAACGTTTTACGCGTCCAATGACTGTGGATCGCATGCGGGCTCTGGTCGGCCCCGCCGTGCGAGAATTCCGACAGACCGGTAGCACTTCCGATTTATTTGATTTGTTGATCGAAGAATGCAAACTCATGATGGAACAACCAACAGGTGTTGGCTTGGATGTCCCTCAGTGGTTGACGGCGCTCGAAGATGAAGTTGACAGCGTGCTGGAATGCCAGCGCGGCTACTACCTGCGTCCCCGTTATGACGCCGCCGTTCCATTTCACTCGATCACCAGCGAACATATTATCGAACAACTGACGCTCGCATCCAAGAATATCAAGACATTGAACCTGACCAGCGAGTGATGCGCCCAGCTATCCCATGGCAGGTTGCTCCTCAGCGGCGTCCAAGGCCGCTTTACTGGACGATCAAGGTTTGCCGATCTTTGGACGTTAGCCGCGGTTCACTGCGGTAACCGCAGCCATCGTCATGCCGTTTGCGATCGCGCAGTGGAACAAGCCATTCGTTTTAAACATCGCCGCTCGGCGGAGAGGGGTGCTCATTTCCATCTCAATGTTGAGGATCGCCGTCTGTGGACGTAAATAAATTTGATGTAATCGTCATCGGTACTGGACCAGGCGGCGAAGGTGCTGCGATGCAAGCTGCCAAGGAAGGTAAGCGAGTCGCTATCTTCGAACGCTACTCCCGCATCGGCGGAGGCTGCACGCACTGGGGAACCATCCCCAGCAAATCACTTCGATTTTCGATCTATTCCATCATGGAAGCGATCAATAATCCTGTCGTGAAGGAACTGGCCGGTCGTCCGAATCCGACGCTTGCACAGCTCCGCGCAAGTAGTCGTTCGATCATCGCCAAACAAGAGTCGATGCGTCAGACGTTCTACGATCGAAACAATGTTCCAGTCATCCACGGACATGCGCGATTCGTCGATTGCCATACGGTCGAAATCGACGATGGTACGCGCTACAATGCAGACCATTTTGTGATTGCATCGGGGTCACGCCCCTACCGTCCTGACAATGTCGACTTCGATCATCCACGCATCTTCGACAGCGATACGATTCTCGAAATGACCGATCGTCCACAATCCATTACCGTCTACGGGGCGGGAGTGATCGGCTGCGAATACGCTTCGATGTTCCGAAACCTGGGCATTAAAGTCAACTTGGTGAATACTCGCGACAAGTTGCTGGAGTTCCTTGATGACGAGATCATAGACGCTCTTTCGTACCATCTGCGTGACCAAGGAATTCTGATTCGGCACAACGAATCGTTCGAACGCCTGGAAGGTCACAGCGACGGCGCTGTGCTTTTCCTTCAAAGTGGCAAGCAGATCAAGACCGACGTGGTCTTGTGGGCTAATGGTCGTAGCGGCAATAGCGAAGACCTAGGGCTCGAGAATGTCGGCGTCACTCCATCCAAACGCGGACATTTGGTCGTCAACGAATTTTACCAAACCGAAGTCCCAAACATTTATGCGGTAGGTGATATTGTCGGCTTCCCGGCACTGGCCAGCGCGGCTTACATGCAAGGACGAGCGGCAACGCTGCATCTGACGGGCTACCAAGATCGCTGTCTGAAACTGAGCGATATTCCTACGGGGATCTATACCAGCCCCGAAATTAGTAGCATTGGCCGCACCGAACGCGAGTTGACGGCCGAAAAAATTCCGTACGAAGTTGGCCATTCGCAGTTCAAGAGCCTCGCGCGAGCGCAGATCACCGGTCGCGCCATCGGCATCTTGAAGTTGCTTTTCCATCGCGAGACACTCGAAATCCTGGGTGTGCATTGCTTCGGTGCCAACGCTTCGGAGATTGTTCATATCGGCCAAGCGATCATGAAACAACCGGCACCCCATAATACACTTGAATATTTCATCAACACGACGTTCAATTACCCCACCATGGCTGAAGCTTATCGAGTCGCAGCTCTCAACGGCTACAACCGACTTTTTTGAACCACAGCCGCACGACTTTTGTCTCTGAATAACACGCCCCAATTCCACCGCCACTTACCCGCGATGCACCCAGCATGTCGAAACTTGAGATAGCCATTGTCGATTATCAAATGGGAAATCTTCGCAGCGTCCAAAAAGCCTTGGAACACGTTGGTGCCAAGGCCACGGTCACAAGCGATCCGGACCAAATTGCCAACGCGCAGCGCGTGATATTGCCTGGCGTTGGAGCGTTTGGTGATGCCATCCGTGAACTTAAAGCACGCGATTTGACCGAACCCATTATCGAGTCGATTGCGGCTGGTAAGCCCTTTCTCGGAATTTGCCTGGGACTGCAAATGCTGTTTGATGTCGGCTACGAAGGTGGCGAACATGCCGGGCTCGGCATCTTCAAAGGACGAGTCGAACGCTTTCCACCTTCCCATGAATTGAAAGTACCACATATGGGCTGGAATCAAGTGAACGAAGAACAGCCCGACTGCCCTTTGCTGAAGTCGATTCCTAAATCGGTCTACTTCTACTTTGTACACAGCTACTATGTTGTTCCTGAGGATCCCGCGATCCGCTGGTTGAGCTGTGACTACGGCATAAGATTCTGCGCTTCGGTCTGGCGCGATAACGTCTTTGCGACGCAGTTCCACCCGGAAAAGAGCCAACAAGATGGCCTTAAGCTTCTCGAAAATTTCGCAGAACTGTGAGAGATGGCCGCGATGACTCGTGACCAACTCAATGTCTTTTCAGCATCGATTTGCGGATTTCGGGTGGGGCTTGGTTATCAACGGGGGTTGAAAATGAAGAGCCGACGAATCACCGCTTGGAACAACTTGGCTTGTGAACGTTAGGCGGCTGCCGGAAAAAGCTCGGCCGGAGCCTTGCTCTCCCGACTGCGCAATTTATTGTTCAAATCACAATGAGAGATGGTTAGAGCGGTATCTTAACGCTCTCGCTTCGCCCCAATGTACTGATAAAACGGCGTGCGAATGAATGGGATGTACGGAACCTTGGAACGCGACTCCTGACACCAAACGGTCTCGAAATGCGAACGCAGGTAAGGGAGATGATCGGTCGACGGAAAAACATTGTCGCTGGCAAACCAGGTGGGCCAAAAATGTCGGGTGAACCAACCGTGTCGAGTGAGCCCTTCGGACGCATGTTTGCGCGACACGTAGAAATCGACGACGCCAATGACACCGCCCGGCTTGAGCATCCGCATGGCATTTTCAATGGCGGCAAACCAATCGGGAATCATCGTTAACGAATACGAAAACGTCACGACGTCAGCCTGTCCATTGGGCGGTTGCCACTGCGTCGCATCGGCTTCGATCGCGTGTACATGTTGCCAACCGTTTTTCTTGAAGCGATCTTTGGCGACCTTGAGAAGCGATGAAGCCAAGTCGACAACGTAGGCTTCACCCAGCTTGGGAATTGACTCGGCGATGAACTCGAGGTTCGCTCCAGTACCTCCACCCAAATCAACCCAGGTCCCACCAACGGGCACTTCAATCTTCTGAAACAGCGCTTCGCGACCATGCAGCAGCCGTTTGCGAAAGTCATCATAGGCATCCGCCTGCCCTGAATAAAAACTCTCCATGCGTGCAGCATGATCCTTGCCGCGGACAGGTCGCAACGCCAAATGGTAGAGGATTTTTAGATCTTGGATGAACGCCATATTACGCTAGGCTGCAAGTCGAGGGTTAAGCCGCAAGGTCGGCTATGTAAAACGTGGGAATCAGCTTAATGGCAAAAATCAAAAGTGTTCGACCAAAAGGTTAGGCCGCAAGGTCGGCTATGTAAAAACTGCCGTAGGTGTGAACGCGATCCAATTCATGCAGCGCTGCCGCTTGTTGTTCATGGTAGGTCAGCAGTTCGGGTAGCAGAAGTTGTTTGCCGTTATGAGTAATTTGCACGCGATCGATGAAGTCGGTCTTGAGTCCACCGCTGCGCCAGAGCACGCGGGCGTTGGGTGTTGCGCGGCGCAAGATGGCTTGCCACTCTGATTCTAGTAGCGGGAAGAAATGGTCCGATAGCCAATCCATATGATCCAGCAGAATGAAGCGAGAGATCGGCTCTTCCCCTTTCTCTAAGAATCCTTGCACGCTATCGGTATGGACTGAGACGTTTGAGACTTGATCGCGTTGGAGCTTCTCAAAATTGTCCGGCTTCAAGTATTCTGGGCAGCACTCGGGCGTGTAGCTTCCGGTGATGTAGACTCGCCAGAAATAGTTGTCATTCATTGGCAGTTTGGCAAATACCGCCTCCATCGAATCTTGGATGAAGCTCAGGATACCACCTGGATATTGTTTTTCGATTTGTTGTCGTTGTGCTTTGGGGACGCCCAGCATCGATAGCGTGGTATCTCGATTGAGAGCAAATCGCAAACTGCGGCTCCAGAAGCGTTCTTTGATGCGGCTATAGATTGCTTGTTGTTCAGCGACCGACTTGGCTGCCAGGATTTCGTTGATTTCCGGCCGCAACTTTGCAGCTCGGTCGATGTAATAGCGAATCATCCGCGCAAAAGCGCCCGATGTTCCACGGTAGTAGAATGAACGACGCGGATTGTCGAAGAACTTGATCCACTTGTCCCAATACGTTTGCGACCAGGGGCTAAGTTCCGAGCGCAGTTTGGAACTGTAGATCGAAGCCGCTTTGGAATGGTAGCCTTGTCCAAACAACCCATAAAAATCTTCGTACTGCAGCTTTCGGATTCCTGCCAGTTTCAACTCCAGCAACGCATTTTGTCGCGGATTCATATCGACTGCATGGACATGCGCAGGACCTGTTAAAGCGTAGTCGAGCGCGTTGCAGCCGGCCGAGGTAATGACGAGTACTCGGTCTTCGTTTGTTAATTGGAGAGCTTCGCGGTCAAGACGCGGATCCTCCCAACAGGTGTTATAGACGAGGTTATTTCCGTGGACGAACTTAAAAACACGTCCACTAATCCAGTTTTGCAGCGACATGGCGGGCCGGTAACGAGGGAAGCGACAATTTGATAGCAATTACTCGTATTGTCGGTTTGGGCCTGAAGGGAGCTCAAGGCAGGAGGTGGGCTCCGGACGCAAACCGTTTTGATCGAGTTTTGGAATCAAAATCGTACCTAGGAACGGCCTTCAACGCGAGGGACCTCAAGAACTAAGTTGGTCGGCAACGACCGCTGGTCGCTTGCTAAAGATCTTCGAAACGGCCTGTGCGCCTGCCCTCAGTTCTAGGCTGAGTCGCCAAGCGCCGTAGCGAATCTTGGGTAATATGGCCGGAGCGAAGGCTCGAATTCGAAACAAAGGAGTGGGAACGGCCTTGAGACGCGGCTTGTACTGCTCGTCTCCTCGTAGGAAATCAACAAATAGAGCTCCCTGTTCACAGGCTTTGCGAATTGAAACATTGGTAATGATTTGGCCAATTCTCGCATGCGCCAAGTTTGGGTCGCGGCCCGATTGATACAAGAACCAATTGCCGTCCCGGGACTTCAACACCATTTGTGAAGCGATCGGCTTCTCATTTAATTCGAGCAAAAGCAGAAAGGCTTGCTTCTGAGCCATCAATTTGCGGAATGCTCCGGTCGTAAACGCTGTGAAACGCGGGTCCGAAAAACAGCCCGCACATCCTTCGGCCTCCCACCGCATTTGATGCAAGTTGATGCAAGTCTGCATGCCAGATTCAAAATCTTCACATGTGTCAATGTACCGCAATGACATCTCTGGGTTCTTGTCAAACCGGTTTAACATGTTCCGCGCTTGGCTGCGCTGCGTTTTTGAAAGTTGTCCGAGGAACCCTTCCATGTTATCGCGAAGATCAAGCCGCCACGTATGCTCGATTTGCGTCGATACGACCAGCGAGTGGTGCTTGCGAAGCTGATCAACCAGATGCGTCACGGCTAGTGATTCAGTTTGGACACCTTCGAGTTCGACGAGATCCCAAGTTCCGCGGCCCGGGCCGGAAGTCAGCCAGTTTCCCACGGCATCTGCAACGGAGCTTTCTTCACCTTCAGCACAGATTAGGGTCTGAAAGTCCGTGCACGCTTTGCCACTCCCCAGAAATCCGACTGTGCGGCCAAAACCCCAAGTATTGCGAATCACAAACGGCGCTATTCCGATGGGGTCCGCGCCGCGGCGGACCACAAGTATACAGAGCTGTGAATTGAGCGATTGAAAAGCATCCCACCAACTTAGTAGCCATTCTGGGCCTTGGAGCGGCGTTTTTGCCCAATTGGTCCATTTTTCGAAGAAGTCGCTGGCTCGAACTGAACTGTCAACTCGCTCAACGGAAATGGAGTGCATTGATGCGCTTTTAGGGGCTGGGTTATGGAGCTCAAAATGGCTGTGTATTCATACGAAACATAGCCTTGAATTTCTCCTGGCGCGTTCCATCATCGATTTTCCACTGCAAGAATAGTGGCTGCCGCCCGCGTTGAGAGCCATCGCCCGACTATTCGTTTTATCCCCACCATGACGTACCACTCAACAACTGAACCACGGTTGCATGAGCTTAACGATTTCTTAAAAAGAACATGAGACAACATGTGGAAGTTACCATGCCTGCTCTACAAATGTGCGTTTTTCGTTGTGCTTTGGAATGGCTCTGGTGTTGCCCAAGAACTTGAGAAGAAGGAGGCTGACGAGCGTCCTGGCACGCCACAGGTGTTAACTCAGCCAAGTTCAACGTCGTCGATGGATGCTCTGGATCGACTCAACGAAAACTACCTTAGCAAACTGCGCGCAGCGACGGAGCGACTGGCCGAGCAACGGCAAGTGTTGGCTACGCCTGGACCATTGAAGCATGTGCGAGCGAATTTGCATGTTCACTCGGAGTATTCCCACGATAGCCGGGGAAAAATTGACGAGATCGTGGCTGCGGCCAAAGCGGTTGGTACGCAAGTACTAATGTTTACCGAACATCCCTCGGCAGAGATCGATTTCTATACCGAAGGCCACTCCGGCATGCACGATGGGGTGTTGTTAATACCCGGTGCCGAAATGAAGGGGTTGCTCGTCTATCCAACGCTGAGTCTGCGGCCGTTTGAACAAGCGGAGGCTGCAGAGATTGCACAGCTCGTTGGCACACGCGGTGGCCATACATTCCTTTCTCACCTGGAGGAAAGGATGGACTGGAACATTCCTGGTTTGACGGGCGTGGAAATATATAACACACACGCTGACTTCAAGAAGCAGCTGCGGCTGGTGGAAGCGATGCGCAATCCGCTCTGGTTCGTCAAAACGTCCAGCCTCGTCAAACGATTTCCGCAAGAAGTTTTCGGGTCGTTGCAAAGTTACCCGGACGATTATTTACGACGTTGGGATGAGCTTTGTCAACAGACGCCGCATACGGGGGTTGCCGCAAATGATGCGCATCAAAACGTCGGCATTCGTTTGATTTTGGGAGCGGGAAACGAAGTGCTCGTGACCGATGCGCTAGGTGAAGAACTTGTGACAGTGAGTCGTCTGCTGGTCAAGCCCTTTGTTGACATTCCACCTGAGGCAGTTGAGGGGAGCGAGTTATTCACTCTGCTACTTGATCCGTACGAAAACAGCTTGCGACACGTTGGAACGCACTTGTTGGTCGACGAGTTGACGAGGGAGTCCGTGTGGGAAGCGCTTAGCGCCGGCCGCGCGTTTGTCGCCTTCGATTGGCTTGCCGATTCCAGTGGGTTTGACGTTGCGGTTCTGCAAGCGAGCCAAGCAGCTGCGAGTGCACTCAGATGGGAGCTGGGTAGCCAATTGCGATGGTCGAGCGATCTAAAAATCGCCGCACAGGCACCGCTTCCCGCTCACTGGAAGTTGTTTCGCGATGGCCGATGCATCTTAGAGGCCGAAGGCGATGCACTCAGCGCCGAGATCGAGGCGTCTGGAGTTTACCGTGTCGAATTGTGGCTTGAGGTGGACGGAGAACTGCGGGTCTGGATATTGACCAATCCGTTTTACATTACAGCGCATTGAGTTGGCCGGGGGTGGGTGAGTCGTATGGTTGGGTTGGTCAGCAGTCGGTCAGAGATTCATAAGCCGAAGCGATCAGATGGATCGCGCGTTGAATCTCATCTTCGGAGGTAGGCCAGCCGATTGAGATACGAAGCGTATTGGCGATTTGCTGTTCTGAAAGGCCCAGTGCGGCGAGCGTATTATCGACGGGGCTGCGGGCGCGACCATTGCATGGGATACTTGGTCCAAAGCAGATCTCGGGAAGTCTGCGTTGCAGGGCCTCGGCGGTCACGCCTGGAAGCTCGCAGGATAAGATGCCGGGAAGTCGATTGGCACCGTCGCCGTGGATTTTGAGTCGTCGACCGATCAATACTTCAAGCTGGGCATGCATCCGATCGCGCAAACTGCTCACGCGATCGATCGAGCTAACCAATCCCGCTTGGGCCAGCTTTGCAGCTTGTCCCAGGCCGACGATCGCCGCCACGTTTGGGGTTCCAGGGCGCAAGCCGGCTTCGCTACCTTCGCCATACAGGATGGATTCGATCGGCACTCCCAGTCGCGAGTAGAGGCCGCCGATTCCCATGGGAGCATAAAATTTGTGTCCGCTGAAACTGAGAAGGTCGACGCCGAGATTATCGACTTGGCAATCGATTTTCCCGACGGTTTGAGCCGCATCGGTGTGTAGCAGTACGTCATGTTGATGGCATAGTTCGGCGATTTGTTCGATTGGCTGGATGGTTCCAATCTGGTGGCTCGCATGGATGATGCTGACCAGCCGAGTTGAAGGGCGGAGGTTACGTTCGAATTCTTCGACTCGGACGACACCCCGATCATCGCAGCCGACCAGCGAGACCACCCAGCCTTCGCGTTCGAGTCGCGCCGCGGTTTGTCGAACTGCGGCGTGTTCGAGAACGGAGCAGATCAAGTGAGGTCGTTCGGGCAAGCTGCTGGCGATCGCACGCGCCACGCCCAACAAACCCAGGTTGACGCTTTCCGACCCTCCTGATGTGAAGACGATTTCGGAAGGGTGGCAGCCCAGAAGCGTCGAGACATTGCAGCGTGCATCTTCGATTGCTTCGTCCGCCGCTCTTCCCAACCAGTGGTTGCACGACGGATGACCGAACAGCTCTCCGAGGAACGGCAGCATGCTTTCGCGGACGCTTGCTGCGATCGGAGTTGTGGTACTGAAGTCGAGGAAAATTGAACGCATGGAGGAGCCGTGGTGGTCAGAAAGACGTCTTTCGCTGGGGCGCAATGAGATTGCACTGCGTGGAAGGGTCCCGAGAACTCCATGTAAATTGCCAGTTCAGGCCTTTGCTTACTGGAAACTGACTTCGGCCAACCGATTTTACCGAGTTTCCGTCAGGAGGTAGGTTTGTACCGAATGTTTCGGCGACGAAAAAGGAAATCGGAATACGAAGAGTCCTTCACTTGTTCCGGCGAAGTCGTTAAACTCAAGCGAGTCTGGTGGGGATTGGCTCCGCATCCGATCCATCCGGGGGATTAGCTCAGTTGGGAGAGCGCTTGCATGGCATGCAAGAGGTCAGGGGTTCAAGTCCCCTATCCTCCATTTCGGCCACAGGCCGAAATAGAGAGTAGACAGGAGAAAGTAGAGAGTAGAGAGATTCGAGACCTTGAGATCGCCTAGGGCATGTAATCGTTCTTCACCGCTCAACTTTCTCCTTGTCTACTCGGTCTACTTTCTACTCACTACTCTCTTTCTTTGCAGTGGGGGTAGACTCCAAACGTGGTGAAGTACGATGGCATTCGCCTTCGAAAAACTGCTGGTCTATCAGAAGTCCGTCGACTTTGCTGACCAAGTGTGCGATCTGACGGAACAGTTTCCCGCTCGTTACAACCATCTAGCTGACCAAGTGAACCGTGCATCACTTTCCATCGCGTCCAACATTGCCGAAGGCAACGGACGCTTCACGAAACCCGACCGCAAGCATTTCTTCGGTATTGCACGTGGCTCCGTCCAAGAATGTGTTCCTCAACTAGAGCTAGCAAGGCGACGGAAGCTCGTTTCGGACGAACATCATTCGAAGCTAAAGCAGCAACTTGAGGAGATTTCACGGATGCTCAGCGGCTTGATCAATGGCCTGGATAGCGGCCACAGGCCGAAATAGAGAGTAGACAGGAGAAAGTAGAGAGTAGAGAGATTCGAGACCTTGAGATCTCCTAGGGCAAGTAATTGTTCATCACCACTCCGCTTTCTCCATGTCTACTCGGTCTACTTTCTACTCACTACTCTCTTTCTTTGCAGTGGGGGTAGACTCCAAACGTGGTGAAGTACGATGGCATTCGCCTTCGAAAAACTGCTGGTCTATCAGAAGTCCGACGACTTTGCTGACCAAGTGTGCGATCTGACGGAACAGTTTCCCGCTCGTTACAACCATCTTGCAGATCAAGTCAACCGCGCGTCGCTCTCGATCGCGTCCAACATTGCCGAGGGCAACGGACGCTTCACGAAACCCGACCGCAAGCATTTCTTCGGTATTGCACGTGGCTCCGTCCAAGAACGTGTTCCTCCACTAGAGCTAGCAAGGCGACGGAAGCTCGTTTCGTGGACGAACATCATTCGAAGCTGAAGCAGCAACTTGAGGAGATTTCACGGATGCTCAGCGGCTTGATCAATGGCCTGGATAACCGGGAACACTGATCTGGTTCAGGAAGAAGGGCCCACTGTTAGTGATCATCGACGCTTGCAACGGGAGTAGCGGGGGTGAATGGTCTGTATTCTAAATTGCCTAAAGTATCAACTCGCCTCGCATAAATCTTAGTTGCGAGAGATACATGTTGCATAAGATCGAACCTTGCGTCCCGAAGAATTCGGTCTGAAAGTGAGGAGGAGGTCGCAACGTTATACCGTTTAGTGTCTTCGCTGCCATCCGCCTGTTTCCGCACGACAAATCCAGAGACAACGAGGCGACCATTGCGTATCGCTAGACGATCGGAGTGTCGGAAGTGAGTTTTTTCCTTAACAGCGCCAAAGTCCGCTGATAATGGATCGCGGGTGATGATTACGTACTCATAATTGAACAATAGCTCGCCACTATCGCCTACGGTGATTTGTATCGATGTTTTAATGGGGCTGGCAAGACGGTACGGCTCATGCTCAGCTTCAGCAGTCCAAACCCGTTCCAATTCCCAGTGTCCTCCGAGCATCCACGAGAAGGAACTCAGTTCGGGTGATAGTTGTGGGGTTGCCGATTCCTGACGCACATTGAAACTGGCGATCAACAGCAAGACCGGCAGGAGTCGAAGATCAAGTAACATATTGGTCTCAGAATTCTTACGTAACTATAACTAGTGCTGCGTCAAAACACTTGATTTTGTGGTACGTCCACTACCCTAATTTCAAATGTTGACGCAGCACTAGTAATTGTCAAGCGCCGCCGCCCGTGACCACAGCGTCACTGTAGCTTAATTCGCAGTCTGGATTACGCCTGCGGCACCCCGCACAATCCGCTAGGCAAGACAAGTTCCTCAGTTGCGAAGCTCATCGGCATCAGTAACAAACAGTTACAAGAAGTCACCGCCCAACTCATTGCCGAGCGCACATTGGAGACAGCTGTTATGGACCGCAATGGCAAATTGTTTGTCTGTTACCATTTCGAAGCGACAGGCTGTCGCCGGACATGTAGATCAACCGCCCTGTAATTCAATGCGCAGCTGTAATCAATAGAGGTAAATGATCGTACCTCAACGAGATTCGCGGCGAACTTCTTTCGTCCTTGGATTGTCCCTGAATTCATCACATGCAGCTTTTTTGCTCTAACGCAGAGGCTGACGAGTCGCGAGGACGATGAGGCAATAAGTATGGTTTGTGAAGGTTCACCAATTCCGACAGCTCGCGAACTTCATGCGGTTACTCGTAGCGGAACGCTCGATGAAACCGGTACTATGCTACAGCGAATTCATGGGAACGCTTGGCGAATACGATTGACGCTCGGTAGCGCGACACCGCTTAAAAATGGTCGATTGGGTCAGGGGGAGGGAAGGAGTTGATCGCCGCTACGTGGGAATGGTTTGCGCGGTGCACTGTCGTCGGTAGTGCGCCAAAGACGATTCCCATGATTGACTATGTAGCCATCAGGGAATCCGTAGAAAAATCAATACCTTTTTCCAATCGCCCCAATTTGAATCGCACATCTTTTCCAATTTGAAAGCAATTACTGGGCCGCAACGTCACGCGAGCCGCACATATTGGTAGTCATTTCTCACCGAAAATCCTGACGCTAAATCTCCGATTTTTTTCGAAATTCTTTCCCCCTTAGAAAAGGCTGTGTCCCCGTAGCCCGTCCCCCGCGTCCGCATTGAATGCCTGTTGTCTCAGTCAGTTTAAGCTGTGGCCTCGTGGTGCTTTTCACGTCGGCGACGACGAGCGGAACCGATCCCAGCGATACATGCACCGAGGCCGAACACTGCGAGCGAGGTGGGCTCGGGGACCGCAGCAATTGATCCAATAGAGGAAACAGATAAGTTGTCGTATACGTCACCATTGCCGAGAGACCGCACAGCCATCGCATTCCAGTTCAACGGGTTCCGTGCATTCGCATTCGCAACTCCCAGTAGTGACAAGCTAAAATTGCTCATTCCCGTGGGCGTTTGCCAGTTGCTACCGGGATTTTTTATCTCAAAAGTTCCTGTCTTATTGACCAAATCAACGGTAAGCCGTAGGTCGCGGATAGTAGTCGCATTCCATAAATTATTTGATGTGGCGGCGGTCTGAATCCAGTTTCCCGCGGCGTTGCTGGTCCATGCGGCCCATCTGTTCCCGTCAGACCCGAAAAGCAAGCCGTAGTTAAAACTCGTTCCGTTCCAATAGCCAACACCGAATCTAGAAAAAGCACCCGAGCTAGTGAAGGACAGTGTCATCTCGGTATCTGAAGCACTTAAATAGTTGAAACCGTCGTGGCGATAGGAAGTTGAGGTTCCATTTGCTCCAAGGCCATCAGATTTGATGGTTTTGCCCGAGAAACTTCCGCCGCTGTTGGTTGATTGTACGTTGAAATTCCCCCCCCCGTGGCTTGGTATCACCTTCCAATTATTTCCACTGTTACCTATCAGTCCGCTATTGCTATATGACTCAAAGTTTTCACTGACGATGACTCCGCCCTGCACTTGCCCCATAGTGGCGATCAGCACCGCCGCGCATGACACCGCTAGTTGAATGGTTCGCATTATCTCTTCTGCTTTGTTTCGAGATGTAAAAATGTCGGAAAGTCTAGGAAGGGCAGATCTCTGAGATACGCCAGTCGACATGCCTTCTACCACTACTGATGGACGATTACCTAGGTAGCCCTCAAGGAATCTGTCAAACGCAACTAAGAATCAGCCAATTTAGCAGGGTGGCTGGGTTGTTTGCGATTGACTGATCGCAGTTTGCGGGGCGGCTGATTATAGTAGAAGGGTGTTTTCAGCCTAGAATAATCGCCTCGCTGTGAAGTAACTAG
>JBGSUV010000130.1:0-11416 GCA_041753315.1 Pirellulaceae bacterium | reverse complement strand
CAAAGCCGGTGCACGGATGTTCCAGCCAGTAAGCACATGCGGCGGGTTCTGTTCATAACGCTCAACGTATTCGCTACTAACCCTAGGGCGAAACGGTCACGGGAGTGCGACGCTCCTGCGGAGCAACTTGTGGGCTACCGGCTAACGTTCACAAGCAAACAACGTTGGCAGTTGACATTGAATTCCGCTTGACATTCATCGTACCGTCGGGGCTGGGACGTCTTGCAACGTCCCAGCTAAATGGAATCGATGGAACATGTCTATCGGCGGCCATGGGGGCGAGAAATGCCAGCCGCTAGGGGGTATTAGACGCGGTGGATTTCGTATCCAGCTCGTTGTTCACGTGCAAAGAACTTGGCGGCTTCCTCATCGCCAACGATTTTTTCAGCTTTTGGATCCCACTTGATCACACGGTTGAGTCGAGCTGCGATTGCGGACAAGTGGCACGTACCCATCGCTTGGACGTGGGTGTAGACGTCGCTTACCGGCAGTCCACCTTCCTTAACGCAACGGAAGAAATTGCTCTTATGACCTTCGTGCGGCTTACCTTTGAACAGCCGAGTGACATCTTCGTCCGAGTAGCTGTCTTTGTCCCAGTTTTCTTCGATGGGCAAGCCTGCGATCTTACCGCGGCTAACAAAGATCCGGCCCTTGTCGCCTTCAAATAAAATTCCGTTCGAGACACTACGCGGCGAGTCGGCATCTGCTTCTCGGTTACCACCACTGGTTACGTTGAGTGTTACGCCGCTTGCATACTTGCACACAACATTGTAGTCGTGCGCGGTATTGTAGCGCGTATCCACCGTGGCATATCCATTCTCATAGGGAACTGGGTGCTTGGCATCGGTTCCATCGATTTCAATGGGACCACTTCCTTCACCATCTTCGCCCAGTGCCCAGGTGGCGATATCAATATGGTGAGCTCCCCAATCGGTAAACTTGCCGCCGCTGTATTCATACCACCAGCGGAATTGATAGTGGCAACGCTCTTTGATGTAGTCAACTTTGGGAGCTTGCCCGAGCCACATTTCCCAGTTGAGTGCTTCGGGTGGTTGTTCTTTCTTGAAATCGTCCCTCGCCACATCGCCGCCACCGATACTACAGGTCACAGTGTGGATCTTTCCGAGAAGTCCCTTCTGCACCATGTTGACAGCCCGCAGGAACAAATTCTTGGCATCACGCTGTTGTGTGCCCACGGTGAAAACCAGATCCGGGTACTTCTTGCACGCGTTGCGAATCAACTGGTTCTCTTCCAGCGTCAGCGTTAACGGTTTTTGGCAGAAAACATGCTTGCCCGCTTCGAGCGCTTCGACGGCGATCTTTACGTGCCAGTGGTCGCAGGTCACGATACTCACGACATCGATATCTTTACGTTCGAGAATCTTGCGATAATCTTCGTAGGCATCGGCCGTTCCTTTACCAATCTTTGGGTCGTTCTTCGCGCGCTCCATGTGGTTCTTGTCGACGTCGCAGACCGCGATAATATCCCCAAAATTCGAGTGACCGTGCGCGTCGCCGGTACCCATACTTCCCACTCCTATGCAGCCAATCGTTGGGCGATCGTTTTTGGATTGGTTGGCAAACGCCTTCTGCGTCCAGGAAAAGTAGGGCACAGAAGCTCCGACTGCCGCAGCGGCACCGGTTGTGCGAATAAAGTCACGACGGGAAGAATTGCGTTGAGCCATGGGTAGTCCTCGCGAGATTGCAAAAGTGAAAAAGTGAGTCACTGGGGCCTCGTTGAGGAAGATAGTGTAACCTACAGTAATGCTTGATGCGAGAATCCCCAGCACTATGGGGCGGCTTTTTAACATTCGGGAATAGTTATGCGTCTACTCACTGAGTTCAAGCATGAGCCAACCATCCACCCGCCGGACATTCAATTCTTGTGCGGATAAAAATTCGGACAGACGCGGATTTTCGTCGAAATAGGGGGCCAACCAGGCAGGTATCGAAGAGAGCAAAGCGGCAGTCGCACCTGCGGTAGAGTCGCCGCTGTCAGTTAGTGGAACCCATAACTCGATCGAGTCTCCCACCTCAAGCGACGCAGTCGGAAATTGGATGGAATTCGCCGCCGAGTCCTCATAGAGGTCGAGCACGATTGAGTCGGCCTGGGTGCGAATCGCTACTTGATGCCGCACTTGCGCCAACAAATCCACGACATCGAGTCGTTTCGCCAGTCGTTGGTTCAACGCGGAGATGCGATTGTCAAATTCTGCATCAATTTGCTGTTGAAGATCGTTGTGCGTTAGCCGGGAAGTGATCGCTTCAGCTTGTTCCCTACTTTCAGCCGCACGACGATTGGCGACTCGACGTACGACTCGACCGCGAAGGCGAGGCAATGAACTCCCAATATTTGTAATTTGCAATTGGGTGTGTACCTTCACTTCAGCTGGCGTGGTTGTTATTTGACGTCCGTCAAAAAAGAGCACTTTCCGAGCGATGTATTTTGTACTAGCACTCGAGTTTATCGTCGCAGGACCGTTGACTCCGCAGGTGGTCGACGTCACCGTTCCAGAAATCAAACATTCGAACTCAGCACCATGTGGATTGTCGTTCAGTGAACAAGTCACTGTACCAACGCAGACCGCCATGCCGCGAGATCGCGTACCCAGCACCTCGCGGTCCACGGGAAGCGTATTGCGAAATTCGCGATTTACAGCATTCACAATGATTTGACTAGGTATGCGCAAGCGTGCCACTGCGGAAGAGGGAGTTGTGGCTCCTGGCGCAGGTAGCACGCCGTCGTCTGCTTTGCAAAGAGCGGCAACTGTCAAGCTAAGAACAAGACCGCAGCGACTGAGAGTGAGCGACGAGAGCATCATTCGATCCGATAGCGTTAAATATAGGGGTTCTCGTACTGGACGAAGCTACGAGTCCCGTTCGAGAACCGGGGTGCGCGGGACTCGTAGCCTCGTCCACTGCGATTACGAATCTCGTTAGGAAAAACAGGGGATACCGGACTCGCAGCCTTGTCGACTACCATAGTTACTCACCCTGCCGGTCGGGCAGATCATCGGTAGGCGGGCCATATAGGCGAGCGCCTGCTGGGGTGAAGCGGCCACCGTGTACTGGGCAATCCCAAGTTTGTGCTGCTTCGTTCCAGTGAACCACGCCACCCATATGTGTACAGACCGGACTTACACGGTGCTCGCAACCATCTCTGTCGCGACAAATAGCTACGAACTGTCCATCCACTTTTCCCACCGCACCTTCTCCAGGCAATAAATCTTCAGGATTCACGAGCTCAGCCGGGAGCACACGTTCGGCATAACTTCCGAGCGCCGACATTTGCTCTCCAATCATTTGGCTGACTTTGCTCAATCCAAATCGCTGCGGAGAGAGCTTCTCCAACAAAGAAGTAGTCGGACGTTGTTCAATGGCATTTGCAATTAACGTAGCCGACGCGGTACCTACGGTGAGTCCAATACCGCTGAGTCCCGTTGCGATCCACACATTCTTTGATCCTGCGACCTGGCCGATTAGCGGCAGGCCGTCCGTGGGTTCAAAAAGCTCGGCACTCCACTGTGAAATTACTGATTGAACCTCGTATCGCGCTCGGAGCCATTTCTCCAACTCGTATTGTGCATCCACTCCATCACCTACGCCTGTTCGGTGATCTTCACCACCAATCAAGACAAGGTTTTCGTCAAGCCTGCCGACTCGTCGGGTGTAGTGATACGGTTCGTCGTCGTCCCAAAAGAGCCCGTCGAGCGGCGGGTTCACGACTTTCGCAACGAGGCAGTAGGATTGATATGCTGGAGTTTCGAAATAGAGCCGCATCGAACTGGTGTGGTTGCAGTGGACAGCGCAGACAACATGTTCAAAGTGCACTGTCCCACCGGGGGCAACAAGCATCGTGGGATTGTCCTCGGACACACCAGCGACGCAAGTCTTTTCGAAGATCTTGCCGCCACGCTCAACGACTTGTTCTGCCAAACTCTGAATGTACTTGGTGCTATCGATCCTGGCAAATGATTCAAGGCGGTAGCCAGAAGCTCCTTTGCTGACAGGAACTCGATCGCACCACGATGCCCTGAGTCCAAGTTGTTGGGTGGTGTCAAAGGATTTGCGCAGGGCGTCGTGGCGATCGGGCGATTCCGTGTAGTAGTACGCTGGTACTTCTGCAAATCCAGACCTGTCAGGTATCCGCGTGGCGATTTTCCGAATCGCCTCTAAACGAAGGGCCGTGAACGATTTGGCATCGTCCAGTCCCAGTCGATCGACAAGTGCCGTCGGCCCGCCCTCCGGGTGCGCATCGAGATGACCGCTACTGCCACCGGTTGTTCCCGCCCCAATCACCTCAGCCTCACACACTGTCACTCGGTGTCCGCGTGACAATAGTTCATGTGCAACGCTCAAACCAGTGATTCCGCCACCGATGACCAGCACTTCGGTGGCGTGTGCACCGCTCAACGGTTCGTATCGCTGCTTTAGCGGGTTATCGTTCAACCAGTACGATTGGTGCGTTGATCTAAGCTTCATCCGGGTTCTAACTCCCACTTAGTTTGGAACGGGTAGGCGAGCATGTCGTGGATCGCAAATGGTGTTCCGTTGTAAGAAGTGATTTATGATTCTTCAAAGGAATGAATGCTGAACACCAGATTCGCGACGGAGGGTGGAGTGGGAAAGAGCATCAAAATCTCTCGAGTGGATTTGGCAGGCAAGTAGTCAAGGACAAACTGACGCTCTAACGGTGTCGAGTTCCCGTCGCGAAGCACACCCACGACTCTGACCGATGCAACCGACTTGCCACCGGTGTTCTTTAACATGACGGTTGCCAGATATCCCTGCTCCGTGCGGACTGATTGCACCAATCGAACCTCAATTCCAGCGGGAGCAGCCTCAGCGACCAGTGAGCGATACAGTAGAAAAGAAACGGAACTCAACACGAGGGCTAGGCCAATGATGCCGATGAACCACTCTAGTATTGGAATATGATCTCGCCGGCCCTCCTGCATGGTAGCTTGACCTCCCTGGTCGGTGACTGCAGAACCTTTTGTAATACATTCCGGGGATGAACTGGATGACATCTTGAGGAGACCCTGTCCAAATTGCTCTACATTGATGAAACGGTTCAGAGAATTAATCTCGCCGCGGCCGCCCCCAGTGCTCCTGGGAATGCTAGGACGACTGCCATGGTGACTATTTGCTCGAACGCATCGCCGTCAGTTCGACCGAAGGTCCACAAACAGTAGAAGCTCACTAAAAGTGCAATTGCATAACCTACCACCGTGAATCGTAGGAACACGCTTAGAAATGATTGATCCTTTGCTCGGCTCTCTTGTCCACGAAACTGGACAACGTAGACGAAGCCGTGCATGCTCGCTAAAGATACGACGACCAACGCGATTGCATGCCAGGCGGTCATTTGATAACTGATCAAGGCGATTTCATCGGTGGGTGCGACATTGAACGCGAGGAATAACGCACCGGCCAGCATAAGGAACAACTCGCGCAAATAAGCGCCACTTGAACCGGATGCCGTGTCGCTCAAGTGATCTTCCGGAGTACCGGGCAGTGTGTCCGCCTCATCGTTCAAACCAAGCTGGCTTGATGCCAGCACGGCACCAAAACCACCCGGTATCGCCTGTAACGAGAGCTTACCGATCAGTTCCTCCGGCGAGCTCGTGAAATCGATTTCGGCGATCAAGGCCAGCACTAATGCGGCGCTCATGAAGCCCACCGCGTAGGCCACAAACGCATCCACGATTGCCCCAAGTAGACTCATCTGCTTTTTAAAGCCAGAGTAAAACGCGAGACCAGAAAGCAATGGTACGGCTAGAATTATTAACAATCCTAGCCGTACCGGTTGCATATAGAAACCTAACCACCACATCTCCATCGTCATTAGCATGGGGAGCGCGAAAAGGATCGCTCCGCCGGTGGCGCGCGCCAAGCCGATTAGAAAGTCGCGATTAGGGATATTGGACATTCGTCACGCAGAAGCCGCGGCATTGATCTGCTCGGAGAGCTCTGTCAGATGTTGATCTGCTTGTTCCTCTTCTGCCATTGTCTGTTTCAATAGCTCCAACGCATTGGTGTAACCCAACTTCCGAGCCCAAGTACAAAGCGTTCCGTATGAAGCGATTTCGTAATGCTCAGCCTTTTGCGCACAGGCAATGATCGCAGCATCCATCACATCTGGGTCAGCTTTCTCCTTCAACATGGAATTGGTCTCTTCGATAAGTCCCTTCATCGCCGCACACTCCTTGGCACGAGCTGTCTTGCCCGTGTCTTCGAATGCTCTCTCCACTCGCTCCACTTGCTGTTCCGTTTCCGCCAAGTGGTCCTCAATCGCTTTAACCAGCTTTTCGCTTGTCGCCTTCTTTGCCAACTTTGGTAATGCCTTCACCAATTGTCGTTCGGCACTCAAAACGTCTCGGAGCTCATCGTAAAATAGATCCGCAAGTGTGTCTAAACTCATTTTTATTGCCTCATGGAGATGGTGGGTCAACTTGCTGATATGCGGGCTTCACACCAAGCGATCATCCGCTCGGTAGCAATCCGCCAGTAGCAATCAAGTCGTTAGCAATCAGCGGACCAATCGCGATTCGAGCTGCGACGAAATTCCAAATGAAACTACAAACGAATCACCAGCAGACAATCGTTAGAAGCCCGTTGTTTCACGATGCTCTTCAAACGCCCGACTAGTCTGATTCCCTTTCAAATAGTCGACGAATTGGCGGTTTGCACGCGCTGCGCTGCTCGATCATCCACCTAATTGCATGCGCATCGGTTTTGGCACTCGCTTTGCCTTAACTGATTATATGTAGCAAGTCCCGAGCAAATGTCCCGGGTAGCGATGTTAGAGACCGCGGGCATCTACAGGCACGCAAGAACAATTTTCAAAGGAACGCAGGAATGATCTCGAAAGAACGCATCGAAGGTAATTGGAACAGTGTGGTGGGCGCGGTACGCAAGAAGTTTGGCGAAATTGATGGCGACGAACTGAAGCGAGTTCAAGGAAATGCAGAACAATTGGTCGGCCTGCTACAGCGAAAAACTGGCCAAAGTCGCGAGCAAATTGAAGCATTTGTGAGCGAGTGCTGCCAGAGCACTGGCGATACGATGCACCGAGTATCAGAAATGGCTGGCGAATACGCGACTCAGGCTGGTGAAACGGTTCGGCAGAACTATGACTATTTGGCGTCGGAAGCACAACGTGGATATGACTACACAGTTAAAAGCATGGCGCGACGACCAATGGAATCTGTCGCCATTGCCCTGGGTGCTGGCGTGTTGGCCGGACTGGTCGTCGGACTATCCATGTCCCGCCGCCACTGATGCG
This sequence comes from Pirellulaceae bacterium, assembly GCA_041753315.1. Lineage (GTDB taxonomy): Bacteria > Planctomycetota > Planctomycetia > Pirellulales > Pirellulaceae > Aureliella. The sequence goes on along the minus strand of JBGSUV010000130.1, from coordinate 4,128 downwards.
GGAGTTCAACCAAGTGTCGCAAACCTTAAGTAGTTAGCATTAGCAGTAGAGTAGCGCCATGAGCAGTGTGAAAACGGAACCACGACAAAGTCCGAGTGCCGGTCCCACGGAGTCCTCGCTTTCGAGCCAACAGGAGCCGCGCGAGGACCTGCAAGTTCTGATGGACGAGTTGGGTGACGCCGTGTCGGACTATTGCCAAAAACGACCAGGAGTCGCCGGGGGGCTAATTTTTGCGATTGGCTTTTTCATTGGCTGGCGTTTGAAGCCCTGGTTGAAACCCTGGTGAAGCTTCGAGCAGCTGCACTGGCGAGTTCATAGCGTCTAGAGCTGGAGATCCTTCTAAAAGGGTGGGTTGTGGTGATGCGTAGAATCTTGTTAGTGCTTTCATTCTTGGGGATCGGCTTCGGCAGTGCCTGTGTCGGGCGACAGTGTCACGCGCAAGAAACGCCAGGTAAAGAGGTGCTTAAGCCTGACCAAACGCTTTCCACCTCACTGCCAGCAAAGGTCAAAACCGTAAAGTTGGTTTCGTCGATGCTGGACGTCGACGTGTTACAAGACTCGAAGGTCATGGGCCGCATATGCGACGTCGCGTTTGATCTCGAGACTGGTCAACTGGCCCTTGTCGTAGTTAAGGCGACGATGGCGGGAGGGGACGTCAGCGACAACAAACCTTCTGCATCGCAAGACCAAAGCGACAAACAGGTGGAACAAGGGGGTGATGCCACCCCGAACGAACGTTTTATTTTGCTACCGTTTGTAGATTTCGACCAGCAGGATGTTTTTGAATGGGAGGATGATCAGACGATCAGTCGCCTACCAAAGGCGCTCACCCGCGCGATCGCTCAAAAGACCTACTCGGACGTCAACCAAGACATCTACTGGTCGCGGTACTTAACCGAACTTAAAGAAGAACTTAATTCGAAGTTTGATGACCGAAACTTCGAATTGGCTACTTTTAGTTTGTTACGTCGCCGAGGGATTGTCGACTCGAACGGCGAATCGATCGGTAAACTGGTCGACTTTGCGATCGAATCTGGTAAAGGCGATATTATCTATTGTGTCATCGAATGCACTGACAAGAAACATCGCGCGATACCACTGGGTGCCTTCGTGATGCCAGAGAACAACTATCGTTGGACGATCGAGTTATCATCTTCGCAGATCTTCGACTTTCCAGGCTTCGATTTGGAAGCCCCACCAACCCACATCGACAGAGGTTGGGCGGAATATGTCGCCGTCCGCTATGGTCGCGATGGTTTGCAAGAAGTTGCGAAAGGGGAGCACGCGGACCCGCTCGCAGACTAACATTTCTGCCAATCTTGATGTGCGCAATGTCTCAGTTCTCGCGGGTTTACTCAGGTCAAGCACAGAAGTTCAGCGGTCGCGCGCAACTTACTTGCAAGATTGAATTTCTGCGGGGAGCGTCGCCCATCAGGGACGGAGTTGCTCTGCGACTCGTGGACAAATCTGCGACTCTGGGCAAACACTTCCTGCACCACTGAGGTGCTTTCGAGCGACGATCTCGGCTTGACAGCATGATAGTCTTTGTGCATCGTGAGTGCTTTATTGATGCAAAACACGCATGGGCACTTGGGATGGATGTTGATCAGTTTCGCCATTTCTTAAAGGTAGTGGAAACGCAGAGTTTTACGCACGCGGCCGCGCAGTTGTCGATGTCGCAACCGGCCATCAGTCGTTCGGTTCAGCGGCTGGAAGAGGAGTTCGGACAACCATTGTTTGAGAGGCAGAATCGTCAGGTCAAGCTTACAGAAGCGGGTGAGATGTTGTTGCCTCGAGTTCACCAAATTCTGTCCCTACTGGATGAGGCGAAGCAAGAGATTTGTGATGATGGACAAACAGGGCGTCTTCGCATTGGGGCCATTCCAACTATCGCTCCGTATTTCCTTCCTGCATTCTTACAGTCGTTTTCACGAGAGTTTCCCAAAGCGGCAATTTGCGTTCAAGAGGACACGACTGGCAATTTGCTGGGGAGTTTAAAACAGGGAGAAATCGATTTAGCCGTTTTGGCGCTTCCGGTCGCGGCAAAGTATTTGGAAATTGAAGCACTGTTTGACGAGGAGCTACTGTTAGTTCACTCGTCGCACCACCCGCTTCATGAGAGAAAGCAGGTACAGTTCGGTGACATCACCAAACTTCCCTTTGTATTGCTCGCCGAAGCTCACTGCCTCTCCGAGAACATTTTGGGGTTCTGTAGCCAACGTTCGTTCCATCCGATCTCGCTTGAGAAAGCGAATCAGTTGTCAACCGTACTCGAGCTGGTCGCCATCAATCACGGCATTTCGTTGATCCCTGAAATGGCTAGACGGTGTGATAGCAATCCTGCGCGCGTTTATCGTTCACTCGCCGGTACGAAACCAGTTCGCACCATTGCAATCGTCTGGAATTCGTACCGCTTTCAAAGCAAGTTGCTGCAGGAATTTCAAGCTGCTTTGCGAATCTACTCAGAGCGCTTTGCCAGCAAGATGACGAAGAACACTCGTTCAGTGCATTGACTTGTCTTGGCGCAAAAATATTCTAACTCCAATTCTGTGGAACTGAAAATTTTCGGTAGACGAAACCACGATGACCGCCATAGAATGCGACTCAAATTATTCAAAGTCCGCATCTGCTTGAGATAGTACATAAGTGGTAACACAAAATCGAACCGAACATCTGGACGAGAGAGCTTTGGACCACGCCCGCCGGGACTTTGTGCAAATTCCAGCCAACGAGACAGTCGACGAAGCTCTGTGTTACGTACGCGAGCACAAACCTACTGGTCGCATTTTATATCTGTATGTAGTCGACGACAACGAGCGACTGGTGGGGGTCTTGCCAACACGCCGCTTGTTGCTCAGCTCACCTGACACCCAAGTGAGCGACATCATGGTCAAGTCATTGGTGACGCTTCCCAGCTCCGCCACGCTGATGGACGCCTGTGAATTGTTCATCCTGCACCGTTTTCTTGCGCTGCCCATTGTCAACGACAGGGGACACATTCTGGGGGTTGTCGACGTCGAACTCTACACCAATGAAATTTCGGATCTGGTTCGGCAAGAGGAGAGTCAAGATATTTTTCAGTTGATCGGAGTACGCTTGGCGAGTGTCCAGCAGGCAGCGCAGTGGACAGTTTTTGCCAACCGCTTTCCCTGGCTACTGTGCAATGTCGCTGGTGGATTGGCTTGTGCGCTCCTGGCTGCACAATTCGAAGGGATATTAAACCAAGTAATCGTCTTGTCGTTGTTTATTCCCGTCGTCCTGGCGGTCTCAGAAAGTGTGAGTATTCAGACATTGAGTTTGGTTCTGCAATCGCACCACGGAAATCGCTTTGTCTGGCGTGAGTCGTTGCACGCCTTTACGCGTGAGATTCCGCAAGGACTTTTATTGGGGACCGCTTGCGGTGGTTTGGTGGGAGTGGTGGTGTTGGTATGGAAGCAGATGGGGCTGGTTGCCTTAACTGTATTTCTCAGCATGGTGCTTGCCGTTTCGACGGCAGCGATGTTCGGATTGTTAGTTCCCACCGTATTGCACACCGCGCAGCGCGACCCCAAAGTAGCTTCTGGCCCAATCGTCTTGGCCATGACCGATCTAGCAGCGCTCTTCTACTACTTGGGACTAGCGACGTGGCTACTAGGCTAGCCACGTCGTTTATCAATCGTTCGTTGAGGCTCGCGGCAGATCGACCGAACCGCGTAGAATTCTGTCTGCTTCATAGTCGTACTTGTAATCGTAATCGTACTCGTCACTCGTAATCGTACTCGTGCTCGTAATCCTACTCGACATTCGTCTTAGCCATCACGCATTGGTTGCGACCTCGAAGCGGTTCTGAGGGTTTGATAAACATATGCTCGGTCACTGTCGCGCTGGAACCTTCGACCTGGGGTTCCGCTTCCGAACTCGTCTGAGACTCGTTCTCGCTCCACCCCAGGCTTTCGGATGTCGTTGCTTCGCAACTGTTTGCTGCAAACTTGATCGATACCCGCAAGTTGTTTGGTTGCGGCGTGCCCAAACGCGATGTTCGACTCGTAATCGTGCTCGTAATCGTGCTTGTGCGGCGTGCCCAAACGCGATGTTCGTGCTCGTACTCGAGCTCGTACTCAGCTCCACGGTACTCGTACTCGACAAATG
>JBGSUV010000129.1:0-60372 GCA_041753315.1 Pirellulaceae bacterium | reverse complement strand
GGAAATCTTTACGAGAGGCGGGAGCTCTATGCAGAGCATTCCAGGCAGAGCCTTGGAACGAGCAGAGCAGTGTTCAGTGCATCGAGCACATGGCAAAATTCGGAGAATGGCAGAAAATCTATACGAGAGGCGGGAGCCTCTGTGCAGAGCATTCCAGGCAGAGCCTTGGAACGAGGAAGCTAGGAGAGGCGGGAGCCTCTGCGCAGAGCATTCCAGGCAGAGCCTTGGAACGAGGAAGTAGCTAGGAGAGGCGGGAAATCACAATCGAAGATGTTTAGAGCGGTGGGCGGGAGCCCCGGTTGTCCGCTGCGTGGTGAGTACTAGCATGTTTATAGAGGTGGGTTGTTTTGTCGCAACCGGACATGTAGTATCGCTCGCTCTTCTCACCCACCGCGGTTAGGCGACTCTTCTTCTTTTCCTGCCAGAGGTCAAAGTGAAACCCACAAGCATCCCGGACTTTTATTCGGTCGTTCGCTCTGCAAAGAACTACTGCCACGCAATTCTCGCCCAGCGGCATTCGACGCGGCTACTGCTCGGAATCGTGGTGGCAATCGCGGGACATTCAATCGTTGAACCCGTTCACGCTGACGAGCCTTCACCTAGAACCTCATATTGCAATCCCATTTCACTTCCCAACTATCCGCTTGGACGCTTCGCTCGCGACTTTTCCGCTGACACAGGTCCGGATTGGATGTGGAGGCTGGGATACAAAGAACAGTTTCGCGAGTTAGCGGATGTGTCGGCGCTCTGGTCAGATGGGAAGTGGTACCTTTACCCATCGGTCGACATGGCTTGGGTCAGCGATGATCTCGGGGCCACTTGGCAACATCATCCACTGAATGTCCGTGACTTGGGGTATGCGCCGACCATTGTCAAGCACAAGGGACGGTTCCTGCTGATGGCCAGCAACTCGCCGATCTACGTGGCGGATTCTCCTTTAGGTCCATTTTCGGAACTGGGCAAAATTGCGCTGGAACGCGGCCGGAATGTACCGGATTTTATTGATCCAATGTTGTTTTCTGACATCGACGATAGGCTCTTCTACTACTGGGGATGCACACCATCCGGAGGTATTTGGGGAGTGGAGCTCGACGCAGATGACCCAACGCAAGTCGTCGGAACTCCGCGGGAACTCATCCCATTTGATCCCACGCAATTTCCTTGGGAGAGTGTTGGCCAATGGAATCAGAACCCGCGGACCGGATGGATGGAAGGCGCTTGGATGCTCAAGCGTGGAGACACCTATTATTTGACTTACAGTGCCGGCGGGACCGAAAATCGAACCTACGCCATGGGAGCTTACGTCAGCACTTCTCCACTTGGTCCCTTTGAACCGCAGAAGCGCAATCCCATTCTCCGGACTGTGGATGGACTGATTACTGGAAGTGCACACGGGTCGATCGTGGCTGGCCCGCATGACGAACTGTGGGCGTTTTATAGCGTGCGCGCCAGCGTGGTCCACGCGTTTGAGAGGCGATTGGGAATGGACCGCGCCGAAATTGATGCCAACGGAGAACTTGTCGTGCATGGGGCCACGTCGTTACCACAGTTTCTGCCTTCGTCAGAACATGGCGATGCCTCCAATCAGGCCACGGGCTGGCTGCCTATGAATGGGGACTTAAAGACGATTGGATCGTCAAATTCTCCTAACCTCGAAGGACGGTTCGCAGTCGACAATAACCTTGGCACGTGGTGGCAAGCTGCCAACGATGATTCAAGCCCGGTCCTAACCAGCGAATTCTTGCTTCCCTCAACCATTTATGCAGTTCGAGTGATCTGGCGAGATATCGGACTTGATGCGGAACACAATATTGCACCAGGACCCATTCAGTACCGCGTCGAACTCGAGACAAGCAAAGACCAGTGGGTAACAATCGTCGACAGAAGCCAGAGTACTGACGATTTCTTGATCGACTATCGCCAGTCGCAGCCAACGGTTGGAAGTCGGGCTCGTTTGGTCATTCTCAACTGGCCAAAGGGCCTGACGCCAGCAGTCGCCGAGTTCACGCTATTTGGATTGACCAAGACGTGAGTACACCAAGCTTTGGATATTGTCATTTACTCCAACGGATTTCATCAATCGCCACATATCCTCCGGGCTTTTGCCCGCTAACTTCGATGTAAGCAATCGCATCGCCGAGCACGGCCAGTTCAAAAAATGGGATAGGGTCCTCGGGTTTGGCGCGAACAGGAACATGCGCGATTTCGTCCCTAGCGATGCGTTGGCCATCGGCATCAAATGCCTCTACGAGCGCCGAACTGGTGGTAGAGCCCCACAACACAAGTTTTACATTCTTTACCGGTTCCATAAATGTTACTCGGACCGGGATAGGCTCGTTTGCCATGGCGTTGACAATTCCCTTTCGTCCGGTTCCAAGATGCGGAAAGAAGGTCACCCGTCCTTTGGCCTTGCTCTTCTTCGGCTGAAAGGCGAGTTGAAAGGTGATGCCTTGATCGGTCCAAGTCGGCGTCGGCTTTCCAATTTCTACCGCTTCGAAGTCGATCAGTCCTTCTTGCGCCAACGTGACAGAACAGGCAATGAAAACCGAAAGATGGGCGAAGAACCCGACTGAGCGTACCATGAGCCGGTTTGCAAACATCATGCTTCGAGCCCCCGCATCGTCCCGGTTGACGAGGCAAATTTTTCTTGTTCGATACCAAATCGCTGGAGGATCGAGACAAACAAATTGGGTAAAGGGTAGTTTTGTTGTTGGTCAAAAACTAAGTGTTGTCCATGCCTAAAACCACCGCCGGCAAATAGAATCGGCATGTTGGTAGTTGAATGCGCATTGGCGTCGCCAAGGTTAGAACCGAAGAGGATCATGCTACGGTCTAACAAGGATTCGTCCTCCTCACTGACACTCTTAAGATCCGAGAGTAGCCCGTCCAACAATTTCATGTGTTCGAAATCGATCACTCGCAATTGAGCCAACTTGTCCTCAGACTTTCCGTGATGCGAGAGATTGTGATAGCCATCACTTATCGTCTCACCGGGAATTTCGACAACCGGAGTGCCAACGCTGTTGAGCATCAACGTGACGGAACGGGTCGAATCGGTTTGAAAGGCCAGCTTGATCGATTCATACATCAATCGGACCTTGACCATATATTGGGCAGGGTTGGTTGGATCCGTCGGCGGTTCAACTTCAACCTGTGGTTTGGGTTTGCGTTCCCACTGTTGAGCAGCGAGCAAACGCGACTCTAAGTCTCGAACGCTCGAAAAATACTGCTCCAAACGCCCTCGATCATGCACGGAAGCGCGGTGTTCCAAGTCTTTAGTCTGGTCAGCAATGGCATCCAGGATACTCCGTCCCGTTTCGAGTTTTTGAATCTGCGTCTCGACTTCGGCCGCATTCCCTTGCAAGAAGAGTTGCTTGAAAAGCGCCGCGGAACTTTCCTCGGGAGGAATTGCCACTCCGGTTCCAGTCCATGACAAACTACGGTTGCCAGAGTTCACAGCCAACGTCAACGAAGGAAAGCGAGTGTTGTTTCCGATATGTTCTGCGATATGTTGGTCCAGTGAAATCGTATTGCGAAACGAACTACTGGCGGGGTGGGGAGCAGCAGTCAAGAAGCTGATGTCCGACGGATGCCCGCCATCCACATTTGGATGGGAGACCCCGCTAAACACGGTGAATTTATCGCGGTGGTTCTGCAACATGCTCAGATAGGGTGACGGTTCGTAGTCGCGTCCAGCTTGTTTCGGGAAAAATTCTTCGGGAAGTAACCCAAGGTTATTGCAGATCCCAAGAAATCGTTTTGGCGCAAGGCTAGTTGGCTCCGCAGCTTGCGACGGCGCTGCAGCGGCCAATGACTCAAGCCACGGTAAGGCCAATGCGACCCCAGTGGCTCGCAAAAAATTACGTCGGGCGATGCCGCTTGTCCGTGATCTACTCATATTTGGTTACCAGTAAGGCGAATTGAACGGATCGGTAAGCTTCACTTGTTAAGAAACAATTCGCTCTGAACGAGAGAATGAATCATGCTTCGTACACCATAATGCGACGAAGACGTCTGATCTAAAATTTGCTCGATCCACTTGCGGTCGGAGAACGTGACGGGAGCTCCGGTTGCATAGATCGTCAACTGGTTAGCCAAGTTGCGGGCAAGAGCTCTTTCATCACGCAGCAAGATCTGCTTGAGCTCGCGGACATCCTGAACTCGAGTGCCATCGATTAGTGAGGCTTCACAATCAACGGGCAAGGCAAAATGAAATGCAAAAGCTTGGCCATTCATCCCTACTCCTTTGGTCGGTGGAACCTGTTCGCTGACTGCGCGATAGCGGTCACGAAAACCGCCCATCACATCGAAAGCCTCGAGTGCAAAGCCTGGGGGATCAATTTTGGCATGACATGCAGCACAGCTTGCATCCGCGCGATGCTTCTCCAACTGTTGCCGAATTGTCACAGCTCCACGAATATCGGGTTCAACAGCCGGTACGGATGGCGGAGGCGCGATGTGGACTCCTAGAATTCGTTCCGTAATCCAGTTGCCGCGCACCACGGGTGACGTCGTCGTCCCGTTGGCAGTAACCTTCAGAACGCTTGCTTGAGTCATCAAGCCCCCGCGCACACTGTCGCTGGGGAGAGTGATGTAACGCATTTGCGCCCCTTGAATGTCCGGTAATCCGTAGTGGACCGCCAAACGCTCATTCACGAAGGTAAAATCCGAGTCTACGACATTTTTTGCCGGCAGGTTTGCGGATATCAGCTTTGCCACGAAAAGCCGAGTCTCTTCGATGGCCGCCTGCTTGAGGGGCTCGTCCAGTTCATAGTCGTTGTAGAGTACGGTCGACGGCGAGGTGTCGTCGATCTTGCGCAGGTCAAGCCAGTAGTCCGCAAAGGCTTCTACAAATCGCCTGGACTTCGGATCTTCAAGCATCCGCTCAACCTGTGCTTGCAGTATCGCGCGGTCGCGAAGTTTTCCTTCGATCGCCAGTTCCCGCAACAGTCGATCTGGTTCCGAATTCCATAGAAAGAGACTCAGCCGCGAAGCAACAGCGCGGTCATCTAAGACACCGGGTTGTTCATCCACAAAAATGAATCCAGGGGAAGCAAGAACTGCGGTGTAAACCGAAACCATCGCATTCGCAAATCCGACTCCTTTACCGTATTCATGGTCGAATAGCTCCAAGAATCGCTCGACGTGCTGTGGTTCTACTTCGCGACGATAAGCTCGAGCCATAAATCGGTTTAACAGGCGCTGCGCATCTTCGCGAGGCGAATTCGACTGAACCTCAACGCGTACATCGGTCAATCGAGGGGCTCCAAACCCGCGTCGTGGACGAGAGCCCAGTGGACCAGCACCACCCCGCGGACCGGCACCACCAGGAGGCCCAGCACCGCGCGGCGGCCCCGCAGGACCTGCACCAGGTGGACCTGGAGCCGCTGACCCGCCAGGTGCAGTTGTCCGTGGAGGTACCTGCAATACCAGACCGCCAGTTTCATTTGCCGCGATTGGTTTGAGCTCAAGCTCTTCAAATAGAACTTGATAGCCAGCCATGGTTTGGTCATCGTCCAATGGTCCTTCGACTTCCATCCACTGGATCGCGTACCCCGGCATACCCGCTGCGGTCGCTAACGGATTTACATATTGCTCATCTGTCCCGTTGACGCGCGTTCGAAAAAGTCGAAGTCCGTCGGTTTGAACCACTTCGTTGGCCACCAGCGTCGCTTCAATTTCGCACTCAGTCGGCTCGATGCCAAAATCAAACTCACCCAGTGGTCGGCTTTTACCGGAACTCTGGGCATAGACGCCGATTGGTTCCGAGCGACGGCCGGGCCAAACTTCATCGGCATTGGGACGGTGCCAAAGTGGAAGGTGATAGACGGGCGCCTTTTCGTCTCCAAATCCCTCGTAGAACCAGCGACCGATGCCGCCGCCGCTGACCCAAATCGAATATCCCTTGAATCGCAACTTGTATTTGCCGGAAGCGGGCACGCGGAACTGCCCCCAACTATAGCCACCAGCATCGCTAAAGATGCTCGATACGCGGCCCACGGCCTCCCGTTCTCGAGTCTCAGGCGATGAGATGGGGGCTTCTCCACTACGCACGTCGGGTTGTGCATGTGCATCCAACACTGGGAATGATAGGCGGTCAGGCAACGTGCCATTCTCGCGCGGCAAAAAATTTCGCGAGAGCGAAAACTCGTCACGCGCGTAGTAACGTTTCACCGATCGCTCAGGCCGTTCCATCTTGACCGTGAGAGCTTGTCGCAACGCATAGTCAGCAGCACTCATATATCGCGATAGTTGCACATGGGAAACATCCAATGCTTCTCCCGATTTGTTGAAGCGGTACAACTCGCCATCTTCCGGCAACATGTCGCGTATCTGTATCCAAGGCAAATTCAGCAGGTCACGCAATGAGTTTTCAAACTCATAGCGGTTCAGTCTTCTTTTCATGGCTCGACCATCGCTGTGGATCCGCTGCCCATCCATTCGGTTCAAGCTGTCTGAAAGTTCTGACAAGAACTCTGCCGTCAAATCACTTGCTGGAACCGGTTCGGACTTGGGGGGCATCTCACCCTCGACCACTCGATCGTAGATTCGCACGAGTTTCTGAAAATCGTCCCCCATCTCCCACTTCAAGGAAGTGATGTCGAAGCTGGACTCACCTCCCGCATCGCTGTGACAGTCCAAGCAATGCGTGTTGAGAAAGTTGTTGATCGTTTCAGTGGGTTGCTGCGCGTACAGTCCTGGCAAACTAAACGGCAAGCTCGAAATCAAAAGCAAGGATGCAACCGCAAGCGAGATTTGGTTGCGTCGTTTGAGGATCTCCATCTCGTCTGCCCCGGGAAAAAAGTGCATGAATCGTTTCGTCACGGACTCGCTCGCAAAGAGCACGTAGATTACCTGCGATTCCGGCAGTCGCGCCTCGAAAAGTGAATAGAACAAACAATTGCACGGTCTCAGATACCGCTGCAAAATGTCCAGGTTCGTGCGTACACGCACGATCTGAGCTTACTGTAGGGTGGTGCTGAATGCAACTGCAGCGACCCACAATTTCGCATTGGGGCGGACAGTACGCCGTTAACGAAGTATTCAATCGCGCGCGCTGGCAAACTCAATCAATCCCAGGGAGCAACGCGCCGAAGGTTCGTCGACAATCAAAAACAACTTGAAACGACGGGGACAAATAGGCGGACGTTGGCTGCGGTGGCGAATTCATGATTTGACGGTAAACGTGGCAAAATCGTCACAACATCAACGTGAGCCGATTTTGGAGGACAGCAACTTACGATTTCCAAAGCCACATGTGCGAACGGACACTACGCTTTGAAAAAATGTCCCTTAACGTCCAAAGATAGAAGAGGCGTCCCATGAGTTTGGACACGATCAATCGACTCGAATCCAATATCCGTGGTTATGTGCGTTCGTTTTGCACAGAATTTGACACAGCCAGCGGTTCGTGGTTGACCGATGTCAATGGTCGCCGCTACTTGGACTTTTTTGCAGGGGCAGGAACGCTCAACTACGGTCACAACAATCCATTTGCCAAAGCAGCACTGTTGCAACACATCACGCGCGACGGGGTGATGCACGGCTTGGACACCGCGACGAGGGCGAAGACGCAGTTCCTGGAAAAATTCAGCGATGTCATCCTTCAGCCTCGATCGCTCGACTACAAGATTCAGTTCACTGGGCCAACTGGGGCAAACGCTGTCGAGGCTGCGATTAAGTTGGCACGCAAGATCAAACAGCGATCGCACATCGTGGCGTTCACCAATGCCTATCATGGTCATTCGCTTGGCGCATTGGCTCTAACCGGCAATCAATACTACCACGATCTCGCCTATGGATCGCACAACAACGTCTCTCATCTTCCTTTCGACGGCTATCTCGGTGACATTGATACTTCGCTGATACTCGCAAGAATGTTGAGCGATGGTAGTAGTGGTTTGCCTAAGCCCGCTGCGGTTATCTTGGAAACCGTGCAAGGCGAAGGGGGAATCAACGTCGCCTCAGTGCAGTGGTTGCAACGGGTTGAAGAAATGTGCAGGCAACACGATATCCTGCTGATCGTCGACGATATTCAAGTTGGCAACGGACGCACAGGAACATTTTTCTCGTTCGAATCGTCAGGTATACGTCCCGATCTCATTTGTCTTTCCAAAGCCATCGGCGGCGGATTGCCGATGTCGTTGGTGCTGATTCGTCCTGAGTGCGATATCTGGAAACCGGGTGAACACACCGGTACTTTTCGCGGCAACAACCTAGCCTTTGTGGCCGCGCATGCGTTGCTCGACTACTGGCGCGATGATCAGTTCTCGAAGTCGATCCTGCACCGTGGACAGATGATTCAACAGAACCTCAACGCGATAGCCAACGAGTTTGGAAGCTGTCAGTTTAAGATTCGTGGACGCGGAATGGTCTGGGGACTTGAGGCCGCTGACGACACGCTCGCCACTAAGGTTTGTCGTACAGCGTTCCAAGCTGGATTGATGGTCGAGACGTCCGGCGCACGCGATCAGGTCGTCAAACTATTGCCGCCATTGACGATCTCGGAAAGCGATCTGCAGTTGGGACTGGAAATTCTACGAGATTCGATTCGATCCGTGGTCGCGCAGGATAATCACGTCAAGATTCCGAATTTGGAAGTTGGGACCGAAAGCTTGCTGCCGACCGCAATAACCCACGCATGATGTCGCCTCTTGTTCTCTATAGTTTTTGCCGCTGTCAAACTCGCTGAACCGATATGATTCCATCTGCAACGAGTCCCATAGATTGTGCTACTGATATGACATCGTTCGTCGAGTTGTTTGAAAGACAAGTTCAAACAACACCTCACGCTGTGGCAATCGAATTTGAAGGCACTTCAACCAGCTACGACGAACTGAACCGACGAGCCAATCAATTGGCCAATTTCCTGCTCAAACGAAGACTCGAACCGGAAGAACGGATCGGAATCTGCCTCGATCGCTCTACGGTCGCCATCGTCGCGATGCTCGGCATTCTGAAGGCTGGTTGCGCGTTTGTACCACTCGATCCAGAATTTCCCGTAGATCGCTTGGCCTATATCGTCGAACATGCGTCGATCCGTACGATCCTGTGCGACTCAAACTACCGATATTTATTCCCTGCAACTGGGTTGCCGGCCGCCGGTTTACCACTCGTCGGGGAAAGCACTGAAAACAATCGCTTACAGACCGCGCCAGATTCGTGCGGTGCGTTGGAATTGCTCGATCCCGAAGATCCAAGATTATGGAGTGCATCCAGCGAAAGCCCCGACGTGCTTTTATCATCCGACTCGCTGGCTTACGTCATGTACACGTCAGGTTCGACGGGCAAGCCAAAGGGAGTACAGATCGAGCATCGTAGTTTAACAACTTATTGTCTTGCCGATGTTCAGCTCTATCACCTGCAAGCCGACGATCGCACGTTGCAGTTCTCGACTTTGAACTTTGATGTGGCGATTGAAGAGATCTACCCACCGCTATTGGTTGGAAGCGCAGTGGTTGTGCGGCCACGAGTTCGCGCCAACGCAGCGATTGAACTCTCACACTTGATCCAGTCGAATGCGATCACCGCCCTGCACATTGCGACTGCGTATTGGAATGAATGGGTGGATTTGATGTCCGCTTCACAAAGCACAGTACCAGACTGTCTGCGGTTGGTCATTGTTACCGGTGAAAAGATCTCAGTAGAGCACTATCGACGTTGGAAAAATCTGTGCGATCATTCAATCTTGTGGTGCAACGCATACGGTCCGACCGAGACAACAGTGACCTGCACCGCCTTTATTCCACCAGAGGACTGGAACGACGCGCAGATGCCAATCGGCAAGCCCCTGCCGGGCTATGATGCCTACATCCTCGACGACACGTTGGCGCCAGTTGGGGAGCACGAAACAGGCGCATTGTTCATTGGTGGTCCCGCTTTGGCTCGTGGGTATTTGGGGCGTCCGGACCTGACCGAAAAAGCATTTGTACAAATCCAATTGAACGGTGAAGTCGAACCGCGGCGAATCTATCGTACCGGCGACTTGGCTCGATGGTTACCAAGTGGCGATATTGAGTTCGCAGGTCGTGTCGATCATCAAATGAAAGTCGGTTCGTATCGCATCGAACCGGGAGAAATTGAGTCGGCCATCCACCAGCATCCCAATGTTCGAGAGTCGCTCGTCATATGCGATGAAGTGCAAGGGCAAAAATATCTGGTGGCCTACGTTGTCCAGAAGGATGGACTGGAAGCGGCGGAGCTTATGGCCTTCCTGCGCGAGCGGCTGCCGGTTTACATGGTACCATCACGTTATGTCTTTATCGATACAATGCCTAAGACAATCAACGGGAAAATCGATCGGACGGCGCTTCCGCCAACCTCTGTCGCGGTCGTCGCCCGCGACTCGGCCAAACGCGAACCTTCATCGGAACTTGAATGCGAATTGGCCGCCATCTGGTCCAACGTGCTAAACGTGCCTGACGTGAGTGTGGATGATGATTTTTTCTTGATGGGTGGCAGTTCGTTACTTGTCACCCGGGTCATTGCTCAAATCACGGCTCGCTTCGATCGCGCGATTCCCGTGCGTGACTTTTTTGCCAACCCTACCATTGCCAGCCTCGCACTGCAGTTGAGTGGTGTGTCGGGCGATTCCACTGCTTCGGCTTCCTCCCTGGAAACCATTCAAGTTAGCCGAGACCTGCGCTCGCGTCTTCCCGCAATCAACCCATTTGATTGTTACAGCCTAGGATGTCGGATCGCAGGTATTCACTATCCTCCGTTTGGAACGTCCAAGCGACGCAACCATGCCGTCCTGCTGGCTCCGTCCTATGGACACGAATACGCCCGAGCGCACCGCAATCTGCAACAGCTCGCCATTCTACTAGCGAAGTCCGGTTACGACGTCATTCGCTTCGACTACGCAGGGACCGGCAATTCCGATGGTGAAGAACGACGACTCAATGTGAACCAATGGACAAATGATTTGCGTGCGGTTGCCGAACATGCGTGTGAGCTACCCAAAGTTGCGCGAGTTTCTGGACTGGGTGTCCGCCTGGGAGCCTGCTTACTCTGCCACGCCACACACCACCCGTCGCCGGTTAAATTCGACCGTTTGATCTGCTGGGATCCAGTCGTTGATGGACGGAAATATTGGAACGTGATCGATGCGTTTCACCATCGTGAGCTACACGACCTGACTCGGTTTCTGATCCGCAGGGAGTCGAGAGAGTTCGAGCGACTCGGATATGCCTGGCCCAAACCACTGATCGAAGACGTTCAGAGCATTGAACCCAGCCTCTTTACTCGCACTCTTGCCCAGCACAAACAGATCATTACGAGCAAGCAAGAACCAGTTCCATGCGGCTTGGATGGTTGGGAGTTACTCAATGTCTCTGATGAGGTTCTGTGGGAAGAACATCAATACATGAGCAGCGCGTTTGCTTCACCTGATTTATTCCAAACCGTTGTGAACATTCTCGAAGGTTAAGAACGCATGGAATCGACACATTGTTTTGGCGAACTTCAGCACTTGGTTGGCGTGTATTGCGAATCTGTATTGCAGGCGACACAACCAGCGGTAGTAATAATGTTGACACCGGGGATGTTGCATCACGTTGGACCAATGGGACTGCACGTCGAATTGGCCAGGCAGTTGGCCGCTCAAGGAGTTGCCTCGTTCCGTTTCGATTTGTCAGGCATCGGAGAGAGTCTGGCGGTTGCCGCGCAGGGGACGTCTCTCGAGCGTGCGCGGCAAGAAGTCGCGGCAGCGATGGATTGGTTACGTGACACGCACGGCTATACACGCTTCGTACTTTTTGGTCTTTGCTCGGGTGCCGACGATGCGTTAACCACCGCCGTGCAAGACCATCGAGTAGTCGCTATGTCACTGATGGATGGATGTGGCTATCGCACACCAAAGTTTTACATGCATTGGTTTCGTCGCAAGTACTTGCCAAAACTCATGAGTCTGAGCAAGTGGCATCGGACCATCCGCAATTGTTTGCAGGGCAGCTCCACGGCGAGTTCCATGCCGATGGGTATCGACGTTCGCGAATATCCAGACCAAGAAGTATCTGAGCGGCAACTTTCTACATTGGTTGATCGCGATGTGCAAATGCAGTTCATTTACACGGGTGGCGTTATCGACTATTACAGCTATGCCGGACAGTTCTTTGATATGTTTCCCACCTTGCGTCACAAAAAGCAGATTACTGTTGAGTACTTACCGGACGCCGATCACTTGTTCATGCTGCGATCCGATCGCAAATTGCTGCTCGATACGCTCGTGCGCTGGATGACGACCGAGGCGGTGCAAGGAGCAACGTTCGATGCCTCACCATTGCGCCAGTCGATGGAATTAGTTACTTGTTAGCCACTGGCATGAGCCGCGATTCGGTCGTGACCCCAAGTTCGGTCGAGCTAATGGCGTGCAATTACACTGGAGTGTTGCTATATTGACGAGATGTGAACGCCGTTCTTCAGACGCCGGGAGATAGTGTAATGTGGGGCATTTTAATTCGCGGAATTTTGGCTGCTTTGCGGGCTGCAACGGCTACCGGAGTTCGCGTGGCGGCCTACGGACGGATCGCCTTCATCGGACTGATCGGAAACCGTCCACTCATTCAGCTTGGACAGCAAGAAGTCCGCAATGCGTTTGCGAAAATTGGGTTGCGGGAAGCTCATAACGCCCACTTCATCAAACGACTGATTGAACGTGGCCCGAGTTTTGGCATCAACACTCTCAACGACTTTGCGCGTGCGATGAACAATGGTATCGCGAGGATTGGGACACAGCCCGGAACCACTGAAATTGTCTTTCCCAGTGGTCGCGCCGCTGCGGTTGTCAATTCAGCCGGCGAGTTAGTGACACTGCTACCGCTCAAGTAACTTGAATTATCGTCATGCGTCTGGCTTGCTTTCCGTTGTCCGCGTCGTACTCAATGAAATGGCACTCGCGTTCGTCGAGTACCGCCTACGGCTGAGTACGAGTACGGCCTGCGGCTGAGTACGAGTACGAAGACTGACGGGCGCAACATCAAAACTAGCGCCGACGGCTAACTAAGGAAAGAGTTATAGATGGTGTTGGCTGACGATCGCCAATGCGTTTGGGTGCAAGTGGGTGTTCGTTGCAAGCAGGCTGGTTGTGGATAACGGCAATGTTTCGCCGCGCCCCGTAGTGACCGTACCGCCGGCCTCTTCGACGATTAATCTTCCCGCTGCAAAGTCCCAGGGGGAAAGCTGGTATTCGAAGTAAGCACCAAACATCCCATCGGCAACTTGGCAAAGGTCGAGTGCAGCGGTACCAAAACGACGTATGCCATGGATATTTTGTTTGAAAAAAGCATGAATGGCGGCCAAAGTGGCTTCCATCATGGCTCCCCGGTCGTAATAAAACCCCACGCCAATCATCGACTGGTTTAGCCCGGTTGCTCCATCCACTTTTAACCGCCGCCCGTTGTGGAAGGCGCCCCGATCGCGCTCAGCCCAGTAACAATCACCTCTTACCGGGTTAAATACCACGCCACAGCGGGCTTGTCCGCCAACGTAATAGGCGATGGACACAGCAAAATGTGGAATGCGATGAGCGAAATTATTTGTCCCGTCGAGTGGATCGATGATCCACAGGTGTTCGGCTTCGATGTTACCCTGCGCTTCTTCTTCACCCAAAATGTCGTGGCTTGGATAGTGTGCTCGAATCGCCCGCACGATTGCTTGCTCCGCGTTGACGTCGGCGTCACTCACGAGGTTGAATGGCTCTTGCTCCCCCTTTGAACGAAACTCAATACCGCGTGCGAAGTGGTCGACCAGGACGGAACCACCGACGCTCGCAGCTTCAAGTGCAACGCGCAGTTCTTCGGATGTGGACGGAGATTCATAGTCAGTCACACTCAATGGATCAAACATTTGGCTTCTTGGTGAAACGAGTTTTGCGAGGATGTTACTTGCGACGACGGCGACGGGAACGACGGGGACTTTTCACGGGAACATGAGGGGCAGTTCCAAACCAAAGCAATAGCCCTAGGCCGCCAGATACCATCAGTGGCCATGCGATAGGAACGCGAAAGAACTGAACATCGACATCGGCCCTGTCCGCGAATTCCTCAGTAGGCATTTCGCCGCCACGCTCGCCCTCGAATGATTCTGGTACCCCCAACCATGGACGTTGACCTTCGGGAAGAGTAAAACGAATCTCCTTGGTTTGAGTCGCAACGGCCGCAAGCCCCACGAAGATGGTGGTTATGAACAAGATCAGGCCAATCAAGCGTAGCCTCGGCAATTTCGGTCTCCACAAGTTACGCTGGGTGCTGAGTGCGCTGGTTGTCGTGCTTCAATTTTTCCTAGGTTTGGGTTCGCACAACTCATTGTAACGTCTTTTTTACGAAATGAGGGCCCGCCGCTGTAAACATCATTCACAGTGATTCAAGCCTGTGAGTGTTCGGCGCTACAGACGCTTCTTCAAAAGCTTGACTCAGGGCTCACAAAGTTTCGTGCGTGCTCCGCCGTTACTAGTTGTGCTACAAAACGTTAACGGTGTTCAGTGCATCGATTAACCGGAAAAATGTGCAGAATGGCAGCAAGTAGCTAGGAGAGGCGGGAGCCTCTGGGCAGCGCATTCCAGGCAGAGCCTGGAACGAGCAACGATCAAGTGCATCGATTAACCGGAAAAATGTGCAGAATGGCAGCAAGTAGCTAGGAGAGGCGGGAGCCTCTGGGCAGCGCATTCCAGGCAGAGCCTGGAACGAGCAAGCAGTACATTCCAGGCAAAGACGGCAGAGCCTGGAACGAGCAAGCAGTACATTCCAGGCAGAGACGGCAGAGCCCGAAACGAGCATTGTGTATCCCTGATTGCGCATGACGACTGTCGACTGAAGTTACAGCGGTCGTCGATTGAAATGAAAAGGCGCACCGATCAACTCGTCCCATTTCTCTTTCTGCTCGGTCGTTAGTACCTGGACGATCCGCGCTACCGTTCGATGGGTGGCTTCAGATTCTGGCCCCCCGCGGTTACCAGAGAAGGGACCTTCTGGGCCATGCGGCGGGCCACCTCGGTCCATGCCTTCCATGCCGCCGTCACGACCTCCGCGGCGGGGAGGTCCACCACCAAATGCACGACCAAATCGATCATTTGGAGGTCCGTTGGGGCCAAACGCTGGGCTTACGTTATTTCGCGGTCGATCGCCCTCAGGGGGACCACGTCGCCCAGGACGTTCCTCTTGAATGATCCTATTGATCTGTTGTCGCTGGTCGACAGTCAACTCCAAGGCGTCCCCAACTTCCATCGTCAAGAATGTAAACGGCAGCTGCTGTTGGCGAACGATTTGCCGGAGTCGATTCATTTGAGCAGCGTCAATGGCTCCACCAACATCCTCGACGAATGCGCGCAGACGGGTACCAATGCCCATATCAGCCGCAGCCAACAAGGGGCCAGTCTCGTCGCCCAGGTTGGCCCGAGCGACTTGTATTTGCTCGATTTCGTCAGCAAGCTCGTTGCCTAGTTCAGGAGCGATTCCAAGTTCTGCGCGCACTCGGACGTCGGCCAACATGAGCAGCGGAGCAACATCGTCGAGCAATTTCAGTTCTTCAACCATCCGCTCGACTTTGGCAGAGGCTTCTTTGAGTTCCTGCGATTCGGCGAAATCGCTCGATCGCTGCGAGATGAAATCGCGATAAAATTCGAGCGACGTCTCCATGATGCGCCGGCGCAGATTCTGGAACTCGGGGCGATATGCAAGTTCCGTTTCACTCAGTTCACTAAACGTATCCACAGCCCGCCGCGCCTGTGCAAAGCTGGCTCTTTCCGCTTGTAGTGCCAAATTTGTTCGCTGTTGCTCACGAATGACCATCAGTGTCGTGATCAACAAGCCAACCGACGCGGCGACCATGAGTCCTACTGCCACATTGACCAAGCGACGGTTTCGTTTACGCCATTTTCCAATCCACTGCCACATCGTTGGAGCTTTGGCCGCAATCGGCTTATCGTCCAGCCAAGCCATCAAATCGTCACCAAGTGCTTTGGCGGTTGCATACCGAGCTGTCGGCTCCTTTGCGATCGCTTTTCGAATGATAGTGTCGAGTTCAATTGGGAGATTTGGATCGACCAACTTGGGTGCAAGCGGTTCTTGCTCTACCACATAATTGAGCATCGTTCGGTAGTCGTGCCCAATGATGGCGGGTCTTAGCGTTAACATCTCATAGAGCGTGACCCCGAGCGAATAGATGTCGGTGCGGTGGTCCATAACAGCGCGATTGCCCGCCGCCTGCTCAGGGCTCATATACCGCACCGTTCCCAATGCCACGCCCGATCGCGTCAATTGGCTCCCCGCATGCTCGATCTGTGCAAGTCCAAAGTCGGTAACCCATAACTTCCCCATATTGTCGAGCAATAGGTTGCCAGGTTTTATATCGCGATGCACCACGCCATATTCGTGGGCATGTTCAATGGCTAATGTAGCCTGGTAGGCCAACTGCACCATCGAACGGTAATGTCGCTTGCGATCGCCGGCATTGGAGAGTACGGTTGATCGCTGATTTTCTAAGCTTGCACGCGAACGACCGCCGCTGATACCTGGTGAATTTGAGTCGCGATCCGGTGCGGCAATAACGTGCTCTTCCGTTGAGTTATCGTCGCGGAGGCAGGTCATCATCTCGGACAGCGTTTGACCGTCGATCAATTGCATGGCGTAGTACTGCACACCGCGGTCACTGCCTACGGCATAGACAGGAACGATATTGGTGTGGTGCAATTGTGCTGCCGCGTAGGCTTCGTTGCGAAAGCGTTGCAAGCGACTTTCATCTAAACCACTTGCAAACGGGAGAACTTTTAATGCGACCCGCCGCCCGAGCGAAAGTTGTATCGCTTCGTAGACAATGCCCATGCCACCGCGTCCAAGTTCGCCAACGATCTGAAAGTCACCGATGGGCTTCGCGGTAAATTCAGCGTCGCGCGATGCAGTATCGGGTTGATATTTTGCTGGTGTGGCCGCGCCGTACACCATGGCTAACCCCTCGAGCGCAGGACGCAAGACGGAAGCGATTTCGCGATGTTCGTGCAAAAAGTCTTCTAATTTTGGTGTCTCCCCAGCGTCAAGCCGAGACATGAACTGCTTGACCGCTGCAACCACCAGCGGATTGTCTTCATCGATTTCCGATTTCTCAACACTGTTATCAAAGACCATTGCAGGCTATTTCGTGTGTCTCATGGGCGTATCTTGTTAATTCAAAGCTGGAACACAGGTACGTCAGTCGAACTGAAAGTGAATAGACGTTGTCAGGTGAGTCGAGTGCGCAGTTTCCCGAGAGCCCGTACCCAGAGTTTTTCTACACTGTCGACGCTCCGCCCCATGATGCGCGAGACCTCAGCAAACGGCAGCGAGTCGACATGACGTAGCACGATGACTTGGCGATAGTCTTCTGGCAATTCTTCCAGTGCCTCTGCCAACTCCAGAAATCGTTCATGCTTGGCAAAATGCTCGCTGGGCGATGTCACGTCACCGGCAAGTCCAGACTGTAAGAAGCCCGACGCATCCGCCAGTCGCTGGTCCAACGCCTGCTCCACACGTGGGTCTCTTTTTCTTGTTCCAAGGTATCGGCGAACTTGCATCGCTATCACATTGGATAGGATGCCGCGCAACCAAGCGGCAAAATCCTCAGTCGTGTTGCCTTGAAAGTTCTTGATGCCATCATGAGCTGCCATGCAAACCTCTTGCGCCAAATCGGATGGATCTGCCTTGGCCTGCATTTGATGATGCAACTGCGTTCGCGCCAGGAATACCAAGTACTTACGATATCGAGCTAACAGTTCACCCAATGCACCCGAATCACCTCCTCTCGCATTTTCTATCAATGATTCGATTCCCTCGTTCGTGATGTCATGCTGCGCCAAAACGCACCTCATATCCGCAAGTCGGTCAAAAAGTTCTTAAAAGTTTCACTATTGTGCTGGTCGCACAGACTCTGACATGGACCTTCGGACACGCATCGCCCACGATTTTGCCACATTTCATGCATCGTGCGCGGACCGAATTTCCGCAAATACGACAGATTCAAGTATATTAAACCTTCCGCCCGCCTTAAGTTCCGAAAACGCATGCGAATTGCTCGCCGACAGCCCACCGACCCCCAAAAATACTAAATCTCAATGAGAATAGCTTTTAAGATCGCTTTGCCCCTCGCATATGTCATCTGCAACTTCACCTGCCCGCAGTGGGTTAGCGGTGGAGATGGAGATGATGCGAGTCTCGATGAGCGTTTTGTGCCAATGGTTCAAAAGGTGGTGGAATCGCATTGCCTGTCCTGCCACGATGCTGAGACGCGCGAAGCGCAACTAGACCTCTCCACGACGCACAGCATGGCTGATGTAGCGCGAGCGCCGCAGGTTTGGCAGATGGTGATGGAACGCGTTGCTGCGGGAGAAATGCCTCCCGCCGATGCAGAACAGCTTTCCGACCAGCAGCGCAACGATTTCACCGGTTGGATTCAGACTTACATCGATCGCGAAGCGGAAAGAACGGCCGGCGATCCAGGTCCGGTGCTGGCGCGACGATTGAGCAACGCGGAATATGACGGGACGATACGCGAATTGACTGGTGTCGACATTCGACCGACTCGTACCTTCCCGGTGGACCCGGCCAACGCGGCTGGCTTCGACAACTCCGGTGAATCGCTGGCGATGTCCCCTGCTCTACTCAACAAATATCTGGATGCAGCCCGCATGGTTGCAGATCACATGCTGCTGACTCCCACCGGAATTTCTTTTGCACCACATCCCGTAGTGACCGACACGGATCGCGACAAGTACTGCGTAAAGCGAATCGTCGATTTTTATCTACAACAACCGACTCAGCTCAGCGACTACTTTTTTGCGGCTTGGCAGTATAAACATCGAACTGCACTCAATCGTCCCGAAGAGACGACCCTTGCGGAAATAGCCATACAACGAGATTTAAGTAGTGAGTACCTGCAAACGGTATGGGACGCGTTGCACGACACCAGCGTTGACGTCGGACCGCTGGCAAAGCTCCAAAGACTATGGGACAAGCTTCCATCGCCATCGACGTCTGCCGACGTTGTTGCTCCATGCGCTGCAATGCGCGACTACGTCGTGGAGGTGCGACGCTTGTTTGAACCCAAGTTCGACAATTTGGAATTGCGGGCAGTGCACAAGGGTTCACAGTCATTTGTTCTTTGGAAGAATGAACAATATGCAAACCATCGCCGCACCGCCGACTTCCAGCAACTGGAAAAAATGCGCGACGAGGGCAACACACCGGACGTCGATCATGATTTGTCGATACCAGCGGATGAAACAGAGCGCGCTAAGTTTGATCGCGATTGCCAAAAGTTCTGTAAGGTCTTTCCCGATGCATTTTTCATTTCTGAACGCGGCCGCGACTATTTAGATACTCCTAAAGAACAGCAGGAAAAAGGACGCCTATTGAGTGCTGGCTTCCATAGCATGATGGGCTATTTCCGCGATGATCAGCCGCTGATGGAATTGATACTCGATGAACAGGGGCAAGCGACACTCAATGCGCTGTGGGATGAACTCAATTTCGCCGCTGCCGCACCGCTGCGACAATACCAAGGCTTCTTGTGGTTCGAACGTGCTGAATCCGGTTTTTTGCAGGATGCCGAGTTTGATTTCGCGCGTCCCGAAAACCAAGAATCGCTAACACAACCCGTCATTGAGAAACTGACCGAACTCTACTTGGCCAAAGCTTCTCGTCGTAGTGACGAGCGCGCTCGACGACGCAGGGCGAACCAAGACGCAGAAGCAGACCAAGATACAAAGGAGGTTGCGGCGCGCGAGGAGGAAACAAACGAAGATGCCCACCAAGTCCCGTTGCAGGCAATTCGCGACTACTTTCGAAATATGAATCACCAGATTCGTTGGGTCGAGACAACTCGGGCCTATGCGGAACCAATTCATCGGGCTGCGATGTTGGAATTTGCTGAGCGAGCCTATCGTCGACCATTGACAAATGCTGAACACGCTGAACTTAACAACTTTTACCGGGAATTGCGCGACGCGGAACAGCTGAGTCACGAAGAAGCGATTCAGGATTTGTTGGTGTCCATTTTAATGTCGCCGAAATTCAGTTATCGACTCGACATGCTAAGCGATAGTGTGGATACGCGACCACTTTCCGACTATGAACTCGCCAGCCGCCTCAGTTTCTTTTTATGGTCGACAGGTCCCGATGCCGAATTGCTGCAATGCGCTGCGCAAGGAAAACTCTGTGAGCCGGAAGTGCTCAAGCAGCAGACGCGGCGGATGCTTGCAGACGATCGCGTGCGAGGTTTGGCGACTGAGTTTGGCGCAAATTGGCTTGATATCCGCCGATTCGAAGAGCACAACAGCGTCGATCGCCAACGCTTCGCAACGTTTGACGACGAGCTGCGCAGCGCGATGTTTGAAGAACCACTGCATTTGTTTATGGACATCGTGCAACAGGACCATTCCATTCTCGACTTTGTTCTCGGTAAACGCACTTTTGTCAATCAAGTGCTGGCGCGACACTATGGCATGATGGACCTCTCCTTCAGCGGCGATGAGTGGCTGGAAGTAATCGATGGTACCCAGTACGGACGCGGTGGACTTCTTCCCATGGCAGTCTTCTTAACCAAAAATGCTCCCGGTTTGCGAACCAGTCCCGTTAAACGCGGCTATTGGGTTGTCAAACGTCTACTTGGCGAACACATACCTGCCCCTCCGCCCAACGTCCCGGAGTTGCCCACGGATGAATCGCAATTGGGCGAACTGACGCTGCGTGAAACGTTGGCCAAGCATCGAGAGCATACGAGTTGTGCCGGGTGTCACAATCGCATCGACTCGATCGGCCTGGTATTTGAAGGCTTTGGCCCAATCGGTGAACTGCGCGAGATCGACTTGGGGGGCCGCCCCATCGATGCTTCGGCAACCTTGCCCGATGGAAGCCAATGCAATGGCATCGAAGACCTGCGACGATACTTGCAGGAGCGGCGTTCTACCGATTTTGTTAACAACTTCAATCGAAAGTTGTTATCCTATGCGCTGGGCCGTTCGCTGCAATTATCGGATCAAAAACTCTTGAACGATTTGCGTATCGAAGGCCTGACACAGGAGTATCGCTTTGTACCACTGATTGAAGCGATTGTGACCAGTCCACAGTTCCTCAACAAACGTGGTCATGCTCAATAATTTCAGGTTCAAAAAACAGTAACAGTAAGCAACCCGCAATAGCCAGCAGAAACGCATAGCGACAAGATAAGGTATTCCCATGCAAAAGCCACAGGCCATTCAACCGTCTCGCATTTCCCGCCGCCTTCTGCTGCGTGGTGCAGGTGCCGCACTCGCTCTACCCTGGCTGGAGTCGGTTCCGGTGTGGGGAATTGAGCTAGCGACCGGCAACGAGGCTCCAATCACTCCTAAACGTTTTGCAGTCCAGTTTATGGCATGTGGTGTCAATGCAAATCACTGGTGGGCCAAAGGAGCCGGCGCCGACATGGAACTCGGCCGTTGCCTCGAACCAATGGCCCCCATCAAAACCAAGATGAATTTCGTCTCTGGGCTGTTCAACCAATCGGCAGTCGGAGTCGGAATCCACCCAGGCCAAACCGGCAATATTCTGTCCGGAGCAGCGTTGCAACGTGGTGCTGAGCTGCGGGGCGGAATTAGCGTCGATCAGGTCTTGGCCAATTCGATTGGTCAAGAGACGTCGCAATCGAGTTTAGTGCTGGGCTGCGAACAACCCATTACTGGTTATCACGAAACCAATTTTTCGATGGCGTATTCATCGCACATATCGTGGCAGAATGCGACATCCCCGGTACCGATGGAGGTTTATCCTTCGCTGGCGTTTGACAGCCTGTTTGATAATCGCGGTAGCCGTCGCAACGAAAGTGTGCTCGATCGCGTGAGTGAACATGCGGAGAGCTTAAGTCGCCAAGTTAGTGCGGGAGATCGAGCCAAGCTGGATGAATACCTGACGAGTGTTCGCGAAGTTGAAAAACGCATCGAGCGAGCTCGCAAAGATCAAGACTCGGCCATCGAGCGAGCCGAGTCAACCGGCGAACGGCTGCTGACAATGGAACGTCCCGACAACGGCTTGCCCGAAGATATTCGCGAGCACATGCGACTGATGTGTGATATTGTCGCGCTGGCTTTTCAAACCGATAAGACGCGCGTTGCAACGTTGTTGTTGTGCCGCGATATTTCAGGTTTGTTCTATCCGTTTCTGGATGTACGCACCGCCCATCATGGCGCTTCGCACAGCGACTTGAACGAAGAATATGAACGTGTAACTCGCTATTATGTCAGTCAGTTCGCCTATCTTGCTTCGCGCCTGGATGCGATGCAGGAAGGGGATGCAACGGTTCTCGACAATTCCTGTCTGTTGTTCATCAACAACATGTGGTCTGGCAGCCAACACGATTCAACGAAGTTGCCATTGTTGATGGCTGGAGGTTTGGGAGGCACGATCGAAACAGGACGCGTAATCGATTTTAATGGCCGACCCGACGATGAGCGAAAAATGTGCAGCCTCTACTTGAGCTTGCTCCAACGCATGGGTGTCGATCAATCAACCTTTGGTGATGCAGAGCATCCACTGCAAGAAATCTGATATCACCAACACCCTTGCGAACCGCAAAACGAACTTCGAATCGCTCTCTTGAACCGACAGGAATTTTTGAGATGAACCAACTTTGCCAAACGATGTTAGCAATCGTCGCTTGTGCGTCGAGCGCACCGCTAGCCTTTGCTCAAGAAAAGCCGTGGGAAGCGAACGCCGAAGTTGTAAAAAAGGCCACAGGGAATCGCAGCGAGTTCAACTACGTCGAAGATAAGGTCCCGAAGTACACTCTTCCCGATCCACTGATTATGAATGATGGCAATCGCGTTGCCACTGCGGATACTTGGGAGAAGCAACGCCGTCCGGAGCTGCTGGAAATCTTTCGCAGCCAAGTCTATGGCCGTCGCCCCAACACCGATTACCAAATCACTTTTGAACAAATTGACAAAGAAGAGGGACTGTTTGACGGACAAGCGACTGGGCTGAATATGAAAGCGGTCGTCGCCATCGAAAGTCGGGAATTTGAATTTCCGTTTGTCGTGTTTGTGCCAAATCAAAAGGAACACAAATCACCAGCGGTTATTCTGATCAATAATCGCTACTTCACCACGCTCGAAGAAGCTACGCAAAAAGTCGATGAGTTTTGGCCCGTAAAAAAGTTAATCGAACGTGGTTATGCAACCGCGTCGTTCTTAACAGGCGATGTCGATCCTGACCGCGCTGACGGTTACGCAGAAGGTGTGCGGTCATTTTTTGCCAACGGTGCTCCAGCCAACGACGATGCATGGCGCAGTCTCTCAGCATGGGGCTGGGCAGCCAGTCGAGTATTGGACTTTTTGGAGACTGTCGATTCCATCGACTCATCCAGAGTGGCTGTCGTGGGACATTCGCGCGGTGGCAAAACGGCGTTATGGGCAGCCTGCGAGGATACTCGTTTTGCGATCAGCTACAGCAACAATTCGGGCTGTGGTGGGGCAGCGCTTTCAAGGCGCAGTTACGGAGAAACCGTTGGTCGTATCACCACCGCGTTTCCGCATTGGTTCACTCCGAACTTTAATTCATTTGCCGGCAAAGAAGCGGAGCTACCGGTCGACCAACATGAGGTGATGGCCTTAATCGCTCCGCGTGCGATCTATGTCACCAGTGCCGACGAAGACCTGTGGGCGGATCCCAAGGGGGAGTACGCCGCACTGGTGGCAGCGTCTCCCGTATTTAAACTGCTTGGCGTTCAATCGATTGAACAAAAGGAGATGCCACCACTCAATCAACAACGCGTCGTCGGTCAGACGGGATATCATATACGCAGCGGTGGACATGGACTGGAGGCGGTCGACTGGAACTACTTTTTGGAATTCGCAGACACATTGTTGAAACCTGATTCCCGCTAACGCTAACTACGCAATGGCTTGCTAATTCCACCACGGATTTTTCCGTCTTCTTCTTCGTGTGGTGTCTTGCCCAAGACGAGATCAAAGTTGGCCGATAGCTCACCCAGCTTGGAGCCGGAAATCGGCTGGAATTCGCTCATCACCAAATCACGCAGTTTTGGATCTCGGATCTGACGAAACACCCCATCTTGTTCGTTCTGAGCATGCCCTTTGATCAGGAGTTGCGTGGTCAACATGCGTTCGCCATTCTGGCTCACGGCAAAGTGAATATGCGGCGTGCGACCAGGATACGGAACAGGCTTGATCGTACGGAAGTAGTATTGTCCCTTGGAATCGGTCAAGAAGCGTCCGTAACCTTGAAAGTTATTATCGTACTTCGTGCGATTGCTGCTGCCCGCATGCAAGTATGAGCCATTGTTATCGCATTGCCAAATTTCAACGAAAGCGTTGCGCACCGGTTCGCCGCTTTCCGTCAAAATGCGACCTGCTAGGTGCGTAATCTCCCCAACGCCAGGCGTGATTCCATCATTGACTATCAACAAGTCATTGTCGGTGTCGAGCGGTAGCTTGTCAGGATAAAACGGACCTTCGGTCATTGCTGGCGTCTGCATGAGTTCATCGGCAAATGCGCCCGAGCCTGTAAACATAGCGGCACCAAACGACAAGTACTTGGCAAATTGGCGACGCGTGTATCCGCCAACAAACTGGTTGGCGGGCAATGCAAGTTCATTGCGAATCATGTCGAGCTGATGGAGTTTTGAAGACATGCTTTTTGTCCTGTGGGGATGAAAAGAGAGAGAAACGAGCTGTCCTTATACCCAAGTCTACCATCTTGCAAAGTTCGTTGCGCTATCCAACCACCGACGAGTGGCAACCAATCTTACGAAACATTCAGAGTCGAATCGGTCTGCTCAAGGACTGTGGATTGACGCAAGTTGCAGATTCCCAACAGTGTCAGACGGTCACCAAGCGATGCTCGAGCACTTAAAGGTGATCCGCGAGCGATCGATCAATGATGACCCTATCTTTTGACTCCAGCCTACTGCCGATGGACCAAACGATTGAAGTCACCGAGGGAGTTGATCAGTTGGTCGTCCAACAGCCGGCCATCGCTCCGAATTAGATGCATGCGATGTCGCCGATTTGAATGCAATCGGCTCTCAAGTTGCTGATTGCGGTATAAATTCAAAGCAAGAGAGGGGCGGAGAACGTACGCCCGAATGTCCTCCACCCCATCTCGCTAGGAGAATGGAATCGAACTTCATCATGACCTTTGCCCCAAGGCATGATGAAATCTACTCCATTGCAATCCATGTTCGGCAATCCGCACGCGGCAATTGAGTAATTACCGCAAATACGCAACGACCGTCAAACAGTCGTATCGCAGTTACTTTGCCACATGGGAAATATCGCCCCAGATTGAGTGGGCTGCGACTGCAAATTACTGCAAAAGTCGAACTTCTTTTAGTAGGCTAGAAAACGCTGCCGGGGATCGAGCGCTTGCTGAATTCGATTGGCGGAGTCGCGCCAAATAACGTTCCCAATCCCTAGATGTTTGGAAAGTTCCCCTGTGCTCCCCAAAACAATGATTGCTGAGAGTTTGAGTTGCGTTAGCAACCCATCCATCTTGTTCAAGTCACTGTTCTGAAGGCGGATCCACGCGACGGAGCATCCTCCGGTGTAGGTCACCGTGGAGTTTGTTGGAAGGCTCCGGCGGCGCTGTTCAAATTCGGCGACCCGAGCGGGATGTATTGCAATCCGTAACAGACATTCGCCAGCCGTCGCTTCTCGCTCGACAAAGCTTGCCTGCTGACACCAGAGTTTTGCGTCCGCTGCGTCGTGCAGTGTTTCTCCGCTGCAGCCTAAAACTCTCTGCATGCGTTCAAGCACCGCAGTTACCGAGTCGCTCGGCGCGCCGCAACGCACCAAGAGCTCGATTTCTTCATCGTCGCGTTGGCCTTCACTTGCAATCAAGTCGAGGGCTGCGATAGGGAATGGCTTGGATAACAACTTCTGCGACTGCTCGATGGCTTGTGTGATATGCTTGCAGCGGACGCGCAGGGTCGCAAACGCATTTGGTCTTGGAAATACTTTGAAGGTAACTTCGGTGATAATCCCGAGTCGACCGTAGCTTCCCACCAGCAGTTTCGGAATATCGAAGCCAGCGGCATTTTTGACCACCTTTCCGCCTCCGCGAATCACTGCTCCCGTTCCGTCGATCATCTCGACTTCCATAATGAAATCGCGAAGCCCACCGTACAACAGTCGGTTTGAACCACTAAAGCCACTGGCCAATGTACCGCCAATCGTGGAGCCCGCC
Organism: Pirellulaceae bacterium; assembly: GCA_041753315.1. Lineage (GTDB taxonomy): Bacteria > Planctomycetota > Planctomycetia > Pirellulales > Pirellulaceae > Aureliella. The sequence goes on along the minus strand of JBGSUV010000129.1, from coordinate 34,171 downwards.
GCACCAAATAACGGATCGCACGGAAGATATTGTCCATGCTCAGACAGCGCTAATTGAAGATCCGTGACGCGTGTACCAGCTTTAGCCGAAATCAAAAATTCGGAAGGATCGTAAGTGAGAATGCCGCAGTGCAATCGCATATCGAATCGTTCGACGTCTTCTACTTGCGTCAGTGCTTGTTTGGTACAGCCTCCACATGCTAAGAAACGTCGGTCATCGTCTGCGGCCACCGCCTCAGAAATTTGTTCGATCATCGAAGCAACTACCGACATGTTTCATAGATTCCTAAATTGGTTTTGAACCAGCCCCAGTGTCGAACGATTGTCTCAGTCGTTTCAGAAACGATTGTCGAACGATTATCTCAGTCGTTTCAGAAGCGATTGTCGAACGATTGTCTCAATCGTTTCAGAAGCGATTGGCGACATTCGCTCTACACTCTCTAGGGCTTGCTACCATTCGTCGTTTTGCTGATCGCCGCCCGTTGCCGCTCAACCTCGGCGGCTTGACGTTCAAGCGCTCGCTGATAGCGCTGTTTCAACTCAGGCGACATCGCCTCTAAGGCCATTCGATAGTGAACATTTGCAGCATTGATTCTGCCGGCTTGCTCCGCCGCTCGTCCTAGTTCTAGAAAATGGCGAATGTTCGAATCTTTCAAGTTTGGAGGGGCGAGAGTTGGATCGCTGCGATAACCCAGTGGATCCTCGCTCGATAAAACGCGGGCCCAATGATCAGACGTTACGCGACGTGCGCGCACTTGTTTGCTGTTACTTAACAATGAATTCGCATTGCTCAACCGATCGCGTGCAGCGTCTTGGGGATCGAGCGGTCCAGCAGATCCTTTTGCGTTGTTCGATTGTTTCGCCCGTTCGTCAGCCAAGTTTGCCGCAGTAGACCCAGCCATATCGCCCGCGGAACTGGCGGTGTTTGTCGCTCTGCCCAGCAACGCTTCATCCAAGGCATCGAGGTCGATGATTTGCACCGAAGCAGTCATCGAAGCCCCCGCCGAGATGCCTCCAATGGCCCGCGATCCGAGTGGGAACGGCCCTCGAGTTGTCGAACTGGTCGCTGAATAGCCGCTGGATCCCAATAAGGCGGTACCGCCGTCAGGAACGGATGCTCCTCCGGTGACACTGAAATTGCGAACCGTTGGCAACTGAACAACTTGAGCAAACCCCACATTGGTAAACAATGTTAGGAGTGCGATTGCCATGGAAACGGCCGCCATGGAACGGTCGATCCGAGACGTCGCATATCGGCCATCACCACGAGCAAATTTCATTGCACCTCGAAGATGCGTGACAATCATGATAGTTCTCATTTTGAAGGTTCTTCAATAGATCTCCGAGGTCGTGGATGCGATCGTCTGGCACAGAACAGGTGGTTGTGGTACTCGAGATAGCATATCATCTCAACCACGATCCGTTGCGAGTGGGCTTACGAGAATCGGCGGCACTCATCCTGGCTAGCGAATCGTCATTATAGTCATAAGAGCGGACATGGCCATTCCTACGCGATCTACATTCAGAATTCGTCGACCCAGCGCAGCACACGGGCTGGCGTGGTTCGGGCTTCTGTTGGGACCTGGGCTGTGCCTATTGCTTTTATGGCTCCTCCCCGTCGAATTTGGCGTTAGAAACCAAATTGAAGATTCGACGCGGTTGCTTCCGTTCTCATGGGCCGGAAGAGCAACCTTGGGGGTCATGGTTTGGATGGGAGTTTGGTGGCTAACGGAGGCCGTCCACATTAGCGTGACAGCCCTGCTACCGATCGTCCTTTTTCCTCTTTTGGGAATTTCGTCGATCAGCGATGCGAGTCACCCTTATTCAGACCCTTTGGTATTTTTGTATATGGGTGGATTTGTCATCGCGTTATCGATGGAGCGTTGGGGACTGGGTAAGCGAATGGCGCTGCTAACCCTCAACTTTGTCGGTACGTCGGCCGCCAGCATGGTCGCTGGCTTTATGATTGTCACGGCCGCCTTGAGCTCATTTGTGTCTAACACGGCAACAACCGCCATGATGCTACCCATTGCATTGAGCGTAGTAGCACTCCTGAGAAAGCAGACCAGTTCGGACGACGATGTCGCCGCACGTGGACTTGATCGCTTTGCAATTTGTTTGATGCTCACCATTGCCTACTCGGCCTCAATTGGAGGCATGCTGACCGTGATAGGAACGCCTACCAACGCGTTTCTCATTGGTTTCTTGAGCAAGACAATTGCACCCGAGTTTCGACAGGACATCAGTTTCGTGGGTTGGCTTCCCATTGGAGGACCCGTCGTCGCGTTGTTCCTACCGATCATGTATCTGTTGATGACGCGTTGGCTGTTGCCGATTCGCTCAATCGAACTCAGCGGCGGCAAACAATTGATTCGCTCGGAGTTGCGTGCCCTAGGGACCGTCCAACGCGGTGAATGGAATACGCTGATCGTGTTCGCGATCGCGGTCGGCTGCTGGTTGTTGCGTCCTGTATTGAGTCAAGTCGGATTTGACTGGCAGGGAGTGACAATGAAACCATTGGCAAATCTGACCGACACCGGCGTGGCCATGTCCTGCGCGATGTTGTTGTTCCTGTTGCCAACCAATTGGCAACGTCGCGAGTTTACGATGGACTGGGCGACTGCCGAACGTTTGCCTTGGGGTATATTGTTGCTTTTTGGTGGTGGATTGAGTTTGGCCAGCGCTGTTGAAGCAAACGGGGTTGCCGAATTTATTGGTAGTCAGTCAGGTGCGTTTGGAAAGTTGCAGCCCTGGCTGCTGGTCTTGTTGGTGACAACCGGCGTGATGTTCTTAACCGAGTTGACCTCCAATGCGGCGACCACCGCATCGCTGGTTCCCGTATTGGCTGCAATTGCGCCGGGATTGGGAATACATCCCTATTTACTGATTATTCCAGCAACGTTGGCTGCCAGTTGCGCGTTTATGCTGCCCGTTGCAACTCCTCCCAATGCGATCGTATTTGGCTCAGGACTGATCACCATTCCTCAAATGGTGCGTACCGGTTTTTTTCTCAACTTGGTCGGAATCGTGATCATTACTTTAATGACCATGTTGGTCATACGCCCCTGGCTTGCGATCTAGCGAGTTCCAAAACTCTAACGTATAACCCGATAGCCCATGTCCAATTCACTAAGCGCGCTAGAGTCGATCCAACAGTTGATGGCGAGCGTCGAAGACGCCAATACACTAAAAATTCTACAAGCGCTTAGTTCGTTGGCCGAACGCATCGACGAACTTCGAGTGGAAACCAGCGCTCTGCGAACGCAGTTTGCCAGACTCGAACAATCCTTAACAGAATCTCCGCCCAGCTCCACGACTCCCACTAACAAAGCCCTCTCAACCGGCAATTCTTCAAATGTGGCACCATGGCTTGAGCCGCCCGTTTTTACCACGGAGATCTCGGAGTACGACCGCGGTGTGCTATTTGAGAATGACGAAGGCTTTGATTTAAAGGTCCAGTTTTCGGATCCCAAATCGTGGGAGTGGTATCGCATTTGGGGTTTTCGCGATGCAGGACATGTGCTGCACGTCTTGCTGGAAGCATGCGCACGCACTCAATGCGCCGAGATGGCTGACAAGTTCACCTACCGTCGCGACAGCCATTCGGCCACCGTGTATGCGACTCAACGACCAGCCATCGAGCGTCTACGCAGTCGATTTCTACAGCTCTGCGAAACTGACGAAGGGACATTGCAGCTGATCGAATGCATGAACCTCGGATTGAGCGAGTGATATTCGCAGCGAACGTCGATTACGAAATGAGGGACTGTGCGTCGGTGTAGGAACAGTGCGAATCGGCTAGCCAAATGCATTCGCCTAAACCTCCGACTGCACGGTCTCCGACGCTTCGATAAGTTCGTTTATTCCGCACCGCCTTGATGACTGTAGGTGGCAAATATCGTTCAATGCCGTTCCACAACAATGGTAGGTAGGAAAGTTCACATTCTTCCGCGCTGGTGAAACCTGGCGTCAGTCGCTCGCTCATTTCTGGCGTTGGCGACAACAACAGCAGGGTCCCACGACGCATGCCGACTCCCAATGGCGATTCGACGGCAGCCGCCATGACTACCGTTCCGGCAATCATCCGCGACGCACATCCGTCGGCCACGTTTCCCATCGCGATAACTGTCCCGCGTCGCATGCGGGCAGCGAGCCAACGATCGCAACTGCCATGGATGATGAACACACCTCCACGCATCCCTCGGCTTTGCCCTGGAAGAGCTGCGGCGGCAAATTCCCCTACATCGCCGTGGACTTCAACATGACCACCTTTGAGTGCTGAACAGGCGTAACGACCAGCGTGACCATCAACGGTAATCGTTCCCGAGCGCATGTTGTGAGCCAAATGTTCACCCACATTCCCCATGACATGCAGCGTTCCGCCTTCCATCCCGCCACCAATTTCATCGCAGCGGCCACAGTCGCCGCAAAGTCGAAGTCCACTCCCCGCTATCTCGCTGACGTCCCACCATCGACCTAGTGGAACGCTTTGTTCATCCACAGCTATGTGAAGATGTTCAATTTGCTGAACCGTTAGTGCTTCCAATCGCGAAGGTGTGATTCTATTCAGGCTCATCCGTGTGTAGTTGCCCACAACATTTTTTGGCGTGAGTACTATCATTGAAGCAACTCGCGCAGATGGAAATGAAACGGGCCCAACTTCCCACCGTAGTTCCCGCCGGTTATCGCCACAAGACCATGGCGACTTCCGACCTCACAGGCGGCATTGATTCCAACTCGCATCGCCTTGGCAACGTCCTTTTCGGTTAGGCCATCAATGACAACTTCCAGTGCCGCGCCCACACCGGCCGGCAGTAGCGAATTGGTCACGGGACGCAATGTTGGACAAAATGCATCATTGGTGGAAGCGCGAAGTGCTTTGTACTTTGAACCGACCTTTGAACCGCTGCGCGCGACGCCTCCCGGGAATGGCATGATCACATTTGGGATTTGCTTCATGGCGCCCATGGCCGACTCGCACGCCTTGAGAGCCCCGTTGAGCGTTTCACTAAGTACTAGAAAATTCCCGCCGCCCACGGCAGAGCAACGTGCGGTAGACTCTTCGCAAACGAATTCACCGTCCATTACGGGAACTCGCCAGTAACGACGACCATCGATCACTTTCGAAAGTTGAAAACCGTCGCCAAAGTACCTGAGTTGGCTCCCCAAGGCGACTTTTTTTTCTCCGACCATCCCCGCGAAGACACTCGTGGATGGACAAGTCAGCACGCATTGCCCTACGCGTCGAACCACCTGTTTCTCCAACTGAGTTCCAGAGACTGAAAAAATCAACACCGAGATACCTGGGCGATTGTCAGGCGTTTCCTGTGGCGAGATCTCTTTCTCAATCCCAGCCTCGCAACCGCAATCGATCACACTCGTTGCAAAACCTGTCATCGATTCAGCGGCACGCAATGCCCAGAAACGATCGGCCGCGGTAATTATCAAACGCGTAGCCGTCATTGGAAACGCTTCGGCGAAGGTATCTTCAATCGTGACGCCATTAATCCGCATGGTTGCACCTCGCCGGGACTGTTGGCAATCGAGCTAACCTGCGATCGCGTCGAATGAGATCGGACATTTCTCCATCGGAGAGGACCAACGCGTTTAACGGCATGCGTAGCGAATTCTCAATCGACGATTGAAAGTTCGGAACCAGTTCGTGATTGACGTGAACGTTGGCGACATGTGTTGTACATGGGGCATGTGCAGCACAGACGACTCCATCACGGACCACCTCCATCCCCGCTTTCATCACGAGTGTTGCGCGAGTGAACGTCTCCTCCCAGTTGTCGAGCTGGCGATAAGCCGCCAAATCGGCAACAGCTCCTTCACACAGCGTTCCATGCCTTTCAAGTCCCAATATGCGAGCCGGCGCCGCGCGCGTCGCGATTGCGATTTCGGCCAAACTGTATTCTCGATCGATGCTTCGCAACTGCGTATTTGCTGCCACTTGCGGGTGGAGCTGCTCGAGCATCGATTGACGAAAGCTCTTGTCCATCAACAAACGCATCAAATGCGGATAACTGGTAAATGGTCCACCGTTGGGATGATCGGTCGTCAAGAAAACTCGCCAAGGGTCTTCGATCAACAACATCAATTCAAGCCCAATCGTCCACTGCAGACTGTGCACATACTGGCGGTTTTCATAACGAATTGGAATCACACCACACCCCGCCTGGCACTCGATATCGTTTACATACCAACGTGCAGGCTTGCCATAGTTGCGATTGCGAAACTGGGCAACCGTATCGGCGGAGATGGTAACGGTTTGGCCAAAGACGATCTGCCCGATATCAAGGGTTAGGTTGGAGTGCGCGTTGACATAGTCGGCAAGTTGCTCTGCGCCACTTCCCATGCCATACGGACCGGTGTTCGTGTAGCAGTTGAACTGAGCGTGCGTTAAGTGAATGCGCCGACCTTCGCTGGCCTCCAGCGTTTGCAGCGTCGACGTTACATTTCCAGGCACTCCCAAATTGCTGGCATGCACGTGCAGCGGGTGTGCGATACCCAAGTCATCAACGGCCGCAGTCAGTCGACGAATCACATCTCGCGGCGAAACACCCCAGCGTACATGCAACTGATCGATATCCAGCGTTCGCTGGTTGAACCGAAAGGCATTGATACCACCAGGGTTTACCACTTTGACAGCCATCGCTTGGGATGCGCGGACCGACCAAGCCACCATGGCTCGCAATGTCTCATCGCTCACACCTTGACCGAGTGCCTCCAATAGCCAATCTTCGTTGCCAAGCACGACGTAAGCACCACTATCAAGCAATGGCGTATCGGCCAGCTCCAAGTGAGTATGACGAGCCGCGCTCAGCAACATGGCTGGCTCGAAACAGGTGGTATAGCCCATGCAGCTATACATCGCGCCCGTTTCCAAAGTGGGCCATACCACCCGCTGCGACGGCTCAAACACGTCCGCCATCAACAGTCGCGACAAGTTGACTTTGCCACCACCGATGTGCGTATGGATGTCGATTGCACCAGCCATAACGAACTGTCGATTGACATCGATGCAACGATCTGGACGACGGTTCAAAGCCGGTGAGACAAACTTTCCATCTTCGATGAACAAACTTGCCATCTGTCCATGCTGTGGATGTGTTGGATCAATAATATGTGCGTTGGAAAGTTCTAGCAGCACGATTTCATTTCACCCCAGCCACAAGGTCGCGCGACGTAGTCAACATCTGAACAACTTGTGCGAATAAGTTGGCGGCGTGGGGTAGTTTCGATGGTTCAGGATTGCACACCCCGGTATTTCCGACACACAAGGTGACGGCGCGATCACCACGGACTAAGTGCCCAGCCGCCTCCAAGCCAATCGGCTCAATCGCCAACGTCAGACTTGGGAGCGTCTCGTATGCAGCCAACTCGTTCAGCGTGGCTACGATCGCCGTCGCGGGTAGTTTTGGCAATGGTGAAACTGTTGGTATCGTGCGAACAACGACGATTTTGTCAAATTCCGCCTGCCATTCATCGACTGTGTACGAAACATATCGCGATGGACTGTGCCATTTGCTGCCACTCCACGTGGCACTGCCACTACAGCCTGTTAGCCATAAGAGCGTCTCTTCTGCTGTGAGTTTCCCGACTTGCGATTCGAGATTGAGCAGCGAACAACGAGCTGTTTGAGTGCGATGCCGCGCGATGGTCAGCAAGCGACTAATGATCAGCTCATCGATTGAGCTCGTGAACTCACTGTTTTCCCAGATCCAAACCGCATATTGCGCGCGCAAGATGGCTTCGGCCAGTGGACTCGGTGGGGCGGCATGTGGGTCACGCAACTCCAATTGGAGTTGTGTCAGTTTGTCCAGCCATTGCTCGCGTGGCCAAACCAAATGTTCTGTCAGTAGACTCGTAGAGGACGGGGTTTGCCAACCAATTCTTTCGTCGGCGGAAATATGCCACCAAGCCAGAGGTGGTTGATGGGGCGCGCGGTGCAGGAAACGAGAGGCTAACAACGGGGCCTCGCTCAATGCGCAGTCGCCTACTGTAATCACGAGATCCGCCTGAGTCGCCACTTCTCCGAGCGAGGTACCCATCCAGCCTTCATTGATCATGACACGCTTGGCGATGCTCGCTCCGGTCGACTGCCCCACGTGAATCGTACCGTCAGAATGGCGGGCGATTTCCACGATGGCCCGAACACTGGCCACGTCGGCGCCATCAATCCACCACAGGAGCTTTGACCGATCACTAACGAGCTGACAGAGTTGCTCTACGCCCGCCGCTGACAGCTCTACCGATTCGATCGCTGTGGTGTTAGCGACCATCGCGGCCCGACGCTGCATCGTTGCAACGGCAGTCGAGTACTTCGTCAACCACTGCTGACGACGTTGGCAACTCTCCAGCAGACTCCCCTCGTCGCCGTTACCCGAAGCCGCATTGGGCCAATCGGCACACATGAGGCTGCAGAGCGAGCACAGATTGCAGCTTGTTGTTGCGTGGGCGTTCAATGGGAGGATGCTCGAGGTGGGAGGAACTTGATCGATCCGTTCATCCTAACGCGAAAACCGCAGCTCTCCCAGATGTGTTGCCGTACATTGATTCACTTCAGACAAACAGCCAGGTTGAAATCTGAAATGGTCCACGTCAAATAGCGGCCCCCGTGGTACGATAGTGCTGTTAGAAGATGATTGATGCGAATCCAAAAACCTGGGACTGCCCAAAGCCGAAAACTGAATGTCACAACCATTGACCCCCAATAAGGTCCTATTTGTACAACTCCCCATTCCACCTGCGGGGCCTACCGAAATTGTTGGCAATGTTCCACTCGCAGCAGGTTACTTGATACTCTACGCGCGGTTGCGAGGTCTAGAACAACACTTTCAGTTCGAGATTCTCCCGCCGACCGTCGCTAACTATGGCTCCGATCTTGCGATTGTCGAAGAGATTTTGGAGCGATCACCGGGCATTGTCGGCTTTTCGTGTTATCTCTGGAACATCGATCGAACTCTATGGATTGCAGAGAAGCTCAAGGAACGTCAACCTGAGCTGCTGATCGTGCTCGGTGGTCCCGAAGTGACGGCCGACAATTCTTGGGTATTGGAATCCGGAGTTGTTGACTATGCGGTGATTGGTGAAGGGGAACAGACATTTAGTGATTTGCTTGCCTCACTTGTCGTCGGCGACCAAGAGAAACGCTTGATCCCTGGGCTTTGGCGAGCAAGCGACCGACAACTTCCGCTCTTCCGTAAGCCCCTTCCTCAACTTGATGAAATTTCATCTCCCTATTTGTCGGGCATTCTGAATGCGGCCGACGAACGCATGCTATTGCTAGAGACGATTCGGGGCTGCGTATTCAAATGCAAGTTCTGCTACTACCCCAAGAGCTACGATGCACTCTATTTCTTGAGCGAAGAAAAAATCATTGCGAATTTGCAGCATGCCCGCCGAGCTCAAGCGACGGAAGTGGTGCTGCTGGATCCAACGCTCAACCAACGCCGTGACTTCGACGGGTTCCTAAGACTCCTTGCCCGCGAGAACCACGACAATGCATTCACCTATTTTGGCGAACTCCGCGCTGAAGGCATCAAGCCAGAGACTGCGAAATTGCTCCGTGCAGCAAATTTCACTGAAGTTGAGATTGGCCTTCAGTCCATCGATCCCGCGACTCAAGAACTGATGGATCGACGCAACAACATGAAAGCATTTGAACGTGGTGTGGAAGCGATGCTGGAGGCTGGCATCCGAGTCAAAGTCGATCTAATTATTGGACTACCCGGCGATACGGTCTCTTCCGTACGCAGAGGCTTCGACTATCTCGCGTCCAGTAAACTGTTCACATCCACTCAAGTCTTTAACCTAGCGATCCTCCCCGGAACCGCGTTTCGTCAAGAAGCACTGCAGCTCGGCCTCCAGTTCCAGCCACGGCCACCCTACTACGTGTTAGAAACCCCAACGCTTCAAACTGCAGATTTGTACCAGTTGATGGCAGATGCGCAAGATGTTTTTCAGGCCGAATGGGATGCGTTCCCTGAACCCAAACTGACCTTTGTGGACAACTCTCAGCACATTGAGTGTTTGAAGATCGACCTCAGTGAAACCTGCGAATTACCTCCCGCCACGGAATGGTCCCAAGCATTGACGTTATGGTTTAACGCCGTAGACTTTTCGAAACATGGCCCAAAGATGCAAGCGATCGTCGACGACGTGCTCACTCAGTGCCCACACACTACATTGCAGATTGTGTTGGAACCCAGTGGCGAACCGAGGTCGATCGCGAAGGAGGATATTGAGGGGCTTCTGGCAAGTTGTTATCGACGGCCAAACTATTTAGATCGTTATTACAGCCTTAGTCCGCAAGGATTACAAGGGTCGAAACGCGTGTTAGTTCTGCTCGATGATGAAGTTATCGAACACAGCGATCCCGCTTGGCTCGATTCAATCGAAGAATTGGCTACGTTGGTTTCGCCAGTAATCTGAAAGAGCTTCTCTCAACTCACAAATTAATTTTCGATTCAGACAGCCATTGCCCTTGCCATTGCACCGCCGCGCGCTACTTCCGACCAGTCGCAGTGTCGTTGAGTTGTTCCATGACGCGAATGGCACCCAACAGTTCGGTTGGAGAGTTGGCGGCGAGCACTTCTTGCAGCAGGGGCGCGTTGCGTCCAAGGCGAGCAATCGCAGCCAGAACCCGCACTTGCGCTGCGTCATCATGACTGCCTGTTAAGCTCAAGAAAACGATGCGAACCGGTTCATCGTCGACGCCTTGAAAATCAATGCCATGCAAGCTGGTCGCGACGATTACAATGGGTGACTGGATGCCAGCCAATCTCGCGTGAGGTACCGCTATGCCCTTTCCAATTCCTGTTCCCATTACCGCCTCGCGAGCCAACACAGCTTCCCATATTTCGGAAGGCGGGAGTCTCGCCCTTTCTGCAGCAACCAACGCAAGGTACTTCACTGCGTCGGTCATCGTCTTCGCTTCCATATGAGGACAGCACGAACTAAGTTCAAGAATGGTATCCAGCGTGAGCCCCTTCTGGCGGCGGAGCAACCAAGTCAACATGGGACCGGCCAAAATATTCGTGACAATGGCTAACACAACGAGCGCGACGAATAATCGCTCTTGAATCAATCCCCCTTCCCATGCCAGTAGGGCCAACACAATGCCAAGTTCGCCCCGGGCATTTAGTGCCCATCCTGCACCCCATGCCTCCAATGTCGAGCACTTGGCAATCCGCGCACCATAGCCAATCGGTAATACTTTCACCAAGATGCCGATCAACACGACACTGCACACCAGAGGCGGGTGAAAGTTTGCAACGAAATTGACTTTCAAACCGATGGCAGCCACAAAAATGGGCGCCAGAATACCCTCAACGAAACGATAGACAATTTGTCGCGTTTGTTCGCGCATGTGCCGCGATTCACCCAGCGCAATCCCGGTCAGGAATGCACCAAATATGGCATGTATGCCAATTGCTTCGGTCGTGGCCGCTCCCAGTAACCCTGCCACCAAAGTAAATCCCAAAACGCCCGCAGGAAGTGGTAAGTGGGCTTCCAACCAGCGCAAAATGCGATGGATCACCCAGCAGCCCACGGTCAACATGGCGATCGTAAACCCCAAGGTCAACGCAACCATGTAGAAAACGGGCGTGCCATCTTCCGACTTGCTCACTACGACTGAAAAAATCAACCAGGCAACTAAGTTCGTCAAAGTAGCAGAGATCAAAACAAGCACTCCGAGGTCAGAGTGGAAGAGATCCATATCGAGCAAGATCTTTGCAATTACCGGTAGAGCGCTGACGGCCAATGCGGTTCCAAAAAAGACCGCAAACAACTCCGCTTCACCGCCATCGGGCATTCCCCAGAATTGTGGAGAGTAATAGGCTACCGCTCCACCGACGCACAAAGGGACAATCACACTAATCGCAGAGACCACCACCGTCGCTTTGCCGTGCTGCAAAGCGGTCGATAAATTGACCTCCATACCTGCCACCAACAACAGAAGCGTGACTGCCAGCATGACGATTCCGTCCAGCGCGATCGAAGCAGGTCCACTCGAAGGGAACAACCAGGCTTGCAACTCAGGAAACAACCAGCCCAACAAGGTGGGGCCTAAAACTAGTCCCGCCAACATCTCCCCGATCACTGCAGGCTGCCCAAAACGCTTTGTCACCTCTCCCAGCAGGTGCGCGCTGCCCAACAGCACTGCCAACCCAAGCAAAAAGACAGTTAATGGAACACCATGCAATTCTCCCAAGAAAAACCCCTCAGTTGTAAAAACAGCAGACCGCCAACGTCTTAGAGTTCGCTAGCAAAACAAATTAAAAACTGATCTTGATTCCAAGCGATTGTAGCGAGTAAAACCAACCATAAGGCAAGTGGTCAGGAACGGATTATCCATGGTCTTCCACGTGGCTCGACAAGATGTCGAGCGTTTGCCAGGCATCTTTGCGCCTGCAATTGGAAAGGATACCCATCCATGCTCGTAGTATCACGCAAACAAAACCAATCGATCACTTTTCCCAACCTCGGAATTTCAGTAGAGATCCTTCGCATTGCTGGCAAAGCGGTCAGCGTCGGTGTCAAAGCGCCAACCGACGTACGGATCCTGCGCGGGGAACTCACCAGCAACGCAGATTCACCTACCAATGGATCGTCTCCGAGTAACAAGCCGTCATCGGTCGCGCACAGTCTGCGAAATCAACTCAACAAGGCGAGCTTAGCGCTCCATCTTGTGCAAAAACAGTTGCAAGCCGGTTTGATCAAAGACGCCGATCAGACGGTGGCGCAGACGCTGGAATCTCTCTCAGAACTTGACCGACAGGCCAGCAGCCTTGCAGGTTTCGCAAACACAAGCGAAGAAACCAGCGTAACGGCCCCTGCCAAGCCTCATGCCTTGCTTGTTGAAGACAACTCGAACGAACGTGAGTTGCTCGCCGGATATTTGCGTTTAAGCGGCTACGAAGTCGACACGGTAGAAGATGGTGTGGCCGCTGTCGAATTCTTGAATCAACAAAAGCCCGACGTGGTGGTGATGGACATGCTCATGCCACGGATGAACGGAAAACAAACGGTCCAACATATTCGCAGCAATCCTGCCTGGGACGACATTCCACTACTCATCGTCAGTGGAAGTCATCAAGCTGAGATGCAAGTGCCAAGCGGTGATCGCGGTATCAGCCGTTGGTTTCAAAAGCCGTTGCAGCCAAACGACCTGGTTGAACACCTGTCAACGATCTTAAATTGATGTCTCACTGCGTTGAAACTATGCATCGGCAATTAACTCAGCTAGTTGATCCGGATTGACTGGCTTGGTGAGATGCGAGTCAAATCCCGATTCAAGCGATTTTTCGATATCGGTTTGCTGCCCATAGCCGGTAAGGGCGACAAGCTTGATTTCTTCACCGCGATTCAATTGCCGCACCTGACGGGCTACTTCATGGCCGTCAATTCCAGGCAAACCAATATCGACTAACGCCACATCGGGACGATGGCTCAAGATCAACTCCAATCCTGACTCACCGTCGCGGGCGGAATAAACAGTGTGTCCCTCCAATTGCAGCAGTGACTGTAGCATTTCCCGGCTATCGTCCAAGTCTTCGATCAACACAATGCACTTGGGTTGTATATCCGAATCCGTACTGTCTGGCCTTGCTGAGCCGACGTTCGACGCTTGCAACTCGCTTAAATCCACCTTGTCGCTGATTGATATTAGCGGTAGCCACACGCGGAAGACGCTCCCCTGGCCGACGCCACGGCTTTCAGCCTGCACCCGTCCGCCATGCATTTCGACCAACGTTTTCACGAGCGTCAAGCCGACTCCGAGCCCACCATCCCACTGGTCTTTTGTTTCGCCATATTGAACAAAGGGATCAAAGATGCGCGTCAACTGATCGGCAGGAATTCCCTTGCCTTCATCAGCCACCGAGATGATTGCCAAGTCGCCTTCCCGTTCGATCGACACGCGTATCGTCGAACCAGGTGGAGAGTACTTAGCCGCGTTGTGGATCAAGTTGACTTGCACTTGGACCAATCGCGTGGCATCCCCGAGGACGATCAGCGGACCTTCCGCAATTTGAACTTGAAGCGTGGTCTCATGACGCGTGAGAGCAGATTGGGTAGTCTCTTTCACTAGGTCGATAAGCCCACTCAGTTCCAGTGGAGCTTGTTTAAGTTCGATCTTGCCCTGAGCAATTCGAGAGACGTCGAGCAGATCGACCAGGAGCGAGCGGGTCATGGATACTTGTCGCTCGATGATCTCCGCTGCTTTCTGGCGGGCTGCTTCGTCAGCCCGGGGATCTCGAATAATGCGGCAAGCGTTCAGGACGGCCCCTAGCGGGTTTCGCAACTCGTGTGACAAGGTAGCCAGGAACGCTTCGCGTTGGTGGACTTGCCGACGGATTTCATTCTCCATTGCGATCCGTTGTGTGATATCCCTCGCAATTTTTGAAATACCGATCGTACGTTCCAAACGGTCTTTGACTGGTGAGATCGTGAGCGAAACGTGAATCAACTTTCCCTGTTTGTGGACGCGCACCGTATCGGTGGATAGCGGGCGTCCCCCGCGTAGGAGCGTCAGTCGATAGGCCTTGACCTCGTCCTCCTTTCCCTTCGGGATCAACATCGAAATATTGTTCCCAACAGCTTCGGCAGCCGTGTAACCATAGAGTCTTTCAGCGCCACCGTTCCAGCTTACAATTTTACCTTTCAAGTCCTGCCCAATGATGGCATCATCCGTCGATTCAACAATGGCGGACATCCAACGCAAGCGTTCACGAAGAACTTCGAGCGATGAAACGTCGACCAACATCAACACGACTCCGGTCACCGTTCCCTGGGCGCGGTAGGGCAGCAGACGCAATAGATAGCAGGTACCATCTTGATCAATGGTCTCGCATTCATAAGGTTCACCCTCGTCGATAACATGCCGCAGACGCCCCAACAAATCATCGACTTTGAATTTAGGGAGAAAGTTGTGAATCGGTCGGCCAACATCGCGATCGACCAACTCAAATAGGCTGTGAACCTTTGCTGTAAATCGTCGAATCTTCAACTCGCGATCCAAGAATACCGTAGCGACATCCGTGTTCTCCAACAAATGCTGCATGTCTTCGTTGAGTTCCGCCAGTTCGGAGATCTTGCGTTGATGCTCGGCATTTACTGTATATAGTTCCTCATTGACCGAATGCAGTTCTTCATTAGTACTCTGCAACTCCTCGTTCGATGCGATCAACTCCTCGTTGGTTGCTTGGAGTTCTTCATTGCTTGTCTCTAACTCTTCAATGGTCGCTTGCAGGTTTTCGCGGGAGTATCGTAGATCATCTTCCAATTGCCGAATGTGTGTTCGCGATGCGTCGATTTCGCCGGGCGCAGCTTCACTTGCCTCCAGTTCCAGGACGTCATTCGAGTCGATTTCTTCCAGTGCAATGAAGTAGTGTTTACTTCTCAATCCGGTGGAGGCAATCGGAATAAGTGATATGTCAAAACATCGCTCTTGGCCATCCGCGACAAAGCGTATGTTGGAATAGCGAACCTTCGACTCTTTCGCCATCACTCGCTGAATGGCACCCGATAGAGTCGAACGCACGCTCCGGTCAACCAACTCCAGAATGTCCAGTGATGGTCTCCTCGCAGGAAGACTTAATAAGCTCTCCGCGCCACCAAAGGTATCAATGAGTGCCCGGTTTTCGTCCACGAGAAAGCCTGTGGGCATGAAGCGATTGAGTAGTTGCTCCTGCAGGGCGTTGCGTTCATTCAAGGCGGCGGTCACTGCGTGGGAGCGGATGGGAGAAACGTAGAGCGTATTGGAAACTGGTGTCGTCAACGGTACGTCGATTTCCATCTCCAAACGAACATCGCGACGTTTTTTATAAATCCGATCGCGTTCGAAAAGTGTTTCGAATTCGGTAGCAATCTCGCCGGGCGACTCGCTCCCTCCTAGCCAGAGAATGCCACCTTTGTTCAAAGCATAGTGCAGCCGCACCAGCGCGCGACGCTGCGCCACCGTTTGAATGTAGATCAACATGTTGCGACAGGCTACAAAGTCGATATCGGTGAATGGCGCATCACTCAATATATTGTGTGACGCGAAGACAATCGACTTGCGAATCTCGGAACAAATGACATAGCGTCCCTCGTGCAGCGTAAAGTACTTTGACTTATATTCCGGGGAAACCCCTTTGAGCATCTCAGGGCTGTAGGAGCCGCGTCCCGCCTGCTCGAGCGAGGCATGATGAACATCCGTGGCAAATAATTTGAGCCGCAACGGTTTGCCAAGCGCTACACACGTTTCGTGAAACAATATGGCCAGCGAATAGGCTTCCTCGCCCGTTGCACAGCCTGCCACCCATACTCGCAGCGGTTTTTCTGACGTTCGCTCACACACCAGCTCCGGTATCACCGTCTCGCGAAGGTGGACATACGACTCGGCGTCGCGAAAAAACTGTGTGACACCGATGAGCAAGTCACAATACAGAGCATCCAGCTCGGCCGGGTCGCTCAACAGCCGCCGTGCATAAGCATCCAAATCTACTGCGCCCACCATCGTCAACCGTCGTTGGATCCGACGCATGACGGTCGCATCTTTGTAGACCGAAAAGTCGATGTGGTGCGCCGTGCGAAAAAGCTGGTAAATGGCCTCCATCCCGCGCAAAGCATCGGTCCGCCGCAAATCCAACTCAATGCGCTCCTTGCGAGATGACTTTGGTTGAGTAGCGAGTCTGGCAAGTAGTTTTCCTATCTCCTCGGGTGGCAACGTCTCGTCGACGACTCCCGAAGCCAAAGCGCTCGACGGCATTCCGTCGAACTTGGCGGTCCCTGAACTCTCACTTATGACATAGCCACCTTCTCGCGCAATCTCAACAATGCCCCGGGATCCATCTGAACCACTTCCAGACAGAATGATTGCAATCGATCGCTCACGACAATCTCGCGCCAAAGACTCCAAGAAATGATCGATGGGAAGTGTCAAACCCTGCGCGGGGTCCTTGTCGCTCAGACGAAGCTGACCTTCAACAATCGTCATTTGTTTTTTCGGCGGTAGCAAATAGACCGAATTGGCCTGCACCCGCATCCCTTCTTCCGCTCGGTGAATCGTCATCGACGTGTCACGAGCAAGCAACTCAAACATCATGCTTTTGAAGTCGGGAGACAAATGCTGCAAGACCACAAACGCCATCCCAGTGTCCGGTGGCAAATTGCGAAACAGCTTTTCAAGCGACTCCAATCCACCCGCCGAGGCGCCAATTCCCACCACATAACGCGGGAGTCTAGGCTGCATCGCGTACGCGTCAAATTGCACAGACTTACTAAGTTCATTATCTCCCATGTCTAATGCTCAACGGTGTCCAGAACATCAATTACAACCTCCTAGTGTCGAACCTTCGTTGTTAAATCCAAGACAATAAATCCAATGCAAGAACTTGCCCTGGAATCCTGCGAAGTTCAGAACCGCGAAAACTCTCGTTGGGCAACCAACTCGGCTCCCAAACGCGACCAACTCAAATTTCGGGAGGATCCGAATCTGCATGCCGCTTAAGGAACTACGACGCGCATTTCCGATTTGTTCATACGAGAATTCATCTGGAGAGCCAGATTTACTGCTACTCGTCGCTCCTCAATTGCCAGGCTTTCCAGGCTGCAGTAACAGCACCGCAAATGAAATGCGCTGAAAACGGATAAGCGTTGAGTAAAACTACTATCAACAGCAAATCTGATGCCTGTCTTCACCTCGGTTGCAACGTGACTTTTTCGCCCTGTCGCACGAAAGTGAGGCCTGCAGCGTCGCAGACCTTTTTTAGAAGTTCGTCAAGTGCTGCTTCGTCCACCTGCAAGTTAATTAGTTGCCTCTTCTGTTCGTCCGTACAACTTGGATCCCAGATGATCTCTAGGTCGATGCCCGAAGCCAGGTTATTCATAATGGCCTCGACTGGGGCGTTGGCAATTTGAAAACTCCAGGTTGCCCGCTCGGAAACCTTTCCAGTTCGAACCGCAGGTTGGGACGCTTGAACGGCGAGATGAAAGTTGGTATCGCCCTGAACCGTGTACAGGTCGTTGCGCGTACGTACGTTGCCTTCCGGAAATCGCTTTCGGACCGCCGACAACTCGTTGAATAACAACTGGTTGCGGGGATAAACGGCTGTCCAGACAGGTTCATCTTGAATGGGCTGCAGAGCAAACGAACGAGGCCCGTTGGTGACCACCTCCAAACTAAAACCACCACAGACCAAAGCCAGTTGCGTAGCAAGCGTCGTCGCTTCTTGGAACTTTCCAGCGTGCATGAGATCGTGTGGCAAATCGCCTTGAATGGTTACACCCCATTGCTTGGCGAGCTGATCGATGAGCTGTTGAGGGGTGGTGAGTTCCTGCCATTGCAGCGGTCGAGCTTCGGACGCAAGCTGCGGATTAAGTCGGTGGATGGCGTCGTGCAATCGTACCGCGGCCGCCTGCATGCGTACAACATCTTCATGATGTCCGACGACCAACACGTTTTCAGCCAAGCCAGTATGCACACCATGCGACCGCAACGCTTGCTCGAGCCGTGCGCCTAACGAGTCGCGTGGCCACAACTCCGAGCCTGCAATTCCAGCTTGTGGGGAATAGGAAATCGATTGTGTCGGATCGATGCGTCGGTCGATCCAAATCGTGAGCGAATACGCTTTGCCGACTCCCGCTACCGCGTCACGCAAAGCTTGCTCATTCCAGAGAAACCGAGCCGGCGAGCGCAGGGACTGAGTCGCTTTTTGGCTCGACTGAAGCCGTAGCAGATTAAACTCGATCGGTTCGTCAGCAACGGCCGTGCCTAGGAGAGCCAGCAACAAACAGAAGCTCGCAACCGTGGCGAAACTCCGCGCGATATCAACTCCCCAGCGGCATAAAGGCTTCCTGCTCCAACACCAAGGACGCAAGTTACTCGCTTGCCGAATATATGCTCTAGGCGAAAGAGGGGATATGGGAGAAATCGAAAATGTTTCGTTCTTTTCCCACACGATGCTAAGTGTCCCTGGTAAGAGCCAAATATTGGATTGGAATATGCAGAACGCGAGTGGATTGCATTAGAGAAACCGGGCAACTTACCCATCCCGCAGGAATTCGAACCTTTGCTTGAATTCCTGCTGTGTGGGTCGGCCTATCAGGGCCGGGGAGGGGCGCGGCAGTTATCCACGATAACTTCTGACTTCATTTTTAAACCCAACCTATCGGATTCAACCAGCGGGAAAAACGGTGTGAGTTGCCCGCACTCAACCTCTGATTATACTGAAACCCGCACCGCCAATCATGATCAATTGAATGTCGTATCAGGTCCAGGCCGAAATGGCCGCCAAGGCAATAGGGATCGTAGTGGAACAGCACGCAACGAGAATTTCAATTCTACTACGCTTTTATCAGCGTTACCTGAACGATGCAGATACCGCGCAGTTCATCGTTTCGGTGGCACGGCACTACGCGATAGGGACATTGCAGCGTCTCATCAAGAATGGCGATATCTATTCTCGACGCGCCTCCGCGTTGGCCGTTGGCCTGATTGGCGACAACGGTAGTATTGCCGTTTTGGGGCCCATATTGCGACATCAAGACCGAAAACTGCGTTTGGTAGCAGATGATGCTTTGCGAGCCATTGCTTCGCGCGATGGGACCACTCACGAACGGCAGCTCTTAGAGGCCATTGTGCGCAGCAACGAATGTGGCAACTTTGAGAAGTCGATCGCCTTGTCGACGAAGTTGATCGACAGCGCAGGGGGACTGGCGGAAGCGTATCACCAACGTTCTCTCGCACTTTTCCAAATGGACTCGATCGAACACGCCTTGGAGGATTGCCGTCAAGTTCTGAAGTTGAACGAATTCCACTATGCCGCCATGGTCGGGCTCGGACACTGCCACCTGGAGTTGGGCGACTTGATGGAATCTTTGTTTTGGTTCCGCCGGGCGCTTGAGGTTTACCCTGACCTTGAGCCGGTGCGAGCTCAGGTACTCCGTCTGGAAAAGGCAATTCAGGAACTGTAGGCGGAAATATCGCTATTTCTTGCATATTCGCTAGTTGCTTCTCATTTTCTCGCCAACTAGTATCGATGCGTCTCGGTCCTGAGCGGTCAACCCCGTATTTTCCATACCAGGAACCGAGCGCTTGTTCTGTTTTGTTCCCACTGTTGGTAAAAAGGAGACGGGCAATGCCCCGATTCGTTCGTTACGCTCTATCGTTGAGTCTATGTTTAGCCGGTTCAAATCTATTTGCGCAAAAAGCTTTAACGGAGCTCTACGGCGAAGGAGTGCATCGATATTTTGCTGGAGACAGCTCTACCGCAGATCAACTCCTCAGCCGAGTCATCGAGAGCGGGGTTGAAGATCCCCGCGTCTACTACTTTCGTGGCCTCGCGCGAGAATACCAAGGTGGAGGAGGAGAATACGATTTTGAAGAAGGTGCACGACTGGAAGCTGCCGGTAAAGGGGCTTTTAACATCGGCTTTGCATTGACCCGTATTCAAGGACACACCCGGGCCAAGATCGAAAAAGCTCGTCGTGATGCCCGCGTCGCTGCCGAACAGCAAGCCATGTTGATGGAACGCGCACGCGTCGAAGCAGGCGATGTGCAACCGCCAACAACTGTGCCCAGTACTCCGCCGGTTGTGCCACCCGCTGATGCCACCGACCCGTTCGGCGGTCAACCCGAAGAAAGCGCGGCACCCCCAACTGTCGATCCACAACAACCTGCTACGCCCGAAGTCGATTCGTTGACCGATCCTTTCGCCGACGATCCAGCCGCCGCGCCGACCACGCCACCTACCACGGAAGATCCGTTCAATTCGGATGTTCCACCGGCAGATGCGCCATCTGCGGACGACCCTTTTGGGACCGAAAGCGCGCCTGAAGCAGCTGATCCTTTCGGAACGGAAAGCACTCCCGCTGGCGATGCTGCGGGAACCGATGCTCTCGACGATCCATTTGCCGAGTAGAGTCGATTAACGAGTGCTCCGACGAACTAAGTCAGACGCTGCAATGTGCAATTGCAGCGTCTTTCTTTTTGCCTGCCCGCAAATTACGAATAAACACGATCAAAATCCCCCTTGTGACGAAATTCTCAGCAACTGCCGATGCTTGTACTCCGCACTGACTGGTTCTGTTGATAAACTAGCTAGTGCTGCGTCAACACTAGAAATTAGCGCTCGCGGGACTCGTAGCCTCGTCCACTACCCAGTTCTTAATGTTGACGCAGCCCTGGTAGCTACAAGTTGAAAAGCAGTACTATTCAAAAGAGTGTCATCCCGCATGCTTGCCAAACGCATCATCCCCTGTTTGGATGTCAGTGAAGGACGCGTTGTTAAGGGGACCAACTTTGTCAACTTGCGCGACGCGGGTGATCCAGTGCAAGTCGCTGCTCGCTACGAACGTGAAGGAGCCGATGAACTGGTGTTCCTCGACATTACAGCCAGCCACGAGGGACGCGGTATCATGCTGGATGTGGTCCGTCGGACCGCAGAACAAGTCTTCATGCCCCTGACGGTCGGTGGGGGCATTCGCACGATCGACGACATCCGAGCATTGCTACAAGCTGGGTGTGACAAGGTCTCGATCAACACAACTGCTTGCCAAGATCCCGATTTTGTCGCTCGCGCCGCCGACCGGTTTGGAAGTCAGTGCATTGTGGTGAATATCGACCCTAAGCGGGTTCAACGCGATGGTAAAGAATTTTGGGAGGTCCACATCCACGGCGGACGAACGCCTACCGGCCTTGAAGCGGTCTCGTGGGCCAGACGCGTCGAGGAACTAGGTGCGGGAGAAATCGTACTGACTAGTATGGATTGCGATGGTACATGCGACGGTTATGACCTGGAAATCACTTCGGCAGTCAGCCAGGCCGTCGGAATCCCAGTAGTTGCCAGCGGTGGTGCGGGCTGTCCGGAACATTTGGCCGACGCAATTCAGCTTGGCAAAGCCGATGCGGCGCTGGCTGCGAGTATTTTTCATTTTGGGCAGGTTACAATAGGACAGACCAAACGCATCATGGCCGAACGTGGCATCCCCGTTCGCCTATGAGCAATTGTAGAACAGTTGTCCCCAACTGTTGAATGTAGAACAGTTGTCCCCAACTGTTTAAATGTAAAACAGTAATCCCAACTGTTTCCTGAATCCCCAGAACTCATCTCAAAAACAGCTCTGAACCCCAAAAAATAGCCGTGAACGTTTAGGGACACTTGTTCTGACCAAATCCACTTTTTTGCTCTTTTGGAGAATTTTGCATGGCAACAGTCGAAGCCAATCCGTCGAGCGCTGATGCGACTCTGGATCGACTCGTCGG
Organism: Pirellulaceae bacterium; assembly: GCA_041753315.1. GTDB lineage: Bacteria > Planctomycetota > Planctomycetia > Pirellulales > Pirellulaceae > Aureliella. The sequence continues at coordinate 11,917 of JBGSUV010000129.1, read as the reverse complement.
AAACCTGCTCAAGGAACGCGAGCCGCTAGAGGTCGACAAGATTTTTCGCGCTCTGGTAAAGCTTGAGGGCAGCGACTTGCACATGAAAGTTGGCAATCCGCCCATTGTGCGCGTCAACGGTACGCTCAAGCCCTTGAACCGGCCACCGATTGAAAACGAAGAGATGGTGCGGTTGCTGGTGCCCATGATGGATGCTCGTGCCCGTCGAATCTTTGAAGAGGATGGTGGAGCTGACTTTGCGTATGTGGTCGAGGTTGACGGCGTCAACTGGCGGTTCCGCGTCAACATGCTCAAGCAACTTGGCAAGATTGGCTTGGTGGCTCGACGGGTCAATAACTACATTCCACCGTTTCGCGGTCTTTACCTTCCCGACTCGATCGAACAACTCTGCCACTATGACCAAGGCATGGTGCTCCTCGCCGGGGTAACGGGGTCAGGTAAAAGCACATCGATTGGTTCGATTCTCAACTACATCAATTCAATCTACAGCAAACACATTTTAACCCTGGAAGACCCCATCGAATTTGTGTTTACGGAAGACAAGTGCCTGATCAATCAACGTGAAATTGGACAGGACGTCAAAGACTTTGAAATCGGCATGAAGCACGCAGTGCGCGAGGATCCAGATATCATTCTCGTCGGCGAAATGCGGGATCAAGAGACGTTTATGACAGCGATCCACGCCGCCGAAACGGGGCACTTGGTATTTGGTACGATCCACGCCTCGAGTGCTCCGACGACGATCGGTCGTATTCTCGACTTGTTCCCAGAAGAAATGCACGGAGCCATTCGTTCCGCCATCGCTTTTAATATGAAGGGGATTGTGGCACAAAAGCTTCTCAAGTCGATCAAGCCGGGCGTCGGCCGCGTACCCACGGTCGAAATTATGACGTTCACTCCTATGATCCAGAAGCTGGTCCTTGAGGGCAAAGACTCGAAACTTCCTGATGCCATCCGCATCGGCGCCGCGGAAGGAATGCAGGACTTTACAATGAGTCTCAAGAACTTGATCGATCTCGAGTTGATTGATCGTCCCACCGCTTTTGCCGTTGCTCCTAACAAAGATGCGCTCAAAATGGCGCTTAAAGGTATCCAAGTCAGCCAACCAGGTATTATCTAAACCATGTTACGAAAAAAGAAAACCGCTTCGTCGCCATCGCGCTCTTCCAGCGGACAGCCGGAACTGCCGCCGCTTGAATTCAAGCCCAAAGCGCCCGATGCCAAACAACAGCAAGGAATTCTGATTGCCTGTCGAAGCATGGAGCAGTTTGTCCCCGCCGTCATCGTCCTCGCCGAAGCGCTGACCTCGCGGGCAGACCAAATCATGCTTGACTTTTCGCAGCAAGGAGTTGCAGTCCGCTACCGAGTCGACGGCAATTGGGAACGCATGCCTCCCATGGATCGTCCTACTGGCGACGGCGTTTTGGTGATCTACAAACGCCTGTGCAACCTGAATCCGGCCGATCGGCGCTCGCAACAAAAAGGAATTCTGCCAGTCAAATTTGCTGGCAATGACTGGATCCTCGATTTTGTCAGCCAGGGTGTGCCAACCGGTGAGCGCGTACTGATACGGATCGAGCCGAAGAAGCTCGTTATGACGACACTTGGCGATCTAGGCATGCGAGCCAAAATGCAGGAGCAGTTGAAGGCGCTCCTCAACGGTAACGACTCGATGTTCATCTTCAGCGGCCCACCTGGACACGGACTTCCTACCACCTGGCGCGTTGGCCTCGAAGCAGCCGATCGTTTTGTACGCGACTTTCACGCCGTCCAAGACGTGCGACTCGACGAACCTGAATTGATCAACATCGCACGACACACCTTCGACGGCGCTGCAGGGGAAACCCCGATGACAGTGCTCAAAAGCCTTCTTTTAAAGCAGCCTGATGCGTTGATCTTGCCAGACCTCGGGCCTCCCGAAGTGGTAAAATTGCTGTGTGAAGAAGTTTCGGAAGAACATCGGTACTTGATCACGCGTATAACTGCTGGATCGGCTGTGGAAGCCCTCCTGCGCCTCATCGCGACCTATCAAAGCTCTGCAAAGAACTTGCTAAAGATTGCGTGCGGTGTAATCAACCAACGACTGGTTCGCCGCCTGTGCACCAACTGCCGCTTACCGTTTCAACCTGCTCCACAGTTGTTGCAGAAACTGGGCATACCGGCCGGACGCGTTCAAGTGCTGTACCAACCCTGTATCCCTCCACCCCCCGAACAACGAGTCGACGCGAATGGCAAACCGATCGAAATTGAGATCTGCTCACGCTGCGGTGGACGCGGCTACTTCGGCCGTGCCGCCATTTTCGAAATGCTCATCATTAATGATGAAATTCGACGCGCCGTAATGCAAAATCCCACACCGGAAAACGTACTCAAAGTTGCTCGACAAACCGGGTTCTTGACGCTGCAAGAAGAAGGTGTATTGTCGGTCGCCACAGGACTAACCAGCCTTCCAGAATTACAACGCGTGCTAACTGCCAAGTAACTCCCACCTTACTCCTTACTCCTTACTCCTTACTTCCCCGAGGCCGCCAGAGAAATGCCCGCAGTTACGACCGAACGTTCGGCATTCCGCAATTTGGATATTGCAAACGAAGTTGATCGACCACCGGTTAGCAATATGTCGATTTTTGCATTTTTCATCGGACTGATCAGCCTTACCGCGCCGCTCTCATTTTATCTGTTGCCACTCTCGATTGTGGCAATGGCCGTCGGCGCCATTGTGCTCTGGCGATTAACCCGCGATGCATCAGCCCGTGGCAGTCGTCTGGCACAAGTTGGTCTGGGATTGGGTGTTGTTTCGAGCGTCTGGTGTCTGACGGCCACGGCCAACGACGCTTCCTATTTGTACAACGAGGCCGCCCGCAACGCGACCATTTACCTGGAAACGCTTGGCAAAGGTGAGCTTTACCAAGCGCTGGAATTGCATGTCCCAACCCCCAATCGACAAATTGCCGGAACGGATTTGGAAAGCCACTATCGCTCCAAGCAGGGAGAAACGGCAGACATGGCCTTGGGAATCATCAACGCACCTTCGACCCAGGCAGTTGTGAATACTGGCTCCAGCGCCAAATGGGAACTTAAAGGTGGACTGGACATTCGACGGGATCGTAGCTTGCAGACCATCACCGTTGAGATGCAGAACGTCAACGACCCGAATCAAGTTGTCCACGTTACGCTCAATCGCCGCTTTTATGTCGATAGTTCAGATCAGCCGGTAGCGTTCTGGAACGTAGATCGTATGATTTTACCAGCTCCCCCAACCGTCGAATTTGCTCCCGAAAAATAACCGTAGTTCTTCATCAATGCCACGTTGTCTGATTAGCTTTGGCGCCAATCTCGGCAACGCGCGCGTTTCGATCGAGCAAGCTGCTGAGCAACTACAGAAGAAACTCACGACCGGCCTCGAACGCTTTCAGCTAAGCCCTCTCTTTAACACGCCGCCGGTGGGTGGCCCTACCGGTCAACCACCTTTTCTAAATGCCGTTGCCGCGTTCGAAACAGATAGTTCCGCCTGGGAGGTCTGGCACGCCATTCGCCAGGTTGAACAATTACTTGGACGCGAACGATTTCAACGCTGGGAAGCTCGCCGCATTGATCTCGATATTTTGTTGTACGACGATTTTCGTATTTGGACGCCGCAACTCAAAATCCCACACCCGCGGATGTGCATGCGCAGATTCATTTTGGAACCCGCTACCCGGATTGCCGGAGACTGGATTGACCCGGTTTCTGGGCGCAGCATCGATCAGTTGGCCTCGTCGCTTCGGCAGCGCAAAGGCAGTTTCGTCCTCTGCGCCTCACCACACCTTCGTCCAAACCTATTGCTCGAAGAGGTAGCGAGACAGGCCATGGCAGAATGGTTGACATTAGACATTCAGCCTGCAGAACAGATGCCGGAAAAACCGCTCGCCCGCTGGGTAGCGCTATCGCCGCAAATGTCACATGGGTTGTCGCCTGAGTTGTCGCGGCGGGCAACAGCATTAGATCACGCTGCATTAGGTCTGTCTGAAACCAAACACCAACAACTTGAATTACCAACGCTCGCGAATGAACCGCAACCCAAGCTCGTCATCTTTTTCGTCGAGGCACAAGCGACCAGCGGGGCGCAATGGGAAGACATTCATCGCACGTTGGCCATTCAACTAAAGCTCTCCGACACGCAACATGCAGAGCATGCACCTCGCCTTTGGGACTCAGCTTTGCCGCGTTACTTGCTCGCAACCGACGATCGACAATGGGCCGTGCATGAGATGGTTGCCGCCCTCGAGGCAATGGATTGTCCCATCGAGCAGCTCTAATCTCACTGTTCTGGATTGGCTTCCAGTAAAGTCCGGATGCGTTGTGGGGAGCCATCACGATAGATGACGATATCCGCTTGAGTTCCAACAGGCGTCAAGCCAACGGTTTTTACCAGATGACCATCATTCTCGATGGGACGCCCTTGGAATTCGACAATCACGTCTCCCACGCGCAGCCCCGCTCGCTCGGCCGGCGAGTTGGCAATGATCGACTTGACCAAGGCACCGTTTGTATTATTCAGTCCCAAACGCCGAGCCGTCGTCAGGTCGAAGCCGTTTTCGAGTTGCACACCGAGGTAGGAACGCAAGAGTTTACCCCGCGTTACCAGTTGTTCAGCCACGACAACTGCCATGTTGATGGGTATCGAAAAGCCAATGCCTTCGTTTCCACCCGAGTTACTTGCAATCGCTGTGTTAATTCCGATGACTTCGCCGCGCAGATTCAGGAGCGGCCCACCGCTATTTCCTGGATTGATTGCAGCGTCCGTTTGAAAGAAATCTTGAATCTCGATTTCCTTTGAGCCCAACTCCAGATTGCGACGTCCTTTGGCGCTCAAGATTCCGTACGTAACGGAGTGGCTTAAACCAAACGGGCTCCCCACGGCTAAAACAAAATCGCCAATGTCCAACAAATCGCTGTTGCCGACGCGCGCCGGGACAGTGTCGATCCGGTCGATCTGCATCACGGCGACGTCGGTCGCTGGATCGGTCCAGATGTTGGTGGGTCTGAGGATTTGCCCATCGTTCAATTCGATACGAATCGATCCGATTTCCGCTGGATGGATCACATGCCGATTGGTCAATACATAGGGGCGGCCCGCGATACTGATGATGACACCCGCACCAGCTTCTTCGATGCGGCTGCTGGCAAATCCTTTCCCTGGATCTGATTTCTTGGTCGCCTCGATGTGAACAATGCTTGGGCCGGCGAATTTGACGATTCTGCGGATCAAGCCGAGTTGACGGTCGAGTGCATCTGCTTCCTGCTGTAGTTGTTCGAATTCGAAATCGCGATCACTCGCTCCAGGGTAACCTGACACTTCGAAAGGAGGCTTTTGAACACCTGGGACAGCGCCCCGAGAAACCTGCAATTCGCGTCTGGATGAACCTTGAAAATCATTTGCCCTGCGGGCCGCTGGCTCGTCCGCTGAACGCAACGTAATCTGGGCCAAGCCATTGGAGCTGACCAGGCCACTGAGTGAAATCCCCAGTCCCAGTGTCAGGCATCGTCGAATCCAACGCGAACTAAGCGACATAAAGTACCTCGAGCGGCCTGGCTGCGAATTGACCTGATGAGCTTTGATGCTCCAACGGACAAATACGCAGGCCCTTGATGAATCCACACTCCCCGCGCTAATCCGTCACGCTGAGGAAACGTTAAATCGTTAAGTTGTGGAATCGGCAGTCCGGCCGAGACACGTCTAAATGAAAACCTTGGCGAGGCAATGATAGCACCAATTCCCGCCTACATGTGCTCGTAAATCCCGGTATGCGGAAAGGCACAGTTGTGCGCGTCAATCCGGTCACACCGATCGTGCATTAGGAATGTTCGTATGCATCATAGGCTTCCCCCGAATAATGAGACCAGCCCTTGAAACCGGTATTCTCAGACTTGATCTGGCATTTGATACACATCTTTGCGTACGGCAACGCCTCCAGTCGAGCAAGCGGAATCGGCTTCTGGCAATCTTCACACTCACCATAAGCACCAAGCTGCAAACGTTCAATCGCTTCTTCGATTTGCGCAAGCTCGCGACTTTCGCCTTCAGCCAACTGACTGGTCACTTCTTCATGGGCCGTATCAAGTGCAAAATCAGCAATGTCGCCCGAGGCTAACGCCAACTCGCGCAGCGCTGACAAATCTCCTCGGAGCGCAGACCGCAATGCATCACGTCGACTCAAGAGAATCGACTTCATATTCTGCAACACTTCTTCTCGATTCATGGTCGCTTTCTCCTCGTTAATCTGGCTATTGGATGTTCATCAAGTAACTGGCGCGTCGGTACGTTACCGAATAGTTGTATGAACAGTTGCGCCCGGAACAGCATTGACTTTTCCGGACCTCACCGTCGCGAGAACTTTTTTCCGGCTACTGGACACTTACGAATTCGTTGTCTGCTAAAGGGGTATTAAATGGCAGTGTTCCCAAGCCGCCATCCAATTGTGCAAATCCGAAGCCAGCTGCGACACTTGCGCCGTTGACCGACGGATTCACTTCTCGCACTTCCGCCGGCGGAATGCCTCGATCTGGGAGTTTTCGAGCAATCAGCATGCGCATCAGCCCTTCATAACCACGAACCATTGCTTCCAATGTCCAACTATTGCGCACATGTTGCCTACCCTCCCTCCCAAGATTGGTTGCCAGCGTGGCATTTCCGAGCAACTGTAACAGTGCATCGCTTGTACTTGCCGCACTCAGTGGTTTGGTCAACAACCCTGTCTTGCGATCAATCACCGTCTCGCGAATGGAACCGACATCGGGTGCAACAACTGGAATACCACATGCCAATGCTTCCAAGATCGATACCGGATTGGCTTCATTGCGACTGGTCAAGCAGAACACATCCATGGCTGCGAGCAAATGTTCGGTGTCGTCACGGCTCCCTAACATATGGAAGTTGTGTCCCAATCCAGCTTGCACAATCTTCGTTTCGATCGCTGGGCGTTCAGGTCCATCGCCCACAATCACAAAGTGAGCGTCCCGATGGTGACGATGTACTTCCGCAGCTGCTTCGATCAATTGCCCATGATTTTTCTCCTTGCGCAACGCCGCGACAATGCCGACGATCTTGCTCGTACCCGAAATCTGTAACTCGTTTCGCAACCACTCTCGCGTAGCATGATTCGGGCGAAATCGATCTGCATCGACACCATTGGGAATAACGTACACCCGTTCCGGTGGAAATTTCTCGTGTTCTGCCATGTACTCCGCGTGAGGCTGCGCGACGGCGATGAAGCCATCGGTGATCGGCGTCAACCAGCGGTTCAACATTCCTACACCGTCGGGCCAACCGGTCGAATGAAGTGCGCTGCAGACAACTGGCACACCAGCAAATCGTGCCGCCAGCCTTCCCCAAAACATTTTGTCTCCGGCGCCCACCGTGATCACAACTTCTGTCCCGCTCTGGCGGAATAAATTGGCGAGCTTCACCAATATTCGACTATCCCACTTTGAGGTCAAAAGGTTTGCGTACAACGGTACTTCGCTGCCAATAGCGTCCCCAAGGGCGCCGGGTTCCTTCAAACAGATGACTTCGGGCGCGAAGACTCGCCGGTCCAGTCTGCGGATCAGGTTCAGCAGCAATGTCTCTGCACCACCCACGGGTAGACTGGTAATGACAAAGGCAACTCGAATCGGTGCGGCACTAAGATGATGATTGGGCATAAGGACTTCGACTCAAACTCGGGCAACAGGGGCAGGGTTAGTGGTGGTGAGATGTCCGAACTCGATCTCAGGCTGAGTTCGCTGCATCTCGGCAAATGGTAAAGCAGTTGCATCTCGTAACTTGCGAGGGTCTAACGTCAGCCAATTCTTCAGGCGTTCCAGTCCAGGATCCGCGTGAATGCGACGCAAATGAAAACCGTCTGAGTTCGGCCAGTTGATGGCCCCATAGGCGGTGCAGAAACCGGCCAGCCCTAGTGCCTCAATGGCATCCACGGCAGCTTGAGTGACGTTGGCCGGCAGTCCAAACGGAAACGCAAAATAGCGAATTCTAACGCTCAACCAACGTTGCAAATCATCAACGCTTCCCCAGATCTCATCGCGAATCTCATCCGCTTTGTGGACTTTCCCCATATCAGGGTGATTCCGAGTGTGCGCGCCGATTTCGATTCCCAGGTCAACAAACGCACGCAACTCATCGATCGTATTGGGTGCAAGTGGATGTCCGGCTTGACTATCGTGGGGAAAGGGGCGACCGGTACGTACAAAGTTGGTCGAGACGAAATAGGTTGCTGTCAAGTTGCGGCGCGCCAGCTCGGGAATGGCATATTGAGCGTTTTCGCTGTATCCATCGTCGAACGTCAACGCCACGGAAGGACGGTCGCAAAACGGAGCTCGTACGCGGCGCTGGGCCTCTGCTAAAGAGACGATGTCATAGTTGTCTTGCAACCAGTCCAATTGCTTCGCAAAGTTCTTGCGAGTCATCGTCCAAGCGTTAGGAGTGGTGTCGGCAATGCGATGATAGAACAATATGGCAATTGGCAGCTCGCGCTGCTCGCGCAGTTGTTCGAGCAGGTTTCGACGCGAATGGCGGGTTAGTTGCTGGTAAAGCCACAGGGCTGGTTCACGCATGCTGCAATCTCGCTCAGGCTTTCGAGTTAACTACCACCACGACTGCGCCGGTGCACTTTCGAAAACAGACCCTCCCGTACTCCGATTTCTGACATGGGTAAGTGAATAGTGCGTTACAAACGTTCGGAAAGCCGACACAAATGTTGCCTTAACGTGCAGCTACGGGCCCCCCGACGTAGACTTTGCCGAATGTTCCAACTGTATCGACGATACACGAGCGGTTAGACCGATTTATCCTTCTTTGGGCATTATCCATTTCATGGTGTGCCAGCTTGCTTCCATGACCTATGTTCTGACATAGGCGCACTCGCGCTTCCGTCGCCTGCCGTTCCCTGCCGCTTGAACGGTTGCCCGAATTGCTGCTGGACTACGATCATGGAACTATTGATACTGCTTGGCCTTGTAACCGTTTCACCTTGGGTGATTCGGCTATTGACCCAAGCGCGAGTTCTCCCGCTAGCAGTGTTGGTCTTGGTGTGTGGAGTTGTCGCGGGGCCGCTCTTCTATTCGTTCCAAGTGGGAACACAGTTGAGCGTCGATCGTATTCTGCTGGTCGTCGTGGTCGCCAAGTGCTTTGTGCTGGTCTGGAATAGACAGGTCGGGCAATTTCAGTTGCGACACATCGATTGCATGCTCGTCTTGCTAACACTCTGGTTGTTGCTCAGCTCAATTCCAGCCTCGGCACCACCCAAAGAGATGTCTCCCAGCAGTCGTTGGCTGACATTCATGGCGATACCATTGGCAATGTATGGCATCGCCCGCCTGTCGCAAGTAACCACTCAAGACCTGCGAATTCTTACATCGGCACTGATTGGGCTCGGGATTTTCTTGGGGATTACCGGAATATTCGAAGTAGCCAACTTGCACGCGTTGGTGATCCCACGTTACATCGTCGATCCAACCAATTGGGAGTTTTTGGGACGAGCACGCGGGCCGCTATTAAATCCAACCGGAAATGGTGTCGTATTGACGATAGCATTTTCTGGATCTTTAGTTCGACTACTTCAGGCCAGTCAACGCCGTGATCAGATCATCTATTTGTTGGCAACTTGCGTTATTGGCATTGGCATCGTGGCGACATTGACGCGTAGCGTATGGATTGGCGGAACGTTAGTTGTCATGTGTGCCAGTTGGATCCACCTGCGACGCTATGTCCCTGCCATGGCGCTCATTGGAATGTCTTTGCTCGTCATGGCGGTGACCGTCGCGCCTCAAGACAACTTGATCGCCATGAAACGCGACAAGCACTTGAGTGCGGCTGATGCACAGCGTTCGATTGAACTTCGTCCCGTACTGGCCATGATTGCTTGGGAGATGTTTAAAGACAGTCCACTCATCGGTCACGGTTACGGTGGCTACTTCGACACATCGCTGCCCTATTTGTCTTCGCGATCCCAGGAGATGTCGTTTGATGCCGTTCGCCCCTATATGCAGCACAACGTCATTCTCTCTCTGATGGTTGACGCCGGGCTAATCGCAACTTGCTTATTTCTGGGCTCGATTGGTTATCTGGGAATTGCCGCTTGGAGGCTAGCGACCAGTCGTCAGTTCGACAGCGAAGTGCGCACCGTCGGCATGTTGATGCTCGGCTGTTTATCTAGCTACCTGTTCAACGGCATGTTCCATGACGTGAGCGTGATTCCCATGGCCAATAATTTTCTGTTTTTATTAGCTGGTGTCACAACCACTGTACACTCGCTCAGCAAGTCACCAAGTTTCTTGGGTAAGCCAGCGGTTTCGCTGACACCTGCCGCGCAACCTACCCTTATCGAGGACAGTCAAGCGTTCGACGTGGACTCGCTTGGGGAGGGTTGGCCTGCTGGGGCCGGGGAGGAGCACCAAGTTGCGTCGTCCTTGCTTACCGCTGACTTTGTTGGTGGTCGACGAGCCACCGACATCACGCTTCCCAGTACTCGTTAATCCAGCATGAACAAAAAGAGTTCCAATGAGATGAAAGACAATCGACTAAGCGACATCGACAAACTTAAGGGCTTGGCCATCTTCCTGGTCGTCTTAGGACATGTTGTTGCTCGTGAGCCCCCGGCACAAAACGAGTGGTTTGTTGAGTTGGTTGAGACAATTTACCTGTTCCACATGCCGTTGTTCATGTTCCTTTCGGGGCTGATTCTAGCCTACACGCGCAAGCCGATTCTGAACTTGAATGACTACGGGCGTTATGTTGTAGGTAAGTTCAAGCGATTGATGCCAGCCTATTTGATTTTCTCGCTGATAGTTTTTATCGGCAAGATGTGCATGGGACGCTTCGTGCACGTGGATAACATCGCCCCATCTTGGTTCAGCTACTTCGATGTGATCATCAACCCGCTCAGTTCGTATTGCGCATATCTTTGGTACATCTATGTGTTATTCCTGTTTTATGCCATAGCACCCATCGTCTACTACGCCACTCGTCAGCGCATTGAGTATTTGTTACCGATCTGCTTGTTGCTGCATTTTGTTGAACTGCCCGGTTACTTTGGCTTGTCCAGTCTTGGCGAGTATGCGTTTGTGTTTTTCTTGGGCTGCACGGCCGGCGAGTACTATGCCGAGTACTCCAAATTCTTGGAACGGTATGGTGCCCTATTTGTTACTCCATTTGTCATCGCGTTGTTTTTTGCGACGACCTGGGAAGTTCCCAAGTTTGTGATGGGGCTGATCTCCATTCCAGCGTGTCAAGCCTTGGTGGGCATCCGTTGGGTTGACAGTTGGAGTCTACTGAGAACGTTAAGCTACTACACTTTTCCCATTTATTTGATGAACACGTTGTTTATTGGGGTGACCAAAGGAGTCATGTTCAAGTTTGCCAGTTGGGACGGCGTGAACTTCATTTGGTTCGCCCCGACGCTGTTCGTAGCAGGTATTTTAGGTCCAATCATAGCAAGTGAACTTTACGAGCGTCGCAGACAGTACCTCGCAAGGAAGTCGCCGCAAACGCTGTAACCGACCAGTTTGCGCGGCCGCTGCACGTCCTTCCGGCAATGTAAGCATTCCGACAGTTCGCGCGGCCTCTGCCCGAGTAAAGGCATTTTTTCGCACCGCCGCTTTTACGCTTTTACGCTTTTACGAGAAGCCCATTTTTTCCTAGCGCGTTTTACGGGAAGTCCATATTGGTGGGAAGAGTCGTCATTGGAGCTGAGTTTGTTAGAAAAAGGGCCGCTCCCCCTAGGCGCGGAATGGGACCTGGGTACTATTTAACTCGCGGGATGGAGCAGCCCGGTAGCTCGCGAGGCTCATAACCTCGAGGTCGTCGGTTCGAATCCGGCTCCCGCAACTTCTCTGTTTGGTTAGGAAACTGACCGCAGTAGGTTATTTGATTAAGCCGGTG
>JBGSUV010000128.1:0-8634 GCA_041753315.1 Pirellulaceae bacterium | reverse complement strand
CTGGATTGCCCAGCATTAGCTTAAATGCATAATCCACTCGGGGATCGATTCGGATGGCCATCTCAACTGCCTCTGGCAAAGTTTTTCGGAGGCAAGGAATTTACCACACATCGAATTAAGCTGTCAGGAGTCCCACGAATAAGGCTGCGCGGGCGGCTCCCATCGTGCGCGATCTGTTTGGCAAAGGTCTCTATGACCCGATGGAGCTCATCGCTCTTGAGGCACTGCTCGAGCGCAAGTACCCGAGCCGTTGCCGAAAAAGAATGCAAAAAAGAAGTACGTGTAGATTTTGGCCCCGATTGCACCCAACCGCTCTGTCCCACACACAACAGACCGATGCAAAACAATCGCGTAGCGATGACATTTGATAGCCTGGGGTGAAGTTTGGCTGGGAGGTTTTTAATAGAAAACGTCCCAGCCAAGCGGAACCCCAGGTGCAATGGAATGTGCCCAAAGTGGTCGAGCAGAAGGTTATCCCAGCGCTAGGACGTGCGCCGAGGCCGCTATGTGACGGTTTGTCCAATGAGCAAATATTGCTGCACAGCCAAACGCGATTGGTTATTGCCTTCTTGCCGCTATCTTCTTGCCTCCGTTGTCGCAGGTAGTTGAGATTCCGCGAAGACTCAACGCTCTGCCTAATGTTGGACGGCACAATCCCATCACACGCGCTCGACACGCGACGCGTTCGTCTCAGCCATCACCCATTTGTTGCGACCTCGAAACGGGACTCAGGGTTGGATAGACCAACGCTCGGTCACTGTTGCGCTGGAACGTCCGACCTGGGCTTCCGCTTCCGAACTCGTCTGAAACTCGTTCTCGCTCCACCCCAGGCTATCAAATGTCGTTGCTACGCAACTGTTCACTGCAGACTTGGTTGGTACCCGCTGACCGTTTGGTTGTGTATTCGCCATCGAGTTTCGTTTAAACGGCCTCGTGCCCGAGCTTCGGTTCAAGTTTCAGATACGATCCATCGCGTCCAGTGCGTTGTATAGACCGCTGTCAGAAAACGACCCTATTCGAAGTCGATTTCACTCACCACTCTGCTTTGATTCCCACGAATCGACTCGCCCTGCAGGTCAACTACCTGCTGCCTGAGGCGCCACAGAGCAGTGACATGTTCAGATAGGCGTATCAAACGTCTTAGTAAATTCCCGTTCAAATCACTCAGGGTGGAAGTTCTGTATCCGCAGGGCGTATGCAGGGATCATCAGCTATCGTTTTCAAGAGTCGACTCGGCCAACCGCATCCCAACGTGGCGAAGGACAAGCACTCATTGGAAAAAGTGCGACGACAATTCGGCCAGTGACGATCACGGAATACGACGACAATTCGGCCCGACACAATTCGATCAAGAGAACTACGACCAGAATTCAGCTTAGGACAGACCACAGCACGCACCCATTCTCCAGAATTCGCAACAATTCGGCCAACGCCCTCAAAATGGCCTCAAATCGCTACAGTCACAATTCAGCCAAAAATGCGATCACAATTCGGCCGGTAACAGCTAGCCGCTTACACACGAAATTCATGGCTTGTTCTAACATCCGTGAAACGACTCCGCAAGATGCGGTTCACGGAGCGCTCACCGCTCAGCAAGCATCGTCAGCCACCCCCGGCGTGTCGCGCGCGAGTTGCTAGCTATTTCGATTCGCTAGCGCTCATCGAAATAGCTAGGAACCCAAATCGTAAAGGTTCGGTTCCATTAACTTCGTAAGAGTTCGGGTTCACAGACACCTAATGCCAACTAGTCAATACTGGGCAAGTACTGTAAGCCTCACGCATGTCGAGCGCTGATACGTCTTCGTCAGCTACCTTCTTCAACCTTATGTGTTCTTTCGCATTCAACTCAGCCAGTCGTTTCGCAAATCGCTCGTTTACTATTGTTCCCAATCCATCTACTACTATCAACTCTGGTTTCTTGGAATTACTAATATCGATCATCTCGCGGTGATAGCGAGCGTGTATACGTCCTTGGCACAACTCACAATCAGTTTCAGCGCCAAAAAATTCGTGGACTGGAATAAGCAGAGAATACCCCGTGGGCGAAAGGCTCCGCTTTTGCACAAAGTCGTATACAACCAGTTCAAAAAAGGATGAGCTCGATACGCCTTGACCTATTAGCCAAACACGAAGATTTTCTGACACTACATAGCCCGAATATGGCGATTCGGGAAGATATAGGTCGAATGATGGCGTTGCCGCTACCGCCCATCGCCCTTTTCCGATTAAGTTCCCAGGAAACAACGAATTTGGGAGATCGCTATGATCCAATTTCATTCTCGCCAACAGATTGGAGAATTCGTGACTTGAGATTGGACCACCTTCCTTATATCGTTCCACTTCTTCCTGCCATTCTAGCGTTAGCTCATAATCGAAATAATCTAAAGTAAAAAAGGTCTCCTTGCATAGATCGCATTCAACCACTGGCAGTGCTGAATGGTGTAGACTCCCTTGAGCAACGTCAAAATCTCGAAATGGATCAATCGATCTATCAAGTGATTCGCTTGATTTGCAGGGCAAAAGCCGATACCACGAATTCGCCATCTGATCATCCCTTAGCGCGCCCAACGTCATTGAGCTGAAAGAATTACTTGTCAGAACGTGGCTGCATGCTCCACAGCCTAATTATGGGAACTGAGTACACACTCTTGAGATTCCGTGCGCGCCTGCGAAACCAGCTGCCGCTTCGGGCACTCCCATGCACCGGGCAGCCGCCACGACGGCGTTCAACAGGCCCTGGCAATTGAGCTGGTTGCTTCTGCCGAGAAATAATCGCAACTCATTCTCGACGTTCTGAATTTCGTCTTGGCACTGCGAATTTGCAAACTGCCCAGCTGAAATGGCACCGATGAAAAGTGTTACGATCGCGCCTACTCTGGCGTTTCCTAGACGAGGAATCCGATGCCCGTTTCGTCGAAGGTAGCCCCACCTGTACCTCTTCTTTGCAGGATATCCCCTGTCGAGAATATCCTCATATTCTCCAATTCTTTCAACTTCTCGAAAACTTCAGCCTTTTTTGCTTTTGGATGCCGCCGCCAAAAATCATCCCATTCATCTTCCCACAATGGCTCTAGCGCATCAGGGCCGGTGCGGTGATTAACTGTGTCTAACATGCGTCCGAAAGCCGAGTCATCAATATCAATTCCGATTCTTTTGAAACGTTCGTCGTGTTTGAATGATAACATATGATGCCATTCATCTTACACTCTGTCTGCAGGCCATATGGGTCAAACAGGTCGAGCGAAATGTAAGTGCGATAGAGGCTCGCGCCGTCTACGTACCCAATCGGATCTCTGGAACAAGACCCCTACTGAGCATCCTTCTGTGAAGCCCTTTCACGTAAAGCGGCGTGAGGACTCAGCTTAGAACAACGCAGAGCACTCAGCGTGTAGCTACGATCCTGCCCACGCGCGCGTGGCGGGGTTTTTACGTAGTGCTCAATATTTTCGGCGAAGGTAACCATGCTGTCCATTGTAATGGCTCAGCAGGGTTGGCTGCCATCAGATTGTTGGTAGAGAAGTGAACTATTCAGCGGGTTTTTTAAGCTCAAGCGGCGGAGATGTGTTGAATTGGGTTTCATGGTTGGCTCACATTGTCCGGCGGCGTAGGTTTAAGAACTTTGATTGCAAAGTACTTGGCCCCGATTGCACCCAACAAATCCGTCCCACACACAAAAGCCAATTGCAAAAAGAATCGCGAAGCGATGGCACTTGATAGCCTGGGGCGGAGTTTGGCTGGGACGTTTTCCAGAAAGAACGTCCCAGCCAAACGGAACCCCAGGTGCATTGGGAGGTGCACAAAGTGGCCGAGCAGGTGATCATACCAACGCGCGTAGGCTTACCGAGGCCGCAACGGGACAGTTTTTCCAATGTTTTCATGCGATCGCCTCTGCTCGTCGGGTCTGGAAATGCGCCAATGGAATGGTCGAGTTGAATTGCGTGTCGCATGGGAATATCGAACTGTCGCTGTGGTGGGTATGCGCTTGCACCATTCTGGTGCGGACAATAGGATGTCCTCGCGCGTCAATCCGCAGCTTGCTAATTCGCTGAACCCACCCTACGCTGCTCCTCCCCGTCCGAGTTCATCTCGGCGGGAGGATGACTGTCAGCTACCATGGCAGGCGATAGCAGCAGTGGACGAGCAGTGGTGATGGCCAGCAAGTAGCGCCTGATCGAGTCCGCAATTGAAGTGACGCTAGACAGCCAGGATGTGGTGGACTCGAACCAGATCAACGGCTAGCCAATGACCAACGCTCGTCCACAGCGCTCGGTGTAGCGGTGTCGGTAGCCGCCAGTCATGCTCCCGCCGGGATGAACCCTAAACGGTGAGCGGCGGACGGCTGCGGCATTGCGCTGCAGGGGACCGAAACGCTCAACATGATGTTATTGCAGGGATCGTCAGTTATCATTTTGAACTCGGCCTAGAACAGACAACTGCTCGCAACAGTTTTCCAGAATTCGCAACAACTCGGTCAACACCCTAAAAAATGGCCCCAAATCTCTACAGTCACAATTCGGCCAAATATGCGATCACAATTCTGCCCGTAACACATAGCACAGTCTCCAGCGGCGCAACCGAGCTGATTATTCGCTCGGCTGATGGCGTGCTTCGTCGGTGCCGCAATCTCTGCTTGTCCGCCATGCTCGAAGCGGTTCGCGCTTCTGCCGGTCGCACCATCGACATCGACTTAGTCAATCGTGTCTTGCTGCAGCCGCACTGGCAGACACAAGTCGATCTGACCGATTTTTAAGTACTAGTAACTAGTGTCCCCCTCCACTAATTTATTTCGCCAGTTCCTCCCGAATTAGCTCAAATTCTCCTAGGAACTCATCGAGAGAAAGCATAGACCCTTCGAGCTGCACTGCTGTAGGTATGTAGATCGGGGAGCTGCCGTCGGTCCCATACTGGATGAACTGGTAAAACCAATTTGGCCTATCGCAGCTTGTAGACGAGAAGCTCTTCTCAAAATAGCCTTGGTACACCCAAGTCTCCACCACGGGAAATACCTTGCCAGCCTCTTCTGAGATGAAGCAACGGTAGTAAAGTTCACCTACCTGAAAGTTCAAATCGCTGCCCCTTTGAGTGCACACCGAATAATCAAGACGCCGCAAGCGCCTTCACCTGACGGGATAGTGATAATATCGATTACTATGATCACACCACCAACTACACACGCACCACCAACCACGACTGTTCTCCAACAACCTGGCAATGGCGTCGGAACTGTTTCTGGAGCTGGCTCCTTTTCAGGCGGGCTGCCAGGGCAATTTCCTCGAAGAATGACTAATGGCATGTTCTCTCTGCACACAAAATCCCCAGTAAGCCCGCGTCTGCCAGGTTCCAAACCATCTTGTACCTCTTCAATTTCCCCGGGGACGTTCGCGCATCTGCATCGGTAGGTGCAATTTAATCGACGGACATAACAACCGCTTGAACGAGACCGAGGATTATTGCGAGTTGGAATGCGACGAATCTCAGCCTTTACGACTCGACAGGTCGCATATCGCAACCCAAAAGGGTCTGTGTAATTTGGCGGCGATGACCTGACCCGAACCAGTTGTAGCCACCAAGGAACCCTATAGGATCTCTGGAACAAGCCCCCAACTGAGTGCACTTCTGTGAAGCTGTTTCACGTAAAGCGGCTTGAGGGCTCATCTTAGAACAACGCAGAGCACTTAGCGTGTAGCTACGATCCTGCCCACGCGCGCGTGGCGGGGTTTTTGTGTAATGCTCAGTGTTTTCGGCGAAGGCAACCATGCTGACCATTGTAATGGCTCAGCAGGGTTGGCTGCCATCAGATTGTTGCTTCTAATTGTCCTCGCCGGTCGATAACGAAAATCCCAGAAATATGTAGAAATCCTCGAGCTCTCCAGGCTTCGGGTCGTATGTGTACAAAAAATCCTCTTCTTCGAAGCCAAGCTCTGCTGCCAGCGCCATGAATTCCACCAAATTCTGGCAACCGAGTAAAGCAAGAAGCTGGCCTGCTTGTTTTTCAGCTTCACCTTGTTCAACGAACCCCAGTTCATTTACTTCATCCTTCTTCGCATTTAATCCGATGACTGTAGCTACGGCGGAACCTCGTAGATTACGACGAAATGCATTATCGTCCATTTCCTGGTGATCTTGGTAAATTCGTGAGACTGTAATTGATGTTTGCAGGACAGACATCCCTCTAATAGTGCGATCCGACTCTTGTTGGTGCAGAAGCTCTATAGACTCGAAACGCTCATTCAAGCGAACTCGATCAGCATACCAAGCCACGGCCAGAGTCAGTACGCACGTAAACCAAAGAATAGACGACAGTCCAAATCGGAACTTCGGATTTAACTCCGTGGCATTTTTGATTCTTTGGCTATCCACTAACGCCCCTGTCCTTTACCGTTGCAGGCTTTGACACAAAGAGACTGCGCACTTGGGTTGCCTTTTAACTCATCTAGCTCGAGACAGCATGTTTCGCAAGCAGTAACCGCGCGTTGAGTTGCAGGCCCTTTCTCAAAGAGCTTTTTAAGGCAAGGTGCAGCCGGCGCCCTCGTAACTCCACTGCAGCATACGATTTCAAGAAACCTGTCCCCTCCATAGTCACTCGCTTTTTTACATGCTTCGTCACATAACTTCCTCAAAGGATTTTTGCCGCCAACTGGTATCTTCTTGCAATACTCACACACGCCTTTCTGATCTTTTATCGGAACTGCAGCAATTTTGAACATCGTTTTACACAGCTCAATCGTGGGGATCATGTCACAGGATCGACCTCTTTGCCAGGACACGGTCTTTTCGGTTCTGGCTCTTCTGGCTTCGCTGGCTGACACACATAACCCGATGGATCAACCCCGTTTAAGCTCACGTAAATCCCGTACTGGTTCCAGCCATCTGCATACCCAATTAGGATCTCTGGAACAAGACCCCAACTGAGCATCGTTCTGTGGAGCTGTTTCACGTAAAGCGGCCTGTGGACTCAGCTTAGAACAACGCAGAGCACGCAGCTTGCAACTACGATCCTGCCCACGCGTGCGTGGCGAGGTTTTTATGTGTTCAGTGTTTTCGGTGAAGGTGACCATGCTGACCATTGTAATGGCTCAGCAGGGTTGGCTGCCATCAGATTGTTGGTTGAGAAGTGAGCTATTCGGCGGGTTTTATGGGGATCAAGCGGCGGTTGTAGAGTAAGCGTACAGAGCGATCGAATGGGAATCTGCCTGGGCGGGAGGGCGCACGGGCGTTTAATTGCGCAGGCGTCGAGTCGCGTTGCGGAGTCTTGCTAGTTCGGCCTTGTCGCGACGTTCGACCTCCCGATAGGTACGAACAGCTTCTGGATGGCTAGCCTTCCAGACATCTGGTAGCAACTCCCTGGGCGAGGCAGTGCCTCGATTCAAGTTCTCGGTCACGTCGCGCAGAAGACGTCTAGATCATGGCGATGAGCGCTGGCTACCAATGTCATCAAGTTCGCATTGCGTATTCCGGATCGCAACGAGCCGATAAACAGCCAGTTCTTTTTATCGACGGTAGCACGCTTCATACGACGCTCCACCCAGTTGTTATCTATAGGCAGACGACCCTCTGTGGCATACACAACAGACCACTGCTCGCAACACTTTGGCCAACACCCTACAAAATGGCCTCAAATCTCTACAGTCACAATTCGGCCAAAAATGCGATCACAATTCGGCTGAAAACGGGTAACGCTTTTTGCACTGATAGTTTCAACCGACAAAGAATATTGTTGGATAAAAACATATCACAATAAAGGCAATCGCAGCACCAGCACCACATATCGCGGGCCGTTTGCGTGCGGTGAAAAGTCCTGCGATGCAGAATAGCAATGCTGGAACAGCTAGTCCCACGAGTACGGTACCAACTTTGGCAGTCCAAAGGTCTGAATACCCCAAAACGAGTAGGCCCGCTGCAGAAAAAAGCGATAATACCAACCCAATGTAGCTAATTATAGCAGCTCTCTGCACAGGGTTTCGTTCTGGGGAACTGTATGGGTTAATGGCGGGCAAGGAAAACCTGTCTTTTATGGGCCCACTGGGTCTAAAATATCCATCGGCGGGGCGATGTTATATGTACAATCGCCATAGTCAAGATACGCTAAAGACGGCAACCAGCAGTTGTTAACTGGGCCCCAGTTACGAACCCTTTCCTTCTTGCGTTCTCTCTCAAGGAAACCCCAAAGGTCGATCACCAATTTGTCGCACGCGCAGCTCGAATTTCTATGTCCCATTTGGAAACTTGGCCACATTGGCGCTGGCTCAATCGTGTAACCCTCAGGACTAAAATGTAAACACGCTTGACCATTGACCGCTCCTGACGCATCACAAGTGTCGACACAGATATACATGTGGGACAACCACATCATAATCCGCCTATCTAGGCCGCTCGGATCATTATTCCGCAATGAATTCGATTCAACATACTCGAACATGTTCGATCTGCCAACTTTATACCCGATAGGGTCTCTGGAACAAGACCCCAATTGAGCGTCCTTCTGTGGAGCTGTTGTAAACATTCGCCGAAGGTGTGGGGAGTAGTATAGCGATCTAGCGACGGGAGGCGAAATATTCTAATTGCGGGGCATGATGAATGCTTCGCTGCTTGAACCGATTTCCCTGGCTGAACAAGTACGTTCGCTGATAGCGA
>JBGSUV010000127.1:0-22905 GCA_041753315.1 Pirellulaceae bacterium | reverse complement strand
ATTGAAAATGCCAACAAATCTATGCCAAAAAACGTGGCCAAACGTTGTAACTCGTTTTCAATCCATATTTTGCGGTGATCGCAATTCTTCTGCGTGACTGGATCGAAGCCCAGCAACATGCACCGCCGGATGACTTTGCAGATCGTGTGAACGATAGCCACTTCTGTAGGCACAAACACTTCTGACCGATTCTTACGTCCCATAGCTCGTAAACTCCTCATCATCAGAAACCGAAAAAATCATTTCCCTACTTACTACTGACGGAGGAAATTGCGATTCCTTACTCGCGCGCAGAAAATTTTTTCCAAGTTTTTTGATTTGCGTAGTAATCACCGAAGTTTTGTGTGAGCAGCTTTGCACTGCGGTACGTCTGACATCTGCAGGGACAGTGCTGTGTCCCCGGGTGCAGAGAATCGCAAAGGGGGTGTGTCCCCAGTGCAACTCGGTGCGTTAGGGTGTGTTCGGGGGACAGTCCCTGTCGAGGGATCTGGACAAAGCGTATGTACAGACCCTGGTCATGGCGGGGACAACCCCTGATCAACGCGGGGACAGACCCTGGTCAACACGCGCGGGGACAGACCCTGGTCAATCGACAGACCCTGGTCATGGCGGGGACAGACCCTGGTCGACGCGCGCGGGGTCAGACCCAAATGTCCCCAATTGCTTTGGGAAAGCAGTAGCGTGATTGCCTGCAATCGCGTTAGAAAAGTGGTGTGGAAACGATTGAGTCAGTCGTTCGCTAATGTTCCAAAGTAACGACTGTGATGATCGCGTTAGCCCTAACGCTACCGTCGCCAGAATGTTGTCCTATCCGTACAAGTTCCGCAGACCTACGCGACTTGCGTAGTCCATATTTCCAGGCTGACACAATTGTCGCGAGTGGACTTGCGGAAGCCCCCAACAGGTCAAATAGCTTTGCCACGGACGGTTGCATCTACAACTGGAATAACTGGTATGACCGTCGTTGAGCGTCCCAACACCGAACGAAAAGCTTTGGCTGTTAATCTCGACCCGCGCCGTTACGGATCGTTCGCTGAAATAGGCGCCGGGCAAGAAGTCGTGCGCTGGTTTTTCAGAGTGGGTGGCGCGGCCGGTACAATTGCTAAGAGCATGTCGGCTTACGACATGTCGGTCAGCGATGCGATTTACGGACACTGCCAGCGCTATGTCTGTCGCAAGCGACTGGAAGATATGCTCGATCGCGAACACTCGCTCAATTTGGAACGCTTACGTGAAAGTCGTGGCGATACCACTGCGTTTTTTGCTTTTGCGGACACTGTATCAGCCCGCAACTTTCATGGTACCAATGAATGCCATGGATGGATGGGGATTCGATTCCAAGCATATCCACGAGATCAAGACAGCCAGATTATCATCCATGTGCGCATGCTCGACACAGAGAATGCGCTGCAACAAGAAGCGTTGGGGATCGTTGGGGTCAACTTGCTCTACGGAGCATTTTTTCTCAATCACGAACCGGATCGTTTGATTGAATCGCTCTTGGACAATCTCACGACGCGACGGATTGAGATCGACATGATCGAGTTTTCCGGCATCGCCTTCCGCCACGTTGACAATCGTGTTATGAGCTTACGCCTGGTTCAACTCGGCTTGAGCAATGCTGCCATGTTTTCTGCCAAAGGAGATGTGCTGCAACCTTCGGAAGTTCTTTACAAGAAACCGATCTTAGTTGAACGTGGTAGCTTCCGTCCATTGACACATGTCAACATGGATATGTTGCGGGCTGCCCAAGAAAAATTCCGCTGTGAAGGTGACGTTGATTCTAACGAAGTTGTCACTCTGGCTGAGATCACCATGCACAACTTGCAGGCCAACGGTGACATCGATTTGCGAGACTTCTTAGCGCGAGTCGATGTGTTGGCGGCGTGTGGCATGACGGTATTAATATCCGACTATTTCGAATATTACCGCCTGGCAGCCTATTTGGCTCGATATACAAAAAAGAAAATCGGCATCACGATGGGTGCAGGCAGCCTTTACGACTTATTTGATGAAAAGTTCTATACCAAATTGGAAGGTGGAATACTCGAGTCGTTTGGTCGCCTCTTCAAGAACGACCTCAAGTTGTACATCTACCCTTTAATGGATCGTTCAACCGGAGAACTGACGACTGTTCACAATTTAAAGATTGCACCCGAAATTCGAAACCTGTATGAGTATCTGGTTTCGAAGGGCTGCATTGAGCAATTGGATACATATGATCCTCAGCACTTGCGGACCTTTTCGCGTGAAGTCTTGCGGCAAATACAGGCGGGCGATCCCCAGTGGATCGAGCACGTCCCCCCTCAAGTCGCTAGAGTTATCCAAGAGCGTGGTTTCTTCGGCTATCGACGCATTCCCAATAGTACTGTTAATCCTGCGGCGGAGGCTGCTGCAAAAACGCCAAATGCATTAGTCGCACCGGTCCAACCAATAGTTAATGCAGCTTCATTTGCGTCCGCGACGAACATAGCAGATACCCCACAATCGCCGCTGTCGATTTAGTTAGGCATACCTAGGTGTCGCCTATTGCTCCGCGAAGGTAGGGGTATTTCGTTGTTCGCGGAACTCAAGCTTATCGCTTGTTAACCAAGTGAGTCTTAGCCAGTGAACCATTAAAAATCGTTTACTAATTCTGAATTATTCTTGTTTTCACGTATCATAACTGTGCAGATGCACTTGGCTCTCGTGTTCGTCTTGTTGTTATTGAGCAATGAGAAGTTGAAACGCGTTTCTTGAATTCAAGATAACAAGTCGTACGGAAATCCTTGTTTGAATTGTCGCCAAGTTGTTCGATCGAACCTTGTCTTGCAGCACCTTTGTAAACACTATGCGTGGAGTTTTAGTTATGAGAAATGAAAGTCAGAGGCCAGCTTTTACGCTGGTCGAATTGCTGGTGGTGATCGCCATCATCGGTATATTGGTTGGGCTTCTTTTGCCCGCCGTGCAAGCCGCCCGAGAAGCAGCTCGGCGAATGCAATGCACCAACAACTTGAAGCAACTTGCATTGGCAGAGCACAATCATGCCGATGCGTTTAAGCGATTTTCACCGGCTTCGCAGGATCCTCGCTGGCGTTCAGCGCTAAATGGCGGGAGTGCATGGGATCGATTGAGTTATTTAACGGGTATTCTTCCATACATTGAACAGAACGCGCTTTATAACCAAATCGTTCCATTTCAGCTGGCCGGCGGTACACCCTGGGACGCCTACGACCGAACGGACAGCAGCACGGGTGTGACTGTGCAAAGTCCTTTTCGTCGCGACATCCCTACGTTCCGTTGTCCATCGGATGCAGTACAAATCGACATCGAGGATGCGCGGCCAACCAACTATGCCGGCAACCGCGGAGATGTTTATCTAAACTCAGGCGATCATGAGTGGCGCGGTGTGTTCTCTAACGGAGAACGTGGACAAGCCGACTTCGCCAAAATTCGCGATGGAACTTCCAACACGGTCATGTTGGGCGAACTTGTCATCGGCCGCCAAAACGGCGTCGTCGGGCAAGATACAATTCTCGAAGGAACTGCCCGAGACTCGGTTGGACTGGTAGGTGGACAATACTCACCCGGGCTCTGCTTGGCGCAGCGAGGTCCAAACGGACTGCTCGTTGGTCCATCACTGCAAAACTCGTGGGGTAACACAGGCTGGGGAAAAGGTCGTCGTTGGGGTGATGCGCTCAACGCTTTCACCGGCTTCTTTACGATTCTTCCTCCGAACGGACCTACGTGTGCAAATGACAACGCCGAGTCCAATGCGATGCCAACGGCGAGTAGTTACCACACGGGTGGCGTAAACATCGCAATGTGCGACGGTTCCGTGCGATTCATATCCGAGAATATCGATACGGGAAATCTCTCGCAAACCGTTCCGCCATTGCCAGAAAACTCTCGCACTTACTCGGGACCGTCACTGTGGGGTGTATGGGGCGCAATGGGTTCCATGTCGGGACGGGAGACTGTCCAAGTTCCTGAATAAGCTGTTAGCGTCGAGTTTATCCACCCGACCTAATCGACAATCGTCAAAAACGGATCGTCCGGCTTTCGCCAGACGATCCGTTTTTTCGTAAGCTGCTTGTTGAACACCTGAATTCTCATTAGCAAATAGACAGGTAACGCCCGCCTCAGCGCACATGCATTACAAATCGTTAATGGAGCGATCTTTCGCTTTAATTACATGCATGCTTCCCGTATCATGGCCCTGGGGAAATTTCATCACCCCTACCGTTGTTTGTTTGTTCTCATCGATTTTAGGAGTTCCGAATGCGAAAGTCTCTTCAAAGGCCAGCGTTTACGCTGGTCGAACTACTGGTGGTCATCGCCATCATAGGAATCTTGGTCGGCTTATTGTTGCCCGCAGTTCAAGCGGCTCGTGAAGCAGCTCGAAGAATGCAGTGCACCAATAATCTAAAGCAACTGTCATTGGCGGAGCACAACCATGCTGACGCCTTTAAGAAGTTTTCACCAGCTTCACACGATCCACGCTGGCGATCGGCCTTAAACGCCGGTTTTGCCTGGGAACGCTTAAGCTATCTTACGGGACTTCTACCGTACATCGAGCAAAACGCCCTATACAACCAAATCGCCCCATATCACCTCGCCGGTGGAAACCCATGGGAGCGGGCAACTTTGACGAACAGCAGCACTGGTGCTTCCGTTGAGAGCCCATACAAGCGGAACGTATCTTCATTCCGTTGCCCTTCGGATCAAGTTCAGATCAACCTCGACGACGCAATGCCAACCAACTACGTTTGCTGCCGCGGCGACACCTACGTCAACTCGGGCGACTGGGAATGGCGTGGAGCGTTCTCCAACGGCGAGCGTGGACAATGCGATTTCGGTAAGATGCGCGACGGATCATCCAACACTGTTATGCTCGGCGAAATCGTCATCGGCCGTCAGAACGGTGTACCTGGCCAAGATTCTATCCTCGAAGGCACCGCTCGTGATTCGATTGGACCTGTAGGCGGACAATACACGCCAGCTTTGTGCTTGGCACAACGCGGACCCAACGGTTTGCTAGTTGGCCCATCGCTGCAAAACTCATGGGGCGATACGGGTTGGGGTAAGGGTCGTCGCTGGGGCGATTCGCTCAACGCGTTCACCTGCTTCCTAACCATTTTGCCTCCTAACGGACCAACCTGCTCGAATGACAACGCTGAATCCAACGCGATGCCTACGACCAGCAGCTATCACACCGGCGGTGTAAATATTGCCATGTGTGACGGTTCGGTTCGGTTCATTTCCGAGAACATCGACGTTGGCAACTCGTCCTTCACCGTGCCCGCAGTTCCAGAAAACTCGCGAACCTACACTGGTCCGTCGTACTGGGGTGTTTGGGGCGCTATGGGAACGATGGCTGCCCGCGAAACCGTTCAAATTCCTGACTAATATTTGCTTGAAGTCGCCTAGTCGATTTCATTCAGATGCATAACAATCTTGGAGGCCGAACATACGTTCGGCCTTCTCGTTTATTATCGACGTCGTGTTTACGTAACCCAGATACTCCGTGTGCGAGTGTTTGGTTGGCCACATTGGCAGTACGGTCGATTTACGCCACACTTTTATAAAGTCTAAATATGTTTAAGCGTTTTTCATTAGGTCTATTGATGTTGGCTATGGTCGGCTGCGACAGCGGACCAAAGGTTCAACCTGTTACTGGAACGGTAACTTTGGATGGCACAGCCATTCCGGGTGCCAATATTACGTTTTCGCCTGTAGCTGGCGGCACTGGCGCGGCCGCGGTAGGGACCAGCGATGCGAGTGGCAAATATACGGTAACGGACATGAAGTCGACGAAACCAGGTAGTGGCGCGGCCGCAGGGGACTACAAAGTTGGAATTCGCTGGTACAAACCGAGCGATCCATCCAGCGCCAGCGCAACGGGCGACGGCGGCGAGACCACCAAGCTGGCTGACGACAAAGCTGCTCGAACTCAAGTTTCTGGGCCAGAAGTACTACTCCCGTCTGCCTACGGTGACCCTGAAACATCAGGGCTAACTGCGACCGTTTCAGCTTCTGGAGAGAACACCTTCGACTTCCCGCTCGACAGCAAATTCAAGGGTGCAGGCAAGTAACGGCGCAGCCGATTGCTGAAACCAATATCTCCTACACAAGGTGGCTCTCGGGCCACCTTTTTTCGTATCGGGCGCACCGCGAGACGACGGCACCATGTCCGGCATGTGGGAGCTATTTGCGGGCGAAGCGGTCACGCGAGGGCGACGCCACACTCTAAGCATTCATTTAATTGCGTCGGGAGAGCTGGGCGAGCGAGTCTCCTGGCGAGCATTTTTGGGCAGCTTTCCACGTTCACAAGCCAAAAGAGCACGGACCCTCGAATGTAGCGTTCGGAGAGAAGGCTCCGCAGGAGCTCTCGCTTCTCTTCACACTGGCCAAATAGATTGCACAACTGACCAGCTTCCTGGACAGTGCGAAAACGCTCAGAATACCAAGAGTCCAGTCGGCTATAGCAAGCTTTCTTTGCTTTGAGAGGCGAAAATCATGGCAAAATTGCCAGCCCACCCAGACCACCACATGACGACTTCTTTATTACTTTCGGTGACTTCAGCTCAATAGACGGTAATCGCCACATTCAGAAAATATTTCAAATAACGAGTTGTTAATCGATTGCTCTATACAGTCGCTTTCATTACAATTTGGACATAACGCCCCTAGCAAGGGGTCTTGGGCATTTTCTGGCCCAGTAGTTCTAATTCTTTTCAGGAGTGTCTCAATGCGTTTAATTGGTAAAAGATCAGCCTTCACGCTGGTCGAACTGTTGGTGGTGATAGCCATCATCGGGATTTTGGTTGGTTTGTTATTGCCGGCCGTTCAGGCCGCGCGTGAAGCGGCACGGCGGATGCAATGCAGTAATAACCTCAAGCAGTTGTCGCTGGCGGAGCACAATCATGCCGACGCCTTTAAGAAGTTCTCACCTGCATCACACGACCCTCGCTGGGCTTCCGCGCTTAGCAACGGTAACGCGTTCGAGCGTTTGAGTTATTTGACAGGTCTCTTGCCCTACATCGAGCAAAATGCGCTGTACAACCAAATTGCGCCTTATCACCTACTCGGTGGCCGCCCTTGGACGAGAGATGATCGTACCGACAGCAGTACTGGTCGAATCGCTCCGAGCCCCTTCAAAATAAATATTTCATCGTTCCGCTGCCCGTCAGATCAAGTTCAAATCAACCTCGGCGATGCGATGCCGACTAACTACGTCTGCTGTCGTGGAGATACCTACGTCAACTCGGGCGACTGGGAATGGCGTGGCGCCTTTTCGAACGGACAACGCGGACAGTGTGATTTCGGTAAGATGCGCGACGGATCATCCAACACTGTGATGCTCGGTGAAATCGTCATCGGTCGTCAAAACGGTGTTCCAGGCCAGGACACGGTTCTGGAAGGTACCGCACGTGACTCGATTGGTCCTGTTGGCGGACAATACACGCCAGCTTTGTGCTTGGCACAACGTGGACCTAACGGTTTGCTAGTTGGTCCATCGCTCCAGAACTCATGGGGTGATACAGGTTGGGGTAAAGGTCGTCGTTGGGGTGATTCGCTCAATGCGTTCACCTGCTTCCTCACCATTCTTCCTCCTAACGGACCAACCTGCTCGAATGACAACGCTGAATCCAACGCGATGCCTACGACCAGCAGCTATCACACCGGCGGCGTGAATATCGCCATGTGTGATGGTTCGGTTCGATTCATTTCCGAGAACATCGACGTCGGCAATTCGTCCTTCACTGTTCCGGCAGCGCCAGCCAACTCGCGCACCTACACTGGTCCTTCGTATTGGGGTGTTTGGGGAGCGATGGGAACGATGTCGTCACGTGAAACGGTGCAAATTCCCGATTAAAGAAATTTCAGTTTGGGAAAACTCTTTTAACTGTTAATTCGTAGAACAATAGAGTGGGCCGGACGATTCGTCCGGCCTTCTCGTTTATCTACTTGCTTGCGGCAGATACGTGGCAGAGTCTTCGATGTTGCCACGCTGTGGTACTCCATCCCTTTCAACCATGTGCGTATCCCGAACCATGCTAAAGAAACTTTCCTTCGCACTATTAATGTTGACGATCGTTGGCTGCAAAAGTGGTGCCGACGTAGAAGAGGTGACCGGTACGGTGACGCTTGATGGAACAGCCATTCCGGGTGCCAATATCACGTTTTCTCCGGTGGCCGGGGGTACGGGTGCTGCGGCCGTCGGAACCACCGACACCAGCGGTAAGTTCACTGTGACGGATATGAACTCTGACAAGCCAGGCAGCGGAGCCAAGGCGGGTGAATACAAAGTCGGCGTGCGCTGGTACAAGCCAAGCGACCCGTCCAGCGCGAGTGCAACGGGCGATGGAGGTGAAACGACCAAACTCGCCGATGACAAAGCTGCCAGAACCGGAGTGAGTGGCCCCGAAGTTTTGCTACCAGCGGCTTATGGCGATCCAGAGACTTCTGGGCTGACTGCAACTGTAAAAAATGGCGGACCCAACAACTTCGATTTCCCACTCGACAGCAAATTCAAAGGTGCTTCAGCCAAGTAATCTGTAACCGTTCACGGCATTTTAGAACAATTGCACCCAATTGTTTTGCACCCACCTATTGGCAACCATCACAACAAACAAAACAATTGGGGACAATTGTTCTACATTCATGATTTCAGCCAACGATCGAACCAAGTGATTGCACTTTCCTGCATTTCAATGTCGAACTTGTGGCCCCCAGAATAGAATTCGCCGCGATAACGATCTGATGCACCCGTCTTGTCAAACACTTCTCGCAACATCCTATCCGCTCGTTGCATCTCGGGTAGCGTGTAGAGCGCGTCCTCGGTACAGCTTTGGACCAGCGTTGGCAAGGGCACTCGTAGCCCCAAGATCTCTGGGAAATCGAGGTACTGTGGCAGCAGCGGAGCGTAGGTCATCCATGTATGCGTGTAAGCTTTGTACATCAAAAAGTCACGCCAAGTCGACATAAAGCCGACGCAATTGGCACATCGCACTCGGTCGTCCAACCCCGCCAAGTAAACTGTCCGCAAGCCGCCACCGGACAGACCTGCACAGGCCAGTCGCTGCGGGTCCACATCGTCACGAGCCGCCAAGACATCAAGCGCCAGGCGATCTTCGCTCAACACGACCCCAGGCCATGTAGTGCCCGCACATAACAGCGACTTGGACATGACGTGCTCGTGCTCGGATGCCCATGTGTTGTAGGTTGCAATGTTCTCCTCCAACTCTGGTGATTGGTCAGATTTTTCGCGGGTTGAACTGCCGCCCCACGGAATTTCATGCATGTCCTCAAACAGCACTCGGCGGCTGCCAAACGCAAATACGTCATGCGCCAATACCACGTAGCCGCGCCGAGCAAACTCATTGGCCCACGCGCGACCCTCATAATAGTCATGACGATGTTGGAGCATCAACGGATGGTTTTGCTCCGGCAGGTCAACGATCTTGCGCCATCCAAAATATTTCTTGCCGCCATGATCGTGCAACGCCAAAATCCCAGGCAATGGCCCCGTGGCATCTGCGGGTTTAATCACGACCGCTTGAGTCGGCATGCCACACGGCATGGACCATTCAAGCTCCTCGAAAAGC
Organism: Pirellulaceae bacterium; assembly: GCA_041753315.1. Classification (GTDB taxonomy): domain Bacteria; phylum Planctomycetota; class Planctomycetia; order Pirellulales; family Pirellulaceae; genus Aureliella. The sequence goes on along the minus strand of JBGSUV010000127.1, from coordinate 13,315 downwards.
AAACCGTCGTGAGTTCTGCGTCGAGTGACCGCCGGAGTGATCGATCGACGCGGTTCCGTCGGAGACTCGAGTGTCGAAGAGCTTAAATTTGGTGGCGCCAGGCAGTCGAGAACTTTGACTCGCGCTTCGGCTCGCCAAGTTACAACGTCGGTGTACTCAGGCCGCAACCAAGAAAGGCGTGCAGGCGATGAGGACAATTGACTGGCCCAAGAGCCATACGCTCCGATAATGCTGTTCGATCTCGCCGCCTCCTTGGTCGCGACACCTAGCTGTTCAGTTTCAGGTGCTGCAGTCGCCACAGGCAGACAAGCTGAAAGCAACGCACTGGGTGCGGCCGCTGCGAGACCAGTTGCAGCGGCCGACTTGGCAATAAAATTCCGTCGATCTAAGGCAGCGTGTTCCGTCGTGTTCTTTGTCATGTCGCTTTACTCCTTAACGACAGAGTAACGATTTTTTTGTAATCGCTTACGGCAATGTAGAACAATTGAGGATAATCGTTTTGTACTCAGCTTCAGTCGAAAATCGCACAGAACAAAACAATTGGGGATAACTTTCTAGAAAACAATTGGGGACAATTGTTCTAAATTATTTTTACAAAACAATTGGGGACAATTGTTCTACGTTATTTTTACAAAACAATTGCGGACAATTGTTCTACAATACTTCTAGAAAACAACTGGGGACAATTGTTCTACAATATCACGGTTGCGCTGTAACTTCGCGCCCCGAACGCGTTGTGAGCGCGTGCCAGAGCGTTGGATTGATACTTTCTGCGATGAAGCGTACCGATCCGTCGCCGAAGCCAGCGTGAAAGCCACCGGTGTGCACGGCTACTTCGCGGACTTGGTCTGCATCCGTCACATCAACTGGTTTGGTCCAAGGAACCATCGGCTTGGTTTCGACGAGGAACACGGTGTTACTGCTCCCATCGGTCACAACTGCAAAAGTCGGTGGCATGCCTGCAGGGGTTAGGGTCAGTCCGCCGTCATTGCTGGCGATCGCTTGATAGGGCGTATCGGTCGAATCCACGCTGCCGGGGAAAGAAAACACTTTCGGCATCTGTTTTAACACCTTTAAGTTTGCAGGGCTGTCCCATGCCTCGTCTTGGCGATATTGGTTGTACAGTTCAGCGCCTCCTTCAAGGTACGGCAAGATCTCGACGCGCCAGCTCCGTTCGGTGCCACTCGTTGCGTCGCGCACGATCACTGGTGGAAAGTGTTTGTAAGTATCGTGGTAGTTATGCAAAGCAAGCAAGAGCTGTTTAAGGTTGTTGGCACTTTGGCTTCGCAGGGCTGCCTTACGAGAAGCCGCTATGGCGGGTAGTATCACAGCCAGGCCAGCTTCACTCCCTGCCTCGATCTGAGCTGTGAACGTGGCACTCGACGGTTCATTGGTTTCGAAACGCATTGATCCAAGTAACTCCTTGCCCTTACTAACCGCAGTTGTCAACAGCATGCGTTCCATCGGATCCATGGGGACATTGGTTTTAGTCCGAGTGTCTTGCATGCGAGTCAGGTAGTTGCTGGCCAGTGTCTTGGCTGCCGACAACGTGTCCACCACCGCCTGCGGATCACCGGAGTCGAGTTGGCCCTGCAATTGCAATTTGTCGTTCAAATCGACGCTCAGGGAAACGGTAGAGACCTTTTCCCAAAGTGGCGCGAACAACCACAGTGGGCTGTCCCCGCTACGGCTAAATCCTTCAGACCACTTTGTAAAATTTTCCTTTACTAGGTCCATGCGACCAGCGATGCGTATCGCCTTGTTCCCTTGACGTTCTAATAGTGGCCGATAGAAGTTGTCGGTTGGAAGCACGCCGATCATATTCCTCAACGCTTCGTTTCCGCCAACGGCCAGCGTGCGAGCATTGATTTTACGCGATGCCTCCGCAAACTCTTGTTGCGGGGTGGCTGTTGCGGCGTCGGTAGCGTGAACGTCGATCGGTAGCGTGGTTCCCTCTGCGAATTGCAGCAAGAGCAAAGCCTGGGACGACGGATTGGACTGTTGATCGGAAACAAGTACGATTGCTCGTTCGAGTGTATTGATATTGAAGGGAAGCCAGTTGAGGGCGTCAGGTGCGGCAGCCAGCAACGGTTCGGCCAGTGGTGATTTCAGCAATGCCTGTACGTCAATATCCACCACTGCTTCGATCACGGTCGGTGGAATCAGTTTAAGCAGATCCTGATCGCTAACAGCCGCTGCAACGGCGGGCCCTGGCTTGGTGCGAGTCTCCTGAGCTGTAACAGTCATTGGCCTGAGGCAGCTCGCCACGAGCGTCAATGAGACAACGGCGCACGAAGCCGCAACTGCGTAGAGCCGCGACCACGTACGACCACCAAAATTCTGTGAACGCAACATTTCTAACCTCCTTACAAACATCCTCCGGGGAGGTAAAAAAGCCTGGGCCGGCCCCGGAGTCCGCACCGCTGGCTGGCGGAGCGCAAGCCCTGCCAGTATTTCGACATAACGCTGTGAGCCGCCAACGCAATTCGCCGCCAAGCCGTCTGCAGCTAACTCCTGATCCAAACGCAACCGCGAAACGAGTGCATGAACCAGAGGATGGAAAAAATGGAGTGCCACTGCGGCTTGCGCGAGCGCGGTGAACATGTAGTCGCCACGCTGAACATGAGCCAGCTCATGCGCCAATACAGCTTGACGCTCTTCCGCTGTCCAAGTGCTCCAAGTGGTAGGCAGCAAAAGCAAAGGCTTGCGCCAACCGACGACGGCGGGCGTTCCAATCGCATGAGAAATGGCCAGCGGAATCCCTGCAGCCACACCCATTTGCAGCGCGCAGTTGTCGAGCTCAGCTTCCAGTTGTGGATCGTCCAAGGGTTCCGCCGCATTGCGCAATCGCTTCACCAACCACAGCCCCAACAGCAATCGCACTGCACCCAAGGCGACACCACCAGCCAGCAGGGCGGGGAGCCAAAAGGTGATTGCAGACTCCGTCGATGGGCCACGCGACGCCTCGCTGGTTTCCAGCTCCGACACTTCGCCGGCAGAGAACATATCGCCAGCGACCAACAGCGCCTCCTGCCACCATTGCAACTGCTCGACTTGCTCACCCAGTGGAACGTTGACTGGACGCGGTGGACTCGATTGTTCTGCGGCCGTCGCAACCACGCTTGTCTCTGACGCTTGGAGCCAGCGTCCCCAACTCCAATCGTAAAACTGCAGCAGGTTTGCTATGGGAAGAACGGTCATGCAACCCAGCCCAAGTAGGCAGACAACTGCACGAGAGGCAGGTGTTGCACGTCCCGCCAGCACGACGACGCTGTAGGTGACGATTGCCACCAACGTCACTTGAAGCACGATCCACACTAGTAGCCGAGCGTCAAACACAAGGCTCCACCATTCGCTCAGGAAAATCATGGTCTTCAGTCCTTCTTTGTGTTTGTACTCTTCGATTCAGGTTGTTTCAGCAGATTGCGCAGGCGTCTGCGGTCAGAGCTGCTGAGCGTTTCGTCCTCCATCAGTCGCATGACGAGCGCTTCGGCGGAACCGCCAAAGACGCGTTGCATGAGGTCTTGCAACAAACGTCCTGATACATCAGCGTGACTGCGGACCGCGCGAAAAACGTGTGGACGACGCGCCGTAGTCTGCTTCAGGAACTTTTTGTCCACCAAGATTCGCACGAGTGTGGCGACGGTCGTGTAGGCCAACTCGCGTCCATCTTGCTCAAGGCGTTCTTGCACATCGGCGATCGTCGACTCGCCGCCTTCCCAGAACGCATGCATCACTTCCAACTCGCGCTCGGTCAATTCATTTGCTTTGGGTCTTGCCATAGGTCTCTCCATTGCTGGTGCTATTCGAGCTTTGGTTTTTTAGTACTTTGGTTTTTTAGTATATCTCGCGGTGGATTGCAAGCGAATTACTAAAAAATCCGAGAAATTGGCGAGCGAGTCCGCATGGGATTGAGGCTGACCAGCAGGGATGTGGTGGACTCGAATCAGATCAGCGATTAGCCTGAGTCAATTGCTCGTCCACGGCGCTGGTTATCTGCGCCTTGGTAGCTACCAGTCATACTTCCGCCGGGATGAACCCGAAAACGGTGAGCATTCAGAAAGCGGGCATGATGTGGCTGTCATCCCGCTCCTCACCGCCCGGAGCTATTCCGGATTAATTCTGGTGAGAAGCTTACTGGCGGCTACCAGGGCGCGCGATAGATAGTGTGCTACCGATCGAGTGCGGCATACCAAGTCCGCATGAGATTGAGGCTTGCCAGCAGGGATGTGGTGGACTCGAATCAGATCAGCGATTAGCCTGAGTCAATTGCTTGTCCACCGCGCTGGTTATCTGTGCCTTGGTAGCTAACAGTCATGCTCCCGCCGGGATGAACCCGAAAACGGTGAGCCGTTGATGGTTGAATATGACGGACAATGCGTGTCACTGAAAGAGTTATTCTTCAGATTAAGATCAAAGGGAGCTTGAATACGTGGAATGTCCGCACTGCAATAGCGATCTTGATCTTTCTGAAACTGAACCAGGCACTGAATTTTCATGCCCGGTTTGCAAAGGCAAACTTCAGAATCCGCACACGGAAACATCTGCATTGGCGCAGTTGATATACGAGCTTCGAACGGTCAAGACATACCTTTTCATTATCATAGTAATCCTGGTATTGCAACTTTTGGGCTTTCGTATATTCGTGCGTTGAGTATTCCATGAGAGCTTTTCGACGAAACGAGACACCTGCTTCATGCGAAATGTCTACTTAAATTTACTGTACGTCGGTAATGCGATGGATGCTCGCGATCTACGGGCAATCTACAACAATCGAGTTGTTGCTGTGGTCGATCTCGCAATCAATGAAGCTCCCGCTCAGCTGGGGCGTGATATCATCTACTGTCGTTTCCCGCTCAATGACGGTGGTGGAAACAATGATAAATTAATTGCGATTGCTGTCCGTACGCTCGCCGACTTAATTCGAAACGAAATGCGGACGCTTGTCGCCTGCAGCGCTGGGATGAGTCGTGCGCCTACCGTTGCGGCAGCATCCGTTGCCTTGTTGACTGGGCGTGATCCCGACGAATGTCTCACGGAGATCATTTACAATGCACCAAACGACGTCTCGCCAATACTCTGGGCGCACATCAAAAGCGTTTGCAAAACTGGATGATTAATTTCACAAGCCGGTGAAAGTATGCGTCGGACTTCGGTTACAGTCGTTTCCGTCGACAGTCCATGCGAATACTTGCTCCGACGCAATCGGAATTGAAGCCGGCCAGCTAGGATGTGGTGGACTCGAAGCAGATTAGTTGATAGTCAAAGTCAATTTCTCGTCCACGGCGTTGGTAGCTGCCAGTCATGCTCCCGCCGGCATGAACCCGCAGCGGGGAGCAATTGGTAGCTGTAGGAAGATGATCAAGCAATGGCGTTGGTAGCTGCCAGTCATGCTTCCGCCGGGATGAACCCGAAGCGGGGCGTGAGGTAGCTACCCTAGCCGATAATAAAAAAATCCTCGACCCTTGTAAAAAAGTCGAGGACTTTGAGTCTTACCATTGCTTGCGATGCACGCGTTTGGCAGTCAAGTTTTTACCTAGGAATCATATGCTGATTATTTAGGGTTACGCAGTGCCGCTTGGGCTGCAGCGAGACGTGCGATTGGCACGCGAAACGGCGAGCAGCTTACGTAGTCGAGTCCGACTTTGTGGCAGAACTCAACGGAGGAAGGATCACCACCGTGCTCACCACAAATTCCAACCTTGAGCTTGCTCTTAACACCACGACCCTTCTTCACGGCAATGTCGACCAATTGTCCAACTCCACTGACGTCCAGCGATTGGAAGGGGTCAACCAACAAAATGTCTTGCTGTAGGTAGTCAGGCAAAAACGAATTGATGTCGTCGCGACTGAATCCAAACGTCATCTGCGTCAAGTCGTTGGTACCAAAGCTGAAGAAGTCGGCTTGCCCAGCGATCTCATCGGCGGTCAAGGCTGCCCGAGGCACTTCGATCATCGTGCCAATGAGAATATCGAGCGTGCCCGTAAATTCCTTGTCCGCCTTGACTGTAGCGATGGTCTCTTCGGTCTTGCGACGCAGCAGACGCAACTCAGCTTCGGTGCCGACCAACGGAATCATGATTTCAGGAATCGCGTTGATCTTCTTGGCTTGACATTCGATCGCGGCCTCAACGATTGCGCGAACTTGCATCTCCAAAATTTCTGGATAGGTGATGCTCAGTCGGCAGCCGCGGTGTCCTAACATCGGATTGAACTCGTGCAACGAATCTACGCGAGCTTTAATTTCCGCGACATCCAGCCCTAGTTCTTTGGCGAGTTCTGCTTGCCCCTTTTCGTCGTGTGGAACAAACTCGTGCAACGGCGGATCCAGCAAACGAATGGTGACAGGCAGGCCGTTCATGGCAGTGAAAATGCCTACGAAGTCTTCGCGCTGGAATGGCAACAACTTGGCCAAGGCCGTGCGTCGCGCTTCTTCTGTTTTGGCGACAATCATCTGGCGAATGGCCAGCGTACGCGCACCACCAAAGAACATGTGCTCGGTGCGGCAAAGTCCAATACCTTCGGCACCAAACTCGCGAGCTCGTTCGCTGTCATCAGGCGAATCGGCGTTGGTGCGGACCTTCAACGTACGGAATTCATCAGCCCAGACCATCAGTTCGGCAAAGTCACCGGAGAGGCTAGCTGGTTGAGTTTCCACTTCACCCGCAGCCACTTCGCCGCTGGTACCATTGATACTGATGACATCGTTTTCACCGTAGATTTTGCCATTGATTTCAGCCGTCTTGGCCTTGGCATTGATCTTAACTGCTCCTGCACCGGCGATGCAGCAACGGCCCCAACCGCGAGCCACCACGGCAGCGTGGCTGGTCATTCCACCGGTGCTGGTCAAGATACCAGCCGCTGCGTGCATGCCGTCCACATCTTCGGGACTGGTTTCTTTGCGAATGAGGATCACGCGTTCTCCGGCTGTGGCGCGGGCTTTTGCATCTTCAGCAGTAAAGGCCAATTTGCCTACGGCCGCTCCGGGTGAAGCGGGTAGTCCCTTGGCGATCTTGACCGCTTTGTCCCAAGCCGATGGTTTGAAGCTTGGCAACAGCAACTGGGTCAAGTCTCCGGCTGGTACGCGAAGGACTGCGGTCTTTTCGTCGATCAAACCTTCGCGAACCATGTCAACCGCCAACTTCACAGCCGCCATCCCGGTTCGCTTGCCATTGCGCGTTTGCAGCATGAACAGAGTTCCCTTTTCGATGGTGAACTCGATGTCTTGCATGTCCTTGTAATGTTTTTCAAGGATATCTTTGATTTCCATGAGCTGTTCGTAGACCGGAGCGTTCCACTTGCTCATCTCTTCCGTCGGTTGCGGAGTACGGATTCCAGCAACAACGTCTTCACCTTGTGCATTAACCAAAAACTCACCGAAGAACTTGTTTTCGCCGGTGTTTGGATTGCGAGTGAAGGCCACGCCGGTTCCAGAGTCGTCGCCCATGTTGCCATAAACCATCGATTGGCAATTGACTGCCGTACCGAGCAAGCCGCGGATGCCTTCGATCTCGCGATACTTGACAGCTTTGTTGGTCATCCAGCTCTTGAAAACAGCCTCAACGGATTTGGCCAGTTGCTGCATAGGATCTTGCGGGAAATCTTCACCGGTGTCCTTCTTGTAAAGTGCCTTATAAGCTTCGCACAGCTCCTTTAGGCCTTCGGTTGGAACGGCAGTATCTTCGACCGTGTTGTACTTCTTCTTAATTGCATCAAAGGCATGTTCGAAATGCTCGTGGTCGATGTTCATGACCACGTCGCCAAACATGTTGATCAAACGACGGTAGGCATCATAGGCAAAGCGTTCGTTGTTCGTTGCTTTGGCCAAGCCGGCCGTGGAGACGTCGTTGAGTCCCAGATTGAGGATGGTGTTCATCATCCCCGGCATCGACATGGCGGCACCCGAACGAACTGACAATAGCAGTGGATGCTTGTCGTCGCCAAATTTCTTGTCCAGCTCTTTTTCAAGGGTGGCCACATTCAGTTTGACTTCGTCCATCAAGTCGGCAGGCATTTTCTGCCCCGCCTTGTAGTAGGCATCACAGACTTCGGTGGTTATCGTAAAGCCTGGAGGAACTGGGAGACCAATCGAGGTCATGTCAGCAAGGTTGGCACCTTTACCCCCAAGAATCTGTTTGCTCACTCCGGTCCCGTCGGTGCGGGTCTTGCCGAAGTAGTAAATCATCTTGTGGGTCGTCGCCTTGGAACCTGATGATGCTGGGCTGGTGACAGTGGCCATAGTCTTTTTCGAACCTCCGAGAAGCGTGTGGATTCCACCCAACCTGGTACTTTGGGGGACTTGTTGGATTGTTAACGCAGCAGATGCTCCGTTAAACGTTGGGAGTAAACGGATTTAAGTTTTTTGAGAGTCACAGAGCTGGTGCCCTCGGCTGTGACAAACCGGTTGAAACCCTAGTAAAATGAGCCAGCGAGTGTACTACTGTGTGCGGAAATCGTCAATCGGGACGGTCATCGCCCCCTGAATGCAAGTCGCGATTCCCCCTACCTGTAATTGCGACTACTTGATGACTGCGGCAACCATGAATTTACCACAAGTTTCCGGAATTCCCGGTGAGACATTCGCGCATCAGGCGCTACAAGCTGCGGCCAACAAATCATCCGCTGCCGATGAGTTGCTCGTGGGATTCTTGCTGGTGGGGCACGGAACAAGGCGAACCGCAGGCCAAGAGCAACTGCGCACAGTATTTATTGAATTTGCCGCTCAGCTCTCCCCCTACCCTGCTGCGTTGGGGTTTTTGGAGTTGGCTGAACCAGACATTGCCTCGGCAGTCGCAGAAATGGCCAAGAAAGGTGTCCAGCGATTAATCACCGTGCCTGTCTTGCTGTTTTCCGCTGGACATGCCGAGGAGGACATTCCGCAAGCGGTCGCCGAGGCGGCGCGGCAGCACGGCATAGGTGCAGTGACGCAAGTACCACCACTTGAATGTTGCCAACCGATCCTGGATCTGTCAGCTCGGCGCTATCGCGAAGCGGTCTGCGGGGCGGAGTGCCGACGGTTGGAACCAGTACAACCGGTCGCCATGTCAACTGTCGCTCACGAATCCCCTGCGCCTGCGGAAGATTGCTCTGGCTACGGAAACGGTTCGGGTTACTGTTCGGGCAAATATTGCCCCCAAGTGGCGTTGTTAATGCTCGGTCGCGGCAGCAGCTCGCTGTCAGCGACTGCGGAAATGAGGCGGTTCACGGAACTGCGCGTCAAACAGACCCCCGCGGCCTGGCACCAGACCGGTTTCATTCATGCCCAACAACCCGATGTGAAGGCAGCACTCGACCAGTTGTCCGCCAGTGACTTGCCAATTGCCGTCGTCCAGCCGCATCTATTGTTCGAAGGCGAGTTGATCGACAGCTTGAGGCGCGAAGTTGCCGAGCGACAAAGACAGCAACCCGACCGGCGATGGATTATAACAGAGACTCTTGGAACGGACGCAAGCCTCGCCAAGACTTTGGCTGAGGTCGGCAGGAGTGGGGCGAAATGAGACTTGAGACTTGAGACTTGAGACTTGAGACTTGAGATTGACGGCAACTAATCATGAGGCGGCACCTAATGAAGCCTAAAGACTAACATGCGCACGCTGGCCGCTATATCGCTGTTGTTACTCGTCGGCCTGCTGCTTGGCGCGAGCATGCTCGTTTACTCAGCCTACGTCCTGATCGCGGTCTTTTGGATCAACCGCTATTTGTCGCAACGCTGGACGATGGCATTAAAGGGCAAGCGCACGCTGACCTCTCATGAATTGGAGATAGGTCAAACGGTACAGGTGCAATTGCGATTGGACAACAGCGATTCGATCCAAGTGATGTGGGTTATCGTCGAAGACACTCTTCCGCGTAGTGCGTTGTTCGGCCCACCACCTGCTTTGACCTTGGATGGAACCAATTTGCGGATCTGCAGCGTTCCAGCGCGCGCGAGCCGCGTGTTGAGTTACAAGATCACGGCGCTTCGGCGTGGATATTTTCAGGTTGGTCCGACGGTGGCGGAGACCGGAGATTTGCTGGGTCTTCATCGGCGATTTCGAGTCATCACGGCACCAACGTATCTGCTGGTGCTTCCGCGTTTGATCCCTTTGGCAGGTTATGACGTAGCATCATCGCGGCCAATTGGGGAAGTCAAAGTGACTTATCGGTTGCTCGAAGATCCGACGCTGATCTCTGGGATTCGTCAGTATCAGCCGGGAGATCCATTGCGCAGCATTCATTGGCGGGCCACCGCGCGGACCGGCGAGATACAGTGCAAGCAGTACCAGCCGACAAGTGTGGCGGGTGCGACGTTGATCGTTGATATGCACACCGACAGCAACCCGGCGCATCATGAACCGGTTCGTTCCGATTTGGCGGTTACCGCAGCAGCTTCGATTTGCCATACGTTGATGCAGATGCAACAACCGTTTGGCTTGGTCTCCAACGGTCGTGATGCCGCCGATCGTTTTGCCGAGGCGGAGAAGAACCAGGAATTTGTGTCGCTTAGTGAAGCCAAGCGACAGGTTGCCATGCATGAGAAAGATGATCGACTGCGCCCGATCATATTGCCACCCGCGCGTGGACCGGAACATTTCGTGCACATTCATAAGACGCTTGCCCGCTTGGAACGCACCGATGGCCTGCGACTGGATGCTTTGCTGCTAGAGGCTCAAAGCCGGATCAGTCGCGACACAACCGTGATGGTCATTTTACAAGAGGTCGACGACTCGGCGGCACTTGCGCTGGGGATGCTCAAGCGACGTGGCTTCTCCGTAGCGGCCATCGTCAATAACCACAATAATGACGCATTCAATTCGGCAGCGGGAAAACTTTTGGCACAACATATCGCCGTCTACCATTTGTTGGACGAGCAGTCGATTCCGACCATTTGCAAGAATCTAATGTTGAGGTACTGAGCGATGAGTCGACGAGCCAAAAGACCAACGATCGCGCCAACGGCCATCGATGCGATTGTCGTTGCGCTTTCGCCAGCGCTAGTCATTGGAATGGTCACCTGCCTGGTGTTCTTTCTCGTCGTCGCCTTTTATCGCGGCGAATACGATCAGCGATTGATGTATATCCTGGGTCTGTTCACGTTAGCAACCGTGTTGATCGCCCGCATCGCCATTGAAAGTGGGCGAAGTTACGCAAATGCATTCAGTATCCCTTTAGCCATCGTATCGGTGATCGCCATGATCCGCTTTGTGACGGTCAGTGGTCCACTGGGGCCGATCAGTCCGTTGTTCAATGTGATCCTTCTCGCCGTTGCTTGGTACTTAGCCGATCGTATCACATTCGATTGCACTCTGGTGGATGAACGGGATGGAGGCGTGCAGCAAGGGCTTCTTCAATCATTGGGGTTGTTAAAGAAAGATGCTCTGCCCACGCATAATGTCGAACCACGGCCATCGGTGACTCCAACCGGGGAGTCGAACGACAAGGCCGGGGGCTCTCCGACCGATGCCAAAGCCGCAGATAATCGTCCCAAAAAGCGAAAGAAGAAGCGGCACAATCCTGGCGTCTGGGTTTTGTACTTTTCGCTACTGGCGTTTCCGCTGTTTGGCCTAGGGCAGCTGGCCATTCCCGATCACGCTGCGCGATCGACCGCTTTCTATTTTTTGGTTGGATACCTCGGCTGTGCCCTAGGATTATTGAGCACGACGTCGTTTATAAGTACTCGTCGGTACGTGCGACATCGTGGTGCAAGTATGCCAGCGGAGATGAGTCGCAGTTGGCTCGGCTACGCAGGCGCAGGAATTTTTGCCTTACTCGTCGGCTGCATGATGCTACCACTTCCCGGTCGTTCGATGGGTTTGGTCGGCTTGCCGTTCGAGTTCCAGTCACCGGATGGATTGCAGACCAGTCGCTGGGGCTGGGGTAACGAAGGAAAAGACCAGTCGCAAGAAGATCAGTCGGGTCAGGAACCTGGCCAACCATCCGAAGCCGGCGTGGTGCGAGCAGACGCGATGGAAAGTCCGCCAGCCGGCGGCGCGCTACGACCGGATGGCAAAGGCCCTGCGCAGGCAAGCGACCAAGCGAAAGACGATGCTCGCTCAGCGCCCGGCAGCGACGGTGAGAAATCCGACGGCAATTCCTCAACGAATCCGAACGACCAGCAAACGGGAAGTGAACCATCGCGGCAACAGCAAGCCAACAATTCGTCATCTAGCCAACGACAGGCCAATCAGCAACAGGCCAATCAGCAACAAGGGAACAAAGGAAATCAGCAGGGTGAAGCTTCCGAGGGCAATAAAAACGCCGATGAAAGCGACAAGTCGGAGAACTCCCCAACAAGAACGGAACAACCTGGTGACCCAAACAACTCAGTCGATCGAGAAGAAAATCAGAACGATTCAGAACAGTCAGACTCCGAAGAGCCGGCAGACAAAGATAACTCTGACAACAACGACGAAACTGGCAAAGATGAAGTCACCGACAAGGCAGATGACAACTCGCCGTCGCAGAGTAATCCGCCAGCATCGCAACAGAGCCCACCGTCGATGTCAAGTAACTGGTTCAACTGGTTGCCCACTGGGCTGGCTGAGATCATCAAGTGGCTGACGATCGCGATACTGGTGATCATCATTGTCCTGTATGCCATCACCCACCCACGCGAAATTCTCCGACTATGGCGAGATATACTGGATTTCATTGCGAGGCTGTTTGGCGGAAGCTCATCGCGCGAATCATCGACGGTTGTTAAGAGTGCTTCGCTGGCGGCGCCGAAGGTGGAGCGTCGCCCCTATCGTTCCTTTGCCAATCCTTTCGCCAGCGGTTTGCAGGGCTGGACGCCGGAGCAGACCATTCAACAGACGTTTGCGGCCATGGAAGCGTGGGCGGCAGAACGCGGGCGAGAGCGACAGCGCGATGAAACGGCGGCAGAGTTCGCCAAGCACGTGGGGCGCCGTGTACCGAGTGTTGATTCGCAGGTCGCCGTAGCTGCACGAATGCTCGATGAACTCATGTTTGCGGGTTGGAAACCTTCGCCACAAGACATCGCCCCGCTAGCGGCAGTGTGGATGGCACTTGACAGAGATTCAGCAACCACCCGGTGAAGCGCTTTGCAACTAGGCCTTGATGCGAAAGTTCTCGGTTTCTCCTAAAATTTTTTAGCATTTCGCTCGACCGGACATCAGCCTTATGAAGTTGTGTTATCACATTTTTGATTGTGATTTGACATATAGAACTTGATGTCGGGAGAGCGAGGCCACCGCTCTAAACATCTTTTTCATTCCGGTAAGCGTTTATTTGGCGGTAAACAGATGTGTGTGCCCCCGATTTTTTCTTGGGTGGTGTTGTGACGGCTCGCGATTTTTTGCGGGCCTTGATCCAATCA
>JBGSUV010000126.1:0-1614 GCA_041753315.1 Pirellulaceae bacterium | reverse complement strand
GACAAAGATGCTCAACCCACCGAGCAAGCACAATAGTCAGTTACTCCACCGAAGGGATAACAATCACGTGCACCGAAGTCGCGGTTGGTGCTTTTTTGCAATGGAACGTCTCCTTGCCGCGACTCGGTGACGTGGGTCGTTCGTCCCTGCAATCCAATGGCAACACACCACTAAATGACATGGAGGAAGCGATGAGTACGCTGATACGAAATCGAACAAGGTTGACAGTCTACCCCTTGGTCGCGGTAGCTACTGCCTGGACACTGATTTACGGATGGGCCTTCACGGTAGACATGTGCCTGAGACTTTTCAACTGACACGATTGAATACTGGGCCCGCTGACAGTTTGCTGTTTTGCGTGACACTCAGTACAATGCTGATGGAGGTAGCCAATGTCCATTGAAAACATGCTTTCAACACTTACGCCGGCGGAAAAGCTGGCTGCAATTGACATCCTGTGGCGCGATCTGGCCGCCAAGCCTGCTGAACTGATTTCGCCCAACTGGCACGGTGATGTATTGCAGGCTCGAATTGAGAATCCTTCGAGTAAACCACGCCTGAAAGTGGATGCTGCAATTGACGAGGTCAAGGAACGTCTCAATGCGCGTCGAAATCAGGGATGAAGCGAGGGAAGATCTCTTTGATGGTGCCGCATTTTATGGAGTGCAATCGGAGGGACTTGATGAGCACTTTCTTGAATGCCTGCGATCTGATTTACATCTTCTAGAAACGACTGCAGGTGTCCACGAAATGTACCGGGGGTTTCATCGTTCACTTTCGAAACGGTTCCCCTTCGCCATTTATTACCTGGTTGCCGATAACTTGGCGGACGTTGTCGCGATACTCGACTGCCGCCAAAATCCAGACAATATCGACACCAGACTCGGACGAACCAAGCGGTGAACCCAAGTCGCCGATAGCGTCGTCACTTACACCAACATCAAACGCGGCGACTGGGTTACCGCCAGCGTTCGTGGATCAAAGACCTTGGCACCGCTCGAATTACCGTTTGACCCCAAGTCTTTCCCTTGGCCACGTGATTGGCAAGCGATTCCGCCAGGCTTCGAAGAGGCTTCTGCCAATGCCTTAGGGCACATGGAAACATTTGGAACCGATGAGGTCCCAGCGATCAATTTCGTTTCGGAACTTCGACGAGAGATATGTGGGGATCACCCATTATTCCACCGACGCTTTATTGCGATTGCATGTAGTACGATTGACCCTGACGATGTTTTGTTCTTCACGGACGATCCAAACGAACCATTCGCGTACGTTCACCTAACGTGGCACATTGAACGAACCGCAAACTTTCCCTGGTGCCGCACGTTCCCGACAATTGACTCATTCCTTGAACATTGCTCTGATGGGAGCTGAGACGTCCGCCAACAGATCCACGAACAATCCGATGAACCCAAGCGGCGGATCGGGCGTTTGCTGACATCACAAATTTTTTGCCGCCGCTGGGTTATCGGTGGCGTTGAACTAAGCCGCTGCGCGGGGCAGTGATCGTGAGATGCGGACAGTGCTCTGTGGTGGTAGCAGTACGGTCGCTGAGTAGCGTCCTCCTTGACGCGAATGTAGTTGGCATCGTGCCAACTCTCGCTCTCTAAGTAC
>JBGSUV010000125.1:0-105887 GCA_041753315.1 Pirellulaceae bacterium | reverse complement strand
GGGGCGCTCCGGGTTGGCCCGGTTGACCGGCTGGCGGTGGTTGGCCGTCTGGCGGCACGGGTGCGCCGGGTTGCCCTGGCACAACTCCCGGACGTCCACGCATTGTGCGAACCGCATTGGCGGGTGCCCCCTCCTGGATTGCAGTCGCCGCTCCACCAAAGGGATCTCCGACGACAGGCTCCTGCGTCCAAGCTGAAGTCGTACTCATGCTCATGAGCAGCACGAGCGCCAGCAGCAGCTGGGATTGAAATCGTTGAAGAGAAACATTCATCATGAGCACTCGGATAGTCAGATCAAGTTAAAAGACGAGCGGAGGGCAAATTCACTGGCTCTTTCCTTGAGGAACGCTTCGGGGTAAAAGCTCCTCGTGACCAATATAGTCACTCAGCAGGTCGTCACGTGTTATCGGGGAATACCTCGGCGCCCCTCCCCGGCCCCGATAGGCGGCCCCTACTGCCCAAGCGGCCGCATGGCCAAACCAGCGAACCACCCAAGTCCCCCCATTATTGGCTAACCACCGATACAAATCTATTCAATCTCTCTCGGAAACTTGGATAATTGACAAACAAGCGACTTTTCATCGGCGTGGATGAAGCGGGCTATGGCCCCAACCTGGGGCCGCTGCTCATCTGCGCTTCGGCTTGGCTGACTCCCGACAATATGACAGAATCCGAACTAACACGCTGTTTCTCCGAAAAATTTAAAGCCCAGCCCTGGCGCGAGGCCTGTCAGCATGTACCACTCGGCGATTCCAAAAAACTTTTCCTGGCGGGGGGGGGACTTGAGTCGCTGGAATTCGGCTTGCTAGCTCTGCTGTCGCAATGCGTCTCCCCCCTCCCACAATCGCTCCAGGCGCTGCTCGCATCCACGACTGCGGAAAACCGCAGCAATCAAAGTTTGCCATGGTACGAATTAGACGCCATGTCGGATGTTCCAGTTCCAAGGCAGACTGCTTCAGTCGCAAATCGAAATGAGCCAAGCGTCGAGGTCCAACGTTTGGCAAGCATGGCCCGTGAATCGCTGGCGACGTCTGAGATTGAGTTACTCGACCTCCAGGCCGTAGTGGTGACCGAGCCCTTTTTTAACGAGCAGGTGGCCAAGTTCGGTTCTAAAGGACAGTTGCTTTCGCTAACCACGCTCGACTTGGTGGCCAGGTTGCTCGCCAAGTCCCCGAACCTGCCAGCGGAGGTCTTCTGCGATCGTCAAGGAGGACGCAAAAATTACCTCCCGGTTCTGCTCGATGCGCTCCCTGACTTTTGGTTCACTGAGGTGTTGTCTAGCAATGCCCGCTGCAGTTACCGCAGGAGTTTACTAGGCGAAGCGGCAGCCACTTGCGATATTCACTTTTCAGTGGGGGGCGATAGTTTTCCGCCGACGGCCCTGGCTTCGATGCTGGCCAAGTACCTGCGGGAACGATTGATGGAGCAGTTCAATTGCTTCTGGCAACAGCACCTGCCCGGGTTGCGTTCCACGGCGGGATATCCGGTCGATGCAAAACGGTTTCGAACAGCCATCGAAGCGACTGCGGCGAGGCTCGCGTTACCTCCCGAGCTATGGTGGCGCTGCAAATAGCTGAGGCGAGCTGATCGCGTGTTGCTTAGACCATCCACGAGACAAACTGCAGAACGACGTAGATCGTGAGCATAAAGGTGGTGACCCAGACAGCCGTTCGCAAGGCTTGGTCCAAGACGAGGTGGGTCTTTTCGTGACGCGAGCCACCGATGACCAGCGATACCGCGACCAGGAGCGGCACGTACATCAACAGATATCCCCACGACATGCTAATGACCATCATATGCTCCAGGTAATTTGGGGTGGGGGGGAATGAAATAGTCGTTGATTGCTCCTACGCGGTTTGGACCGGCGGCGGATCTTCTTCGTTGGGTTTGCGTTTGGCATTGGTCGGAGGTGGCAACGGACCAGCATAGGCATCGAACACAACCAGGATATTGAGCAGTCCAGCGACCATCGTGTACAGCGTTCCCATGTCGAAGCCGGAGGCCATTTGCTCATTCCACTCATCGAGCTCCCGCGGTCCGCGAGGAGCAACCATGAAGTTTCCCCAGGGCCGATGGCCACCCCTTTGACGCCAGGCCTGGAAGGCGGCAGGCATGGCTGGCAAGCCAATACCAGCCTGCAATACGTATTGCCAGCGAGTTTCGGTTTGATTCCAAGAGGCATATACGCATTTGCCCCCCGCTACAAACCAGCCAATCAGAAAACTGGTCATGATGCAGGAAAAGAATAGAGCCGATTTAAAGTAACGTCGCTGATAGTAATGCCCAGCGCCGGGGATGAGCCATGCCAAAAAGGCGGCCAGATTGCGATTGCGGAGATTCAGTTCAGCTCCGTCAGCTATCACGACGTCGCTGTGCAAGTCACCCTTTGCCGGAGTTTTTGCCATGTGGAAGTACCCTGTGTGGTGCCTAATGCTAGGCCTGATTTACGTGAGAACCTGATTTACGTGAGAAGTGGGACAATTGTAACTTCGGCCAATGAACCGACTAGACGTTTGCCGCCCCCTCTACAATCTTAGTGACTCGACCCCGTTCTTTCGAACCCAAAATCATGGCAATCCACACAGCCCCAACCTGCCCCGCTCCCACCCACCCCGCCCCAACCCACCCCGCCCCAACCCAGTTGCACACTCCAACGCGGCTCGCCCCCCTGCAAAACGCTTCACCGGCTGAGGCCACCAAAGAGCCACAGCCCGCAGTCGATGGTGGAAACAAGCAGCAGGAGGTGGTGGTGCTGATCCACGGACTGTGCGGACATTGGCTGGCCATGCTG
Organism: Pirellulaceae bacterium; assembly: GCA_041753315.1. Lineage (GTDB taxonomy): Bacteria > Planctomycetota > Planctomycetia > Pirellulales > Pirellulaceae > Aureliella. The sequence goes on along the minus strand of JBGSUV010000125.1, from coordinate 103,097 downwards.
CCGCTCGCACATCGTCTACGGCAGGCTGGCTACTGTCCGATCAACTGGGGCTATCGCAGTATTTGGGGCGACGTGGCCACACATGCCAAGGGGCTGCAGCGGAAACTGGTGGAACTCGAGGAGGAGCCTTCCATCTCGACCATCCACGTGGTCGCACACAGCCTGGGGTGCATCGTCACGCGGCAGGCAATTCTAAACCAGCAGCCGAGCAAGCTGGGGCGGGTGGTCATGTTGTGCCCACCCAACGGCGGCTCGCACATGGCCACCCGGCTCGCCCCGGTCCTGGGCCCCATCTGCAAGGCACTGGTCGAGATCACCGACTTGCCCGATAGTTGGGTCAACCGCTTGCCGACCACCTTACCGAGCATTACTTCTGTGGGCGTGATCGTCGCCAGCGGCGATCTGGTCGTAGCTCCCGAGAGCACGCAGCTTCCCGGAGCCGATGAGCGGTTGGTCATTCCGGGAATGCATTCAGCGGTCTTGCTCAAATCCGCCACGGCCGATGCCGCTATCCGTTTCCTGCGGACGGCCACATTCTAAGCAGGTCGCGCGCTCGTCAGCAACTTCGATACTCGGTTGCTCAACTTTTCCATGCGTCGACGGTTGACCCCCAAGTCGGAATAGCCAATTCGGGATGCAGAGCGGAAGTGGAGCAAGTGCGTTTCTTCATCCGCCAAGAACTCAACGTCATCCACAAAGCGAAACAGCCAACTGCGGACGGTCAAGTGCAAGTAGTTGGTCTTGTGCGACACGATCCGCGTGCGAGGCCAATTGGCAATATCTTTGGCAATGATATCGATCGTGTCACAGGCGTTCCCAGTGAAGGCGATCGCTGGCATGTGCTGCGTGGTTCGGGAGGCTTGAGTGCAGACGCAGTTGGGACTGGCTGGGCAGTCGCGAAGGGGACCTTCAAAACCATCCGCATTCAGACGCGCCGTTTGAGAGCTACCTGCTTTGGGCTCAGTCATGCCGCTAGAACTCTCGTTTTACGTGCTTGAGCGCTTGTCGCATGTTCTGCATGCTCTGACGGGCAATGGTTTCGATCCCGGGTGCATAATCAAAAACCTCCACGCTGATCCAACCGTCGTAATGCACATCCGCCAGAGCTTGGAAGATCGGCTCGAACTCCACTTCTCCCATCCCCGGCCCCAGTAAATTAGGGTCGTTGGCATGGAAGTGCGCCAAGTACTTGGCTTGCTCGCGGATGATGTCGGCGATCGGCTTCCCCTCGCTGCTCATCGCTTTAACATCTAAATGGAGCTGGACATGCGGTGAATTGATTTGTTCAATCACCTTGACCGTCTGGGCAGCGTGATTCCAGTAGTTGCCTTCGCCGGGCCCGAGCGGCTCAAGTGCTAATGTAATTTGGTGTTTTTCCAAGTCGGGCAACAGTAGCTCGAGGACATGCAGCGTGTTGGCATCCGCTTGCTCGTGCGTCATCTCGGGTGGAAAGTTGCGTTGCTGGGGCGAACCCAGCACCATGATCGAACCACCCAAATCGCGGCATAGTCTGGCCAGTTCCCCGAGATAGCCAGCGGTTTGTTCGCGAACACTGCGGTCGGTGGTGGTGAGATGATAACCGACCGTTTTGGCAAGTAGCCAATGCAGGCCCAGCATCTCCACTCCGCTTCGCCGCACCTGGTCGGCAAGCTCTTGACGCTGGAGGGCGGTGAGCTGCTCAGGCTGAGTTCCCAGCGTAAACGGAGCAATCTCCCACCCGGTGTAACCGCACTCCAGGGTCAATTCGAGTGCCCGCTCCCATGGCCAGTCTTGAAACAGTTCGTTACAGATTGCAAACCGCATGTGCTTTGCCGCGTTAAAGGAGTTGTCTCGTCAAGCTCTTGTTTGTCTTGTGAACGGTCGTTGTCTTCTGCTCGCCGTTGTTTTCTGATGAACATGGTCGCGATTCGATTCGATGGATCTGCGATTATAGGTGAAACCGATCGCTACGGGGGCACGTTGCTTTTGTTCCAGACAATCCCCCGCAGCTAGCGGACCAGAAGACCGACAGGCGGCTTGCGAAAGTGCCTTGCCGGTGGCCAGCTCAACAATTTGGCCCCCTTCCGTAGGCAAAAATCGCTCGCGCGAGTATTTTGGAGAGCCCGTTGCAGAAAGGGTACGAGCCCAGTCGCAGTCAAGAAGCGGCGTTTTTCGGGCGGGCTTTTGTCTCGAGGCTTTTTTGCTGAATCTTCTTATTGATTTTTTGTTGAGCCTTTTTGTTGAGCCTTTCTGCCTTGCTGGAGAGGGGCCGAGCCGTTTCAAATTAAGTCGAGAATGAACACAGAATCATTAACTTCCAGCGATGCGGCGTCTTCGCCAGAGCCTCCGCCCGATGCGGTAGAGTCATCCGCACCCGACTCAAGGCAGCATTTAAGCCCAGAGTCCAGATTGCCTACCAAGCGAGTTAGGCTGGCGAACGCTAACAAGCCTCGCGCGCTCGATCTCTTCACCGAGCCACAGGAGTGGTCTGCGCTGGCTCCAAGCGACCGGCCAGCCGAACTGGAGATCGGTTCTGGCAAGGGCCTGTTCTTGCAAACGGCTGCGTCGGCCAACCCCCAACATCACTTTGTAGGGATCGAGCTGGCCGCCAAGTTCGCCAACAAAGCGGCTGAGCGAATTGCCAAGCACGGGCTGACGAACGCGATCATGCTGCGCGGCGATGCCAAACGCTTTCTCGCTCAGACCGTCCCCGATGCAGCGCTCGTCCGCTTGCACGTTTACTTCCCAGACCCTTGGTGGCGGAACAAGCACAAGAAGCGGCGCGTGTTGAACGAGCAGACATTAGCCGACGTTCATCGGACGCTGGGCGACGGTGGCGAATTCCACTTTTGGACCGACGTGCTCGACTACTACGAACACATCTGCACTCAAGTGATGGAGTCGACGGCGTTGACCGGGCCGCATTATGTCCCGCAGCGGGCCGTAACGCATGCCATGGATTACACCACCCACTTCGAACGCCGCGCGCGGATCAACAGCCAACCGGTCTACCGTGCCGTGTTCATCAAGCCCCCGCTCGGGCCCTGAAAAGCCCACCCTTTGAAAAACCCTGCCTTTCGCTGCGAAATAGAAGCCTCCGCCTTGAGTTCGTCGGGACAGACGTACTCGTACTCGAAAGAATCGTGATCGCAGAACCAACTTTCGATCATGAACGACACGGCGTTTATCGGCTCGCGATCGTATCGATGTTGACTCGATTGATTCAACGTTCCGCCGGGGAGTGTCGGATTGCCCACCGCTGTTGCAAGCAGCTAGCCGCGGGCGTGGTGCACCAAGTGCGGTAGCTCGGGTAGCAGAAGTTTTTCGGCAGCTAAGCGCACGGCATTGGTCGATCCCGGCAAACAGAAGACGAGTACTTGACCGATCCGTCCGGCCAGAGCGCGACTGAGCATTGCGGCTGGTCCGATTTCGGCGTAGCTCAGCATCCGAAAGAGTTCGCCAAAGCCAGGCAAGTTCATTTCCAGCAGCGGAGCCACGGCTTCAGGGGTTTGATCGCGCGGTGAAACCCCGGTTCCGCCAGTCAGCAGCAGCACATCGAGGTCATGCACTGCGCAGAGTTCCACGACGGCACTGCGGATCTCGGCGAGTTCATCGCGGATGATCCGTCGGTCTACCAAGGTATGTCCGGCGTTGCCCATGGAGTCCACCAACAGCTGGCCACTCCGATCATCGCTCAGCGTCCGCGTGTCGCTGAGGGTCACGACGGCAAAACGCAGTACGGGTCGCGCGGCCTCGCGGTGCTGGACAACACTCGAAACAGGAGCAGGGATTTCTGGCGGCGTCATGAAGGCAATTTCCTACGATTACATTGAACATCAAGGCGGTGGCGGCGTGTCGTCAGTGTCCTTAGCCTTTTTAGCTCAAGCTTCTACACTCTAGAGCTTGTTCGCTAAGCAGGTCGTCTAGTTTGTTTGGGGATAAAGCGGTATCGCTGAGGTAGGACTCGCAACTAACCCTCCCTGTGGGAATTCAAGCGTTTTGCTTGAATTTCCACAGGGAGTGTCGGCCTATCAGGGCCGGGGAGAGGCACACCCGTTATACCCGATAACATACGGCGACCCACTAGTCGCTGGTTTTTTACCTTGCTTCCCAACCCATTTAAGGTCAATTTAGTCCTCGGACACGATCATCAACTTCGTCAGTAACAAGAGAACCCGGAAACAACACGATGAACTGGAATGTACGCGCTGCAGGTCTGCCAGATACTCAACGACTGGTAGAATTCAATTTGGCCATCGCGCGCGAAACGGAGGGGAAAGAACTGTCGCCCGCAATTGTCGAACGCGGTGTGCGCCGCGGTTTGCAGCAGGGGGATGAGGTGAGTTACTGGGTTGCTGAGCTAGCAACAACCACGACTGAGCAAGCTGGCATGCAGCCCGAGTTGATCGGTTGCATGATGCTAACTCGCGAATGGAGCGATTGGCGAGATGGCTGGCTGATGTGGGTGCAGAGTGTGTATGTGTGCGAGCCCTATCGGGGGCAAGGTGTCTTTCGCAGCCTGCTCGAGACGGTGATCGAAAATTTGCGACAGATGCCTGATGTGGTTGGCGTGCGGTTGTACGTAGAAGGGGAGAATGAGCGGGCGCAGGCGGTGTACTTTAAGACAGGCTTCGTCGATCCGAACTACAAAGTCCTCGAGCAGATTTTCTAACGCGCCCCGCTTAGCTGTCTACCCGCCGTGTCGATGCAGGTGGACTCCGCCGTGAGGATGCAGCGTCACGTCCGATTCGCTTGAGGCGTTTGAGCCGCTTGATATTCATCCAGGAACTGCTCGACGAACTGCCGCATGAACTGTTCACGCTCAAGGGCCAGCTGTTTGGCCGGTTCGGTATTGAGCAGGTCGCGGAGCTTAAAAAGTTTTTGATAGAAGTGCCCGATCCCCGACTTGCTCTCGATCGGGTCTTCGTCGGGCAGGTAACAGGGTTGCCCGCAGGTGGCGCCGTATTCGATGGTGCGGACGATGCCGATGGCCCCCAGCGCGTCAAGCCGGTCGGCATCCTGAACGACCTTGCCTTCGAGCGTGAGCCGGGAGGGATCGATGGATTTGCGAAACGAGATGCTGTCGACAATTGCGACCACCTGCTCGATCACCGCCGGGGCGACAGCGAGCTGGGTTAAGATGTCGTGTGAGCGTTCGGCACTTCGCTCGATCCCTTGGCAAAATTTGGCGTCACCGATGTCATGCAGCCAAGCGGCCAGTTCGATGATGAAGCGATTGCCGCCCACTTGCCGGTGGAGTTGCTGGGCCAGACGCACTACTCTTCGGACATGATCGACACCATGTCCAGCTTGTTGCAGCCCCATTTGCTCGATGACGCGTTGTTCGACTTGCGCCACGCAGGCTTGTTCGACGGGATTCACAGCGGGTGTTATCCTCATTGGAAAGTAATTGAGAAGCGAGCCGGTTATTTTTGCGTCATGGTCGAACGCCAGCTAGTCGGCTCGCGTAAGCTCATCAGTCGCAGTGGCTTTCGTCCGGCACAGCGATTTCAACCATTCTTATGGGCTGCTTGTTGACTGTGCGGGCCGCTCGCAATAGACTGTCACTTGGTCGGACCGCACCCGTTCGTGCGGAGTAAATCTGTGTTTTCGCAACGTTTCACTGCAACATGCTTACTGGTACTCCATGGAGTGCTGGCTGCGGTTGGGCCCTACTGGCACCGACATGAGCATGCGTGCGGACATTGCGAAAGCCATTTTGCCGGCCAGTCTGCGACAACAGGGGATGCGGATTCTCATTCAGCGGGCTGCTTAAAGGCCGATTCAGGCTGCCCCGCCGATTCTTGCTGCCCCGCCGATTCTTGCTTTCCGGCCGATTCTTGCTGTCCGGCCGATTCAGCTGCCGCGTGCTACGCAGGCTCTAGCCCTTCTGCCGATAGTTTCCAAGATCAACCAGCAAACGAATCGGCACCGGCTTTGCCTAGCCGGTTATCGCTGGTGGCCGATGGTGAAGAGGGTCCCTGCGCAATCTGTGCGTACTTCGCCCAAGCTCAGGCTTGTGTGGCTCCCGCCGGTAGCTCATCGAGTCACCCGTTCGCACAAGCCCTGAGGGCTGCTTCTTGTCAAGCGCCTCGCACGGCTCTTTCATTCTGCCAGGCCCGCGGGCCACCTTGCTGCGCTTAGGCGTTCAGCACTTCTGTTGTTGTAATGGCTCACTTGTCTCCACCCAACGCATGGCCTGAGTGAAAACGTCCGCAAGACGATTTCCAGTTTGGGCTGGTTTGGTTGAGGCGTATCGTGCGTAACAAGAGTTTTCTGCAAATTTTGCAGAGGATGTTCGGTGCGCGATGCGCGACAGCAAGTCGCAGGCACTCCTCTTCAAGTGCGGACTCGCCCGTGGTATGCGCGGCGTGCCTAAACGGTCCGACCAACCTTTGTTGTGCACTAACTGCGTTACCGCGGGCGACCCACGCTTGTGAGCTGAGATTCCATTTGCCCAGTTTAATTGATCGGTCGTTTAAAAAACAGTTATTGAAGTGCCTTCAGGCAGTGTCAGGTGGATTGCGATTCGCTGCTGGCATTGTTGAAGGCGTGCGTCTGGTTGGAGAATATGCAGATTACATCAGCGGTCTTGCCGAAGCTGCGAAACATCCTCAATTTAGCCAATCGCGACTTTTGTCCCGGGGCCAACAAGTACGTCTATTGGCTGAAAGAGCCCGTAGGATGGTTTGTCGTAGCCTTGGCGGTCAGTTTATTGGTAGGGGTATTTTTGAGTCCGCTGGGCTGGACGGTGGCGGCTGGGCTGGCGGCCGTACTGGCACTTGGGTTGGGATTGCCCTGGTTGGCGACCCGCACTCTCGTTTGCGAGTTGCGTCCGCTGAACACCGAGTTGCACGAAGGTGAGGTTTCCGAGTTGGAGCTGGAGGTGCAAAACCGACTGCCGATCCCCATCTTGGGTTTGATGGTCGAAGGATTTCTCACGCTGCCGCTGAGCGACTTTGGGAGCGCGTTTGAGCAGCAACCCGACGTAGGGCTTGCGCGTGTTCCACCGTTATCTTCGGCCGTGTATCGCTTGCGAATCCAGCCTGAGTATCGTGGTCGTTATCCATCAATTCCGCCAGCCATGACCTGTGCGTTCCCGTTTGGTATATGGACGGCGCGACGTCTGCTCGATCGTATTACACCCGTCACGGTTTGGCCGCTGCTGATCCCCATGGATGGATTGTTTGAATTCACTGGAAAGCGATTGTCGGAGACTGGGAGTGGACAACGAGCATCGACGCATGGCGATTTTATGGGGGTTCGCGAGTTTCGGCGCGGAGATTCGTTGAAGAGTATTCATTGGGTGCAATCGGCGCGATTAGAAGAGTTGATTGTTTGTGAGCGAGGAGGGCCACAGCAGCAAGCGGTCGAAGTGCATCTTTCGACCGCACGATGTATAGGGACGCGCGGCGAGGCACGTGAAAATCTGGCTTGGCGCGTGCGGATAGCTGCAAGTTTCATCGATTTGCTGGTTGCGCGGCACTTTCCGTTTCAGCTATCGATTGATGGTGAGCGGTGCAACATTCCCGAAGATGCTGCGGGACGGCGAATTGCCTGGAATCTGTTGGCCGATATCCCTCTCGATTCGTCGATAACCAGGCGAATTGCCGAGGGTGTTGTGCCACAGAACCGCGCGAGCCGCATTCGAATCTCGGTCGCCGATGAGGGCCACCAAACGCTTTTGGCCAAGTATCTGCAGATTGACATTCAGCATGCAAGTCATGGTATCCGCGATGATCACTCAGCGAGATCTCGTGTCATCGATCTCGATCAGGATATTTCCGAGCAACTGAACCGCTTGCTCGAGGAGGCCACGCATGCATGCTCTCTTGCCTGAGCAGACGGTCTATCGACGTCGCACCCAAGTTCAAAGTGGTGATTGGCAAAGTCTGTCACAGCGCCGCCGTATGGGGGCGCTGATGATGGCCGCAGTTGCCGTGGCTGTATTGTCGTTTCGCCGCCTGGATTATGACAGTCTGCTGGTTCTTGTGATCGAGATGGCTGCGTGCACTTTGTTGCTCGCGTTGGCATCACTTGGCTCTCGTAAAGTCGCCATCGACCGGCCGCTGCCACCAATTGTGGTTCTGCTGGTCGCAGGTGCGATTTCTTTGCCGTGGTTGATCGACCGTCTGGCGCGCGGTTGGGGATTTGGCAATGGAACTGAAATCGTAATGCTCAGCAGTCTTGCGTGGGGAGGCGTTGCCGCGGCTGTTACGGGGCGGCAATCGCGAACGATTGGCCTATCGGTGGTGTGCAGTGGATTTTTGACGTTATTCACAACGTTTATTTCAGACTCAGCGCTGGCAACCCTTTTTACCTATGGTTGGGGCGGGCTCTGTTCATGGTGGTTGGTGACCAATCACTGGGAACGAGTTGAGGCGTGCGCCGCATCACGGGTTAAAGTCGCGTTGACTCAACGGATCGTCACGATAGTTGGGGGTTGTGCAGTCTTTGCGTTGACCGCTGCGTTGTTTGCAAATCGTATCCCCGTTTTGCGCCAGATCGCGATGGAAGTAATGCCGACCAGTGGTGGCACGAGCCAGCATGATGCAGCGGCGCGTAGCGGAGTAGGCAATGGCGATGCGATTATTGCTGCACGCAACCACGCTTCATCGTTTGGGGCGGTCGAAACCAATCTATTTCTCGATTCGGATCAACCCAGTCTCTTCGATGTGTTCAGCGACGAGTTTGGTGAACCGATGCGAAAACAACGACACGAACAAGCACAGGCTCTGTCACCCGATGAGATTCAGAGCGACGAAGGGAGTTTTGCAGAAGCCAATCGCTCGTCAGGCAATGATTCGTTTAGCACGCAGCGCGAAACGCCACGAAAAAAGCGGGCTCCAATCCATGACCTTGCATCGGAAGCGTTGATGTATTGGGCAGGACAGCCAGGTGTACGGCTGGCGGTCGAACGCTATCAACTTTTTGACGGAATTGACTGGAAAAAGGCCAAGGAAGATTCAATTGGCAAAACGCCAACTTTGGTCGAAGTCGATGACCGAAGTTGGTTTCAACCAACGGGTGTTCCAGTCCAAAACTCGTTAAGTCCATTCGTAGGAACGGTCCCCGAAGCCCTTAAGTTTACACGCTATCGAGAGCCCACTATTCCGACGCGACCTGGTATGCAACTGTGGAGTATCGATCAACTGACGCGAATTGATTTCTTTTCGATCGATGCCAACCATTGTTTACGCATGCCCGGCCGCGAACATGTTCCCGACTATACGGTTGTTCGTTTCATCAACAGTCAAATCGATTTGGAGCGCATGGAGCGACTGCTCGAATCATGTGCTCCAGGAAAGTCGCACTCGGCACTTTCTGAACAGTGCACAACGCGCATCGCCGACTGGGCGCACCGCCTCACTGGAAATAAGCCGCGTGGCTGGGAGCAGGTTTCTGCAATTGTGGACGGGGTGCGAGAGTCATGCAAGTTAGAACGATCGCAGCAATACTCAAAATATGCTTCGTCACTGGAGGGCTTCTTGGAGGAACGGGCTGGGCCTGCCTATATGTTTGCTACCGCCACCGCACTGATGCTGGAGCATGTGGGCTACAAGGCCCGACTCGTGACTGGTTTTTATGCTAATCCAAGACATCGATTTGGCCGCGACAACGAGGTCGCCGTTTTACCAAGCGATGCTCACGTCTGGGTTGAAGTGAATGTTGGGCATGGTCATTGGGTGCCGCTCGAACCGACTCCTGGATTCGATCGCCCGCGTTATGCTGCCAGTCTGTGGTATCACTTGGTCAAAGCGCGTAAAGCCATTGCACTCGGTGTAATGGCAATGCTGGGTATCGTCGGTGGAGTCTACTTTCTGCGACGCTGGCTATTTGAATTCGTTTGTTATGCAAGCTGGCCCATGGTTTCGATTTTTAGTGATCGCGCCCGAGTAGCCTGGCTCACCCGAATACTTGACGTGCGGCTTTCGCTAGCTGGACAACCGCGTTCGAGAGGCACGATTCCTCGCCAACAATTTTGCCAACTCAGCGCACTCCTTCCCGACAGACTACAACATTCGCTGCAAAGCTTTTTAACTGAATCGGATCGCCTGTGGTTCGGTGGTGAAAGCCGGATGTCGCGCGATGGTCGTGAGGCTGTGCAGCAGCTTTGGTGTCAACTCACCATCGGCAAATTGCGCCGTCGCAATTCCCCTCAACTAATTAAAAACGAATCCGCATGATTACTGCCGAGCCCGAATTGACGACAACTACTCAAGCCCTGGCCCACCTTCGCTATCGTCTCAATCACGTACTGTTAGGCAAGGAGGAGTGTATTGAACTTGTCTTGGCCTGCTTGTTAGCGCGAGGGCACCTGCTGCTCGACGATTTGCCGGGTTTGGGAAAGACCACGCTAGCCAAAGCCATTGCCAATTGTTTTGGCGCCCACTTCGCGCGCATCCAATGCACGCCGGACCTTTTGCCAACGGACGTTACCGGGTTCAATTTGTTCAATCAGAAGAGTCGCGAGTTTGAGTTTCACAGCGGGCCGGTATTTGCAGATATTCTCCTGGCCGACGAAATCAATCGAACAACTCCGCGTACTCAAAGTGCTCTGTTCGAAGCGATGGCGGAACGGCAAGTTACGATCGACGGACAGTCACGACTATTGGCTCCCACGTTCTTTGTGATCGCTACTCAGAATCCCATCGATAGCCACGGCGCCTATCCACTGCCCGAGGCGCAATTGGACCGCTTCGCAATGAAGCTAGAGATCGGATATCCAGACCGTCAAGCACAATTGGCAATTCTTAATCAAGCGTCCAGCACGGCGCCCGCCGAGTCGTGTGCAGGAAACGTCCTATCGATGGCCACACTGCAATTGTTGCAAAGTGAAGTGAGTCGATGTCGCATCGCAACTGGACTGCAGGAGTATCTCGTTTCGTTGTGTGATGCGACTCGGGAGCATGAATCGGTCGTGCTGGGCGTCAGTCCGCGCGGCATGTTGCTTTGGCAACAGGTCTCCAAAGCACGAGCCATCTTGCAGGGACGCGACTTTGTCATACCTGATGATATTCAAGCTGTGGCGCGACCCGTTGTCGGCGTTCGCTTGGTGACTCGAAGTCAAAAGCCAAACAATATTATCGATTCCATTCTCGAAAGTGTCGAGGTTCCAACGTACCGATGAACGCTGCGAAAAAAACGATGGGCACGTCGCATCATGCAACCGACTCAATCTGGTTGTGCATCGTCATCCTGTTGCTCATTCTGGTTGGTTGTGGCGAAGAACAGCAGTCATTGCATGAGCTCGATCATATCGTTCCGCCTCATTGGCCAAGTAGTTTGCAGCATGCTTCGGAATTGATCGAGGCGCGTACACAAGTCGCTGAACAAGATGCAGCTGCGCGCAAAGAACTGGTTGATATCTTGAGTTGGGTTCCAGAAATCGCAGCCGACACCGAGTTGGGCGAACAAGCTTGGCTATCGATCTTCGAGCGATGTGAACGTCTCAAAGGGGACGTGCTGGAGAGTTACAGTGAGACTGTGCAAGTTGAAATGAGTGAGTTGGCCAAGTTGCTCGAATCGACTCACCGGACACTTGCCAACCTCCGTCCGCCTGGCTGGTCGGTGGCGGATGACGACTTCGACGATGCGTTGGACAGCGATGTTGTGGCGGAAGCTGTTGACGAAGGTGCATCGCAGTCGCTTGATGAACCTGCGACCTCGGAAGTCGATGGGACTCCCTAGGCAGCGAAAACGACATTCAAATAAAAGGGACTCGGGCAGGTGGATATCGTCATCATCGGTGGGCTCATTCGAGCATTTCAAGGCTTAGCGGCAGCGGCACCCACGCTGATCGTTGGACTTTTTATAGCCGCGGTGCTGCGCTATTACTTGGGTAGCGAAGGGACATTGCGGCTATTTGGTGGAAACAGTCTCCGTTCGCTACCTCAAGCCTGGTTGGTCGGCATGTTGTTGCCCGTTTGTTCGATCGGAGTGATTCCCATTATTCGCGAGATGCGGCGGATGGGCGTGCGACCGGGTGCGATTACGGCATTTGCGCTTTCGGCACCACTCTTCAATCCGCTCTCGTTGCTCTACGGCCTGACGTTGTCCCGTCCCTTCATCATTGTAGGGTTTGCGATCGCTTCCTTGATTGTGGTCACGCTCCTTGGCATTATTTGGGACCGCAAAGCAGGCGAAACATCGACGCCGCGTGAGGATGCCAGCAATCCTATCGGGCTGCATCGACTGGGGGCATGTGCCGTGTTCATGGCGCGAGAAGTGACAGGAGTGACTGGTGTGTTGACTTTGATAGCCATCGGAGGCTTGTGGATGCTCGGGATGGCATTGCCACACGGTGCCTTGCAAAGCTCGGTCGAACAACTCGATCCACTTGCTCCGCTTAAAATGGCTTTGGTCGCCGTTCCAATTTACGCGACCCCAATGCTGACTATGAGTCAACTGGGAATGATGTTCGCGCACGGTAACTCGCCAGGTGCTGCGTTCTGTTTGTTATTGCTAGGAACAGGAGTCAATTTGGCGACGCTTGTGTGGATCGCCATGAATTACGGAAGGAGGTCCACCTGTTTGTGGTTCAGCGCACTGCTTGGGATCGTGCTGATGTGTGCATACGCGGTAGATCGACCGTTGATACCGCCTGGGATTGAACCGGCTGGGCACACCCATGCCTTTGACGTTTATACCAATCCATTTGCGCACGGAGCAAAACTGAACCTGCGTGTCATTGCCGATGCGACTCAAAAGACGATTGGCTTTGCCGATTACATTGGACTTGGGATTCTGGCAGTTACGTTCTTGTTAGGCGTATTGTCACGGACGGCGTTGGCGCGACCTGCTGACCGATACTTGCATGAGGTTCCTGCACACGTACTGGTGGATCCTAAGGTTGGATTGAACCGCCATGTTTCTCCAGCCACGGTGGGCGCGACCTGTTTGGTCGGCTTGGTCGCATTTAGCGTGGTTGGGTGTTACGCTTACTACCCTGCGCCGGATGAAGTGCTTGAAGAAATGCGGCTGGCGCGAGTCGAAGTGCTCAGCGGTGCTTCAAGTAGCGACTATGAACGGGTTTTGCGCTGGATACCGATCGTGGATGAGTGGTCGCGGAAATTGGAAGTGGGGTATGCCATTCGCCACTTTGAACTGCGACCTTATCAACAGATGCAGACTTATCTTTTGCGTAAGAAGCTTGAGTTGCTCGAGCATGCGGTCGAGCATGCCATGGATGCCGCAGGTGATGTCAGCCCTGCAGGGCAATCGCATTTGGCAGAGGAGCTGCGAGAGATCAAAGCGTTGCGGTTTGAGATATCCGAGAACAGTCGACGCTTGAGCAAAGCTTTTGGCGTTGGTCGATAAAAAAAGCTCAGATAGCGAGAGCTATCTGAGCTGCACTTGGCGATTGCAATGGTGGAAGTCGCGTTAGCCGTTAGCGATTGAGTTCAAGTCCAAACGTGAAGCCTGCCAACTGCACATCTTGGTCATTGCGATTGATGTCACCAAAGCCAGGGTTTGCACCACGCCAAATTCCTTTGGCAAAGTTGATGACATCGATACCACCGCGAACGTTGAAGTACTTTGTGACCTGGTAGGCGGCTTCAGCACGCGCTTCGAAGCCAAAGACAAACTCTTCGTTCGAGGAGTGGACGACAGCGCCATTGTAATCTGTGGCTACCACGTTGGTGTTGACGCCGATTCCATCATACTCGGTTATGTAATTGCGCTGTTGGTACTCTCGCTTTTGAAAGTTGGCCATTCCGAAAGCTCTGAGCTCTCCGGAAAGCGTCCAACGTTCGTAGTGAGTGAAGTAGCGAGCACCTAACTGACCGCCGACCATCTGGTTCTTAATTCGAGTTTCGTCCGAGATAAGGGTTTCCAACAGTGTATCGGTCGTGACCCCACCTGGTGTAACAATCGAGTTTAAGGACCGGAAGTAATCCTGGTTCATCGCCAAGTCGTTAAACGTCGAGTACTTGAAGCCGACCATGGGCTCCAGGATGCCGCCGTAGCGATAAGGCTCACGGCGCCAAGTCTTATTGATTTCAAAGTTGGTTAGTCCACCCACGTTGAGGCTATCGCCCAGGATATAAGCTCGAGTGCCGAGCTGCTGGTCGTTCCCGTCAATGGGTGGTTGAATCGGGTTACCAATAGGATCGTTGTCGTCGTCGGTATTGACGCGGTTGATCCGTTCTTGATAGATGCGATCGTACACATTGGGGCCACCGATCTTGCGGAAGCTGACGAGCCATCCGCTGCGGTCTTCACGCATGAAGCCTAAGTCATAACGATTGCCCCATGCAAAGTCGCCGAAAGCAGCAGATTGCTCTGTTGCCGGACGCGACGTCCACATATAGGTGCGATCGTAGGCGCCAAACCAACCCACATGGGCTCGCTTGCGCGGTGACAACTCCATCAAGTCTTCGACATCGACTGGAGCAAAAAATTGCCAGTCAGGATCAAATTCCATAGGGTCTGCAAACGGATGAAATGTATCCGCTACGACCACTGGGGCGGCTACAATGCATGTAACCGCAGCGATAAATCGCCAAGCTAAATTGAGCAACGACATAACTACCTTCCACCGTAGCATAACGGAATCGCCCCCACGCGCCGGTCTTATACATACCGGATTCACGCACAAATATCAGGTTGTGCCGGTAGTATCGGATAGTCCTCCGAAGATAGTTGAGTCACACTAGGTAAACCTTATCGAAAAGGACTTTTCTCTTGCTCGAATGGACATTCGACCACCATACTCGCGAAGCTAGGTAGATTGGCGAGGCAGTTCATTCGCAATACGGAGATCCCGCTTGCGGAGGCTGTCCGGAACGCGTTGGAGTTTGCCGGCAAGATCGATAACGGCCAGCGTGACGGTAGCTGATACTAGCAATTCACCACTTCGTTCAACTCGATAACTTTGCTCAATTTTGGCTTCGGTGACACGTTCGACACAGACTGTGACGTCCAGTTCATCGTCATACCTCGCCGGTTTGTGATAGCGACAGTCGATGCGCACAACGACAACAAACAGTCCAGATGCTTCAAAATCGCGATAGCTGCCTCCGGAGGCGCGATACAAATCGGTCCTGGCGATTTCAAAGTACTTCATGAAGTTCGAATGATGCGCGAATCCCATGGGATCGCATTCGTCATAGCGGACGCGAAGTCGAGTCGTATGCATTGTTTATTGAAAAGCCTTTTTAGAGAAAAAGTCTGCCGAATCGGAAGTTATGACTCGAAACGGATGTACTACCTCTTCTTCATCAGTGGAGTTGGCCTCGCTCGCATCCACGCTCGCCGACTGTATACTACGCAGCACGCTTTCTCACCACCTCGGATTCCCATCGCTGGCGCGCCACCATGAAGATTGCTCGTATTTTTGCCCACCGCGTTGAATTGCCACTCGTCGAAGGCTCCTACAAATGGTCTGGGGGCAAATCCGTTACGGTTTTCGATAGCACAGTCGTTGGCGTGGAAACCGAATGTGGGATCGTAGGCTACGGCGAAGTTTGTCCGTTGGGACCGTTTTATTTACCTGCCTATGCCGAAGGGGTAAGGGCAGGTATGCGAGAACTTGGCCCGCATCTGCTGGGACTCGATCCACGCGAATTGGGGCGACTCAATCAACACATGGACGCAGCTTTGAAGGGACACCCCTACGTAAAAACCGGGATTGACGAAGCGTGTTGGGATATCCTTGGCAAAGCCACGGGCTTGCCAGTGTGTACTTTGCTCGGGGGGCGATTTGGCGAGAGCATTCGATTGTACCGGGCGATTTCGCAGGTCCCACCCGACGAGATGGCGCGCAACGTTGCTAGCTATCGAGAACAAGGTTACACCCGTTTTCAACTGAAAGTGGGTGGTGATCCCGATACCGACATCGAGCGCATTCGCGCTGCTCGCGACATCATTGAACCGAGCGACCGGCTAGTGGCTGATGCAAACACCGGTTGGACGCAGCACGAAGCAATGCGTGTGGTCCGAGCCGTCAGTGATCTAGACGTCTACATCGAGCAGCCTTGCTTAAGCTACGAAGAGTGTTTGGCAGTCCGGCGCAATACGACCCATCCTTTTGTACTCGATGAGAACATCGATGGTCTCGACATGCTGCTTAGAGCGCGAGCTGATTTGGCGATGGATGTGGTCAATCTCAAGATCAGTAAGCTGGGTGGGCTGACCAAGGCCAAGCAGGCTCGCGACTTGTGTGTGTCGATGGGAATTGCGATGACGTTGGAAGATAGTTGGGGTGGTGACATTACGACCGCCGCGATTGCCCATTTGGCACACAGCACTCCCGAAGCCTATCGCTTCACCAGCACCGACTTTAATAGCTATGTCAATGTCAGCAATGCCGATGGCGCTCCGCAGCGTCAAAATGGAACCATGTCGGCCAGCGAAGCGCCGGGGTTAGGAATTACTCCGAAACGCGAAGTGCTTGGACCAGTTGTTGTTGATATTCACCCATAAAACTTAAACTCGAACCTCTACCTTTACCTTTACTTCTTAAACTCAAATCCACATCTAAACCAGATTACAACTCTGACATGGATTTTTTGTGTCGTCCTTTCAGGCCTTTGCGCTACTAGTTTACTTTAACCGGCGACCGCGGCAGAGGGTATACCAGCCCTGCGGGCTTAAACTACAGCCCTTCGGGCTTTAACTATCGGGCCGGCGACGTTACGTTGCTCGACCGACTGATATCGCGGCGACAAGTTTCGGTTCGAGTTCGAGTTTTGAGCGAGCTGGGAAGAGAAAGAAAGATCAACGCTTTTCCAGAATTTGCTCGAGCACATCGGGACGGGATTCGTCACGTAACAATGTTAGATACTGAGGGCCGCCGTGGTAATGAAGTTGAACCGTTCGAAATTCTCCTTCGTCGCTAAACAGCAAGTCGATGGTCTGCATGGTGTTTTCGGCACCCTGTAAGGCATCCAGAAGCCGTGAGCTGCTCCATTCGAATCCATTGACTCCAATGATTTTCAGTCCAGGACCAAGCTTGGCATCGTCTGCAGGACTGCCCAGCATGATGTCGCGCACTCGACCATCGCCTGTCAGAGTCATTCCGAGTGAATCATACAAGTCGATGCCACCAGGAAAGCGAAAAGTATTGGGCGGAATGCGCGGCCATTGATCCGTCACATCCAAGCGGTAGCCGAGTAATTCGGGGAGCTGCGATTCAAACTCTTGCTGCGGTGATTCCACGCGTCGACGGATCAGGGCGTCCCAATCGTAATTGACTAGTTTCGTCAGCGTAGCTACGACCTCCTCACGATTGAATGGTTTGGGAGGGCTGGATACCGCAGTGTATTTTTCGACGTCCGCTTGGAAGAAGATTTGACAGAAATCATCAATCGACTTTTGACCTTGAGTCTCAGCTCGCAGTCGCGCGTCGACTTCGAGCCAAAAGAGCATGCCTTCCATGTAATAATCTTGACCACCTCGGAGCCGCGACCAGGTTGGGCTGCTGTCGCGTAGTACGTGCGAGGCTGCGGCAGTATCTGCCAGCGATCGCCATTGTCGATTGTGCTGGTGAGTGGCATTGCGAAGTTCAACGGCCAGTCGATGTCGAAATTCATCTTTGTTCATCAAGCCGCAGCGGGCTTCGATCAATTCACCGAGGTACTGCGTGAGTCCTTCGTAGACCCATAACAAATCAGTTCCCTTGGGAGTGTGAAAGTCCGTGGTCGCCATCTCTGCAGGTCGGCGATACTTGCCACACCAAGCATGGATGTATTCGTGGGGGATGAGCAGCCTCGACCAGCCTTTGAGCTCGCGGAGCGATGCCAAATCGCCAGGCGGCAGAACATTCATGGTGGATCGCGAGTGCTCAAGTCCATTGGCTGGGATTTGTCGGGTGGCGGCTAGCAGGATTTCGAATTGGTCGAAGGGCTGGGAGCCGATTAGTCGTGCCGTTTGTGTCACCATTTTGCGCAAGCGATCGAGGACTTCTTCGTCCATGTTCACTGCATCACCCGAGTCGCTGAAAACGTGCAGGCGATGGGGCGCGATCTTTCCTTCCTCTTCAGCTTCGATGAGTGAATAGATTTGGCGATGAAGTCCGCACATGATGGGACTGTCGACGTAGGTCCGTAAGGTTGAGGTTGCATAACGTGCGGAATCTTGCTTTGGCGAGTCGATCGACTGCAGCGCGCTGGAGACCTGCCAGCCGGCTGGCAGCAGGAGTTCTGCGTCGATCATTGCCTGGTCAATGTTGATACCTTCGCGATAGAACAGTACAGCGCCGGGGCTGATCAATCCAACTTTCGAACCACCAAAAACGTCATGTCCCATCGAGTTGGTGGTCGGTTGATTGGCGATGTAACGTACGTGGACTTCCAGAAACCTTGTTTCTGCTGGAACGTCTACCTCCAGCCGATAGACTTCGCCGGGAGTTCTCGTCCAGTCCAGTTGTGTTCCTGTTTGGTCGGTAATGCGGACTCCTGCCACATTGGAGATCGGTCCGCCGGGACCGTGGGAGCCTGGGACCCATTTAGGATACCACAGCGGTATTTTTCGCATTTCAGCGGAAGCGTCGAGCGGGATGCGGACGGTGGCAGTCAACAAGCTGCGTGGCAGATCGCGAGCGTCAATGACGACGTTCATCGACTCGCTATCCGCCTCTTTCCCCTGAAGGGTGGTGTCGGCGAAAGGTAGAAGTACGGAAATGGCCAAAACGCAGGCCAGCCATC
The DNA here is from genome assembly GCA_041753315.1 of Pirellulaceae bacterium. Classification (GTDB taxonomy): domain Bacteria; phylum Planctomycetota; class Planctomycetia; order Pirellulales; family Pirellulaceae; genus Aureliella. The sequence continues at coordinate 84,468 of JBGSUV010000125.1, read as the reverse complement.
GAACGGAATAACGCATAAACGGGGCTCCTGAAAAGTGCGAGTATAATCATCAATGGCACAACTACTAATGTCGAGTGGCAAGCGATATCGCGAATTGACGCACAATGGTGGTATGAGAACAATAAACTGGCTAGAATGGTCGTTCTTAGCCCCTTTAAATCTTGTCTTTATTAGAGGAAGTTCCCACATGTCAGCATTCCGCAAACCATCGCGTCGTAGTTTTCTTCAAGGAGTCGCGGCTACAGGTACAGCCGCCGTTTTCGCTCCGTCGATGGGCAGAGCTCTGGGCTATCAATCGGCCAATGATCGTCCGGTTTTTGCCACGATTGGCCTCCGTAACCAAGGCTGGACGATAACGAGCAAGTCGTTCAAGTTTGCTGACTTTGCCGCGTTGGCTGATGTCGACGAAAACGTTCTTGGTAGGAACGTCGAGAATGTTGAAAAAGCACAGAAAAAGAAGCCAGACGCTTATAAAGACTATCGCCAAGTTCTCGATCGCAAGGACATCGACGCGGTGATGATAGCCACGCCAGATCATTGGCACACCAAGATCGCTGTCGAGGCGATGTATGCGGGCAAAGATGTATACTGCGAGAAGCCGTTGACGTTGACGATCGATGAAGGCAAGTTGATCGAAAAAGTCGTTAAAGAAACTGGCAAGGTGTTTCAGGTTGGAACAATGCAACGCACGGAATCCGATTTGCGTTTCCTGCAAGCGGTAGCCTTGGTTAAACACGGGCGCATCGGCACGGTGCAGAAAGTTACTTGCGGAATCAATGGCATGGAAGCATCTCCAGTAATCCCTGTGGTTTCGGTACCTCAAGGGCTCGACTGGGACATCTGGCTCGGACCGGCACCGAAGGTCGACTATCGGGCGCTTCCTGAACTACGTGTTGGCTATGGTGGTGGCGTGCCGCTCTTTAGCAACTGCCATTATTCGTTCCGCAACTGGCACGAGTATTCGGGTGGCAAGCTAACCGACTGGGGAGCTCACCACGTGGACATCGCCTGTTGGGCGCTGGGAGCCACCGAAACTGGGCCGAGCAAGATTACTCCGGTTAAGTTTAATTTGCCAGTTGAGTACAAAGACGGGCATCCGACCGTACAAGATCAGTACAATGCTGCCACCGACTTTGAGATCAAAGTTGACATGCCCAACAACGTCGAAATGATCATCACCAGCGAAGGTGACAACGGTATCTTATTCGAAGGGACGGAAGGGCGTTTCTTCGTTAACCGCGGCAAGATCACGGGTAAACCGGTCGAGGACTTGAGGGACAATCCACTGCCTGAAGGTGCCATTGAAGCGATCTACGGCGGGCCGGTCAGTTCCAATCACACGGAGAACTTTACCGACGCCATCAAGTCGCGGAAGCAACCGATCTCCGATGTTTGGTCTCACAACCGTATGCTGGAAATCTGTCACCTGTCGAACATCGCGATGCGGCTCAATCGTCCACTCGACTGGGATCCAACCAAGCGAGAAATTGTGGGCGACGAGCAGGCCAATGCGTTTCTTACTCGCGAGAATCGCAAGGGTTTTGAAATCAACATGTAGAAATCGTAACAGTCGATTCTGTTGATTTCGGCATCTGCCATTGCTGACGAACTTGTTCAATGAATGCCCGGTTTTGGCACCCAACCCCGGGCATTTGTTATAGATTGGGGAAAGTTCGTTTGCATGGGTGCAATCGGGGTGCCTGTGGAGCATAATATAAATTACCTCACGGGTATCCATGCTTCGCGGGCAATCCTCTTGAATCCCAGTAGAATCTGAGTCCCAATAACGTTGGGTTTCTAGACGTTATTGGCTGAGCACATCCCCCACCGAACTCTCCCCACCTCAACATGATCATCGATAGCATTTCCCTTGCTTCTCACCTGCCCCGCCTTTGCAGGCGTTTTCCAATTCACCTAACAGTCGTCGTTTTCATGGCGGTCTGGCTTGGCGAAATAACCAGCGCGCAATCGCCGCCCAAGACTGCCTTGTCTAGGGTTGTCGTTGCGGAGGTCGTTGTGGCCGAAGTCACGCCGACTCACCGCGTCGTCGGAACTGTGAATCCTGTTCGATCGAGCATTCTGGGAAGTGCGGTCGCAGGCCGAATGAAGGAGCTGTTGTTCGATGTCGGCGAGGCCGTTGACGCGGAGGATGTGGTTTCTCGGCTGCGAGATGAGACGATGCAACTCGAACTGGCTGCAGCCGCAGCGGAGCTAGATTTAGCCGTCCAACAGCTCGCCGAACTCGAAAACGGCCCGCTGCCTGAAGATGTGGCGGAGGCAGAGGCGTTGGCACTCGGAGCGAAATCGTCGATGCAAAATGCGGCTACCTCGCTACGTCGGTTGCGTACCTTGGTTGCAACCGGCGCGGCCACGATTTCGGACATCGAAGCGGCTGAGGAACAGGCGTCTATTACCGAATATGCTTTTAAGGCGGCGGAAGCGGCGCGCAAGAGAATTGCGCAAGGTCCGCGCCTCGAACAGATTGCGCAAGCGAAGGCGCGGCGAGATCTCCAGGATAAAAACGTGGAGCTCATCGCGGACCGCATTAAAAAGCTAGATGTTGTAAGTCCATTTGATGGCTTTGTAGCGGCAAAATTTACCGAGGTGGGAGCATGGATCAACATTGGCGACCCAATCGTACAGATCATCGAGTTGGATGAGGTGGAGATTTCGGCACCAACCTTGGCAGAAATCGCAGTTAAACTCGAGCGAGGTCGCACAGTGCAAGTCGAATTTCCTGACCTCCCTGGCGAAAAGTTGAGTGGAGTTGTGTATCGCGTTGTGCCTGTTGCCGACGCGCGGGCACGAACTTATCCCGTGACCATTCGCTTGAAGAACAAGATTAACAAGTCTGGTGATCCAACACTATTGCCCGGAATGTTGGCCCGAGTCCTATTATCAGTGGGAGATGCGGTGGTGGGACCTATGGTTCCAAAAGACGCGTTGGTTCTAGAGAAGAATGAGCAGAATGAAACGCTGCGTTCTGTGTATGTCGTCGAGCCTGACGACAATTCTCCGGACGGGCCTCCGAAATCAGGAGACATTCGCAAAGTGCGCAAAACGCGAGTGCAGCTCGGCGTGGAAGTTGGAGGAGCGATTCAAGTGGTCGGCGACCTCAAGGATGGCGAATACGTGGTCACTGTGGGCAATGAGCGATTGGTGCCCAGCCGACAAGTAGAACTCATCGAGGTCCGTCCCGCCGAGAGGAAGGTCGACTCGCCATGAACTTGTTCGAATGGTTTATCCGCAATCCGGTAAAGGTTTCTGTGGGAGTACTGGTGGTTGTCCTCTTTGGAGGCATCTCATTGGTCGCCATGCCCAAGCAGTTAATACCCGAAGTTCAGAATCCGATTCTGACGATCGAAACGGTATGGCCGGGGGCAAGTCCGCAAGAGATCGAACGAGAAATCGTACAAGAGCAGGAAGAGCAGCTTTCCGCTGTCGAAGGTCTGGTGAGGATGACATCCCAGTGCCGAGTCGGTTCCGGCGCTATTACGCTCGAGTTTGCAGTTGGAACCAACATAGAACAAGCGATGATGTTGGTGAATACACGGTTACAGCAGGTTCGTGAATATCCAATTAGCGCTTCCGAACCCGTCATCAAGGCATCTGACCTATCGGATAGTCCCATTGCGCGGTTCGCACTGACGGCTCGACCGCCCAGCATTGAGGAGATTGTTGCCTTTCAGAAAAGCCACCCCGACATTGCTGAGGCACTCGAACCAGCCCGCAAAGCCATGCATACCGGTTTGCGGACCTTTCGGCTATTGAAAGCTATTGAATCTCTACGCGATCAATGTCCTGAAATCCTAGCTTTGCAGCCACCGCCAATTGATCTCCAAGAAGTACGGAAGATATCAGAGAAGATTGTCGAGCCCCAATTGGAGCGAGTTCCTGGCGTCTCGGAAGTTGAAACATCGGGTGGGCAGGAGGAGGAACTGCAGGTTATTGTTGATCCGGAAAAATTGGCAGCTCGCCAGTTGACCATTGCAAACGTGCGCGATGCCTTAACCGGTCAAAACAAAGACATTACCGCGGGGGATATTCCTGAAGATAAACGCCGTTGGTTGATCCGGACGCTTGGCCAGTTCACCGATCCTGAGCACGTGCGTGCGCAGGTACTTTCCAATGAGTCTGGCACGCCCATTTATGTAGGAGACGTGGCTGAAGTAAGAGTTGATTACAAAAAGGCAGACAGTCTCTCACGCCGTTACGGTTTGAGTAGTAACGGCATCAACATCCGGCGTTCGTCGGATTCCAACGTGCTGGAAGTGATGGCCGGAGTGCAGGCGGCAGCCGCAGCACTCAACGCTGGGGTTCTCAAGCAAGAGGGGCTGGAGTTGTTCCAGTACTACGATGAAACCGAGTACATCAAGTCGGCGATTTCACTCGTTCAGGAAAATATATTTGTCGGGGGAGCTCTGACGATTATTGTACTGATGCTCTTCCTGCATCTTGGGCGCATGACTTTGTTAACGGTGCCATTGATCGCAGCCTCTGCAGTCGCATCGGTCTTTGTTTCGCCCTGGTTTTTCGCCTTAACGGTTGTATTAACTGTAGTCGCTGGCCTGTGGTTTGGACGAGGAGCGCTGGTGGTGGGCTTGGCGATTCCAGTGAGTGTCATTGGGACCTTCCTGATGATGAGCCTGATGGGACGTTCGCTCAATGTCATCAGTTTGGCGGGCTTGGCATTTGCGGTGGGGATGTTGGTCGATAACGCGGTGGTTGTGCTGGAGAACATCTATCGTCGCCGTGAACTGGGTGAATCCGCATTGGCCGCAGCCATCCACGGAACCTCGGAAGTGGCTGGTGCGGTGGTCGCTTCCACCTTAACAACAATTGCCGTTTTCTTGCCAGTGCTGTTTGTGCAGGAGACCTCTGGGCAACTTTTTCGCGATATTGCGATCGCCGTCAGTTGCGCGGTAGGACTTTCAATGCTCGTCTCCTTTACGATGATCCCGACCGCCGCAGCTCGGTTGTTTCAAGCGTCCAACAGCACTAGCACGGGAGATGCTGAACGGAATCCAAGTCAATTGATCCTCTTGATCAAAAAACTTGCATCATTGTTTGTGCAGGCGGTGACCTTCGCCAACCGTTGGGTACTAGCGAGTCGAGTGCGATCCGCGGCAGTTGTTTTGTTGATGACGTTTGTTTCATTTGCGGTGAGTTATCAACTTTGGCCCAAGGTCGAATATTTGCCGACAGGCAATCGCAACTTTGTAATTTGCAGTTTGTCACCTCCGCCCGGTTACAACATCGATTATCTGACAGCCATGGGGAAGGTCTTAGAGAACGATCTGCAACCGTATTGGGACGCAGATCCAGGGAGTCCTGAAGCAGAGTTGCTGGAATATCCGGTCATTGACTATTATTTTTATTTTGTCCGGGGGACTTCGGTGTTCATGGGATTTCGCTGTGCGGATGAATCGCGAGTCGCAGAGCTGATTCCGGTGATCAAACAGTTTGCGTCCCAGTTTGCGGGGACCCGCGCCATCGTGAAGCAATCCAGTTTGTTCGAACGTGGAATGACTGGAGGACGTACGATCGACATCGAAATTACGGGAGGCGACCTCAGCAAACTGACCGACATCGGTCAGAAGGTCATGGATCGCGTCGCGGAAGTGATGCCTGACGCACAAGCCTCGCCGCAGCCCAGCTTGGATTTGGTTAGCCCCGAGATCCACCTGCATCCCCATCTGTTCCAAGATGCTGAAATGGGAGTCAACGCGACCGACCTGGGTTATGCCATCGACGCGCTTATCGATGGAGCCTACGCTGGCGACTATTTTGTTGACGGCGATAAGATCGACTTGACAATCAAAGGTGCTGAGGGGTTTTCACTCCGCACACAGGATATTGAAGCGTTGCCCATCGCCACTCAAGATGGCAACATCGTCCCACTTAAGGCATTAGCAAGAGTGGAGTATACGAGCGGCCCGGAGTCGATTATGCGGCGCGAAAGAATACGAGCCATCACCATATCGGTTACGCCACCGCCAACACTGCCGCTTGAAGAAGCCATGCGCAGGATCGATACCGATGTGATCACCAGATTGCGTGATAGTGGTGATATCGATAGCGAAACGTTGATCACACTCTCTGGTACTGCAGATAAATTGCGCGATGCTTGGAATGCGCTGCGCTGGAATTTAGTTCTGGCACTCACGATTACTTATCTGTTAATGGCTGCCCTGTTCGAGTCGTGGTTATTTCCGTTGGTAATTATCTTCACGGTTCCGTTGGGTGCGGTTGGTGGGATTCTGGGGTTGTCGTTCTTAAATTTGTTTGTCTTTCAAGCGTTGGATGTGCTCACGATGCTCGGGTTCATCATTTTGATCGGGACGGTTGTCAACAACCCAATTTTGATCGTCCATCAATCGTTGAACTACATTCGCGAAGGCATGGACTCGCGAGAAGGCGTTGTGGAAAGCGTACGCACTCGCATACGACCTATTTTCGTGACCACGACAACCACGGTACTTGGCCTCTTGCCGTTAGTGCTTTTTCCAGGTGCGGGTAGCGAGTTGTACCGCGGCCTAGGCGCTGTTGTTCTGGGCGGGTTGATGCTCTCCACTGCCTTTACACTATTTATGGTTCCCGCAGCTTTCGTTCTGACGCTCGACCTGAAGATGGCAATTGGCAAATTATTCCGACGACCGGTAGCCAAACCTCGAAAGTTTGAAGATCGAGTTGCCACACCGGCTGCCTAAGTGATCAATAGCCACTTCATGCGTATATGTCGTTCTGATTAACAACCATCGTCCTCAGCGAAAACTGACATGAAACTACCGCTTCAGCTTGGATTCCTCGTTGTCCATTTGATGGTAATACCCCAGGCTGTCGTCTTAGCGCAAGCGGATGTGGAAGTGGAGTCGCCCACTCGAGTCGCAGCGGCGGATAGTTCGCCGCCCGCCCGCTGGTGGAAAGGGAATTTGCACACGCATTCGTTATGGAGCGACGGCGATGACTTTCCTGAAATGATTGCGGCGTGGTATGTCGAGCACGACTACAACTTTCTGGCACTTTCGGATCACAATGTGTTGAGTTCCGGTATGCGCTGGATGCCCTATTCGGCCATCGTCGGCAGAGCGGATGATGGGATTTTGCAGCGATATCGTCAGCGTTTTGGAAATGCGTGGGTCGAGACTCGCTCGCAACCAGGACCGAAAGCGGGTGAGCCCGATGTACTCGAGGTGCGCCTCAAGCCGCTCGACGAGTTTCGGTGCCTGGTCGAACAGGCGGGTAAGTTTATCATGATCCAAGCGGAAGAAATCAGCGATAGCGCTGAGGGTAAGCCGGTGCACATGAACGTGAGCAACGTCCAGGAGTTGATCAAGCCAGTTGGTGGCGCTACAGTTCGCGAGGCGATGCGCAATAATCTTCGCCTGATTTTTGAACAAGAAACGGCTACAGGTCGCGCACTGCTGGCCCATCTCAACCATCCCAACTTTCATTATGCCGTCACGGCTGAGGACATCGCCAATGTTGTCCAAGAACAGTTCTTTGAAGTGTATAACGGCCACCCTGGTGTGAATCAGCTCGGTGACGAAACACATATGTCGATTGAACGCATGTGGGATGTCGCAAATGCCATTCGACTTTGCCAGCTCGACGCCGAACTGCTGCTTGGAATTGCGACTGATGACTCACATGAGTATCACGGCAAGGAAGGACCACGCCCGGGACGCGGCTGGGTTATGGTCAAGGCGCAGTACTTAACTCCCGAGCATCTGATCCGCGCTTTGAAACTGGGCGACTTTTATGCTTCGAGTGGCGTCGTGTTGGACTCGATCGAATTCGATCGCGATGCGGGGACTCTCAGCGTTTCTATACCAGAAGTGGATGGAGTCGAATTCACCACCAACTTCATTGCTTCCCTCAAGCCGCAAGTCAAAGGTGAGTTGCCATCTCCGGAAGCAATCGGCAAGACGGTTGCTACTGTCGTAGGCAATCGTGCCACTTTTACAATGACCGGCAACGAACTTTATGTTCGTGCGCGAGTCACCAGTAATCTACCTCACGTCGACCCCTCGATCGAGAATCAGCTACAAGAAGCGTGGACACAACCGTTTCGCCAGTAGCCATCGCCGGATAGAAACCGCGGCTGAGCCTGAACGGGTCTTCCTGCCGCCGGCTCTCGGGGGAATTCTTTGGTACACTGAATGGCTACTCGCCTTTTGGAGATCTGATATTGCGCGCCATGGTTCAAATTTGTTTAAGCTTGTCGATGGTGGTTGCCGCCCGATTTGCCGAAGCACAGTTGCGAGATTTACCGCCTGGATTTCAACGGGTAACGGGTGAGTATATCGATGTCATAACCGACATGCCGCTAAGTGACGATTTGCAGGAGTTGCCGGCAGTCTTCGACGCGGCTGTGCCATTGTGGTGCGCGGAGTTTGGCGTTGATTTGAAAGATGTCAAGACTTGGCACGTTGAAGCGTTCATCATGCTTGATCGCGAGCGTTTTGAGGCGGCAGGATTTATTCCCGACGAAGTGCCTAAGTTCCCCTATGGCTTTCAATATGGAAATCAAGTGTGGGTGACGGAACAACCCAGCGCCTACTATCGACGTCACCTGTTGATCCATGAAGGAACTCACTGGTTCATGAATCGTCGTTTCTTGAACAATGGGCCCCCATGGTTGATGGAAGGTATCGCCGAATGGTTGGGGACCCATCGCTGGGAAGATGGCAAGCTCACGCTGGGAATTATTCCGCGCGATCGGCAAGATGTCCCCTACTGGGGACGAATATCGGTTATTCAGAATCAACTGGCCGAGGGTACCGCTCCTTCGTTGGAAACCATCTTACGCTATGGTAACACGGCACATCAACAGGCTGAGGCATATGCGTGGAGTTGGGCTGTGGTCCTGTTTCTCAAGCATCATCCCGACACGTCGAAGTTCTTTCAGCGACTGTTACAACAACCAATGCGCAGTGACGGGACGATGACACGTTGGCTGTTTGTAAGGATGCGAGATCGATGGCCCAACGTACGCCAGGACTGGATCGCGTATGTCACCGAGTTGGAATACGGCTACGATCTCACTCGCGGTATGTTGCGCACGTCGACAGCCAGCGATCTGTTGGGCAATGAAGAGGTAAAAATGGTCATTGAAGCAGATCGGTCGTGGCAACCAGCGGGGGTTCGTGTGACTGCCAACACGACATTGAACATTACAGCGGAAGGAACGTATACTGTGGGGCAGCAGCCGTCTCCATGGATATGTGAACCTGATGGAGTGACGCTCGAGTATTATCGAGGCGAACCATTGGGGAAGTTGATGATGGGAGTCATCGCACCGATCGACGAGGAGTCGCCAGTGTCAAGTTTGCTCAGTGTAATTCCCATTGGCCGTGGTGGGACAATTACCGTGCCGCGCGATGGGCAGTTGTTTTTCAGAATCAACGAAACGAACGGCGGATTGGCGGATAACTCAGGACAACTGACGATTGTGATTGCCCCATGATCCCGCTTAAGGATGACGTAGTTTGCAAACGCACACCGATCGTGAATTACATCATGATCGCTATCTGTTCGTTGGTCTTTGCCCTTCAAGTCTGGACGGGAGCTGGCAACAGCTATGTCGTCGAGCGGATGGGTATGGTTCCCGCGCGCATCGCGTCGATTCCTGAGGAACCGGTGTTGGTCCCTAGCCGAGTTGCCGTGGAAACACCGTTTGGCATTCAGATTATCGACGGAGTCCGCGCCTTGGAGCCGGCTGCGGTGCCCGAGTGGTTGACGTTGGTCACTTGTGTCTTTCTGCATGGGGGCTGGCTGCACTTCTTGGGAAATATGTGGTTTCTATTTATTTTTGGTGATAATGTCGAAGATCGTTTAGGGCATGCCACGTATGCAGCTCTCTACCTTGGCACGGGAGTCATCGCCGGTCTGGCGCATTTAGTTGTTAATTTCGACTCAACTGCGCCGACGATTGGAGCCAGTGGTGCGATTGCGGGCGTGATGGGGGCCTATCTGTGGATGTTCCCGACATCGCGAGTATTGACCGTTGTACCGCTATTATTCATTTGGCCAATATTGATCATTCCAGCACCCTTGTTTTTGCTGTTTTGGTTTGGGATGCAATTTTGGAGTGGCACATTATCGGTCACGTCACAAGAAACGGCCGGCGTGGCCTGGTGGGCTCATATCGGCGGCTTCTTGGCCGGCCTAGCGTGCGCTGCGGCCCTAGGACGCGAGGCACCCGACGCCACGCCAGAACCGGTCCACAACCACGAAGACGCCAAACACGAAGACGCTAGATAAAAACAAACCAATTACGAATAGACCAATTAAGTACCAGTGCTGAGTCCACATTGAAAATTAGAGTAGTGGACCTTGCTAAGGGTCCTGCAGTAAAGGGATCTTTAGCAAGATCCATTATCAAGTAAGATGAATCCATGGTGTTTAACGATCCGAGGGTGGAAAGACATGCGAATTAGAGAATTGTTATTTGCAACCGTTGTCAGCCTAACGCTGGCTGTTCCAGGGCAAGCCGATGATTGGACGCAGTGGATGGGCTCCAGTCGCGATGGAGTCTACCGCGAGAAGGGAATTACCAAGTCCATTCCGGCGGCAGGTCTCAAAGTTCTTTGGCGGATGCCGATTGCCGGCGGCTATTCCGGGCCGGCGGTCGCGGACGGACGTGTGGTTGTCATGGATTACGTCATTAGCGGCGGAAACAGTACGAATAATGCTGGTGGTCGAGATGCGATGACGGGGACCGAGCGCGTGTTGGCCTTTGACGCTTCCACTGGGCGAGAGCTTTGGAAGGTTTCTTACGAGCGTCCTTACAATCTTTCGTATGCCAACGGACCTCGCGCTACGCCCACGATCGACGGTGAACGGGTCTACGCGTTGGGCGCAGAAGGTGACTTGCATTGTGTGAACATCAAGACGGGAGAGATCCTGTGGCGCAAGCAGTTGGCCGATGAGTACAAATCGGAGACTCCGATTTGGGGACATGCAGCACATCCGCTGGTTCACGGCGATCTGTTGTATGTCCTGGCTGGCGGTGAAGGAAGCGTTGTGGTAGCCCTCGACAAGGCAACGGGGAACGAAGTATGGCGGTCGCTGACCGCATCGGAGATTGGGTATTGTCCCCCGACCATTCAACGACTTGGACAGGAAGATCGTCTGATTATTTGGGACGCCGATGCACTCCACGCCCTCGACTTGAAGTCGGGTAAAGTAATTTGGGACTATCCGCTCAAGCCGCGTTATGGAATGTCGATTTGTGCTCCGCAGCGAAGTGGTGATCTGTTGTACGCGTGTGGCATTGGAGAAACGGCAGCCATGATCAAGCTGGATGCTGACGGTAAACCTAGCGAAACGCTTTGGACCGGTAAGCCGAAGAGCCGAGTTTATGGAGCAAATTGCACACCGTTGTTTGTGGGCGAAACGCTGTATGGTGCAGACTGCGGGACCGGTGAGTTTGTAGCGGTCAATGCGCTCGATGGTGTCCAGCACTGGCAGACCTTTTCGTTAACCACTGGCGGTGAGAGGCGCGCTTCGCACGGAACTGCGTTTGTTGTCCGACACGAAGATCGCTTTTTGTTGTTCGCGGAAACAGGCGATTTGATTTTCGCCGAGTTGTCGCCGACCGGATTCAAAGAAGTTGGACGGATGCGTGTCCTGGAGCCTACGGGGGATTGCTTTGGCAGACCGGTTGTTTGGAGCCATCCCGCATTTGCCAACAAGTGCATGTTCGCTCGTAACGACAAAGAGCTGGTCTGTGTTAGTCTGGCGGAGGAATCTTCTGCGAAGCGCCTCGAAAATGCGACTCCTCAATCTGTCGGGCGGCCAGGGGAATGAACATGAACGACACACTGCCCGATGTCTATCGGATCGCCAACATCAGCGAACTGATGACCCCTTGCTTGCTCGTCTACCCGGATATCATTCGCAGCAATTTGGCAGAAATGCTGCGCATCGCAGGGGGAGCAACGCGTTTACGACCGCACGTTAAAACGCATAAATGCGCCGATATCGTGCGCATGGCGTTGGCGATGGGAATCAACAAGCACAAGTGCGCGACATTGGCCGAAGCGGAAATGCTTGCGAATTGTGGCGCTCCAGATGTCCTGATCGCCTATCCACAAACGGGGCCTAGCATCGAAAAACTGTTGGATTTGACACAGCTCTTTGCGCAAACTGAATTCACCACGGTCGTTGACAATGCATTGGCACTGCGCGAATTGGCTGCGGTCACGTCGCGGCGAGGAATCTCGCTCCAAGTCCTGATCGACATCGACAGCGGAATGCATCGTACGGGTATTGCACCCGATGCGGATGCGGTCGAGTTGGCACGGGAGATCGTCGATTGTTCGACACTGCGGCTCGTCGGACTACATGTCTACGACGGTCATAATCACCAAAGTGATTTGCAGGAACGTCAATCTGCTGTTGCTGCGCTGATGCAACCAGTATTCCAACTGGTCAAGCAACTGCGCGGCGAGGGGATTCCAATCGACAAGGTCGTGTGTGGTGGAACGCCAACATTCCCGGTGTTTGCCGAGTTGCAAGTGCCTGTTGAAATTATGCAAGGAGGTCGACTCGAACTCGAATTGTCACCGGGAACGACAGTTCTGTCCGACTTCAATTATGGCAAGAACTATCGAGACATGAGTGGCATCCGTCACGCAGCCATGCTGTTGACGCGCGTTATTTCCAAGCCGGGAAAAGATCTGTTAACGGTCGACCTGGGATATAAAGCGGTCGCATCGGACCCGCCGGCGGGACATCGCTGCAGTTTCCCGGAATTGCCCGATGTGGAACAGATTCAGCACAGCGAAGAGCACTTGGTGTTGCGAACTTCAGCGGCCGGAAGTTACCAGGTTGGCGATGTGCTGTATGCAATTCCGGCGCATATTTGTCCGACCGTAGCGCTGCATGCGCAGTTGCAAGTGGTAGAGAATGGTCATGTTACTGGTAACTGGCCCGTTTCTGCCCGACATCGACTGTATCAAGCGAATCCCCGGTCGATGGTGTCGTAGTGAAATGTCGAACGATTTCCCAATCGTTTTCAAAGCGATTGGGGACAATCGCTCGACACTCACAACTCCAAAATGCGAGTTGGCAACGCTCTAGTTGGCATTTCTAAGTTGGATGCTGCCCGCGGAGTTGCCGGCGGACCAAGTACCACGGAGTGAACCGGGCGTTTGCTGCAACTGCATGCGGTATTCGCCAAACGGACCAAGACGTTTGGACGAGGTGAGCGTATTGCCATGTTGATAGACCGTGCTGCGATAGACATACGGAATCACCAATGCAAAACGACCTGAGAAAGTCCCTTGGTAGGTGCCATCACCTCGGTCGCGTAGTCTGATCCGCAATGTACCTTGATGCGGGCGTGATTCTCCTTGCGAAAAGGTTGTCCATCTACCGTGCCAGCGTCCTGACAGTTCATCAGCTTGAAGGTTCGATACGGTGGGTATCATGAACAGCAATAAGGCAAATCCTAAAATTCTCATAAGGGACTCGTAACATTCTTCTAAAGTCGCATGGTCGATTGTGATGTGGAATTTTAGTTTAATTCGCAACAAGTCATTTTGCAGTGCTCTCGGAGAATGTTCATGACAACGACACCCAGAAGCGGTTTCTTAAAAGTGGTCTCTCGGCAATATCGAGCCGGACACTGGGCTGCACCCAAATCAAATTGAGCTCGGGTTGAGCGGTTTGAGCGGGAACGTCACAACCTATTGCTGGGGTGCGATTCTCCAATAGAACTAGATCGTTGACGGTTGTTGTGACAATTGTGCATGACATCGTCTTCGAGCGTGCGGATCGCCGTTGCACTTGCAAGAATCAGCTCAAAAATTGCTTGCCTACCCTTCCATTCAGGTTGAACTGCTTGTTATTCTATGGGATTGGCATAATTGTTGGTGCAGAGGTGGATTCTGGCATCGATTTTTTATGGCGGTATTAATCGATTTTAGTTAGTGGAGAAGAAGATGGCTCGACAGCCCAAAGGTTACTCAAGAGTTGACTCCGAAGACGTGCATGGCTGGTTGGTGAGAATCAAGCGAGGCGATGAGCGGAAGTCTCGATTTATGTCCGATTCGACCTACGGAGGTAAGAAGAAGAGTCGCGATGCTGCTCAGCAACAGTACGAAGAGTGGACCAAGGAGATGCCGGAGCCAGCCACCTCGCAGGGCAAGCTGAGTGTGCGCAATACAACAGGCGTTGTTGGAGTTCACTTTGCATGTGACACCGACAGCCGTTTCCCGAATTGTCAGTATGAGTCGTACATAGCGTCGTGGTTGTCGGACGAAGGGAAGCGTACGAAATTGGGTTTTTCGTGCAGTCGCTACGGCGAAGATGCGTTTGAATTGGCTTGCATCGCGCGCGAAAAGAGGCTGACCGATCGCGAAAAAGTTTTGGCACTCCTCGAACGCCGCAAGAAAAGTGGTGCCAAGTCATCTGTCAAATCGCCCGCGACCGCGTCTAAGACTGCCAAGAAGAAGCTAGTGAAGAAGGCCACTGTCAAGAAAACGGCTGCCGCGAAGACAAGCCCTAAGAAGGCTAGTGCAACCAAGAGTAAGATGGCAACCGCCAAGAAGACTAAGGCCAAGAAGACAGCCCGCAAGAAGTAATACGTGCTTTGACCATGGTTATCGATGATCTCGGTTATAAATTCGGGTTAAAGATGAAGCGCCAGGCGGGCAAAGTGAGACGCGCAAGTCGCCTCCAATAACGCCCGCTTGTTTTTGCGTTTTTAGATATTTAACCTCCACTTATAACCGGATCTTTCACACCTTCACCAACACGGTCTAGATACTCTGCGAAGCGTTCCGCATTAAGTTCGAGCGTTGTGCGTACGCTAATATTTTGTGCCAGCGCATACCCACCACAGCCGCTCACCGCTGCGGGTTCACCCCGGCGGGAGCATGACTGACGGCTACCAACACGGTGTGGGATAGATCGGTTGGGTGCAAGCGGGGCCAAAATCTAGACGTACTTAGGTGGATTGGTGAAACAGGTCCGCCAGGCCAATTTCGCTGAGCATCAAGTCGGCAGATCGCTCCGCGAGGGCAGAGATCGTGAGCGAGGGATTGCAACCGATGGAAGTCGGGAAGATTGCCCCGTCGTTGACGTATAGCCCCTGATGGACGCGCGCGCCGGCCCGTTGCGGGTCGTAGTCGCCGCCCGCTGCGCCATCAAACACTTGTCCGCGATCATTGACAACACCGTTCGCTGGATCATCTGCCATGGCGCAACCGCCTAAGGGATGAACAGAGATCATGCGATCGCCAAACACGCGCAAGAACTGATACTCGCCGCCGAGTGCTTGCGCAACGCGTCCAAACTCGCCACGGATCAACTGGCGGTAAGGGCTGTCCAGCAAGCCTGGCCAACTTACCCGAGCGAAACCGTTTTCATCTAAGCTCATGCGTCCATCCGCACCGTCATGCCCCATCCCAAGCAGAATTTGCACATCGTCCAGTTTGAGATTTCGCATGAGAACGCCAAGTGCATTGGCGTACGAGCGGGCGGCGCTCCCGTCTTGAATGAGCACGCGCCCGGCCAGTGAACGATGCGGGTAGTTGAGGTTCGTTTGAATGGTCGGTCCCACTCGGTCGCGGTCGGTTGGATAGGCACTGAAGCCTCCAATTCCGGTGGGTAGTTGCGATTTGCGGATGAATCCCAGTGCATCTCCATTACCTGTCCAACTGCAGCCGAGTCGGTTGGAAAATTGAAGCCCAGGATGCTGAGAACGCATCAAGATCTCACTGCTTCCCAGGCTGCCCGCACCCAACACCAGGACGCGTGTCGTGGTCGATCCATGGCAGGGCGTAAATCCACCGTTTCCGTCGGGAATGTGCTGTGTGAAGTAGACTCGAAAAAAGTTATCGCATTTTTCAAAACGGTGGACTTCGGTCTGGGTATACAGTTCTGCACCGGCGCGACGCGCCACTGGTAGATAGTTGTACGCCAACATGTTCTTAGAACCGACGTTGCAACCGGTCAAACAATCACCGCAATCGAGGCATCCGCGCTGCAAGATGCGTTGACGGTTGAGTACAGGTAAATCGCAGTTGTTCGCGCGGGTGATCATCAGTTTGGCGGGTTCGTAGTGCGCGCCGCTTCCCGCCAGCATTTGTCCAACGTGACGCTGGGCAATCATTTTATGAGTATGGTCATCCGGCTCGCGCGCAACGCCTAGTTCATATTCGGCCAATTCGTAGTAGGGATCGAGGAACAGGCGATCTTGCAAGGCGCGCGGCCATTTCGATTGCTGGAAAAAGTCTGCGTTTGCGCGGATGGCGACACTCGCGTTGATGAGTGACGATCCACCCAGTCCACTTCCACTGAGAATGCTGATCTCATCAAACTGATTGACGTTGAACAAGCCTAGAGGATTATTGATCTCTCCTTTTTTCTTGCCAAGCAACTGCAACCGCGACTGGTCCATCACGTCAGGAAAGCGGTCAGGAAACGTGCCTGGGACCCATTCGCGTCCGCGTTCGAGCAATCCGAGTCGCTTGCCGGGAGCCAGGCGTGGAGCCAATCGCGCGGCGGTAATCGCAGCCCCGTACCCCGAGCCGATGATCAGGATGTCGAACTGCCATGGTGTTGACCTGGCGACCGGCCGCTGTAACTGGTGAAGGGGAGCTGCGAGACCTCCGCCAAACTCGGACATGCTGTGCGTGTAATCACTGATGGCCCTCGATTTGTAGACCGAGTCACCGGTCCGACGACGCCCCAGCACTTGGCTGACTTGGCCGGTCTCTGTGATTGCTGCGGTCGATTGCTGATTGCCGGTTGCGGCAATCGCCCCCAACCCCGCAGCCAACTTAATGGCGGAACGGCGCGACAGGTCGGAATCGCGTGTTGGAGCTATAGCTAGCTTGGGAGACAAATGCTCGCCATTGCCATTATTCGTTGCCATGAAACGTGACTCTGTGGGCGAAGTGGGGCATTCTGAGCCACAAACAACATGGCGCCTCGTCCCCGTTCGTCTGTATCGTCGTGAGAGCCTAAGCACCCTACAGTTTTCGGCACATGCGGCAGAGTCGAAGTAATCGCACCACTTTAACATGAACTCAATACGTGAATAAGAATTCGGAGCTAGTCATCAGGCTCCAAAGTAGATCTTCGTAGGCTTCGCGGCGAGGGACATTGGCGGCGTCCGCTTCTTTGATCAATTCCAGCAATTTTGCGGATTCATCGACGGTCGGAAAACGACATAGTGATGCGAGATAGGCATGTTCGATAACTTGTTCGGGTGCCAGGCCAGTCGTTTCCCACTGAGTGCAGACGCCGGTGGGGTCGCTTAATTTGTTGTTCAACGTATCGCCGTTACTTAAGTGCAGAACTTGCACCACGGTGGGTTGATCGCTTCTTTCGCAGTCACAAGTAATGCGGCGTTGGTGTCGACCAAAAGTTTTGAGAAAGTAGTTGGCAACAGCGGAGTCATACAGCTCTAAGGAACGAGTCCCTGCCGGATAGGCGTTGGTGGCGACTTTATCGGCGCCAGCAAATTCGATTTCGGTAAACTTGGTTGGGACGCCCGTCACGCTGACGATGGCGTCATGCATGACCTCCGCCATTAGGCGCTGTGGATAATAACGGCAGTAGAAGCGTTGGTCCTTCTCATTTTCAGCCGTCGCTTGAGCGGATAACTGGAAAGTCTGTGAGGACATGATCAACCGCATCAGTGACTTCAAATCAAAATGGTGCTCGACCAAGTAGTCGGCCAAGGCATTCAGAAGTCGTTCGCTGCTAGCCGGATTGCTAGTTCGCAGGTCATCGACGGATTCGACTAAGCCAACTCCCATGTAGTTTGCCCAGACGCGATTGACGATTGCGCGACTAAAGTAACGATTGTTGGCGTTGGTGAGCCACTGCGCAAGAACTTCGCGGCGATCGCTAACATCATCCAGGTCAATTGGCTCGGCGTCCAAAGGCGCAGGGGGTTGTGGCACGCCGGTTGACGGTTGGATCAGGTCACCTCGTTCGAGGACAACCAATGTTCGGCGACCATCTCCGCTGCGTGCATCCCCGCCCCATCCCTTGGCACGCACTCGCGAATAGAGATTCGCCATGGCGTAGTATTGGTCATTTGTCCATTTTTCAAGTGGGTGGTTATGGCATTTGGCGCAGCCGATGGACAAGCCCATAAAGGCTTGGCAGGTATTCTCAGTCAGCGATTCCGGATCTTGGTGAATGGAGTAGAAATTGGTGGCACCTTGTTCAAAACTGTCACCGCGCGCCAAGACGATTTGTCGAGCGAAGTCATCCCAGGCCGTGTTGTTTTCAACTTGCGTGCGAATCCACTTGTAAAAAGCTGCCACTGCGTCGGGACGTAAGAGGTTGCCGTTGACCAGAAGAAGGTCAGACCATTGGTAAGACCAATAGTCGACATATGCAGAGCTACTCAGCAATTCGTCGACCAGCCGGACCCGTTTGTTTGGAGTTGTATCGGCGATAAACTGTCGCACGCGATCGGGAGATGGAAGCATACCGGTCGCGGTTAGCGAGGCCCGGCGCAGGAAAGTCGCATCCGAGCAGTTGTCGGAAGGAGCGAGCCCAAGCGATTTCCATTCGTCGAGCAAAATTTCGTCGATCAAGTTGTTTACTTGAAACCGTGAGTAAGCCTCGCTGTGGATCTTTGCGTCCGTGGGAACGACGAGCGATGCGATCGCAACGCGACTGGCAAACCATGCGACCACCGCTCCTTTACCAGAGCCTAGGACTTCAACCGCACCCTGTTCACTAACATTCGCAACAACCTCATTGGTCGCATTGAACTTTGTCCAGTGGGTTACATCCTCCGTACGACCATCCGCGTAGTGGGCGAGCACAATCAATTGCTGTTTGTCACCAGGTCGGAGCACTTGGTCGCGCGGCAGTACTTCGATACCTTTCAATTGAGCGTTCTCAGGATCGGGGCCAGGAGAACCGTCGGCGATCCACGCAGCCAAGATGTGATAGTCACGCGAGTTTTCAGGAAGTCGCAAGCCACCTTTGTGCGGAATGAGAGTGCTTGGTTTGGATAACAGCAAACTGCGCCCGGGGTCGGCGGGTTCAATCCTTCGACCACGGTCCTGTCGGGTGATCGCAAAATGGTCCGCTACGCTGTCGTAGGCCCGCAGTGACAGCCGGAATCCTCCTTTGCCTGCCAGCGCGCCGTGGCAAGCACCGCTATTGCATCCTTGTTTCGAGAGAATCGCCTGGACGTGTGATTCAAACTGCCATCGCGGAGGAGTGGTCGTATCTTTCACGACGACAGGGATTCTGGCGATGCGATCGGAGTCGGCAATGCTGACCAAGAGTTCCGTCGCGCCATCCGACCGGGCTACGACTTGTCCATCGACAATTTGGGCCACATCAGGATTTGCGATCTTGAGTCGCACACCCGATGTCATTTGAGAGCCTATGGCGTGGCCGCTTTGGCGTTGGACCAAAACGGAGGCGGTAGAATCTTGGCCGGTCAGAGAGATGACGTGGGGAAGGACCGTAAACGTCGACGGTTCGGCGGCCTGTGTAACGAAACAGAGAAACCAGCCGATTGCGGATAACGCGAATCCGCAGCGAAGGGGGGTAAGATTTGCCATGGCACCAGTGTCTTGCGTCGAGGTGGGGAGCGGTGGTACGTCCCATTGTACACTGCGCCACGGCAAAGTGGTCGATCAGGCATACTCGAGCGACTTGATGAACTCGGTCACATCACCTTCGACGGCGACGACAAAGACGCGCCCTCCCTGCTGCAACGCCGCCAACGACCAACTGCTGCTCGACTGCTTGATGACACGAAAGCGACTGGGGATGTCCCGAATGGTTCGCGCATCCTGCAAGTCAAAAACGTAAAGGTACTTACCTTTTCCCGTGTCAAACTTCCATAACGTGCAAGACTTAGCAAGACTTCCTGGCGGGTGCTGCTTCGATCCGACCAACGTTAGGCGTTGGTTCAGGTTTCTCATCAGCGGTTCCAGCTTAGTTGCAGCATCCTCCGTTGCGGCTTGCCACTGCGGCATTTGTTCGACAACCAATTCCAGTTGCTCGACGCAGACGCTGGCCAGTTGATTTGCGGTTAGCGGTCGCGATTGCACATAGAGCAACAAAAATACCACAGAAGCAGCCAACGCGGTCGTAGCGATCACCACGCGTCGCAGAACCTGACGCCGCACCCTCTGCCCCTGAACGTTGGTGCGCACGTCGCTGGTAACGGTGGAATCTGTGTTGACATCGGCAGATGACGTCATGGCAACAGCCGTGGCCGGTTCCCGCGCCGCGGCGCGGAGTTGAGCACGGACGCGAGCGATTGCTTGAGGCGGCACGGATACCCGATGCATGGCTGCTGATATGGTAAAGTCATCGGCATCCCACTCGGCGGGAGAGCGACCTGCTTCATCGTGGGTGTTTTCATTTTCCGTCATTGTTGATTTTCCTTACGACTGGTCGCATCTATTCACACCCGCTGTCCATTCACACCCACTGTCCATTCACCACCCGCTTATTGCAGAAAATATCTAGACAGAATGCAAAAAATCTAATCCACGGCATGGCGCAGCGTCTTCTTTAAATGGGCTCTGCCTCGATTCAAGCGACTCATGACAGTGCCGATTGGAATCCCCAACTCTTCGGCAATCTCGACGTAGCTCAATTGTTCAAAATAAAACATCCCAATGACCGTTCGATAGTCGACAGGCAACTGCTCCAGCGCTTGCTGTACCCATTCTTCACGATCAATGGCCGAACAGTCCGCAGCCGTTTGATGGTCTGGAATGTCGAGCATCTCAAGCGAAGACCGAGGAGCAAACTTTTTACACCAACGCGCAAACTCATTGCGAGTTATGACAAACAGCCAACCTTTGGCCGCACCTGCATCGCGTAATTGATGCGAATTGCGAAAAGCTCGAAGGAATACTTCCTGCGCCACATCTTCGGCTGCCGACGAGTTACCCGTTAATCGGTAGGCATATCGAAAGACAGTATCAAAATGGTCGTTTAGTAATTGCTCCGTTTGCTCGAGACAGCTTGTACTATTCTTTTCGGCGACATTGTTCTCTGGGTTCTTGTCGGGCTTCGCTGGGTTCTTGTCGGGTTCGCTCACATCAAATGGGTCGTCAGCAATGGGCCGCGAATCCGCGCTTGGTCGACTAGCTGCCATGGGATTCATGCCATTTCTTGCAGCCGGATCTCGAGCAAATTCCGGGTCTTGAGGATCGGTCACGTCATTCCGCCAGATAAAGGACCATAAAGTGTGCCGTTCTATTCCACCAAACCGACCAAAATATTGGGCAATTCCCAGGAAATCGATTGGCATCACCGCGTGCACAGCCATTGGAACGAAACGGCAAGCTTACGGCTAGTGTGTGGCTCGTAACTCCTTCGCCACCCATCGTGGTACGTAGCACATGCAAAAATGGCTTTGCAGAAACCCAAGAAAAAAGCCGGACAGTATGACTCTGCCCGGCTGATGTGGGTCAATGTATTTAGCAATATACCAACAAATTGCGACTAAGTCCGCAGTCGCGAAGGCTAAGTTCGCGGTCGAGAAAGTGACTGCGGTGCGGTGGCTCCCTCCGGTTTTTCACCCTTCGCGGGTGCTCCGCCAACCTGGCTTGGACCCACCGGTGGCGCTTCTTCAGTCGCGTTGTCAGGTTTCGTTACCGACGTGTCAGGTCCACAAGCTGGTAAACAAACCAAGCCTGCGATCAACAACAATGCTTGCAATATTCTCAAGTTGAGTACTCCTATTCTTCAAAATTTGCGACTGCGCCATCGGCAACGCTGGTGAGGTTAAGGAACAAGTCCGAGTCGATGTTGTTGCTCACCGGACGCACCGAACCATCGCCCAAGGTGTATTGGATGATGCCTGTGTGTCGGCTGCCGTAGCGATATTCCCATGCCCAATCGTACCCATTGTCGGTGTACCACTTGTGCATCAATTCAGAACCCAGCGGGCCAGTTGTCCATGCGACCGACTTGAGACGTCCCGATTGGCGAACGGGGTCCGTGAAGATACCTAAGATCTCTGCGAACATGATGGTTGAAGAAGTACCGTCGGTAATGTCACCAAAGGTGCGACGAACCCGGTTTCCAAACATGCCTCGACCGGTAGCATAATAGCCCGAGCGGATGTGTGCCCCTAGCCAGCCGCCGCAACCGATGTAGTTCGTTCTTCCGACCGTGGTGGGGGTCGTTCCACCAAATTCCATGCGTGACACAGTGCCCGGCGCCCAGGATGCGTAGTAGAGAATCTCAGGCTGCGTGTTCGAGTATGCATCATCCGACGGGCACAAGAACGGCCCAATTCGGTATTGCCCATGAGCCCAAACCGAATCGGGATTTCCGCTCCAAAACGCAAACTTGCCACGTTCGGCGGATGGAACTCCGTGTACCGTTTTGTCCGGATTCAAATTGCGTCGCGCCGAAAACTGATCATAGATTTGGCTTTGCTCCATGAATGGCAGCAAATAGACATTGGTTCCGACCGACGGAGTACTGAATAACTCAGGATCGTCCCACCAGACGTGATCGCGCGCACCGGTGGCATCTTGCGGCCCCAACAATCCCGGCGGGAACTTCTTGTGTGAAGATTCAAAATTGTGAGCGGCCAAACCGAGTTGCTTCATGTTGTTGGAGCAAGACATGCGACGCGCCGCTTCGCGCGCAGCCTGAACGGCCGGCAGTAAAAGACCAACCAGAATGCCGATAATCGCGATGACTACCAGCAGTTCAACCAACGTAAAACCGCGGCGAACAGAGTGTTCCGCCTGAAATGCTTTTTTCATAATGACCTCAACGATTCCCCAAAACAAAATTAACAAAACAAAAGTTGATGCGAGGCAACTCTCTCATTGCCGCCAAGAGGAAATGATTGGGCGAGTCGACAGGTGGTCACCTTCGGGGTTGTGAGAACTTCCTTAAGGTGAGTACCTGGGCCATTGTTCTGAAACCTGACAGATGTTTCAACAACTTTGGATTACTTTTTCTGCAGTTTCCCCAACTTTCAGGCAAACTCGATGAAAGCTTTATAGAACGTTAACTTAACGGCCACCTGTGCGGTGAACGATAAGTTAACTAGGGTGTAACCAAATGTTCATTGGTAAACAAAGATGCGCAGCGCAAGAGGTAGGCTCACATGCCTTGCTCAAGGGGGCCTGCTGCGGGAGGCATCACACAAGACGCTTACGCCGTAACAGGCAGGTGGCGAAAGCAAATCCGATCGCAAGCAAAGAGTTCGGCTCAGGGACAGCACGAATGATGCCACCAACGCTTCCCGGCGAATCAAAGCCGTTATTGTGCGGCATGTAGGTAATGCCAACTTCATTCTCAATATATTCGATGAAGCCTGCTGGAACGCCTGCCATGCCAGGTGCGTTGGGGGTAGTAGGAGCGACGTTAAAAGCGACTGGCGTTGGAACTGCAGTGACTGCAAAGGTATAAGACACCGTCGCAATCAGTGCTTCGGGCGCGTCTACTTCCCACGCGACATCGCGACGCGGTGGGAATGCGATGAACACAGGTGAGTAGAGTCCAGAAAACGAGAAGCCATTTGCAATCGCACTTTGCGAGACATCATACTCTCCCCAGGCCTCTCCGTTGTTCGATGGTGGAACCACAATGCTCGAGGAGACCGCTGGCTGGGTCGCGGTGGTTTGAAAGCTGAAGCTGCCAACATTTGTCAATGGGGACAAACCGTCATCGCCGGCCCGAAGTTCGATCACAAACGTGTGAAACCCCTCGAAGCTCGTGTCTTCGCCCACGATAACCGACTGGATAACAAGGCCAGCCGTCGCGGTGTGGCCAAATGCAAAGCAGCACAGAAGAGTAGATGCTACCACAGAGAGATATTGTTTTAGTTGCGTCATCGTGCTACCACTTGTTAGAGCGTTGAGGGCTCAGAATCGAAGTAATTTCAGCAGGTTTGGAATCTTGAAATTAATTGCCGAGAATTGCATTTCAAATCGTGGGCCAGCGATAGCGCGCTGTTTGTTCAAACAGCATTCAAGTGGGTTACGGTTGTAGCGACTAGTGCTGTTATGCGAATCAAAATCGGTCAAGTAGCTCCTGATTTCTCGGTAACCGACATTCGGACGGGTGAACCGATAACGCTCGAAGATTTCAGGGGTAAGAAGCTGCTGCTGTCGTTTCATCGCTACGCGGCTTGCCCATTCTGCAACTTGCATGTCCACGAGCTGAGTCAACGATATCAATCGTTAGCGGCGCAAGGACTACAAATAGTCGCTCTGTTTCGATCGGGAAAAGATCGCACGTCGGAGCAATACGCTTCGCGGGAGGTGCCATTCAAAATTGCCGTTGATCCATCCTTAGCAGCTTACAGGGCGTATGGCATCGAGCGGTCGCTGGTCGGGATGCTGGTTTCGTTTGTGCATCCCCGCGGCTTGCTCGCGACTCTCAAGGGGTTCACCCCGGGCAGGATTGATGCAGATGTGCGGTCATTGCCTGCTGACTTCCTGGTAACCCCTGATCAACGAATTGCCCGTGCATATTATGCGAGAAATATAGCGCAGCACCTGTCAATCAGCGAGATCGACGCGTTTGCAAAGAGTTGAGCCAAATTCTTGACCATTATTAAAGCCAACAGCGACTCGCTTTCGCGAGTCGCTGTGTGTTAAATAGCTTAGATAGTTATTTCATGTCATGCATGAAGAACTATTCGACAGGAGCGTCCGTGGCGGCGCTGTTCGACATTCCAGAACCACCGCCGCCACCGGCTGGACTGTCCGCAGATGACGCACCGCTAGGGCGCTCGGCGGGGATTTCCCGCTGCTCAACTTCGCCATTGCCGGTGCATCCCATTGCGCAAACGCAGCCAAGTACTAAAAATCGCAATCGTTTCATGTTACTTTCATTTGTTGTAAAAGATGGATCATTCAGGGTTTGTAACAACTTGGCCATCAGCGATACCGCCGAGCAAAAGCCACATGCTGGTGTCCATGCCTGTGTTGATTGACTTCACGGAACCGTCGGCATTGCACATGTTGATCACACCGCCAACGTGCATGCTGCTGAATTTTCTTGGTTCAGGAAGTTCCGTACGCGCGAGGCCACCTACACCCGACGCCGTAGGGTCCTGTGTAGTAATTGGGATCATGAAGCGGGTATATGCTGGTCCGTTACTAACAAACCAGAAGGATGCATAACGACCAGCTCGGCGATCAGGACGATCGAACGCTCCAGTAACTTCACCAAACAGGAATGCGTTCGAGCTACCATCGACCATTTGACCAAACGTCGTTTTGCTGCGGACATAAAATGGACCGTGAAGTGAGTCTGCGGTCAAATTGAGAGAAGTTGCATTAGACCCTAGAGCCCCTACCTTACCGTTACGTCCGCCGTTGCCAAGGTAATTTGTCTTGCCGACAGTCGTGTGGAACTGCGCATCTTGGGGATTGACGGTGTAGTAACTGAAAACGGCAGTGCTTGCCGTGTTGCCGCCTGACAAGAACGAGTGGGTTGTCAAGATCGAGGTGCGCGTTCCTAAATCCGCATCATCGCTTGGGCAGAGAAACATCGGCAATTTATAGTGCACAAAATTCCAAGAATCGGTATTCCACCAATAGCGGTTCTTCAATTGGCGTTCGGACCCCGAGTCAGCGCCGACTCCATTGGTGGCAACGTCTAAATTCGAATTTGTACTGATCCCATCGTAGATTGCCTTTTGCTCAAGGAATGGGAGCAGGAAAGTCAAGTGTCCGATGCCGGAATGCATGCCAGGCTCAGGCGTGAGCCAGTGATCCACAATCGTGGAGCCGCCCTTCACCAGAATGCCCGGTGGAAAGCGCTTGTAAGCACTTTCGAAGTTGTGTGCGGCTAGTCCAACCTGCTTCAGATTGTTAACGCACTGCATGCGTCGTGCGGATTCGCGCGCCGACTGAACTGCTGGCAGCAGGAGTCCTACTAAAATTCCAATGATCGCGATAACGACCAACAACTCAACGAGTGTGAAGCCCTGCCGCGACCAGGGGCGCAATCTCATTCTTTTCTTCATAATGACCTCTGTTTAAACAGAAACAAAAAAACAAAAAACGACAGGCGGCAACCGACTACTGTAAGAAACCAAGGGTGAAAATAGGTGATCGATGGCCGTCTATGGAATAAGCGATGTTTGTGAGAGCGATCAGCACTTAAATTCCATTAATTATTGTTTAAGAGATTTGTAAGCGAATCAACTAGATTCTGGGTAAATGTTGCAAGATTTAAAGGAATATCATAGTCCGTTGAGCGGGATATGGCGGCTTCTTTGCGACATTCTGCCCCATTGATCCGCGTTTTCCTTGGCGCTTTTAGCATGGCTAGCCCTGGGGCCTGCATTGGCTCAAAAGCAGTTGTTGTTGGCTATTGGAGGGTTGGTTGCCATTAGCCCGCTTGACAGGCGTTTAGAATTCGATTCGCTTCTTGCGGTTGCCTTTCCTCGGTGGATCGGCTGCGTATGGACCGCAGTAGGTAGCCGGAGTTTCAGCGGCAAACCACATCGTGGTTGGCTGTTGGCCCGGGCCGCGAACTCGGTCAGTTGCGGTCACTGCGGCTAAAGTCATGCGGCTATTAGGTCCGAAACACACCGGACGGCCTGCGGTACATCCGCGTTTGAGTCACGCCAGCATGTTCCGTCTTGGCTTGATTCCGAGGCTGCAGACTCCCGTCCTAGGGTTTTCAGCCAGTGCAAGTTCGCACGGGCGTGAGCGCGCGGCAAGTGTGCGACCATTTGTCGCGTGAAATGTGTGCAGTGTGGTATTGAACAAAACAGGTCCACAACACAATACTGTGGGCACTCTCGTTTACTCAGACGCGTCTTCCTATCGATCTAGTGCTAAATAGCACTCCCGCTGGCTCCTTGGATGAGCTCGAAGAGGAGCGCTCACCGCACTGGATTACAACTTATCGCTAGGGCTATGACTCGATTTCTATTTCCGCGTTGGATCAACAAATTTCTACCTGTGGCAGGCGTCTTGTTGCTTGCTGGTGGTGGTTATGGTGGCGCATTGTTTATGGGGGCGACCGACCCTCAGACGCTTAATCCAGGCTATATGCCTGATCAGCCTGTGCCGTTCAGTCACAAGTTGCATGCTGGTGAGCTGAAGATGGACTGTCGCTACTGTCACACCAACGTGGATAAGGCGGCGCATGCGTCGGTGCCTCCAACGGCAACATGTATTAATTGCCATAGCGGTCTTGGGGCCGACGGAGGAGCTCCTGCGTTGTCGGCAGTTCATTCGGATAGTCCAAAGTTGCGGGCGGTGCGGGAAAGTTGGGAGTCGGGCGAGTCCATTCCTTGGGTTCGCATCCACCGTTTGCCCGATTTTGTCTTTTTCAACCATTCGGCACACGTGAATCGTGGCGTCAGTTGCGTTTCCTGTCACGGTCGCATCGACACGATGGAAAAAGTGTATCAAGCCAAAGAGCTGTCGATGGCTTGGTGCATTGAATGCCATAGTAATCCAGCTCCGAATCTCCGGCCTCAAGAGTTCTTGACCAAGTTGGATTGGTCTCCGGCAGAGGGGGAGGGGACTCGTGAGGAAATCGGTCAGATGTTGATTAAAGAGAACGGGATTCATCCCAAGACCAACTGCGCAGTCTGTCACCGTTAGGGCGGCGAGAGGCAGGGTTTGTCAGGCTGCTATTTAGCGGCCTTTTTGAAGTTCGTTCGCTTGATTCACCGTACACGTCACCAATTCGAGCAAGCAATACAATGCAGGCAAAGCTCCCAATTACTTCAGTCAATCCATCAGCGGAATCCAGTCCAGCTGCGGTTCGTGGTTCCGGCAAGTCGCCCGAGGGTTACTGGCGAAGTCTAGATGCGCTTGAGCAGACTCCGGAGTTTGAGCAGTTCTTGCATCGCGAGTTTCCGCAGGCCGCTTCTGAGTTTCCTGAGGGTGTCTCGCGTCGGCGTTGGATGAAGCTGATGAGTGCTTCTTTGGCTCTGGGTGGGTTGGCGGGCTGTCGCTACGGACCAGATCAGATCGCCGCGTTGGTCGTACGTCCTCAAAATACAATTCCTGGCGTCCCTAAGCACTACGCTACCAGTTTTGAATTGGCTGGACGCGCCGTGCACTTGTTGGTTAGTAACGTCGATGGTCGTCCCATCAAGATCGAGGGTAATGCAGAGCATCCGTTGATGAAATCGACGGAGCCAAACGATGTTGCTAACGGGAAAGGTCGGTTTGCAAGCGCTGGAACTGATGTCTTTTCGCAAGCTTGTATCTTGGGCCTGTACGACCCAGATCGCTCGCAAAGGGTTGCCAAAAAAGTCGACGGAGTCTTGGTCGATTCTTCGTGGGATGAGTTTGCGGAGTACGCAAAAAGTCACCTCGAATCGTTGACCGCCAACCAAGGTGCCTCCTTGGCGATTTTGATGTCTCCGTCGCTGTCTCCGTCGGTAAAGCGGATGGTGGCTGACACTGTCAAGCTGCTGCCGCAGACAACGGTGGCTCAATACTCCTCGGTCGACAATTCAGCACAAGCTCAGGCGTGTGAGCAGGCGGTCGGTTCGCCTGCCGAATTGCTTTACAAGCTGGAGGATGCTCAGGTTATCTGTTGTTTGGACAGCGATCTGTTGGGGAACGATCCCAATATGCTCGTATACTCCCGTGGTTTTGCAAAAAACCGGGAGCCAATCGCCGGGAAGATGAATCGCTTGTACGCAGTTGAGGCTCGTTTTTCTGTCACGGGAACATCCGCTGATTCGCGATTGGCAGTCCGAAGTTCGCAGATGGGAGCGTTTATCGCTCGGCTGGAAGCTGCAGTGGACGCATTGTTAGCGGGTGGTACTGCAGCAGCGGCCGCCGAGGGGGAAGTTCCCTTTGATAAGCTCGAGTCGTCGGAAGAGAAAGTTGCTCGCTTTGTCGATGCGATGGCGGAGGATCTCGTCAAGCATCAGGGGGCGGGAGTTGTCTCCGTGGGCGGGCATTTGCCGCTCGACGTGCAAACGACAGCTTTGCGTTTGAATAGCAAGTTGGGGAATGTTGGTAAGACGGTTCAGTTGATGCCTGGCCGTACGGCAATCGAAGGTGTTGCTCCCGTGGGGTTAGGTGGACTGGCAGGCCAGCTTGGCAGTAAAATTGACACGGTCTGGATTCTTGGCGACAACCCAGTGTACACCGCTCCAGGGGATGTCGATCTGGGTTCCGCCCTTGAGAAGCTCTCGCATGTTGTCTACTTCGCCGAGTTTGAGGATGAGACAGCCGCAAAGAGTTCGTGGAGCGTACCGCTAGCTCATCAATTGGAAAGTTGGGGAGATGTTCTAGGGGCTGATGGAAGTTATGGGATTTGCCAACCGCAAATTCTGCCACTGCTCAATGGTAAAGAGACGCTGGCAATCTTGTCACTGCTCCATGGGAAAAGTGAAGCAGCGGAAACGATCGTTCGTGCCACGGCAGATTTGGTTGCAGCGCGACCACTTACTTCGCGACAGTGGCGGGAGTCGCTTCATGCCGGATTTGTGGCGGACATCGCTGCTCAGCCAGTCTCTGGGGCGATTGATGTAGACGGTAGCGCACCAGCTGGTGGCCTTGATCTGGACACCATTGAAAATGGATCGCTGGAGGTGGTGTTTACTGAGAGCGACGCGTTATATGACGGTCGATTTGCCAAGAACGTCTGGCTGCAGGAACTGCCCCAAGCGGTTACTAAGTTGGTGTGGGACAATGCCGCTTTGGTTGGCTTTGCGACTGCAGAAAAGCTTGGATTGCGACAGGGTGAAATTGTTCGTTTGATCCATGGCAGCAAGCAACTCGATTTGCCGGTCTATAAAGTGCCTGGGCAAGCTGCTGGGACAATTGTCGTGCATTTGGGTTACGGCAGAGTTTGCCGCGATGAAGCTGTTTCGAGCGACGAGACAACGGAAGTCGGGCAAGATGTTTCGCCAATGCGTTCGCTTTTCAATATGCATGTGCTGACGGGCGTTGAAGCTCGGGCAACTTCGCGGCCTTATAAATTGGCAACGACCCAAGACCACTTCGCAATCGACGATACGGGTATGTGGGGTATTGAGCAGCGCGTCGGTGGCTTGGTGCGGGAGGGAACGCTGGAGCAGGTTACCGAAGGCGGTGCCGAATACGTCGAGCATCTCGGTTTGCACCACCCTGAGCTGGAATCGTTGTGGGTCGAGCCGATGACGGAGTTTGAGGCAGACAGCACAGTGCCTTATCAGTGGGGCATGACGATTGATTTGAACAAGTGCACTGGCTGCAACTCCTGCGTGATCGCTTGCCAATCGGAAAACAATGTTCCGGTGGTTGGCAAGGAGCAGGTCAGTCGCGGGCGCGAGATGCACTGGATCCGCATCGACCGCTATTTCCGTGGCGAGCAAGAGGCGCCGCAAATTGTGCATCAGCCCGTCGCTTGCGTGCACTGCGAAACGGCTCCATGCGAGCAAGTTTGTCCGGTAGCGGCAACGGTGCACACGGAGGAAGGGATCAATGCGATGGCTTACAACCGTTGCGTTGGTACTCGGTATTGTGCTAACAACTGCCCCTACAAAGTCCGCCGCTTCAACTACTTCAACTACAACACCGAATACGGTTACTTCTACGGATGGCAACAAAAAGGGAAGATCGAAGAAGCTTCTCGCGAGTTGCAGCAGTTGGTTCTCAATCCGGAAGTTACGGTTCGCGGTCGTGGTGTCATGGAGAAGTGCACCTATTGCATTCAGCGAGTACAAAATGGCAAGATCGAGGCTCGCAATGAGGGGAGATTGGTGCAAGATGGCGAGATCCAATCCGCTTGCCAAACCGCCTGCCCAACTCAAGCCATCGTGTTTGGCGATCTAAAGGATCCCAACAGTAAGGTATCGCAGTTGACTCGAAGTCCCCGTTCTTATGCGATGCTAGCTGAGTTGAACATCAAGCCTCGTACGCAGTACTTGGTTCGCGTTCGCAATACTCATCCTCGCTTATTGTTGTCGGTCCAGTTGGCTGAGCATGGCCATGGGGCGGGGCATGCGGAAGAGGGTGATCACGGTGAAACCCATTCGGAGGCTACCCATGCATCCGAATCGACAGCATCGCATTAATAGCATCATATCGACGTTGATAGCATTTACTAACTGATTCCATTCATACGAACTTCTGGCATTGGCCCATGGCGAGCATAGCAAGTCCTGTAGTTGATAATACGATTGACACCCCAGGTCGTCGTACACCGCTGATCACTGGCAATCAGACTTATACGTCTGTAACGCACATGGTCGCGCGGATTAGCGAAGAAGCCCAACCTGCAATCTGGTGGATTGCATTTGCAATTGCCTTTCCGTTGTTGCTGATGTTCGGCGCATTGATTGGTTATTTGATTTTGACGGGCGTTGGAGTCTGGGGAAATATGTCTCCAGTGTTCTGGGGTTGGCCAATTGTAAACTTCGTATTTTGGGTCGGTATTGGTCACGCCGGTACGCTCATTTCGGCCATTCTGTTTCTCTTTCGTCAAAACTGGCGGACGAGTATCAACCGCGCCGCCGAGGCGATGACGATTTTTGCGGTTATCTGTGCTGGTACGTTTCCCGGTATTCACGTGGGGCGAGCTTGGTTGGCATTTTGGTTAACGCCTTATCCGAGTTTGAACTTGTGGATGTGGCCGCAGTTTCGTAGCCCTTTGTTGTGGGACGTATTTGCGGTAGGAACGTACGCATCGGTGTCGTTGGTCTTCTGGTACATGGGAATGATTCCCGATTTGGCTACATTCCGCGACCGTTCCAAAAGCAAATGGCGAAGGATGATCTATGGCATCCTTTCGCTGGGTTGGAGCGGTTCGTCGCGTCACTGGATGCGTTACGAAAAGGCATATACGATTCTGGCTGCACTTGCCACTCCGCTGGTATTGTCGGTGCACACGGTCGTTAGCTTTGACTTTGCGGTGTCCCAGTTACCTGGTTGGCACACCACGATTTTCCCACCTTACTTTGTGGCTGGAGCGATCTTCAGCGGCTTTGGAATGGTGCTCACCTTGCTCATTCCAGTTCGTGCGATTTACAACCTGAAGGACCTAATTACGCCCCGGCACTTGGATAACATGTGCAAGATTATCTTGGCAACCGGTTCGATGGTGGGGCTGGCATACACGACCGAGTTCTTCATGGCTTGGTATAGCCAGAACCCGTATGAGTTCTTTACGTTCTGGAACAGGGCATTTGGTCCTTACTGGTGGGCGTATTGGGCGATGTTCTTGTGCAATGTGATTTCTCCGCAGTTGTTTTGGTTCCGGATTTTCAGAACGAACACCGTGCTGATGTGGATCGTGACCATCTTCGTCAACATTGGCATGTGGTTTGAGCGATTTGTCATTACCGTCACGTCATTGAGTCGAGATTTTCTACCGTCAAGTTGGGGCTATTTCGCACCGACTTGGGTTGACATTGGTATGTTGGTTGGAAGCTTTGGACTGTTCACTACTTTGTTCTTGCTCTTCTGCCGGTACTTGCCGATTGTGGCCATTGCCGAAGTGAAGGGTGTGATGAGTCAACAAGCCCACGCCGACCATCGTCAGTTGCATGGTAGTGGACATTAAGCGAAACAAGATTGATTCCCCGTTGGTCAAGTAATGCAAGTTATTTGACCGCGCCGTGTATCAGGCCCATTTAATATTTTGCAGCAAATTCATGAGCGATCACAAGCCTGAAAAAACCGTCAAGCCACCCAGAGCATTTGGTTGGATGGCAGAATATGCCGACGAGAATCAACTCCTTGCCGCGGCGCGGCAAGTGCGTGATGCGGGGTATACCCGAACCGATGCATTCACGCCGTTTCCAGTGCATGGCATTGACGAAGCACTGGGGATCAAACCGACCGTGTTGCCGTGGTTCACATTGGCTGCAGGAGCGACAGGTACCTGTGTGGCCTTGGCCATGCAAATCTGGATGAATGCCGTCGACTACCCCTACATCATCTCGGGTAAGCCGTTTGTAAGTTTGCCTGCATTCATTCCAGTCGCGTTCGAATTGACGGTCTTGTTTGCTGCGTTCACGACAGTGTTCGCGATGCTTGGATTGAACGGCCTGCCACGCTTTAGCAATCCCGTTTTTAACAATCCCAAGTTTGATCGCAGTACCGATGATAGGTTTTTTCTGTGGGTCGATTCAAACGATAAATACTTCAACTCCGACAAGGTCCGCAGCTTGCTAGAAGCAACCACGCCACTTGTCGTAGAGGAAGTTCGCGAGGATGAGAGTTCGGAGAAGATTCCTCGACCGTTGATCATTGCCATCCTGACGATGATTCTGATCACGTTGGTCCCTGGCGCTATTGTTCTGAACATTCGAGCTGCAAAAAGTGGTAGTCCAAGGTGGCACGTTTTCTTTGACATGGACTTTCAGCCCAAGAAGAAGACGCAATCGACAACAACCCTGTTTGCTGACAATCGAGTTCAACGATTGCCTGTTCCCGGCACGATTGCGCGGGGGGATCTGGAACTCTCAGATCCTTATTATCTGGGATACGACCCTGACGCGACTGCTGCACTAACAGGTCAGACGGGGCTGCGATTGGTCGGTTATTCGCAAGAGCCCTCCGAGGCTGAAGCAATCGACCCAGATGCACCTCCAGTACCGCAAGAGCCCACTTTAGATGCGACCGCAGGCGGGGAAGTGACAGCATCGGAGAATCAAGCGGGTGATGTAACGAATAACGTGTCCCCGCCAGAGGCTGGCGTTCAAGAACCGGTGGCGGATGATGCTGCCGCAGCAGTTGATCCAGCTGCCGCAGCGGTTGATCCAGCTGCTGCTGGTGAGCCGAACTATGCATGGTTAACTGAATTTCCATTGACTGTCGATGACAAGCTTTTTGAGCTCGGCAAGGCTAAGTATGAACAGAATTGTTCGGTGTGCCACGGCTTTAGCGGATATGGGGATGGATTGGTTGCGCGGCGCGCCGCTGCGTTGGCGCAGGGCTATTGGCTAGCGCCAACCAGTATGCATGATTCACGCATTCAAGAGCAGGCGATTGGTCGGATCTATTACACGATCACCAATGGCAAAGGAAAAATGGGAAGCTACGCGGCATCGCTGAACGCAAAAGAGCGCTGGGCTGTTGTGCTTTACGTGCGGGCGTTGCAACGCAGCCAAAACGCAAGTGAGGCAGATGTACCACCAGGAGCAGTAGTGGCAACTGACGCGAAAGCGGAATCGCAACCCTAATCCACGCTAATTTAGAGATTCAAGAACTTAGAAATACAAATGCTTGTCAGACGCCGAAGCGAACATGCAAGCCAGATTTTATACAAATTGATGCATCGCATTGCAAATTACATCAGGTAACACGATGGCCGCGACTATTCCAAACGACAACATCACACTCCCCGCCAGCTGGCGCGGACGCGCTCCGGTCTTCGTGGCCGTCGGTGCAATATGTGTTCTCCTGAGCCTGGGTTTGTTTTACTTCAGCGATACGGCGCATCCGGAGCATGGATACAAAGGTTTTTTTCATTCGTATCTAGCGAATTTCATCTATTGTCTCAGCTTTTGCCTTGGGGCACTGTTCTTCGTCATGGTGCAGCATTTGGCCCGAGCGAGTTGGAGCGCTTCGATTCGCCGCATCGCCGAACTATTAGCCGTGACGATTCCGTGGTGGGCACTGCTGTTTTTGCCGATTCTTGCGATGGTGTTGTTTACTCCCAGCGAAGCTCTTTACGCTTGGAACAAAGGTAAAGATGCGGGGCTTCCCGCGATTGTGGAGGAGAAGCTGGTTTACTTGAATCCGGGGTTCTTCGCACTTCGCACAGTGATCTACTTTGCGGTCTTCACCATTGCTGCTCGAATATACTTTAACATGAGCCGCAAGCAGGATGAGACGGGTGATACTGAGATCACGTTGAAGCTGCAGCGTTGGGCCGGCCCATTTATCATGTTGTTTGCCCTTGCGATCAATTTTGCGGCGTTTGACTGGATGATGTCGACCGACGCGGCATGGTTTAGCACGATTTACGGTGTCTATCTGTTCGCAGCCAGCATGTTGAGCTTTTTCGCCGTGATGATCTTGACCTGCTTCCTGCTACAACGAAGTGGACGGATCGAGAAACTCGTGACGGTTGAGCACTTTCACGATATGGCTAAGTTTCAGTTTGGTTTTGTTGTGTTCTGGGGCTACATCGCGTTTTCGCAGTTCCTGCTCTACTGGTATGGCAACATTCCAGAAGAGACGTTGTGGTACAAAGAACGCATGCAACACGGATGGGAATACGTTGGTTTACTGTTGATTGTGTTCCATTTTATTGTTCCCTTTTTGGGGACGGTCTCGAGGCATGTTCGCCGTAACAAAGCGGCAATGGCCGGTTGGGCCGTGTTCATTTTGGTAGTTCACTGGTTGGATCTGATGTTCCTGATTATGCCCAATGTGGGCGAATTGACGACCATGTTGGTGTTGGGACATCTACTGTGTTGGATTGGCATGATTGCGATATTTGTGGCCCTCTTCCTATGGCGGGTTGGCGATACACCGGTCGTTGCGGCGAAAGATCCATGGTTACCCGAAGCACTGGCGTATCATAACGCTTAGTTCCTCTAAAATTTCGTGTTCGTTAGCTCCTTTTAGACCAGTTTGCAATTGAAACGGAAGCGACAATATGGCTCGCTATGACGACCTAAATACAACGGCGATCGCTTACACGACGTTTGTCAGCTCGATCATTTTGGTGATCATCATTTTGCTTGGGCGGGCCTTGTGTTACGCTTGGCTCGAAACAGAAGATGAGCGTAAGCTTGCCAATTCGCCCCATTATGAAGTCTCTGATCAAACCATCGGTGAACAGAAGGCGATGCTTAACGGTTACCGCACGGTGAAAGTGGAGATGGCTGCTCCGGAAGGCGCGGATGCGGCTGCTGAACCACAGTTTGAAGAACGCCTCCAGATTCCGATCGACAAAGCCAAAGAACTCCTTTTCAAAGAATTAGTCCAGGGAACCATCTGCTTAAGAAATGGTCTGCCAGAACTGATGGCATTCGACTTCAAACGCTCCGTTGTTACTGTTTTTATGATGTCCACTTTTCATTCCAACCTGAAAAAGCTCTTGCTGAGCATAGCTGTGCTATGTGCGTTGGATGGTTTGAGTTATGCGCAGGTGAATGACGAGCTGCCGGCGATGGCCCGCGGCATTGATGTTGAAGACAAGGTGGGGCAGTTCATTCCATTGGAGCTTGTTTTCGCTGATGAAAATGGTAATCCGGTTGGACTGCGCAAATACTTCAAGCAAGACAAACCGATCATTTTGACGTTGAACTACAGCGACTGTCCTGGACTGTGCATCGCGCAGTTGGACAGTTTAGTTAATACCTTGCGAGCCATGGATGGTGAGGGATTGGGGGATCAGTTTGAAATTGTGACGGTCAGCATTGACCCAAGTGAGTCAGCCGACAAAGCGGCGCGCACCAAGGCAAAGTACGTCGGCTTGCTGCGCGAAACCACTGCCGAAGAAAACTGGCATTTTTTGACCGGCAAGCAAGCCGCGATCAGCAAGTTGGCTGATTCGGTTGGTTTTCGATATACCTATGACAAAGTCAACAAGCGATTCAACCACCCAGCGGCTACTTATTTTATTAGTTCCGACGGGCGTATTTGTCGTTGTTTGCTGTCGTTGGGTGTTGAGCCGGATCAATTGAAGTTGGCTGTCGCCGAGGCGGGAGAAGGCAAGCTGACCTACTCGCTGTCCGACGCGTTTGTTCAGCTTTGTTATATGTACGATCCAGATACCAATCGCTATTCAGCCAGTGCTAAACGCTTGATGGCGTTTGGCGGAGCTGCTTTTGTACTGCTAATGACCGGTTTTACGGCGCCATTTTGGTTTTCCAGGCGGAATGCCAATGCGGTAAAGCCAGTGGCGGTGGATTCAGGGGCACCTGCGGCAAAAGCGCCCACTAGTGAATTCCCGTCCAACGAGTCTTCAACAGTTTCCTACAATACTGCACCCAACCGATCCATTGTCGAATCGAACGATTCCAAAGAGTAGATTCATGTCGAACGCAATTTCTCCACTCCTATTGGCCGTTGAACGAGAAGGCTCTTTTTGGTTTCCACCAAAAGCCTCGACGTTTGCTGAGGAGACGGACATATTTTTCATGTACATTTTGTACATTTCGCTCTTTTTCTTTGTTCTCGTTGTGGGAGCGATGATTTATTGCGTGATCAAGTTCCGACGCCGGCCTGGCTATCGCGGCGACTCGTCCGCGTTGCACAATAACGCGCTGGAGATCACTTGGACGGTCATTCCGACCATCATCGTTTGTTGGATTTTTGCTCGTGGTGTTTACGGTTACGTCGATATGATGCGACCACCCGCCGAGACGATTGATATTAATGTCGAAGCATTGCAGTGGGCGTGGACATTTGAGTATCCAAATGGGGCCAAGGATAGCACCTTGCACCTTCCCGTTGGCAAGGCGATTCGTTTGCGAATGCGCTCGACCGACGTTTTGCACAGTTTTTACGTACCAGCGTTTCGAGCCAAAACCGACATTGTGCCCGGTCGCGTGAACATCATGTGGTTTAAGCCAATTTTGGAAGGGAATTTTCCACTCTACTGTGCTGAGTATTGTGGCGAGAAACATAGCGAAATGGTGACGCGTGTTGTCGTGCACAGCGAAGCCGAGTATTCGAAGTGGTTGATCGACGCGGCTAAGCCACCGGACGCACCGGCAGCCCATGGGCAGTGGTTATACGAACGTGTCGGGTGCAAGGCTTGCCACTCCTTAGAGGAAAACAAGATAGCGGTCGGTCCAAGTTTCTACGGAATCTATGGCCAAGAATTTAAGAGCACAAGCGGCAAGGATATTAAAGTCGATGAGCAGTACATTAACGAATCGATTTTAATGCCACAGAAGGAAATGCGACCTGAGTTTGCCAAAGCTTCGTTGATGCCATCATTTCAAGGGAAACTGAAGACAAACGAAATTGATGCATTGATAGCTTTCATCCAGGCGATGCAGGATGGAACGCTGACCGATGAGGAACTGGGAGTTAGCGAGGCGACTCCAGCTGCCGCGACCGATTCGGAGACAACTCAGACGGATTCGGTCGAAACGAATGCGGCAACGTCGAATGCGACTGAATGATTTCAGTTAATTGGTGAGCCCCTGGGATAAGCAAGTTTTTTGTTCAAGCAGGCCATGTGATTTGATTCAAATTGCGTGGTGCGAGTAAGAGTTTAGATTTCACAGTATCGGTATAACCCGACTAGAGGACGATAGCGATGAGCGCGGTAGCTACAAGCCCGACACATTCGCAGGCAGATCGCGATAACTTTCTGATCAACAGCAAAGGCTTTTTAAGCTGGGCGCTGACACTTGACCACAAACGCATCGGTTTGATGTATTTGGTGGGTGTCATGTCAGCCTTTTTGTTGGCTGGACTGTTAGCGTTGGTCTTGCGAGCTGAGTTGTTAACTCCTACGCAGTTGTTCTTGAGCAACCAGCAGTACAACCAAGTGTTCACGCTGCACGGCGCGATCATGGTTTTCTTGTTCATCATTCCCAGTGTTCCAGCGGCGTTAGGCAACTTTTTGGTGCCGGTCATGCTGGGTGCCAAGGACGTCGCATTTCCGCGGTTGAATCTAAGTAGCTTTTACTTGTGGGTGGCCGGGGCGATTTTCTTCCTTACTGCCATGCTTTACACCGGTCTTGATACCGGCTGGACGTTCTACACGCCGTATAGCACGATGACTCAGGGGCCCGTCGTGGCGGCCACGATGGGGGTCTTTGTACTGGGGTTCAGTTCGATCTTTACCGGATTGAACTTTATTGTGACGATCAACACGATGCGTCCGCCAGGGATGACTTGGTTTAAGATGCCGTTGTTCCTTTGGGCAACTTATGCAACATCGATTATTCAAGTTTTGGCAACACCTGTCCTTGGCATTACGGTTTTGCTTTTGGCAGCAGAACGCGTGTTGAAGATCGGGATTTTTGATCCTGCGCTCAACGGCGACCCGGTTACCTTCCAACACTTCTTTTGGTTTTATTCACACCCGGCCGTTTACATCATGATTTTGCCGGGAATGGGAATCATTTCCGAGCTGATGAGCGTGCACAGCCACAAGGCGATTTTTGGTTACCGATTTATTGCCTACAGCTCGATTGCGATCGCCTTGTTTGGCTTCTTGGTTTGGGGTCACCATATGTTCACCAGCGGCATGGCGGACGTAACGACGATTATCTTCAGCGCCTTGACGTTTACCGTGTCGATTCCTTCGGCGATCAAAGTATTCAATTGGTTGGCGACGATGTATGGCGGTACGGTCCAATTGAATACGCCCATGTGCTATTCGCTGTCGTTTATCTTTTTGTTCACCATCGGTGGTCTAACGGGACTCTGGCTAGGGGCTCTTTCGACCGACCGGCCGTTGCACGATACCTACTTCGTTGTCGCTCACTTTCACTACGTGATGGTCGGCGGGACTTTGGTCGGCTTTCTTGGCGGAGTCTTCCACTGGTGGCCGAAAATGACAGGCAAGATGTTCAGTGAATTGTGGGGCAAGGTTTCATGTTTGTTCGTGTTCGTCGGCTTCAACCTGACGTTCCTTCCACAATTTGTTCTGGGTAGTCGTGGTATGCCACGCCGCTATGCACGGTACGATCTCGAGTTCCAAGAACTGCATCAGTTGTCAACGATTGGCGCGTTTGTACTCGGAGTCGGATTGTTTATCGCGTTGGGTGTCTTTATCCATTCGCTCATGAAGGGACGCAAAGCACCGCCAAACCCATGGGGAGGTGCGACTCTGGAATGGCAATGCGCCTCGCCTCCGCCATTTTATAACTTTGAACATCCACCGACGGTTAATGAACCTTACGACTACAAGCCACTTGTATATCGAGATGCTGAAAGAGGCTGGGAATATGTCCATCCTCAACACACGACCGTTCCCCAGCCAACTATTGAACCCGCGAAGAGCTAGTGCCGAATGTCACACACTGATGCATCCCATGGTGGTCACGGTCACGGAGATCATGCCCATCCACCGTTCCTGGCGCACCATTTTGACGACCCGGAACAGCAATACGATTCTGGCAAGCTGGGAATATGGATTTTTCTGGTGACAGAAGTGCTGTTTTTCAGCGGCATGTTCTGTGCGTATGCGCTCTATCGCAGCCGCAATCCAGAAGTCTTTACATTTGCGAGCCAGTTCCTCAACGCAAAGTTGGGGGCGTTCAACACCGGTGTACTCCTTTTCAGCAGTCTCTCGATGGCTTGG
The DNA here is from genome assembly GCA_041753315.1 of Pirellulaceae bacterium. GTDB lineage: Bacteria > Planctomycetota > Planctomycetia > Pirellulales > Pirellulaceae > Aureliella. Next base: position 44,331 of record JBGSUV010000125.1, on the reverse strand, counting down.
GGAGTGCGTTGTGCACAGCTACGTCAACGGACTGGGTTAGTGATCTGCTTGGCGATTACGCTTGGCTGTGCGTCGATGTTCCTTGGTGTTAAGGCCATTGAATACACACACAAGTGGGACCTAGGATTGCTTCCCGCTGGTATTTACATTCCCCAATACTCGTTGACTTCGCATCACGAAGGCGTCTCGGATTGGTTGTACACGCTCAGCATTGTCCCTGCGTTGTGCGTCATTGGCTTTTTGGGATGGTACGTAGCCACGATTGTGCAAGGCAACAAACGACATACGGAAATTGCTGGTCCTCTGTTGGTAACTGCACTGTGTTACTTTGTGGGCGTGTTCATCGGCGTTGCTTTTCAAAATGCAGAAGCCAAAGAACATGCATCGGGAGAGCACACGGAAGTTCATTCCACCGAAAACGGTGGGCATGTGGAAGGGGCCCATGAGGCAGGCGAAGGACAGCATGCCGACGAGCAACATGGCGACGAGCACGTCGGTAGCGAAACAAGCGATGATCATGCCGAGCACGGAGCTGCGTCGGCGGCGCGGCTTGTGTCTGTTGAGGCGACTCCGCAGGTGCCTGGGGCATCAACTCGAGAGTCAGTCGATCAACAGGGTGGAGCAGGATTGTTTTTCAGCATTTACTATTGCATGACTGGTGTTCATGCGGTCCACATCCTCGGCGGAATGGCGGTGTTGGCTTGGCTACTCGTTCGAGCTACGAAAGATCAGTTCAACGAGCAGTACTTTGGGCCGGTTGACTACGTAGGATTGTATTGGCACCTTGTCGACTTGATCTGGATTTACCTGTTCCCATTGCTGTATTTGATCAAGTAGGTCAGTGGCAGCAATTTTTGCGTTGGATTACGGCTTTAATTTTTTCATCACAGCTAGCGATAATTGACATGTCTGATCATTCAAGCCACGGCGCGCACGCTCACGGATTTTCACACCCGATGCCTGTTTGGCAGTTGCTGGCGGTGTTTGTGGCGCTGATTGTGTTGACGGGTGCCACCGTCTACCAGTCGACGCTTGACTTGGGAAACTCCGAGTTAATCATTTCGATGATCATTGCTACGCTGAAAGCCAGTTTGGTAATCCTGTTCTTCATGCACATGATTCACGACAAGCCATTAAATGCAATTATCTTTCTAAGCTCTTTCATATTTGTGGCTTTGTTCCTGGGCTTTACGTTGATGGACTCGTCTGCTTATCGCGACTCCATTGAGTTCAAACAAATTGAGCCACTTCCAACGGCCATGACTGCTGAATAATCGCAGTTTATTGATTTTGTGGTTTGTGCCGGTCGCGTTGTCTTCGCAAGCGTAACTTTACGCACAAATTATGGTCGGGTCTGGCCTATCTTTCGCACGTTCTGCAAGCGTGTCCCATATTGTAGTACTCATGGCGGCCCGCCATGGTCCGCCGCGATCCTCAAAGAGACCTGCCCGTCTTTTTGAAGACAGCTGGCTAAGAACTTGGTTGGATTGAATCTCCCGGCTTGCGACTTTTCTAAAAGCGAGGGTCCAAGATTGCGGGAGTTATTTTCAGACAGTCCCTTAGGAGAATTCCCCGAACACTTGCAGATCAACGCAGAGTCGCAGCGTTTGCCCCAGCGAAGTTCTCGTGGCGTTTAGAACACAATATAAAAGACCAAAGGTACGAAGATGCAAAGCACGTTGCTCCACGTTTTGCTCATCGAAAGTGGTGATATTGACGCAGTCATAACCGAAGGTTTACTCGTCAACAATCCGATCATTCAAATCGAAGTCACTCGAGTTCGTTTACTTGAGGAGGCACTCGCATATCTTAAATGCAGCCCAGTAGACGTTGTCTTACTTGGAATCAGCGATTCATTGGGATTGGATGCACTGCAGCAGTTGCAGCATAGTGCTGCCGAGTTACCCGTGGTGGTGCTCACCTCGGACGTAGATGCAGAGGTCGGCTTGCAGGCGATTCAGTTAGGCGCTCAGGACGTTCTGTCCAAGAGTTTAATCAGCGGCAGCCACTTGGTGCAGTCGATGGTTTTTGCCAGCGCGAGACAATCCAAACTCAAAGGGCTGCGGGATGCGGCGCACGTCGACCAATTAACCGAACTGAGCAACCGACGATGTTTTATCGAGACGTTCAACGCTCTTGTCAGCTCGGAGCGGGTTGGCAAGGCAGAACATTGTCTAGCTCTTCTGGATATTGATCACTTCAAGATGCTCAATGACAATTATGGCCATTTGGGGGGTGATCTTGCTTTGAGGCATCTCGGCAAAATACTCCATCGTGAGTTGGCAGATAACAACCGCGTTTTTCGATATGGAGGCGAGGAATTTGCGTTATTGCTTGCAATGCCCCTAGACGTCGCGCGATGGCGGTTGGAACAGCTTCTGAAGACCATCGAAGCCGACGCGATCGAAGTTGAATCGCAGAGGATGAAGGTGACGGCGAGCATTGGAGTGACATGCGTACTTCGTTCCGACACTTATCAACAAGCCTTACAGCGATGTGATGAAGCGCTCTACTCCGCCAAAGCCCGCGGCAGGAATCAAGTCATTACGGCGGAAGACTGCATTGCACATCCGCGAATGCTCGGTCGAGCGCTGGGCCATCGAGCACCTGAATTGCAGGAAAAGCGTCGACAGATCTACGTCTAATGGCGATCCGCTACGGGCCGCTTATAACGCAGGGGCGAATGTGCTACTTTATAGGTCCGATTCTCTGGGTTGCCAGAGGATTACCTCACTAAAGTAGATTTGCCCGGTTGTAGATCGGTAGGGGACGTAGTCTCGATGGCCAAAGCCTCGGATATCAGTATCAAAAAAGTTGACAACTCCACTCATAGCTTCGTTTATCGACAGCCAATTAAGTTTGGCGGACGCGTGGTTGAAGATGTGACCATCTTGCGCACCGAAGTTACCGTCAACCTGGCGGGCAGCCGCAAGAAGGTTAAGGGTACTGGCGAAATGACCATGGGAAACGCTTGGGCTTGGCCCAGTAAAATCCCTGGCAAAATCACTCTCAAGCTGCTCTTGGAATTGGCTAATCGTTTAGCGGTTCGCGTCGAATCAGCCAATATGTCGGGCGATCCGCTCCAGGTAACTCATCAAATCGCCATGATGCGTGATTCAGTGACAGATGAACTGAATCAGGAATTCAAGATTACCGAGCGGATTCCAAAGTTGGCAGCCATGTTGGCAGCGAGTCCGCTGGAGGCGGCCGTGCACGATGCTTTCGGTCGAGCGCAAGGCAAAAATAGCTTTGACTGCATGACCAGCGAATTCCTCAATGAGGATCTCAGCGCCTATCTGGGCGAAGATTTTATCGGTAAATATCCTGTCGATTATCTTTCTGCAAAACCTAAACCGACCATGCCCTTGTATCACCTGGTTGGTGCGTTGGATCCATTAAGCGATGCGGATATCAAATCGCGGCTCGACGACGGGTATCCGGAAACACTTGAGGAATGGTTGCGATCCGATGGCATCACTCACTTGAAGATCAAATTAGCTGGCAACAACATTGACTGGGATGTCGGTCGCATTGTCGAAGTGACACGGATCTGTGAGTCGACGGCGCCCGAACGCAATTGGAAGCTTTCGTTTGATTTCAACGAGCAATGCCCTAACGAGGATTATGTTATCGATTTGCTAGAGCGCATTGAGCGCTTGAGCAATTTGTCGTTCCAACGTTTGCAATATATTGAACAGCCCACGCCACGTGATTTGACGATTCGCACTGAGATGACCGTGCATCGCATTGCTCGCATTCGTCCAGTGGTGATCGACGAATCGTTGACCGACTTGCAAAGTTTGAAGTTGGCGCGACAGCGTGGTTACACTGGAATCGCACTGAAAGCTTGCAAAGGGCAATCCGAGTGCTTGTTGATGGGTGCGGCTGGGGCTGAGTACGGGATGTTCACCTGCGTCCAAGACTTAACTTGTGTAGGAGGTTCTTTCCTTCATTCGGCAGCGATTGCCAGTCGTTTTCCCAAAGTGGTTGCGATTGAAGGCAATGGACGGCAATATTGTCCAGCGGGAAACCAGGCTTACATGAGCGAATATGCACCTATGTTTAGGGTGCGATACGGGACGATACCCACCGAGCTTCTGAGCGGCGAAGGGCTGGGATTTGAATGGCAACCGCTTGGTGCGTCGTAGGGGCTAGTACGGGGGGCGTGCGATTCTGGCGAACATTGGCGTTTAATCAAATCGCCACTCTCGCTAAGCTATTGTTCCACGTATTGAAATCTCCCAAGCGTACAACCAGCGAGTCGATCACGCATGTTGACGGCTGATGGCATGCGGGTTTGGTACGAAAAGCATGGATGCTCGAATGATGATCTTTCGTTTTGTAGCGCTGTTTGCGTTCAGCGTCTGGCCCACGATTGGTGGGCATTCCACCAGTGCACAGGAAGTGTCTCCTAGCAAGTTCGCGCGGCGCACGGTCCCTGCACGACTCGTCGCTTTTTCTGGCTCATCTTCTGAAAGTGCGGCCGTAGTTGAAAATGAAATCGCCACACCTCAAATGGTTGCATGGCTGACGAAGTTGATCCGTGATAACGTGCCTTCAACCTATGAAGACAATCGAAAATGGAATCAGCAAAAAGAGGTCTGGGATGGCATCAAGGTTTGGAGAGAAGGGAATCATCTAGAGACCAAACGGCGCGTCAAGCTGGTGAATTCTGGAACATGGACCAAGTACTCCATCCGTGTTGTTGATCCAGAAGAAAATTTGCATGTCGAGTTTCATCGTTTGGAAACGCTCGCGGATGGAAAGATTGCATTTAGTGTGACGGTGGATTGCACTCTAGATGTCTTTGGTCGTCTTAGTCAGTGGGCGCGCGACGTCCAACTGATCAGCTTAAGTGCCAATGCGGACGCAGCTTGTCGATTGACGCTTGAAGGAACGGTGGCTCTACAGATGAACCTTCTTAGGCTCCCCCCCGACATCATCGTAAAACCAGATGTGACTTATGCCCATATCGACTTGACGTATTACAACGTCCGTCGCGTGAGTCAGGTGGGTGGGGAATTTGCTCAAGTACTTGGTAAGGGGTTGAAGTTTACACTTGATGATCGGCTTGACGATCTGAACTCGAAGCTGGTCGATAAAATTAACAAGCAACTGGACAAGAACAGTGATCGCTTGGCGTTTTCTACGCAGCAATGGTTAAAATCAAAACTACCGGTTACACGGATTTCTCAACCCTAATGCTTTGGTCATTTCCCTAAGGGGTGGATGGTAGAGTTTCGTTAGCATCGATCATCTGCTGTACGTGAACTTGAAAAATCCAGTCTCGGGCCGCCTCACGGATTGCTGCGTTGATACTTTCGATGAGTACCTGCGGTGACACCGGTTTTTCTAGGTAGGCGCAACAACCTGCTTTTCGCCATCTTTGTTCGATGGCAGGCGAGCCGCAGGCGGTGACAGCGACCACGGGTAAGAGTGGCTCGCAACGTTTGATGGCTTGAGTGGCGGTGATTCCGTCGGCCTCGTCCAGGATCAGGTCCATCAGCACCGCGTGAAATGGTTGCGAGACCCTTCGTTGTTTACGAATGGTGTCGAGCGCAGCAAAGCCACTGCATTCCAATACGACTTCAGCTCCAGCTTTTTGCAGAATATGCAAGAGCAGTCGCTGCTGATCCGGACAATCTTCGACCACCAAGATTCGCTTATTCCTTAACAACACTTTCGAGACTGCCTTTCGGAGTTGCGATATTTACCCGTGAAAACCACATTTCGCAGAGAATTCTAGGTCAATCTTTGAGCGGTCGGGCTGGGGTACGAATAATTGCACTAATCGGCACTCCAACCCTCAATGGTCGTACTTTCGAAGCGAATCGGAGTGCAAAATGCGGAGATTGAGCTTGCAGCTCGACGCACAAACCGATTTTGATGCTAGTTTTCATCGTGCGGGTACTGTTGGCGGGCGCCAGTGTTTACCGCACTTTTTAGCAGAGGCAATTGCATGAGTAAGTTACTCCATACCAGTCGTACTGTGCTGCATGTTGACGACGATCCTGACATGTTGCAGTTAGTTTCGAGTTATCTGTCAAAGAAATTTGATGTGCATTCGATCAGTGATCCTACGAAAGCAGTCGATCATCTGGCACGCACTGGCTGCCGACTGGCTATCCTCGACATCCAGATGGAAAAGCACAATGGACTCGATTTACTGCGGACGATCAAACGACTGGACGGAGGCATCCTGGTGGTCATGCTCACCGGCGTCGTATCTCTCGAGTCGGTACTGGTTTCAATGCGAGAAGGGGCGGAGGCCTGTCTCTTCAAACCGCTGAAAAATCCCGATGAACTTCTAAAAACAATGGAAGAATGCGCCGACAAAGTGGCTCGCTGGCATCGATCCGTCAACGAATTGCTCGTTCGTCGGGCTGCGGAATCAAGCAATGCCGAATTGGCACTGTCTCTTACAGGACATTAAAACGAATATAGGTGCTAGATGTTTGCTACGACACTCCCTCCCTTTGTTTCGACGCTATCAAACGACCCAGATATGCGCGAGCTGGTTGAGCTGTTTGTGATGGAACTGCCTCAGAAAATTGGCGTGTTTGAATCGCTGCTGGAAGACGATAACTGGGCCAGGCTCAAGCACGTTTCTCATCAATTAAAAGGTTCCGCAGGAGGTTATGGGTTTGATTGCGTCACTCCGTTCGCAGCCAGGGTCGAACAGGCGATTGAGGGTGATCACCCGAATCTGGAACTGGCACGCTCCCGCGTCCTAGAGTTAATCGAAGTGCTTCGCAGGCTTCGAGCGTAAATAGCGGAACCGCTCCGTCAACGATCATCTGTACTTTCTAGCATCTACAGTCCTTTAAATATCAGTAATCAATCCATAAGGTGTCATCGATGTCCACTCAACTTGAAAGCGATTTACTTGCGCAAGTCATGGGGCGAAGCGAAGCAAAAATTGGTAGCCAACAACCTCAAGTCGATGCGGCAACCATTTCCCACGAACAGTTTGCGGACTGCCTATTTCGGGCTGCCAAAAGCGTACTGACAACCATGTGTGATATGGAAGTCGGTGTCGCCGGCGAATTGCACAGCGGCATCACCACCCAACGCCACTCGCTCAGTGGAATTGTTGGAATGTCAGGAGCTGTGAAAGCAACGATTGTCATCAACCTCCCACCGGTCCTGGCAATGAAAGCATCGGGTGCACTCCTCGGCAGTGTCAGTAAGGAGATCGATGGCGACGTTATCGACACGATTGCCGAGCTGGCCAACATGATTGGCGGAAATACAAAAAATCTGCTTGGGATCAAAGGCGGACAATTGAGCATCCCCACCGTGGTTAAAGGCCCCGATCATTCGTTGGTCTTGTCATCTAAGACGGAACAATGGGGCATGGATATTGACGTTGATGGCAGCCAGTTGCGTCTTGAATTTATCCTCTGTGACGACTAATTCAACGCGTCGCCATCACCTTCTGAGTCCATTGAGCGGGGAGTGATGCGCGATGAACCTGATAATAGTTCAATCGCGGAACTCCGCCCGTTTGAACCAAGTTTGCGGAACAACGCCTTCTTGCGATAGTGAATCGTGCGGATATTCAAATCGAGCTTGACCGAGATCTGCTTGGTTCCTGCACCATCCAATAGCATCTGAGCAATTTCCTGCTCCTGCTTCGTAAGCAATTCGGCGACTTCTAGTGCGATTCTGCTTTTCGTCTCTTGGCGAGAAGCCAAACTCTCTTGGATTGCAAGTTGAAGTGCCTGCTCGAGTTCTTCGTAACTAAAGGGATACTCCAACACGGAAGAAAGCCCCACTCGCATCGCATTGACAACTTCGCGCGTTGCACAATCGCTACACAAGAGAATCAGTCGGGCAGGTGGCCAAGCGCGGAGGATAGTCTTTGCTTGGGCCAAAGCTTTTTCAAGATCAAGAAATCCCGAGTTCAACACAATGCAAAATGGTTGGTCGATCGGTTTGAGTTCTTCTGGATTTAGAACGTCCACATCTGAGCGCGTGGTAAAGCCCATCGCGGCTACAAGAACTTCGATCGATTGACGAGTATGATCATCAACACCTGTAAAGATTACAGTTCCATCCACCGCCTTGCTCCTTCGTAGTCAATCTGAATATAGGTAGGTTGTTCAGACCACGGGGGTCCCTACGTCTTTTCGCGGGAGCAAGCGAGAAAAGAAGAATTTGGGAGTTTCGTAGAGCACGCAGTGTACCCCGCCGCTGTCAATTTTGTGAACCGGAAACTTGATAATGCAACAACCGGACCGTTCGACGAATTTCATCAATTCACGGGCTAAAATTTGCGTTCAACGCCGTGCAAGAAATGAACATCGTATGTGCCTGGGAATCTATCGTAAGTGAGTCGTTCTACAAGTAGCCCTTGCAAACGAAATAGTGCAAAACTGCGGACACTATAGGAAAGGAATCAAGGTCTAGTTTTTTGAACCTAAACACATCTTAAGATTGCCGTTCGCATGCAGTATGGCCCTTCAACTTCAGCACATGTGCGGAGATGGGCAATGAGCGAAATGGCTCGCCCCTGAGGAGTGGTTTCCCCCCGACGTTGGTTGGTGAGATGAGCCCGAGTGCTCGTCCTGTGCGAGCTGGGGTATTCAGTGGTGCATCAATAATAAGAAACGAGCGAATCCGCCATGGGTGAGTTGATAAAGCTACTATGAATCAAGCACAGAAGTGCCCGCTAGCGGCCTGACAACCTGCTGGAGGGCAGCGCTACCATCGCTACTCTACCTTTGCAGCACGCTGCAGGGCCGCATCGTCGCCTGCGACCAAAAGTGTATCGGAGTCTTTGAGTATTTGGTCGGGATTGGGTGAGGCGGTAATGCGGTCAGTGAGGATGTCGTGCAGTGCAACAATTGTGATGTCAAAATTCTGACGCAATTGGAGGTCGCGGATTGAGCGTCCAAGCCAGCTATTCGGAACCCCCATTTCTTGGATGCTAAAACCTGTGCCAAGGCGAACGTAATTGAGCAGTGCCGAGCCGCTGATACGGGTGGCTAATCCGATGGCCGAGTCGCGTTCTGGAAAGACGATGTCTGTGACTCCGATACGATTCATGACGCGTGCATGATCGGTTGAGATGACTTTGACGTAGATGTCTCTTACTTTTAGGTCATGCAGGGCCATTGTCGCCAGAATGCTCGCGCTGATGTTCTCACCGGTGGAGACGATGGCTGCATCGGCATCGCTCGCTCCGATTCTTTGCAGCGTTTCGATATCGGTTCCATCGCCAACGGCGGCGTGTGATACAAACGATGCGATACGATCAACCACATCACCTTCAAAATCAACAGCGATAACATCATGGCCGTTGTCGGCAAGCGATTTTGCGACCGTGAAACCAAAGTTGCCCAAGCCTACAATTACGAACCGTTTCATGCTGAACTCAGTTTTCTCAAATTGGATGAATTGTATTAGCCGACGATGACATCCTCGTAGGCCAGTCGGAAACGGCCGCGGCGTGACAGGCGAACGATCAACGCCGAAGCAATGGCCAGTGGTCCGGTGCGTCCGGCGAACATCAAGACAATCACCACCCATCGCGACGCCACTGAAAGGTCTGTTGTGATCCCCATCGACAAGCCGACTGTGTTAAAAGCGCTGACTGTTTCGAACAAACACGCGATGAATGTTTGCTGGGTACCCATCACGTCGCCGATAAACGCCAGTACAAAAACACCCAGTACCACGACGCCCGTGGCAATCACAAACAAACCTGTGGCACGCTGAATCGTTTCTTCAGGAATTGAGCGACGCGCAAATGTTGCCGTGGGGTGAGATCTCAGACGCGACCACGCCAGTAAACCTAACAATGCAAACGTCGTTGTTTTCATGCCACCTGCGGTTGATCCTGGAGAGCCTCCAATCATCATTAGGATGATGGTCAGGAAGTTCGTACTGTCGGATGCAAGTGCATAGTCGACGGTGTTGAAACCTGCGGTTCGGGGAGTAATGCTCATGAATAATGAGTTGGACAAGCGGTCCACAATGCTCATTTTGTCCAACAACCCATGCCATTCAAACAAAGCGAAGAAGATCCACGCCCAAATCGTGAGGACAGCGGTCGTCGAGAGCACTAATTTGCTATGGAGCGAGAGCCTCCGTCCGGAAGGCAATCGACGGAAGAAAATTTGGTACAGTTCTTCCATTGTGACGAAGCCTAGGCCGCCAGCAATGACCAGCAACGAGATCACGGTGATCGTCCCGGCGGAGTCATGAAACGGCATTAAGGATGTGGTGTTGGTCGAAAATCCAGCATTGCAGAAGGCACTGACCGCGTGAAAGATCGAAGGCCAAACGGCACCGCCCCAACCGAGTCGCGGAACCCATAGTCCATAGAGTAGCAAAGCTCCAACGGCTTCGAAAATGAAGGTAAATCGGACGACATCGATGAACAGTTTACGTGCTGGGATGTAAGGTATCATCTGCCGTGAGCCTGCCGCGACCGCTTCTGCTCGCAGAGATGGCCGGCCTCCCAAAGCCGTGATGATCACGCTGGTCAAAACCAACATCCCCAGCCCGCCAAGTTGGATCAGCAACAGTAGAAAAGCTTGACCAGCAAACGTGAAATAGGTCGCCGTATCGACGACGATTAGTCCGGTGACGCAAACGGCGCTGGTCGCTGTGAAAGCGGCGTCGTTCCAACCGAGTGGAGCACCTTGATAGAGGCCCGGCAATAATTTTAAACCGATCGTCCCCAGCAGGGTTAGCATCAGGAACGAGCCGACAAATAATTCGGCAGGTGCCAACTTGCGCCGGCGCACAACTCTGCGACGCCTCCACAATCGCCCCCGATCGACAGGGACCCTCCGAGATCGTGGAGTGGTACGTCTTTCCACGTTATTTTAAACCTTAGTTCAGTTTAATTTCGAATGCGACTACAAACTCTAAGCAGATCCTCAACAAAATATGGCCTAATCCGCAACGAAACTTGGCGAAGTTATCCCTGACGATTCTTGGCGACCTGCTCAAAACGAAAGTTGTTTTAGAACGAAGTCTGTCATTTGCATAGTCGTGCATGGACCACCTGACGACTTTTCCCCCGGACGCAATAGATCGGCGGTTCGATGACCGGCTGCCAAAACCTGTTGCACGGCGGACTCGATGGCTGCTGCTTCCGTCTCCAAATGACAGGAATGTCGCAACATCATCGCCGCTGCCAGAATCGTCGCGAGCGGGTTGGCGATACCCTTGCCAGCAATGTCTGGAGCGCTACCGTGTATTGGCTCGTAAAGCCCCGGACCGCTAGCACCCAATGAGGCGCTGGGCAACATGCCCAATGAACCGGGAAGCATCGATGCTTCATCGGTCAAGATATCGCCGAACAGATTACTGGTGACCACCACATCAAAACTCGTCGGACGGCTGATCAGGTGCATGGCCATCGCGTCGACGAGGACCACATCATATTGCAGGTCAGGATATTCTTCTTTGGCGATCTTCGCGCAAACTCGCCGCCAAAGTCGGCTGACTTCCAGCACATTGGCTTTATCGACCATCGTCAGTTTGTTGCGACGCTTGCGCGCCGCGTCGGCGGCCAAGCGGAAAATTCTCTCGATCTCGTAGGTGTCATAGACCATGGTACTTTGAGCTCGTTCGCCACCACCGGGGAGCGATTCGCACGACGCTGGACCGAAATAAATCCCACCAGTCAACTCGCGGAAGAAAAGAATGTCAGTTCCTTCCACGACTTCGCGTTTTAGCGGAGAAGAGTCTAACAGTTCTGCAAACGGTGTAATTGGGCGGAGGTTTGCAAACAGTCCAAGTTCCTTGCGAATCTTCAACAAACCGGCTTCGGGGCGAGTTTTTGCCGACGGATCATCCCACTTCGGTCCACCGACGGCACCAAGCAATACTGCGGTGCTCGTCCGACATGCTTCCACAGTTGCCTGGGGAAGCGGATCGCCTGTCTGATCGATGGCAATACCTCCAATCAAACACTCGACAAAGGAAAACTGATGGTGGAATTTTTCAGCAATGCGTTCGAGTACGCGTTTCGCTTGTGAGACAATTTCTGGACCGATTCCATCACCGGACAATAATACGAACTGTGCGTCCAAGGCTAATTACTTTTCCTAATTGTGGTGTAAGTGGGTAAGTTGATTGTTCGAGTTGGCCAAGTTATTCGGCGGCGTCGGCGATGGGAGTTTCTTTGTCACCATTGCGTAAAAAGGGCTCGCGCGCTTGTTCGCTCTTGACCGGCTTGATTGGGCGCACCCAAATGTTTCGAAAGCGGACGGGATTGCCGTGGTCTTGAAGTGTGATTGGGCCAACTTCAGCATGCTGCTTGTACTGAGGAGGTCGGTGAAACGGTGTGTCTCCCAGTAGTTCAAAGTGATTCAAAATGAGCACGCCATTGTGCAGCGCTGTGATATAAGCTGGGGATTTGAGCGAACCATCTTCGTTGAACCGAGGTGCGGTCCAGATGATGTCATAAGCGTTCCATTCGCCTGGCGCGCGCATCGCGTTCACCATGGGGGGAGTTTGTTTATAGATGGCACCGGCCTGCCCATCGTAGTAGGTTTCATTCTCATAGGAATCGAGAACTTGAACTTCGTAGATCCCCATCATGAAGACGCCGCTATTGCCTCGCCCTTGCGACGTTCCTTGCGGTGGAGTCGGAGCAGACCATTCAATATGCAATTGGCAATCACCAAACTCCTCATTGGTGGTTACCATCCCTCGTCCCGCGTACATGATTCCATCTTTAACTTTCCAATTTTCTCCGTTTTTCCAATTCGACATGTCTTGGCCATTAAACAAGATCACGGCGTCGGAGGGTGGAGCCGAGTCGGTGGCGCCTGGTTCGATGACGGGTGGTTTCTCCCATTCTTTACCCGTCAAATACTCTTGGGCGGAGACCGCGTTAACTGTCGCGAAACAACAGAAGGGAACTAGTACCATTGCCAGGTTTCGAATAGGCATGACATTTTCCAAAGAAAAAGGGTTGTTGATGGTTTTGAAGGCGTATTATCTTCGCTCGGTGGCCAGTTATCAACTGCAGTTGACGGCTTCTCGTTCAGGTCGGTCCAATGGCGCCTGTCGGCTTGTGCCCGAGGCTCGCGCCTACGGCTGTTTATTGCAGACGGCTGGGCTATACTCGCAGCACGGACGGAAGCAATAAATCTGCAGTTTTGCCTCAAGATTCAGTGCAAGTGAGTTTGAAATGTTAAACGCTGCCATTGTCGGAGTCGGCTTCATGGGCTGGATCCATTATTTGGCGTACCAACGTTCCAGCCATGCGATGTTAAAAGCATTCTGTTCGCGGGACCCTAAAAAACGCGCAGGCGACTGGCGCGGCATTCAAGGGAATTTTGGTCCGCCAAGCGAGCAAATCGAATTGGACGGTGTGACTGCCTACGAGACGCTTGACGAACTCTTGGCTGATCGCTCGATCGATCTGGTTGACATTTGTCTGCCCCCCAACTTGCACGTCGACGCGGCTTGTCGAGCGCTGGATGCTGGCAAGCACGTCTTGTGTGAAAAGCCGTTGGGATTAAGTACTGCCGATTGTGACCAGATCTTTGCTGCCGCTCGAAGAAACGAGCGACATGTGATGGTTGCGCAAGTGCTACCCTACAAGGGAGAATTCCAGCAAGTTTACAAGTTCAATGACGATCGTACTTACGGTCGACCCCGACGCGGCTACTTCAAACGGATTATCTCACCGCCGGATTGGATCCCGAATTTCTACGAGCCCAAAGAAGTTGGTGGGCCCTTGATCGACCTCCACGTGCACGATGCGCACTTCATCCGGCTGTTGTTTGGTATGCCACGTCGTGTTATCTGTTCCGCAGAAATGCATGGAAATGAAAAACACGGTTCGATCGTTAAGTATTGCCAGTCGCTCATGGAGTTCGATGAGCCAGGGGTGAGCGTAGCGACCAGCAGCGGTGTCAGCGATCAAACGGCGCGTCCCTTTTGCCACGGTTTTGAGTTGCAATTTGAACGAGCGGCGATGCAGTTCGAATTGTCGGTCCTGCCCACGGGCGCCGACATCATGCCGTTCAAAGTGCTCGGTCAGGATGGCTCGGTCATTGTCCCGACAATGGAGGCGGGGGATGAAATCAGCGCCTTCGCTGCTGAAATTGATGACGCGGTTGCCTCGATCCGAACCGGTCGGGTCGACCCACGCTTGGCAGTGCATCACGCTCGCGATGCGATCCACATCTGCCAGTGTTTGCAGCGGTCGGCGGAAACTGGACAATGGATTGAATGCGTTTAACGCTAGGTACAAAACAGTTGGGGACAATTGATATACATTAGCAGTGAACGCTTACATGTGAGTTAACAATGTTGCCCACTAAAAACTGGCTGAAGTCTGACCTCAACGAACAAGGTGTCTTGGCGATGAAGTGGAATCGACTGCGCAAACCGCCGAAGTGGATGTTGTTGTTGAGTTTATTGCCTTCGTTGATATTGCTCAGCGGATGTGGTGGCTGTCTGCCGTCCGCTCAAGATCGCCTGAGCCGGGAAGAATTGGAGAAACGCCGCAGAGAACAACGCGACGCGATTGAGACCGTCAGCGATCAAGTCACCTTGCCGACCGATAGCGAGACCAAGCAGTTGACCGCTAAGCCTGGACACTGGCATGAAACGCAACAGCAGTTCAAGTCCAATCGCGAAGATTTGCAGGTCGTCGCTGTCGGTTCCATTACCCGGGGCAGCACCCCTGCCCTAATTCCCGGTACCAATACACTCAACGACTACTCGCGCCGGACCAGTTTACCGAAGGGACAGACGAAAACGATTGACTTGCAAAGTTTTGTTCCCATTTCGGCCGCCAAGACTGACGAGGATCCGTTTGCGGCGGTCAATAGTAAATTGAACTTTCAGACAGAATTGCTCTCCTGGCCACTCATGACGCCGATTCTGCAGACACCCATTCGTTATCCTGCTAACGAACTGAGACCACATGAGTTCCAGTTGGTGGTTGTAAGTCCCCAAGCCTTGTCTTACGAATACTTGACGGTACTTGACGCGGTCTATTGGCGAAAGGACGAAGGGCTTACCGAAGATTATCGAACGCAGAGCTACAAGGTAGCCTTGGTCAAGCCGAAAGAGAATCGTTATGCCGTTCCCCGTTCCATGTTAACAATGACAGCTACGGCAGTTGTCATCTGGGATGACGTCTCCGCCGACGATCTATCAGCCGACCAGCAGACGGCGTTGATCGATTGGTTGCACTGGGGTGGGCAACTATTGATCAGTGGTCCCAGTAGTTGGTCTCGATTGCAAAATTCATTTCTTGCCCCATATCTTCCAGCCACAACAGCGGAAACCACTGAATTTACTACTACCGATTTTGAAACGCTCTCGAATTACTGGCTAACCGAAGATATGTCGGAGCGCAAGTCACGCGATCCCTTGGAAATTGTTGGACCGCCAGTCGCCGGACTCCGTCTTAATTTGAATGAGCGTGGGCAGTGGCTTCCACACAGCGGCGAACTGGTGGCAGAATCGCAAGTGGGACGTGGGCGAATTGTCATGACAGCCTATCCCATGCGCGAGCCGCGCATCTACCGCTGGAAGTATTATGGCAGCTTCTTTTCCAGTGGCCTGTTGCGCCGCTATCCACGGACGGTGATTCGCACGCCCGACGAGCGTTTGTTAGCTCAGGTGTGGGAAGAACCTTTTCAAAACTCAATCCTCGACCCTCGCTTGCATTCCAATTTTCGAATTCTCTCTCGAGATCTGCCTCTTTCCAATCGTCCTGGATCGCGCTTGGCAACAGACGCGGTCACTTCCGGTGAAGCGGGCTCAGTTGAAAACAGATTGCCGCAAGATGAAGCGACAGCGCCGGCTTTGGCTCAGGAGACCAACCGAAACTTTGCCCTTGCTCCGGAGTCTCCGCGTGAAGAACTGCGGTGGGGAGGTGGTGGCGGTACCTGGAATGACTTTTCGGGGCTGTCTTATCAGGCGATTATTGCATTGAAAGCGGCGGCGGGAATCGAGTTACCATCTCGCACCACGATTCTCTATTTGCTGGGTGGTTATTTGCTGTGCCTCGTACCATTGAACTGGCTCGTATTTCGCTCTATCCAAAGATTGGAGTTTGCATGGGTCGCTGCGCCCATCATGGCCCTGATTGGCGTGGTGGTCGTCACGAAGGTGGCGAGTCTAGACATCGGTTTTGCACGCCGCACGACCGAAGTGTCGCTGCTTGAATTGCATGGTGATCATCCTCGGGGGCACTTGACGAAGTTCCTTGCGCTGTACACATCACTTTCGACTAATTATGCCGTCGAGTTTGCTGAGAACGACAGCGTGGCGTTGCCGCTCGGCGACTTTGGGCGAACTCAGGCGCGGGCGGCTGCCAGCGTTAAAAATATGCGCACCGCTTATGGTCGTTCAGAAGGGGTACGATTGGAACCCGTAACAGTATATTCCAATTCAACCGAAATGCTGCACGCCGAGCAGCTTGTGACCCTACCTGGAAGTTTGTCGCTTGGCAGTTCCAGTACGAGCGACGATGCCATCCGCAATCAGACCGGCCTGGATCTTAAGGCTGCTGTTGTGGTTCGATGTGTCGAAGACGGTCGGATTGAAATCGCTTGGATCGGAGAACTCGCGAGCGGACAAGTGGCAGCAGTTCAGTTTGAAGCCAGCGATCTAACGGAACCAATTCCACAATGGTCAGACAATCTCTCCACGCAACCGATCATGCCATCGCAGTCAAGCGATGAGGAGGTCGATACGCTGTGGGTTGGCGGCATACTTCGAGAAGTGTTAGTTAAGACGCCACTTGTACCGGGGCAAACTCGTTTGGTCGGTTACACTGACAATCGTCCAGGAAAATTGGAAGTGCTTCCAACCTCGGATCAGTTTGATGGACGTTGTGTGGTGGTGGCACACTTAACGCCGCAGTCGCTCGGTGACATTCTGCCGGACAAGAAAATTTTGAGCAAGATCGCCAGCGCATTTGGTCAACCATCGAATATCGATGACTTGCGGGAGGAGTCTGGAGCAACGGAAGATGCAGGCAACGCGGATAAGGCCCCCAACGACGACAATACTTCCGATGGCAATACGACTACGGACGGCAGTGCTTCCGACGACAATACTTCGGATAGCGACGCAGCGGACGGCGATACTTCAAGCTGAACGTAGGTTGGTAAAAAAGAAAACGGTTCAAGTTACAAACGCTTACAAGGTCTCAATAGTCGATGATCGAACTCTTCGAATTTGGTAAAGATTATGGGGCTTTCACCGCTGTTCAATCTCTTACGCTCAAAATTGATGCCGGTGAGATGTTCGGCTTTATCGGTCCCAATGGTGCTGGTAAGAGCACGACAATCCGTTATTTGGCCACGTTACTCAAGGCGTCGCGCGGCGATGCGTTGGTCAACGGCTTTAGCGTCAACAAAGACCCGATGGATGTTCGTCGAAGCATCGGCTACATGCCCGACGATTTTGGTGTCTACGACGGGATGAAAGTCTGGGAGTTCCTCGATTTTTTTGCCGTGGCCTACAAAATTGGTCGCAGTCAACGCAAGCAGATCATCTTGGATGTGCTCGAGCTTCTCGACTTGGGGCATAAACGCGACGACTTTGTGAACGGGCTTTCGCGCGGGATGAAACAGCGCTTGTGTCTGGCAAAAACGTTGGTCCACGATCCGCCTGTGTTGATCTTGGACGAGCCGACGAGCGGTTTGGACCCTAGAGCTCGAATCGAAGTAAAAGCCCTGCTCAAGGAGCTTCGTCGGATGGGGAAGACGGTGCTGATCAGCAGCCACATTTTGTCGGAACTGGCCGACTGCTGTTCTTCAATCGGCATCATCGAGCGCGGACAGATGCTGGTCAGTGGCTCGATCGAAAGCGTTTACCGGCAAATTCGCCGCAATCGCATGGTAGATATTCGTTTTACCGATCGAGTCGAAGCGGGCGTGTCGATTCTTCGATCCTGCCCCGAATTGCGGGACATTGAAATCGACGGAAATCGCGTTGTGGCCGAGTTTGAAGCAGATGAAGCGCAGTTGGCTGCCATTATGACGCGGTTGGTCGAAGAAAAGATTCCCATGCGGAGCTTTAACGACAAAGAACCGACGTTGGAAGATGTCTTTATGATGGTCACCAAAGGTCTGGTAACTTAATTGTCATCCAGGTTGAAAGGTGAACGCTAAAATCGTAGCGGGTGGAGAATTGGGCTGTTGCTACTCTTGTAAAAGGTGGTATTTCTGCGACGATAGGCCGTCCAGGCAATTGACACCCGAGGCGGCCCAATGTGAGACCACCGTTGACCGTTAAGCAACGTGTGGTTTAATTCCGTACTTTACTCGCTAGCGTTTTTGCGTTGCGTCGCCCTGGATTTCGAACATGAGTGCCAACCACACTTTCGCTGGTTATCAAACCGAACAATTCCATGACGAACTCTTTGACAAGCACGGGAATGCCAGACCGGGAGCCAAAGTTCTCGTCGACTTCATCAACAGTTTGGCACCTGGCACATTGCAGGAGCGCCAGGAAGCGATCGAACGCGCTTTGCACCGCATGGGAATTACCTTTGCGGTCTACGGAGATGTTAGCGGTACTGAAAAGATCTTTCCATTCGACATCGTGCCTCGGATTGTCGAAGCTTTTGAGTGGAATCATATATCCGCAGGGCTAAAGCAGCGAATTCGGGCGCTCAACTGCTTTATCAATGATGTCTATCATGATCAGAACATGATCAAAGATGGTCATATGCCGCTTGCGTTGCTATCGGAAGCAGAGTCGTTTCGACGCGAGTGCATCGGTTTGAAGCCACCCAAGGGTATTTGGTGTCACATCACCGGTACGGATCTAATCCGGCATGCTGACGGTGCGGTGTATGTACTGGAGGACAATTTGCGCTGCCCCTCGGGCGTATCTTATGTCTTGCAAAATCGCTTGTTGATGAAACGGAGTTTTCCGCAGGCCTTTGCCGATTCCAGCGTTCGTCCGGTGTTTGACTATCCAAGCCGACTCTATGAGACACTCGTTCATTTGGCTCCTGAGCATGTTAATGATCCGCAGGTTGTCGTGCTGACGCCCGGCATCTACAACTCGGCCTATTACGAACATTCCTTCTTGGCGCAGCAGATGGGAGTGGAGTTGGTCGAAGGACGCGATCTGGCGGTGAAAGATGGCTTTGTGTACATGCGCACGACGGATGGTTTTAAACGAGTGGACGTGATCTATCGTCGCATCGACGACAATTTCATTGACCCACAGGTCTTCCGACCCGACTCGATGCTGGGCGTTCCCGGTCTGATGAGTGTCTACCGCAACGGTCGCGTGGCGTTGGCGAACGCTCCCGGAACGGGAGTCGCTGATGATAAGGCGATCTACGCTTACGTCCCAGAGATGATCAAGTACTACTTGAACGAAGAGCCAATTCTCCCGAACGTGCCCACCTACTTGTGCAGTCGCGAAGAGGATCGCAAATTCGTGCTGGCCAACCTCGATAAGTTGGTAGTCAAAGCGGCCAACGAAGCAGGTGGTTACGGCATGTTGATTGGCCCGCATGCAACGCCAGAGGATCGCGCCGAGTTTGCGCATCGAATCAACGCGCATCCGCGCAATTACATTGCTCAACCGACACTATCGCTTTCTCGCGTTCCCACCTTGGTCAACGACCATTTTGAAGGGAGACATGTTGATCTGCGTCCCTACATTTTGTTTGGCAAAGACATTTGGGTATTACCCGGTGGCTTGACGCGAGTCGCGTTGAGGAAAGGTTCGTTGGTGGTCAATTCATCGCAAGGTGGCGGTAGCAAGGACACATGGGTGTTAGCCGATATTCCTGAGCAAGCGGCCAATCCCAGTGACTCTTTGAAGTGACATCATGTCGTCGGCTCAGCCTGGTGATGGACTAGGCAAGGAGGGGCCCCGTTGCCGTTAAATTGTGTACCATCTGAAAATCAAGCGAAGTCATCAACAACAAGTTTTATAACTATAGTGGGACGGTGGGTTTTATGTTGAGTCGCGTTGCTGAATCAATTTACTGGATGTCGCGATACATTGAACGCGCAGAGAATTTGGCTCGCTTTGTTGACGTGACCTTTAACTTGATCTTAGACCAGCCGCAGAATGCGGCCAGTCAGTGGGCGCCGCTCGTCTTTATCACTGGCGATCACGAGTACTTTGAAGAAAAGTATGGCGCAGCGAACCAAGACAATGTGATCGATTTTCTCGTCTTTGATACGAACTACAGTAGTTCGATTATTTCATGTGTGAGCCAAGCTCGAGAGAATGCGAGAACGGTCCGAGAGGCCATCTCATCGGAGGCTTGGGAACAGATCAACGAATTCTACCACATGATTCGCGGAGCCTCTGCGGATCGACAAACGATGCAGACTGCCCCCGAATTTTTTGACGCGATTCGAGAGCACAGCCAACTTTTTAATGGCATTTTGGATGCGACGTTATCCCACGCCAGTGGTTGGCATTTTTCGAACTTGGGACGTCTATTGGAACGCGCTGACAAGACCAGTCGCATGTTGGATGTAAAGTATTATACGCTGCTGCCCCAGTTGCAGGATGTTGGCACCACGCTCGACGACTTGCAGTGGTCGAGTGTGCTACGATCTGTATCGGGTTTCGAAACTTATCGCAAATTGTTCCATACGATCAACGTACATCGTGTGGTGGAATTTCTGGTTCTCGATCGGTTCTTTCCGCGGGCGGTATTGTTTTGTATCGACGCCGCCGATTTGTCACTGCACGCGATCTCGGGTTCACCGCTAAATACCTATCAGAACCTGGCAGAACAACGACTGGGAAGGCTAAAGTCCGAATTAGCCTACTCGGATGTGCAAACGGTCATCAATTGCGGTTTGCATGAATTCATCGATGATCTGCAAAGCAAGTTAAATGACGTAGCCAAAGCGATCAACGATACGTTTTTTGCTTTGCGTGCCGTCAGCAATACGCCCCCTCAACTATCGACCCAACCAGCGCAATCGCAGGCGCAGACTCAAACGCAATCCCAGCTAAGCTAAGATAAATCACTTTATGACGATTCGTGTTGCGCTGAACCATCGGACGACGTACTTTTACGACCGACAAACAATTATCCATCCGCAGATTGTTCGCCTGCGACCGGCGCCACACTGCCGTACTCCCATTTTGAGTTATTCGCTGAAGGTTTTGCCGAGCGATCATTTTGTCAATTGGCAGCAAGATCCCAACGGTAACTTCCTGGCGCGGTACGTGTTTCAGCAGCCGACGCAGAAGCTGGATATTCAGGTGGATTTGGTGGCCGATATGACGGTCATCAATCCATTCGATTTCTTTATTGACGAGTCGGCCAAGTCCGTTCCGTTTGAGTACGATTCCTGGCTTGCGCGCGAGCTGAAGCCATTTCTTGAGACGACCGTGGGTGGCGCGCACTTTGATCCGTACTTGGCGGAGTTACGCGCCGAAATAGTTGAAAGAGGCGAAGAGCAAACCGTCGATTTTTTGGTGGCGCTGAACCAGCGCGTGCAACGGGACATAGGCTACACCATTCGACTGGAACCTGGCGTGCAAACGCCCGAGCAGACGTTGTCGCTACGCACAGGTTCCTGTCGCGACACAAGTTGGCTACTGGTGCAGTTGCTCCGGCGGCTAGGGTTAGCCGCTCGCTTCGTCTCAGGTTACTTGATCCAGTTGGCTCCCGATCTCAAGCCACTGGAAGGCCCTGAGGGCCCTACCTCTGACTTTACCGACTTGCATGCCTGGGCAGAGGTCTATTTGCCAGGTGCCGGCTGGGTCGGGCTTGACCCAACCTCGGGCTTGCTGACGGGTGAGGGCCACATACCGCTGGCAGCCACACCGGATCCAATCTCTGCAGCGCCGATCTCTGGGAGTACATCGAAAGCTGAAGTTGAATTCGATTTTTCGATGTCGATCGCGCGTATCCACGAAGATCCGCGGGTCACCAAGCCGTACACCAGTCAACAGTGGGAAGCCATTGACGCACTTGGGCATCAAGTGGATGAACGACTTCACGCTGGAGACGTGCGCTTGACGATGGGGGGGGAACCTACCTTTGTGTCGATCGACGACATGCAAAGTGAAGAATGGAATACGGCGGCCGTTGGACTGCACAAACGCGAATTGTCGGAGAAATTGATCAAACGTTTTCGCGAATGTTTTTCGGTGGGAGGATTGCTCCACTACGGCCAAGGAAAATGGTACCCCGGCGAGTCGTTGCCGCGCTGGTCGTTGGCCTGCTACTGGCGTAAGGATGGGAAGCCCGTCTGGCATAATGCCGATCTAGTTGCGAATACAAACGAAAAAGGGAATTTGGACCATGAAGATGCAAAGATCTTTATCGTACAGCTTGCCAAATCGCTGGAAGTATCCCGCGCTCATATTGTTCCGGTCTTTGAAGATGTCGCACATTTTCTCGTCAAAGAGCAGCGACTACCGGTCAATGTGGATCCGCTCGATCCGAAGCTGGAGGATGCGGAAGAACGAGCGCGTCTAGTACGTGTTTTCGAACGCGGTGTGGGTACGGCGGTGGGATACGTGCTTCCGCTGAGGCGACAGTGGTGGCAGGCCAAACCACTTTGGGCAAGTGGACCGTGGCCGGTGAAGTCAGATAAGCTATTTTTGCTGCCCGGAGATTCACCCATTGGACTGCGGCTCCCGTTGGACTCGCTTCCCTATGCTGCCTCCGGGCCTGCAAATCCGATCATTCCCGTGGATCCGTTTGCTCCCGCGGCGCCTCTTTCGGAACCACCCTATCGCCGGCAGTCGTTCATTGTGGTGGAGCAAGACGCGGGTGATCAACAAGTTGTCTCTGAGCAGTTGGTTCCGCTCGAAGGTGGCGCGACGGCCGCCAATCAGTCTTATGTGGAGCGTCAAGGTCTGAGTCAGTTTGGCCCGCGCGTGCCCCCACGATTGCGTTTCAAGGTTGAGGATTGG
The DNA here is from genome assembly GCA_041753315.1 of Pirellulaceae bacterium. Taxonomy (GTDB): domain Bacteria; phylum Planctomycetota; class Planctomycetia; order Pirellulales; family Pirellulaceae; genus Aureliella. The sequence goes on along the minus strand of JBGSUV010000125.1, from coordinate 21,465 downwards.
CATTCCCTGGACGCCGAGGAACAGGTTGCCCCCTCAGATGTCATTCGCACCGCGTTATGTGTCGAAGTGCGCAGTGGGCACATGCATATCTTCATGCCACCGGTCGATCGGATGGAAGATTATCTTGACCTCGTTGCGGCTATTGAACATACGGCGTCGACGCTTGAGGTTCCCGTTGTGGTCGAAGGGTACCATCCACCTTATGATCCGCGCGTCGCTGTGATGAAGGTCACGCCGGACCCTGGAGTGATCGAGGTTAATACGCATCCGTCTGAAACGTGGGATGAACTGGTCTCGATCACCAAGACGTTGTATGAGCAGGCAAGATTGACGCGGTTGGGGACAGAGAAGTTTGATCTTGACGGAAAACACACTGGCACTGGGGGTGGCAACCATGTGGTCATTGGTGGTGCCAAACCATCCGATAGTCCGTTTCTCCGCCGCCCCGACCTGCTGAAGAGCTTGTTAGGTTATTGGATCAATCACCCGTCGTTATCCTATTTATTTAGTGGGCGATTTATTGGTCCGACAAGTCAAGCGCCGCGTGTTGATGAGGGCCGGCGCGATGCATTGTACGAACTAGAGATGGCATTTTCGCAGGTGCCTCCGCGCGGCCAGGACTGTCCACCCTGGCTGGTCGATCGCTTGTTTCGGAATTTGTTGATCGACTTGACGGGCAATACGCACCGCGCCGAGTTTTGCATCGATAAACTGTTTTCACCAGATAGCAGTACAGGTCGCTTGGGTTTAGTCGAATTTCGTGGTTTTGAAATGCCACCGCATGCGGAGATGAGCCTCACACAGCAACTGCTGATTCGCAGCATGGTTGCCGCCTTCTGGGAGCGCCCTTACGACGAGCCGATCATTGAATGGGGAACGACCTTGCATGATCGCTTTATGTTGCCCTACTTTATTTGGGACGACTTTCAATATGTGATCAATGACTTGAACCGTCGCGGCTGTGGGTTGCAGTCCGAATGGTTCTTGCCGCACTACGAGTTCCGTTTTCCCATGATTGGCGAGTTCACGACGGACGATGTGCATGTGACATTGCGGACCGCCATCGAGCCCTGGTACGTGTTGGGAGAGGAATCGACCGGCGGTGGTACAGCGCGCTACGTTGACTCCTCGGTCGAGCGCTTGGAGGTGCGGGTCCGCGGACTGACGAACTCCAAGCACATCGTGACGTGCAATGGACGAAGACTTCCGTTGCATCCGACGCGAGTTGTCGGTGAGTATGTATGCGGTGTGCGATATCGCGCTTGGCAACCGCCAAGTTGTCTGCATCCCAATATCCCCGTTCATACTCCCCTAACAATCGATTTAATCGATACTTGGGCCTCAAGATCTTTGGGAGGTTGTTGTTACCACGTCTCACATCCAGGTGGCAAAAATTACGAAGATTTCCCAGTAAACGCGAATTCTGCGGAAGCAAGACGCGGAAGTCGCTTCTTTAAGATGGGACACACTCCCGGTTCAATTAAGATACCCTTGAATGAAACGAACTCATCGTTTCCACTAACGCTCGATTTACGGCGAGCTCCAAGGTTTGAATGAACGAATCCAACGTGGCGGAAGATTCAACAAAAACTAGCAGTGCACCCACCCAATTCCGTGCGCTGCTGGATCAATACCGGGGCGTTGCAGGCTCCTTTGACGAGGCGGTGGGCAGCGACGGGGCGCTGCGTCCCGGCTGGCAAACTCTGTTTAGCAAACTGGGTGGATTGACTATTGCCGAAATTGAACGGCGAGTCGTACAAGCTCAGCGGCAAATGAACATCGATGGCGTTGCGTTTAATCCCCACGATGCCAGCAATGTGTCGCGCCCTTGGAGTTTGGACCCAATTCCACTGGTGATCCGACAAGAGGAGTGGCGTCAAGTTGAGCAAGGCCTTGATCAACGTGGAAGGTTGGTCGATCTCATTCTGCTCGATCTGCTTGGCCCTCAGACGTTGTTGCATGAACGCGTCTTGCCACCCGAAGTGCTCTTCGCGCATCCGCGGTATTACCCCGCTTACCATTCACTGGTCCCACGTCCGCATAAACACTTGCATCTGTATGCCGCCGACTTGGCGCGCGCCTCGGATGGGAGTTGGTGGGTCACCTCCGATCGCACGCGGAGTCCCTTTGGACTTGGCTATGTGCTTGAGAATCGGTTGATTACATCGCGGATGTTGCCTGCTGCATTTGAATCATGCCACGTTCGTCGATTGGCTCCATTTTTCATGGCACTGCAGTCGACCATGCGTTCCCTGGCCAGCCAGCGTTCGGAGAACCCACGCATTGCCTTGTGGTCCAAGGGGCCGGCCAGTCGCGCTTACTTTGAAGATGCATTTCTCGCGCGGTATTTGGGATATACGTTAGTAGAAGGAGGCGATTTAGCGGTCCGAGACAACAAGGTGATGTTGAAGACGCTGGGTGGCCTCTTGCCGGTGGAAGTACTCATGCGCCGCGTCGAGGATCACGACTGCGATCCTGCCGAATTGGTTGGTGAGTCGACCAATGGGGTGGCCGGGCTGTTGGAAGTCATCCGTTCGGGAAACGTGGCAGTTAGCAATTCCATTGGCAGTTGCCTCAGCGAATCCCCAATGTTGCTCGCATTCTTGCCGGCGGTCTGTCAACACCTGTTGGGAGAAAAGCTCAAGTTACCATCGATTGGAACATGGTGGTGCGGGCAAGAACAGGCGCTTCGTTATGTATTAGATAACTTTGAAAATCTCGTGATTCGTTACGCGTTCCGTCGCGATGATGAAGCGCCGTTTCAGCCCAGCAAAATGACGGCAGAGCAAAAAGCGGAGTTGAAAGCCCGCTTGAAAGCGTTCCCTGGCCAGTTTGTGGGGCAGGTGAATGCGAGCCGTTCGACAGCTCCCGTGTGGGAAGGCGGTCAGCTGCATTCCTGGTCGCTCGCATTGCGAACCTTCTTGGTCTCTAACGGCGACCGCTACGAAACGCTTCCCGGTGGCCTGGCACGGGTCGCTCCCGATGCAGATGTGCTGTTGCACAATATGACCAGCGGCGAAAAAAGCCAAGATGTGTGGGTCCTAGCCGACGAACGGGTCGAGGCGGTCTCGCTTCTCAATGTAAATAACGCGACCATTGAATTGACGCGCGGTGGTGCGGAACTTCCCAGTCGTGCAGCGGATAATCTGTTTTGGCTTGGGAGAAATCTGGAACGAGCGGAGCAAATCGCAAGACTCGTGCGAGTTACCTTACAACACATTACCAGCCAAGAAGATGCACACGAGTCGCTGTCACCGTTGATTGCCACTTGTCGCAAGTCAAAGCAGTTGCTTGGAGAGGCAAATGAACTTGAGCTGACTCAATCGGTATCCTTCTTTGCAAAGAAGATTACCGACGGCATTCTCGATCGCAAGAACCCGTATTCTCTGCGAAGCGTCGTGCATGCTGCAGAGGCAACGGCGATGAAAGTTCGCGACCGCATCGCCTTGGATCACCTACGAGTCATCGGTGATTTGCGGATGTTGCTCGATACACAGCTCTCGAGCGGTGAAATTGCCGCATCGGAGTTGATCAGTGTTTTGGACGGAGCCATTATTCAGCTCAATGCGCTTAGCGGTCTGGCGGGGGAAAACATGACCCGTACACTGGGCTGGCGATTTTTGGACATGGGTCGGCGGCTCGAACGCGCCTATCAGACCGCCAGCACACTTGGGCAATTGCTACCACTCGATTTGACAAGTATCGACGTTAGTCGTTCGCTCGAATTCTGTTTGCAGATTCACGACAGCTTTATGACCTATCGCAATCGATATTTGGCGAATCTACAAATTGCTGCCGTGTTGGACCTATTGATAGCGGACGACACAAATCCACGTTCCATCATGTTTCAAATGAATACGGTTACCAAGCATGTGGATCGCCTTCCGCGGAGCTCGACGCAGGCCGTATTGTCAAATGAAGAGCGACTGTCCTTGTCGATTAAGAATGCAGTCAGGCTGGCAGAGATTGCCGAGTTGTCGACGTTGGATAAACGCGGCGAACTGACCGGCCTGCATAAACTGTTGTCGCGATTGACGGAACAGTTGCCAAAGTTATCCGACGCGGTATCTGCTCGCTTCTTGATTCATGCTGGATTCCAACGTCATTTCGCAGTTAGCCCTTCCGCCAAGCGTCACACTTCGTCGGATAGCCAGGATGGTGAACAACGATGACTCAAACCGCAACGTATAAGGTCTCGCATACGACAACCTACCAATATGAAACCCCAGTCCGCGTCTGTCATAATCTCGTAATGCTCACGCCGCGAAACGATTGGTCGGCGCGACCGATCAATCATCGCGTGATCATCAAGCCGACGCCGACGGTCCAGAATCGACGCGAAGACTACTTTGGAAACGCGATCCACGCGTTCTCAATTGAAGAAAGTCACCGACAGTTGGTTGTTTCCGCTACCGGAAGAATAGAAGTCCAATATTCGCCGCCAATGGACCCATTGGGCACGCCCGCTTGGGAAGAGGTCCGTGATAGTGTCAAACAGCAAACGGATCCGCGTTGGTTAGAAGCTTGTCAATTCCGCTTTGATTCACCGCGCGTTCGCATTGCCGCTGATTTTGAACGTTACGCGAGCAGTTCGTTTAGTAAATCACGCCCGATCCTCGACGCAGCGCTCGAGTTGACCCAACGGGTTTACAAAGACTTTGAATACGACACGACAGCTACACATGTGCATACGCCAACGGAAGATGCCTACGAAATGCGAAGGGGTGTTTGCCAAGATTTCTCACACATTCAAATTGCTTGCCTGCGCTCGCTTGGTCTGAGCGCCCGTTATGTCAGCGGCTATTTGCGGACCAATCCCAAGCCGGGACAGCCGCGTTTGGTTGGCGCCGATCAATCGCATGCATGGCTTTCGCTGTACTGCGGACAAAAATTGGGTTGGATCGATCTCGACCCGACAAACAATAAAATCTGTGACCTGGATCATATACCGATAGCATGGGGCAGAGATTACGCCGATGTCGTTCCAGTTCGTGGAGTCTTTCTCGGCGGTGGACATCATCAAGTAGTTGTTTCCGTTGATGTCTCACCGATGTAGTTGACGTCTCACTTCGGTGTCATACAAGTCGTCAGGCGGTCGGAGTTAGAGATCGTCTTCTTGTTGACTGAATATTTCATCGAGCAGCGCGAGTTCGAACTCGGGAACGCTCAGTAGTGTTTCTTCAGGCGATTCGTCGTCAATGGCTAGCCATTCTTGTAACGACATGCGATCGCTGAGTACCTGCATTTCTGCTGGTCCGCCGCTCCAACCCTCCGATTCGGTCGAGGGAACTGATAGACTTTGGATTTGCCCAGCGATATAGGTTTCGACGACGTTAAAGCCACGTGCCTCGCGCTGCCAGCCTTGTTCTTGGAAGCTGATAAAGTCACTGCCGCGTTGCCAGTTGGTTTGGTGATTGCTGCCGTATAAAGTTGCGAGATCGTTTCCGCCAGCATCTGCGTGCGCGCGGACCTGTTCAAACGACTTGGTGTAGCTCGCAAAGCCTGGTCCAACGATCGACGCTGACGATCCATTGGTGGTGAAGCGGTCGTCTCCGGCGGAATCATAAATGTCGGCGCTGTCCGTACCTCCCGCATTTGCATAGGCGTAGACGCGTTCAAATCCGCGAACGTAGTTAAAAAAGTTATCCCCCGACATGCTGGTGAACTGAGGGCGGACGCTTAGTTGATCATCACCCGACGAATCATAGAGATAAGCATGATCGTTGCCGCCACCCGTGGCGTGAACGAAGATCCGATCAACGTCAACCACTTCAAAGCGATAGCCAACTCCCACTAACTCTGCGTGTCGGGGATGGGCGGTTAACGTGTCATCAGTGTTCGAGTCGTAGAGGTAAACTCGATCTGCTCCACCGCCGCTCGTAAATGCGATTTGCTCCACGGATGTGAGAGTCAACCTGACGTTCGAGTTCTCGATCATTGATTCGGAGGGAGCGAGATCGACTTTTTCGGATAGCGATGAACCGATGACATGTAACGCGTCGTTGTCACCGTAACCATCGAGGCGCACGTCATTGATTTGTCCCGCTATGTAGCGGTACTCGATCTCCCCGAAGTTGATTGCGAGACCATTGCGAAGGTCGACTTCCATAGAATCGCTTGCAAGCGTTCCGGTCAGCGACAGTTGCTTGCCGGTGACTGAAACCAAGTTGGCAAGTGCAAGTTCCCCCGCATCGGAGCGAGAACCGGGTAGCGAGATATCGAGCCAGTCGCCGGCGCGAACTTCAACATCCAAGCGCAACGCACCATTTTCCCAGGTCACATCGCTGAAGGTTTGCCCTCCAATCCCCACAAGCATGTTGCCAACTGGCGCGTCGGGATTGGTCCATTGAACTGTGAACATTCCATCGCGCGTTGCCTGAGCGCGATACGTGGTACCAGCTTCATGCGTTTGAGCGTGGTAGTCGATGGGACCAAGCATTTGCGGCGGTGCTGGAGAACTCTCGCCATTGCCGTGTCCACCACTACCATTTGAGCTTGTAGTAAAGTCGACATCAAAGCTGAAGCTACCGATGTGTTGTGGAGCCGACACCAGCAGTTCGTAAGTCAATCCGGCGGTCACTTCGACAGTACGAGGATCCAGCCCGCTGGTGGCAATCGTTTGTCCATTGGTACTCAGACTCCACTGGAGCGTTTCGGCCCAATCGCTATCGGCATCCAGAAGCAAGGCACCGTTTGAGCCAGGCGTAAATCGGTAAACGTCTTGATCGCCAAGCTGGTTGATCCAGCCACTGAGACTGTCTTGGTTGACATTGAAGGTGGCGGCGTTGGACGATGAATTGCCAACGTTGTCGTCGGGGATCAAAGCTTCAATGGCATTGGCTAAGTTCAATCGATCGTACGTAGCGCCCGTTGCTGCGTCGTAAATTGAGTCGGCGGTTGCACGCAAGTGATCGCCAATCGTCGCCAAGTTGATGGTGGTCAGGCCAACCATTTCCATAGCTTGCCGCACCAATACGGATGCGCCAGCCACGTAGGGGGCCGCCATGCTGGTACCACTGGCAATCGAAAAATCATTTAAGATTCCGTCACGACCGTAAACATAGTCCGGGACCGTGCTATTTATCTGTTCACCGGGGGCCGCAATGACTCGCCCGTTGCGTTGACTGAAGTCGCTCAGCGATCCGTCGTCGCCAACGCTAGCGACCGGCAGGACATAAGGGCTGGCCGCCGGATAGCTCAAGCCGGGAACCTGATACTGTTGAAAGGAATTTCCGGCCGAAGCCACCACCACAAACCCCTCGTTGGCGAGTTTCTGAAACTCATCCTCCAGCATTGCCCAATTGGGAATCGTGTCGGCGTTCCAGGTCGTGCCGAGGGATAGATTGACCGTGGTAATCGGATTTTCGAAAGTATGGCGATTGTCGTGAACCCAGTTGAGCGCTTGTTCCACCCAGGCGAGTTGTCCTTGCCCCACGTCGTTGAATACGCGTAGAGCGACGAGATCCACGTCGGGAGCGACCCCTCGATGTACGCTGTCGTCGCTGCCGATGATTCCGGAAACGTGAGTGCCGTGGAAGCCTGCCGGACCGTCATCGTATGGGAGGGCATCGTTTTCGGCGAAATCCCAGCCGCCTACCACGCGATAACCCGGCCCATAACCACCACCCAGCGAGACGTGATCCCAGGCAACGCCACTGTCAATCACCGCAACGGTTTGTCCCGTCCCGCTTAGTCCAAATTGTTGTTGGACTTGATTCCAACCGGTGGCTAAATGCGCCTCGCGCATGTGACTTTCGAGTGGAACATCGGCCGTTTGCAGCCCAGGAGTTATCGACTCCAAGTGCGAGTGAAGTGCACCTGGGTCGGACGAATGCGGCATCGAAGTCGGCTCGCTAGCTAACGTCGGAGAGGTACAAACGTGGTCCGAATTGGACGACATGGACAGTACGTCCAAGAGCAATTGTGCTGACAGCACTAAGCGACGTTCGCACACTTCGAAGATAGTCTCTTCGCAAGCAAACGGATTGATGGATCGACTTGGCATTGATAAATGATGCTTGCGATGAGGGGCAACCACGGTATGCAATCTGGAAAATGGGAACCGAGAATTCGCTTCCCAAGAATAGGTCACGTCTGTTTGATCGCAACGAACTGCGGCAGATCGACGTTAGGGAGCTGAGGACGAATCGTCAGTGAGTCAATTTGTAGCGAATGTAGCGATTGAGAAGGCACGCCCGACTTGCACGATAGTTGTTGAACTCACTTATGCACAGCGCGGCGATTGCCGAATAATCATCTCAGCGATTCGTCGCTAATGGGATGCAACACGCGGAAGCAGGGAGTGCTTGAAGGCGAAGGATTCGCCCCGCAATGCATCGCAGGAAGAAGCAAGGACGCGACTTCAGAAATTCCGATTGACATGTCGGGATGTGCCAAGCCGGTCAACGAGCATGGATGCTGCGTCGATCGGAGTTGGCGGGGCCGTATTGAAGAGAATTTCGTTTCTCTCCGGCGATCAGGGATGAATGCCAATTTTGGGTGCAGACTATGAGCCGGCCAAGCTGGTTGCAGAGGTTGTATTGGACTCGTTTCAGCAAACCCGTTGAAGATCGGGTTCTCTTCAAGCATCTCGTCGAACACTCAGTCTCTTCAATTCTAGAAATTGGCGTGGGGGACGGCGCACGCATGAGGCGAATTGCCAAGCTGGTGCAGTTGACCCCTGGCGTCGAGCAGTTGCGTTATATCGGCATCGATGAATTTGAGTCGGCGCAGGATACCGCACGTCACCTAAGCTTGAAGCAAGCCCACCAACTGGCGAGCCAACTTGGGTTCAAAGCCTCCCTCATTCCCGGGGACCACACAAGTGCCATTCCGCGAGTTGCCCACAAAATGGGTGCTTCGGATCTCGTGATTGTCAATGGAGGGCTCAACCCGCAAGAGCCTTCGATCGGCATCATTGGCACGTGGCTAAACCGTCTGGCTCACAGTGAGTCGACGGTCATTGGGTGCCAGATCGCGGGGGGGACTCTTGTTGTCGTCGATTCAAGTTCTCTTGAATTGCCAGCAATTCGACGAGCTGCTTAGGCCTGCTCGGCGCAATTAACATCGTTGGTCAGCCAGCAATTGACAATGCAAAACCTATCGAGTCCGACTTCGCAACGTGAGAAACGGATTGCCTGGCTCGGACAGCGATGTTAAGTCTTGGTCGAAGTACAGCGAAAATATGATCAGGTCGGCACCGTTGACTCGTCCGTCCGCGTTCCAGTCAGCGGTCGAAATAAAACTCTCCATCTGAGCTCTCGTGTTGAAAGCTTGACTAAAGGGTGTTAGATCATCGCTATCCGTGCGCCCGTCGCCAGTGGCATCTCCCGGCATGATATCAAAGCGAAAATTGACGATACCTCCCGCGACGCCGTCTTTGTCTCCGTCTAACGGATTGCCAGCCGTATCGACGACCTGATCGGAGACCGCTAAGCGGACTTTGCTAAACGCGAGGGGCGATTCAAGAGCCAGCGTGGCGATCAAGCTGGTGGGATCATAAGTCAATGCAAACGGTATAACCCCAGTGCTATCGCGCAATTCGAAGAACGATGGGCTCAGCGCACCGACAGCTTCCGAGAACTGGATGTAAAGGCGATCGACGTCAGCCCAGGCCAAGGGTGCTCCACCATCAACCAACTCAAATCCCAATTTGTTGCCATCACCGACCCCTGCACCGTCGACTGTATCGATAAAATTTGCCGACCAATTGCTGGACGCAGCCATCATCCGCACAACCTGTGGAGCAACTCGGTCACTCAGGTCCTCCAGCAGTTGGATGGTCACCAGCGATTCATCCGAGAGACTGGGTGTGCCGCTATCGGTCACTCGAACTAGCAAGTTAAAAAGCGGATTGGTCGCAAAGTCCAATGAAGCAGTATTGGCGACTCGGATCTCCCCAGTTGCGGAATCGATCGCAAAGGTGTCTCCCGTATTTCCACCCACAATCGCATAGGAAATGGTCTGTCCTGCATCAGGATCACCTGCCGTTGGCACACCAACCAGGGTACCCACCGCTGCACTCTCCAACAATTCAAGGGTTGCGGAGCCAATGTAGGGTGCATGCAAGTCACGCAATAATTGTGAGAAGTAAGTTGGAGATGCGTTAAATGGATTGTTGCCTGCGTCATCAGTGACAAAGATATAGTCGAGTTTCCGGAGCTTGGCTTCTCGCAAAATGTCGACCATGGATTGCGTGTCCGCAGCGTCGTACACGATGGCTCCGAATCCAGTGCTGGCATAAGCTTCTGAGGCAACGTAATCTGGGACGGCGTTGTTCACAAAGTCGTTGGGGGTACCCTCGCGTATGATGAAAGCATCGGCCGTCGCTTGGTCCAAGTATTCTATGGGAACGGCTGTTCCAGGATTGCCCACGATAAACTGTCCCGCCAAGTTCGTATTGCTGCGAATGCCCGTGGCGACGCTGCTATAGGTCGCGACGTTAGCCACAAGATTGCTCATTTCATCGACAAAGATGCCATCGATAAAGGAGGCATTGGTGGTTGGGTGTCGATAATCGGTTCCATACGCGTTTACATCTGCCATGATCTCCGCCGGTGTGCGAAGTACGTCCGAACCGGGCGAGACAAGTGACTTGACATAGCCCAAGATGCGAATATTGGGATTGCTACGCATGAGACTAAGCGCACTGATCCAATCGACAAAAGTCGGATTGGTGGTGGCGACGGGTCCGTTGCCCGGGTTGGCTATGATGGTGATGGGAGTTTCGGCGGTAGCTCCGGCCAGCACCTGCTGCCACCAGCCGCTGAGAGTATTGGGAGCGGATAGTGGATACTGGTAAAGTGGGATGAGCAACTCCAGCGATCCGTCCGAGTGATCTTGTCGCCTGATTTCCGGAGTCGACTTTTCACCGCTAGGTAGTGACTTGACATTGACATTGGTGTTGCCGAGTGTCATGGCTGATGTCTGGAGCTCGCTGCGCCAGCCTTCGGCGACGTTTTGCGAAACCGCTACGTCTTGCGAAACCGCTTGGACGATTGCCGCCGTCGTGTGGTTTGCGCTTTGACTGTTCGCTAACTCGGCTGAGCCGATCCAGGGCGCACAGGAAAGTGCACCCGAGAGGTCTATTGTTAGAACGCGGCGGGACTCGAGTTGTTCGATGGTCAGTCCAATTTTCCTGCTCGGTTTCCTACACCCTCGATCGGTTCGGTGCGTATTCCAGAGGCGAAACGTATTTGGATGAATCATGGTACCCTCACTCGCCAAAGAACTCGCGATGCAATTCAAGTAAAGGCTGTTTCTACCACAAAATAGGAGGGGGGTGCAAGCGAATGTTCGTAGGGGATTGTGGGAGGGGACAAAGAAGTTGTCAGTTTAGCTGGGCTAGCTCGCACATATTCGCCTGAGCGACTGCTTGCGGACAGCTCCACACCAGGAAAAAGAGCGCTTCGCGAGCCCAGCGACCGGCAGGATGGGACGCCATAAAACCAGCACCTTTGGCCGCCTGCAACGCAGCTTGTGTGGAACGTAGGACAAGCGAATTTGCCAGTTGCCGAAGCTCTCCTGCTGTCATGATTTTTCCACCGTCAGTCAGATCGCGCAGCGCTTCTAGCAATCTTTGATTGTCGGCGTGCATCTTTTCAGCGACGATTTGCAACTCGGCCCGTTGTGTGGCTTGCTCCCGCAAGAAGGCGACTGCACTCATCGACAGGCCAATCGCCAGCGTCGAGGTCTGCAACCCCCCTGCCCCGCCTCCTGCGTTGGCTTGCATGACATTGGCGATCGGACCAGCCACCAACTCATTGCGAAAGATACTAACATCACGCAATTCGACTTGGTCAGTGCAACTCGATGATAGTGCTAAAAGTTGAGCACCTGGATGTGCAATAACTCCGGCGCGATCGGTTGGGACAGCGGCCAAGAGTTGGCGTCCGTCTGCCAATGTCGCTCCGAGCACGATGAGGTCGGCAGGAGACGCGCCGGTGACCCATGGACTTAGCCCATTGAGGAGGATGGATCCATCGGATTGTTCTGTTGCCATCAGGACGGGCTGACCGACATGTTGGCGACTGGTCGTCAAGTGACTAATACCGACCGTGGCAAACAGCTCTCCGTTCGCCATTTTCGGCAATAGTTGACGCTTGAGTTCGGAGTTGTCACTGCCGACGATACGGCGACAGGCCGCATGCCACTGAGTCAAAATAAAGGTGGTTGTCAGACAACTTTGGCTCAGCGCGATATAGCCATCCAAAATTTGTTGTTCGTCCCAACCTTCACCCCCAAATTCTTTGGGCACAAACCAGCGGAAGACACCTGCCTCGGAGCACCACTGGAGTTGCTCGGAAGGCCAGTGAGTTTGTTGATCGAGCTCTATTGCTGCCGTGACAAGTTGCTGGCACAGTCGAGCGATTTCTGGGGACATGATCATCGGGTGTTATTATGAAAGCCAAGACTGAGATTAACTTCGGAGTAAAGCCAGCAGGTCTTCGGTCGACAGTTTGCCGGCGGCGGCTGTTCCGTCCATAAGTCCTGCGACGAGATCGCGTTTCGTTTCGTGCAGTCGAAGAATTTCTTCTTCAATGGTACCTTGAGCAACCAGTCGATACACCATGACCGGCTTGTCCTGTCCGATGCGGTGTGCACGATCGGTGGCTTGATCTTCGACGGCTGGATTCCACCAGGGATCCATGTGGATAACATAATCTGCAGCGGTCAAGTTTAGGCCGGTGCCACCAGCTTTGAGTGAAATGAGGAAAGCGGTCGCATCGCCATTCTGAAAGCTATCGACGCGTTCTTGACGTGCTTTGGGTGTTGTTGAACCGTCGAGGTACTCGAACGTAATTTGCTCTTCTTCCAGCATTTCGCGAATGAGAGTCAGGTGTTGTACAAATTGACTAAAAATCAACACGCGGTGCCCTTCGTCGCGCAGCTCGCGCAAGGTCTCGCACAATCGATCGAGTTTTGAGGATCGTTCGGTCCAGGAATCGTGAACTAGTTTGGGACTGCAGGCTAACTGCCGTAGTCGGGTTAGCAGCGCCAAGATGCGGAAACGTTGGTCTTGGACGTCGGCTAGTTTGGCAATTTGGTCGACTTCCCCCACTGCCGACATACGTACTTGGTTGTAAACGGCGCGTTCGGCAGGGCTGAGTTCCACGTACACGTTCATTTCACTGCGCGGGGGCAAGTCCTTGAGCACCTGTTCTTTCGTCCGTCGCAGCAGGAACGGCTGCAATCGCACTCGCAGCGCATTGCGACGTTCATCATCGTTTTCCTTTTCGATAGGGGCTGCGAAGCGTCGCCGGAATTGATCCCAGCCGCCGAGCACACCGGGTGCGACGACGCGAAACAGGCTCCACAGTTCACCCAGGTGGTTTTCCACTGGAGTTCCGGTCAGGGCAATTTTCCAACTGGCCGGAATTGTAGCGATGGCTGCGGAAGTCTTGCTACGGCTATTTTTGATCGCCTGAGCTTCATCGAGCACCAGAGTGGACCACTCAACGCTAGCCAGTTGCTCCACATCGCGCAGGGCGAGTCCATAACTACAGACCACCAGACTGCCCGGGCCAATTTCCTTTAAGAACTCGCCGCGATCGGTTTCACGATAGAGCTTTGCATTGAGATCGGGGGCGAATTTTTCGCTTTCGCGCACCCAGTTGAAGCCGACAGAGGTTGGGGCGATGACCAAAGTCGGGCCTTGATTGGAACGATCCAAAATCACCGCCAGGGTCTGCAGCGTTTTTCCAAGTCCCATGTCGTCTGCCAAGATGCCTCCGACGCCCCATTCCGCCAAACGCCGCAACCACTTGAAGCCCTCCGTTTGATAGTCGCGGAGTTCGGCGTTCAGCGATTGGGGAAGTACCGGCTCAAGCTTCTCGGAGCTTTCCAAGCGGGCAAGGCAGTCATTCCAATCGCGAGTCGCCTGCAGTTCGAACTGCGCGCTGACTAAGTCGCGTATCGCCGGTGCGGAGGTCGCATCGAACTTGAGCGAGCCTCGTTCTTGATTTACCGAGTCGTGGAGCTTGGTGAACTGTTCGCGTAGCTCTGAAGAAATCTTGGCCCAACCTTTATCACCCAGTCGAACGTAGTCTCCACGGATACTATCGACTCCAGCTGCTTGCAAGCCGTTCAACAATTCGTTGAGGTCGATTGATTCGTTGGCGAAATTGCAGGTTCCATTCAATTGAAACCAATCGCGTTTGCTGGTAATCCCGACGCTTACATTTTTGCTACTGAGCGCCCCCAAAACCTTCAGCGGCTTTTCGGACGATTTATCCCACAGCACTTCGATGCTCAGTTCGGGCGGCTGATTTTCCAAGCGTTCAATCAAGTTCAGCGTTTCACCAAAGTCACGAATCGATCCTTCTGGGGCCTCTGGGAGGGCGAATTGCCGCGCGACCGCGCGGCTCAAAGTTGCTTCGCGCGCAGCTGAACGTTTGACTTGGACTCGTTCTCCATGGCGTTCCGAAGGCATTAGCATGCGCCCCATCCCGGGTTTGACTAACAACCCGTTGGAACATCGTAGACGAACACCGTAGTCGAGGGAACCGTCACTTCTGGAACGCAAGAGTAGAGCTGTGCGATACTCTTCCTCAACGACTTTGCCGGCAAGATCTTCTGGTAAGTGAATGGTCAATACATCTTGCATCCGCGCGATAGCGTCGAGCAGTACTGACTCATGCTCCAATGGAATCTTGGGGATTTTGAGAGCTGCTCTTAGGCACTTGGCTTGAATTGGGGTTAGTGCGCAAAGTTGAATCAATCCAAGATCTTCACGAAAGTGGATGAACGTCTCCTGTGTTGTGATGACTTTGCTCACGCCGGGGAGAGCTCCATCGACTCGTAGGAAACTGGATACCTCATCACGGCAATAACGCAATGCACCATCAAACAACTCCACCCGAGCTGGCGATCCACATAGCAACACATTGTCAGCATCGAGCATTTCTTGCAGCGCAGCCACTGGGTCAAGTTCGTAGTTGACCTCATAGTATTGGGTGGTAACTTCGACTAAGCTCTGAATTCGATCGTCGGATGCGGAAAAGTCATTGCGATATCGCTTCAGGTCTTCGAGTTGAATCTTGCGTCCCTTGGCCCATCCGCCGCGTTTCTTCTGTTGTTGGATGTAGGGAATGATCTCAATGTTCCCGGAGTCCAGGTTGACGTTCCAAGCGATGCGTTGCAAACCTTTCTCTTCAATAGGAGAAAGGGCGGAATCATCATCGTCTGGTTTGGAGAGCTCTTGAGGCAGTAAATGTTCCAAGACCTGTCGAATGCGTTGCAGCGGGTCTGCCCGATACTCGTTCATGTCTGGCCGTTTCTGATCATAGTGCTTTCTGATTATCTTTCGACTGAGTGGAGAGTCATCTTCGCCGAGTTCATCGGTGATTTCGTCGAGAAAGCACCACAAGTGAATGCATGGCTCGTTGCCGTTGGATTCATCACAACTGCAACCCATGGCCGGTTCGCCGTTGCGCGGGAAGTTAACAAAAAGACGCAGCAACTGGAAGTCTTCGCCCCGCGTTGTGGCGGATACCATTCCATCTTCGTAAACTCCAGTGATTTTGAATTCAAAGTAGGGCTCCATTTCATCTGCCATCTCAAACAACTCATCGGGCAGGCTATGGAATGCATCGATGAATTCAGATTCCCATTCGCTCAATCGATTTAACGCGTCTCCATCAATTCGAAATTGATTGTTGATTCGAAAGGCGTTGGTAAGCGAGTTTGAGAGCGCACTAGCTTGATGTTTTGATGGCAGTCCCTGCGATTGGCGACGACGCGGCATCGTGAACCTTTCCATGGTAGATTTTTACATGAGAACCGGTGTGTTCGAAGTCTGTGGGTTTCGGCTGCAAACCACGCTGCATCATACAGAAATATCCAGAATCGCGAAGCGCAGATTTTGGCGTTGTTAGGCACCCACCGGCTGTTCCTGATATAATCGGACCGCCGACACGATCCTAAAAAACCTCCGGAGCCAGCTCCATGTCCTTGCCCTGCTCAAATGAGTTTTTCCCTCAGGTGGCTTTGCCTTTCACCACTTTCCGTGACAGGCAAGGATATGCGCCCGTGCCGGCGGTGCACTGTGCGATGCGTTTACTGTTTTCAACCCTAATTTTTTGGCTGCCGTTTAGCATGCCCGCACTTTCATATGCCGAACAATTGGACGTCTGGTTAGGCACGGGCGGCCGTCCAAGCAAAGGCATTTACCACTGTACACTCGACACAAATACCGGGAAACTCTCGGAATCCCGATTGGTTGCGGAAATATCCGGTCCAGGTTTCTTGGCAATGCATCCCGACGGGGATCATCTGTATGCGGTTGGCTCGCTGGACAGTAAGGCCTCCGTCGTCGCCTACCACATCATCGAAACTGCAGAAACTGCGTCCTTAGAGCTAATGAATTCCGTTGAGATCGGTGACGGCGGGGCGGCGCATGTCGCCGTCGATCGCTCAGGGAAAATGCTGTTAACGGCACAGTACGGTGGAGGTTCAGTCGCGGCATTCGCCTTAAATCCCGATGGATCGATCAAAGAAAGAACCCTTTTGATCGACCACCAGGGAGGTTCCCGAGTGGTCGAGGGGCGGCAGGAAAGCTCCCACGCCCACTATGCCGGTTTTTCGCCCGACGAACGTTTCGCATTTGTACCCGATCTGGGACTAGACCAAGTAGTCATATACAAGGTTGACGCTTCCTCCGCACTGCTTGAGTCGCATGGAGTCGGTGTCGTGCCGCCTGGTGGAGGTCCCCGCCATTTGAAATTCCATACATCGGGGAACTGGGTTTATGTTCTCAATGAATTGGACCTGAGTGTGTCCGTTTTCGATTACGATTCGAAATTGGGTACGTTGGAACTGAAGCAGACAATTCCTACGGTCTCGAAAGAAGAACTTGCGAAAGAACAGTTCTCGAGTTGCTCCGAGATACACGTTCATCCCAATGGCAAATTTGTCTACGCTGCAAACCGCGGCCACGACACGATAACAGTTTTTGGAATTGGCGCTGACGGGCGACTGACAGAACTGCAGAATGAGCATGTGCGCGGGGCAACACCACGCAACTTCAATCTGGATCCCGCAGGGAAATGGTTGCTTGCCGCGGGGCAAGACTCGCACACATTGGCAGTTTTTTCGATTGATCAAACATCCGGCCAAATCACTTACAATCGAAGTGTCATCAGTACGCCGTCTCCGATTTGCGTACTCTTCGGTCGTAAGTAGCTCTTGTACTCTTCTCTTTTGTTTCCCACCAATTGAGCTTTCGTACCAAGCTCCCACCCACGAGACCTCTCATGCCTTCTTTTTATTTACGACCGCTGTCGGTCGTGCTCCTTGGGTTCTTGTTGAGCTCAAATTTCGCGTCGAATCTGTGCTACGCACAAGTCGCTGTGCCAAACGCTACGACGGATTCGAGTCTAGAATCAGCAACGACGGATGCCGCACAGCAGGCAGATTCATTGGCGGAATCGCCACCGGTCGCAAGCAGTTCTGCCGTCGATGAGCCAGTCGCGGCGCCAGGCCCTAGTGCCGAAGTCGAAGAAGTGCCTTTGTGGCGCCCTTTAACCGCGATGGGGCTAGGCGTATTTGTGGTCCTAACGCTCATGATTGGACTGCGGGCGCACGCGTTTATTGCTCTCATCTTAGGCGCGTTGGTGATCAGTTGCTTTGTGCCATTGGATGTCACGGGATTTGTGAAATCACCCGTCCCCATGGTCATTCGCGCGGAATCGGGAGAGCCGATTCAGATCGTCAGGCGTGTGACAAGTTCGTTTGGGATATCGGTGGCTGATATAGGGATACTCGTGGCTATGGCGGCCATCATCGGCAAATGCATGTTGGTCAGCGGTGCTGCGGATCGGATTGTGCAATCGACGCTAAAAACGTTAGGTGAAAAGCGGGCCGCGTGGGCAATGTTGATTAGCGGCTTTGTTTTGGCCATCCCGGTGTTCTTTGACACGGTGTTCTATTTGTTGGTGCCACTTGCGCGGAGCCTCTATCGTCGAACCGGCAAGAACTATTTACTGTACCTGGCAGCGATCGCTGGTGGTGGTGCTATCACGCACACGTTGGTCCCCCCCACTCCAGGTCCACTGTTGGTCGCCAACACGCTGCAAGTCGACATCGGGCTTGTCATGCTGATCGGGCTTGCGGTGGGAGCACCCACGGCGCTAGTTGGATTGTCCGTTGCGGTTTGGCTGAACCGAACGATGCCTATCGCGATGCGACCGATGGCTGGTGCATCCGCGGAAAGCTCCGAAAATCACGAGTTCACACGTCTTCCTTCGTTGGCGATGTCGTTGGTGCCGGTCTTATTGCCCGTTCTGTTGATCACCGTCAACACGATCTTCGGGACCGTGGTGACAGAAGATTCAAGCCAGCGATTGAACGATTTGAAACTTGCGTTCAGACTCATCGGTGATGCGAATTTGGCAATGGTTTTTGCTGCTCTTTTCGCGATTTACCTGTGCTGGCAGGTTCAAGGTCATTCGTTGGTCAAACTTGCCGAACACGTCGAAGACGCTCTGCTCAGCGGTGGCGTGATCATCCTCATTACCGCAGCCGGCGGAGCTTTTGGACTGTTGCTTGGTATGTCTCAGATTCAAGTAGTTGTTCAGTCATTCTTCACAAGCACGCAGAGCAGTGGTTTGCTGGTTCTGTTTGTCGGCTATGTTCTGGCAGCGATCTTAAAGATCGCACAGGGGTCGAGCACGGTTGCGATGATTATTTCGTCATCGTTGATTGCTTCGATCGCCTTGCCCCTCGCCGCCTCTGGTGAATTAGGGTTTCATCCCGCCTATTTTGTACCAGCTTTGGGAGCCGGATCGTTGATGGGAAGTTGGATGAACGATTCGGGCTTTTGGGTGTTTGCGCGAATGGGGGTGCTGACAGAAGGTGAAACGCTGCGGAGCTGGACCATCTTGTTGGCGCTCTTGAGCGCGAGTTCATTTTTGATCACGCTGTTCTACGCGGCCGTATTTCCAATGGTGGGGTGAGTCGTTCATGGCAATGTAGAACAATTGTCCCCAATTGTTTTGGAAACGATTCTGAGAATCGTTCTACAATGGGAGTGTCGAGCGATTGTCCCCAATCGCTTTGGAAACGTTGAGACAATCGTTCTACAATGTGCAGGAAAGCAATTCGGACCTAAGCATGAGCTTTGAATCGAAAGAAACACAATTGGCTTCTACTGAAGAGCATCCTGCAGTGGGCGCTCTTTCGGGCTGCCTATACGCTGTTTTCGTCATTGCCTTGAGCGGAGGCATGCTGCTCGTCAATGCATTCTTGTGTCTGACGATTTACGCAGCCCTCCCGAAAGTGCAAAGCGAGGACATCGCCGCCCGCATTGGACAGATGTTTTTCTTCATCGCTCCAGTCGTACTGATGGTCGTTGAATGGAATCTGTTGGACCGTGTCCAGCGCTTGTTTCTTCGACGCAATAGTTAGCTGGCTCCGCGTGCCCATTTCGCCTCGAATTCGGCGAGTTTTGGGGTACAATCTGGTTCTCATTCGTGGTGGCCGATCGCTCATGAGCACAGCAGGTGCTCCAATTAGCTGCGATCGAGCGTGCGGTGGTTCGTGTTTGCGAGCCGCCGTCAGCGCGAGTGAGCTGTTTGTAACTGGATTAGTTTGCAAGCAGGCGAAAACACCTTATCCCGATACGACTGTCACAAAGAGGAATCCAACGATGTCGACTACTGCCGAGAAGCCTGAAGCGATCCTTGTAGCCGGGCGATGGCAATCAGCTGAAGCGACGGACTACTTTCACGCGTCCAATCCAGCAACAGTCGCTGAGCTCCCTGCCCAGTATCCCATTAGTAGCTGGGAAGACTGCGAACGGGTCTTGGACGCTGCGGTAACCGCTGCAGAAGCGATGCGAGAGCTTCCCCGCGCGAAACTGGCGGAATTTCTCAATGCCTACGCAGATCTGCTTGATGCGAATCGCGACGAACTGGCCGCGCTGGCGAATCAAGAAACAGCCCTGCCGGTCAAGCCGCGACTGGCTGATGTTGAGCTTCCTCGAACCTCCGGACAGCTGCGTCAAGCGGCTGCGGCAGCCCTCACGGGATCGTGGAGCCAGCCGACGATCGATACAAAATTGAATATTCGTTCTTGCCTGGAGCCAATAGGTCCGGTGGTCGTGTTCGGACCCAATAACTTTCCTTTTGCTTTTAATAGTATCGCAGGCGGTGATTTTGCTGCCGCGATTGGCTCAGGCAACCCCGTCATTGGAAAGGCCAATACGTCTCATCCCGGAACCACAAAACGACTGGCAGAGCTGGCACAAGAAGCGGCCCAAACCACCGGTATGCCCGCGGGAACCGTGCAATTGCTCTATCGACTGTCACACGCCGACGGCGAGAAATTTGTTGCGGACCCGCGCATCGGTGCGATCGGTTATACGGGCAGCCGCAGCGCGGGCCTGGCGTTGAAAAAGGCTGCTGACGGTGCCGGCAAACCGATTTACCTCGAACTGTCGAGCGTCAACCCGGTTGCAATTCTTCCAGGTGTTTTAGCCGAGCGTGGTTCAGGCATGGTCGACGAATTTGTGACCAGCGTCCTGATGGGGACAGGGCAATTCTGCACCAACCCCGGTTTGGTCCTCATGCTCAACGATGGCGCAACGGCGGAATTCGTGCAGGGCGTCGTCGCCAAGTTCCAGGAATCAACGCCGGGCACACTTCTATCAAACGCAGTGCAGAAGTCTTTAACTTCTGCCATCAAAACGCTGGTGGGCGCGGGAGCCGAACTGCTTTGCGGTGGCGAGGCGGTCGCTGGCCGATGCTCGGTGTCGAACACACTGCTCAAAGTCTCTGCTAACAAGTTCTTGAGCGATCCGCACATTTTCCAGACCGAGGCTTTTGGGAATGCATCACTCGTCGTCGTGGCGGAGTCCGTGGAAGAGTTAGCCCACACGATCGATGTGCTGGAAGGCAATTTGACAGGTTCGATCTATTCAGCCAAAGATGGCAGCGACGAGGCGGCGTACCAAACATTAGCGCCGCGCATGGCTCGTCGGGTCGGACGGCTGATGAACGATAAAATGCCGACTGGGGTCGCTGTGAGTTCGGCAATGAACCACGGCGGGCCCTACCCGGCTACCGGTCATCCAGGTTTCACGGCCGTCGGGATTCCGGCCAGCATGATTCGGTTCGGCAAGCTGACTTGCTATGACAGCATTCGACATGACCGCCTGCCATCGTTGTTGCAGGACGCAAATCCGACTGGCAAGACCTGGCGGTTGATTGATTTGGAGTGGACGACAGCGGATTTATAAACGGCAGGGGCGTTAATGTCCCCGTGCTTTACCCAGCTTTAACTCCTGGCGGCGCACAGCATAACGATCGTTCGGATTATTCGGGTTCGGGCAAACTTTTCGGACAATCGTTGCCGATAAGCACGTCTGTAACGAGTTTTCGGATGATTCCGAATTTAAGTTGTGCGCTCGGCGACTGGCAACTGTTGTCGTTTTGGTCGAGCGTAACGCCATTGCCGAACACGGACGTA